>NZ_JAWQFN010000004.1:411556-427129 GCF_033436765.1 Defluviimonas sp. D31
CGCGACCCGGGCCGCGCTTGTCGCGCGGCCCGGGCTGCAAAAAGCCTGTCAGACGCGGCGACGCTTCGGCGGACGGCAGCCGTTGTGCGCGATCGGCGTCACATCACGGATCGAGGTGATGTTGAAGCCAACAGCCGCGAGCGCGCGAAGCGCCGATTCACGGCCCGAACCGGGACCCTGAACCTCGACCTCAAGGGTCTTGACGCCGTGCTCCTGCGCCTTCTTGCCGGCGTCTTCGGCGGCCATCTGGGCGGCATAGGGGGTCGACTTGCGCGAACCCTTGAAGCCCATCGTACCAGCCGAGGACCACGCGATCGCGTTGCCCTGGACGTCGGAAATCAGGATCTTGGTGTTATTGAACGAGGAATTCACATGAGCAACGCCCGAGGCGATGTTCTTGCGTTCCTTTTTCTTCATGCGGGTCTTGTCACGAGCCATGTCTCTGCCCTCCCCTTACTTCTTCTTGCCGGCAATGGCTTTTGCCGGGCCCTTGCGGGTGCGGGCGTTGGTGTGGGTCCGCTGACCGCGGACCGGCAGGTTGCGGCGGTGACGCAAGCCACGGTAGCAGCCGAGGTCCATCAGACGCTTGACGTTCATCTGGACTTCGCGGCGGAGGTCGCCCTCGACCGTGTAGTTGGCGTCGATATGCTCGCGGATCGCGAGCACTTCGGCGTCCGAAAGCTCGTTCACACGGCGGGTGGCTTCGATGTTGACGGCCTCACAGATCTTGTGGGCGATGTCGTTGCCGATGCCGTGGATGTACTGAAGGGCGATGGGGACGCGTTTCCCCGTCGGGATGTTGACGCCAGCGATACGTGCCACGCGTTCTTTCCTTTCGTTGCGGTTCCGTAGCGCCGGAACCTTTTTTCACAACACTGGCCCGAAGGTGCGACACCATCGGGCCGGCTCTTATCCGGATTGATTCGGTCGGGCCAAAACCCGGTAAATCAATGCGATTCTCAAACGAGACGCTGTGACCTAGTGGGTTTCCCCGCCGAGGTCAAGGCACCGGTCAACGATCCAGCACGGCAGCGATGGATTTCGCCACGTCCTCGATCGCCGCCAGCCCGTCGACGGTCGAAAGGTCGCCGGCATGGTAGTAGTAGCCGATGAGCGGCGAGGTCTTCTTGTAGTATTCCATCAGGCGCTGCCTGAGGCTCTCGGCATTGTCGTCGGCGCGGCGCTTGAGGTCGTTCGAGCCGCATTCGTCGCACGTCCCCTCGACCTTCGTCGGCTTGGTGGTGTCGTGATAGACCTCGCCGCAGGCGCCACAGGTGAAACGGCCGGAGATCCGCTCCACGAGGGCCGCGTCGTCCACCCGCATCTCGATCACCGCGTCGAGCGTTTCGCTCTTGCGGGCCAGCAGCGCCCCCAGTGCGTCTGCCTGCGCCAGCGTGCGCGGGAAACCGTCGAAGATGAAGCCGCCGGCCTTCGCGACATCGAGCTTTTCCTCGATCAGGCCGATGACGATCTCATCCGTCACGAGATCGCCGCGCGCCATGACATCGGCGACGATCTTGCCCATCTCGGTACCGGAGTCCTTGGCCTCGCGCAGCATGTCGCCGGTCGAGAGCTGGACCAGTCCGCGTTCCTCCACCAGACGGCGGGCCTGGGTTCCCTTGCCCGCCCCCGGCGGTCCGAGAAGGATGATATTCGTCATGCGTCCCCCTTTTGTCGCGGGCGGGGTTCAAAGCGAATCCGCCGTCGAGTCACCGCCCGCATACAATCGGATACCGAACGCCCCGGCAAGAGCCGGGGCGCATGTTAGCGACGCGCAGGCGCCTTCTTCGCGCCGCCCCGCTTCTTGCCGCGCAGCTGCGACTTCTCGATCAGGCCCTCGTACTGGTGGGCCAGGAGATGCGACTGGATCTGGTTGATCGTGTCCATCGTGACCGAGACCACGATCAGCACCGAAGTGCCGCCGAAATAGAACGGGATCGCCAGCTGCGAGCGCAGGACCTCGGGCATGAGGCAGACCGCGGCGAGATAGGCCGAGCCGACGACGAGGATGCGCGCCACCACATAGTCGAGGTAGTCGATCGTCTTCTGGCCCGGACGGATTCCGGGAATGAAGCCGCCTTGGTTCTTCAGGTTCTCGGCCACGTCGTCGGATTTGAACGAGACGTTGGCGGTGTAGAAATAGGCGAAGAAGACGATCATCGCCGTGAAGAACAGCAGATAAAGCGGCTGGCCGGGGCCGAAATAGGCCAGGATCGTCGACATGACCGGGCCGGTCTGCTCACCCGAGAAGGTCGAGATCGTGGTCGGCAGGAGCAGGAGCGACGAGGCGAAGATCGCCGGGATCACGCCTGCCGGGTTGACCTTGATCGGCAGATGCGAGGAGGACCCGTCATAGATCTTCATGCCCACCTGCCGGCGCGGATACTGGATGTGGATCTTTCTCAGCGCGCGTTCCATGAACACCACAAAGGCGATCACCGCGACGATCATCAGGATCACCCCGATGATTGCGGGCGCCGAGATCGCGCCGATCCGGCCCTGCTCGAAGAACTGGGCCAGCGCGCCCGGAACCTCGGCAATGATGCCGACGAAGATGATGAGCGAGATGCCGTTGCCGACGCCGCGGGCCGTGATCTGCTCACCGAGCCACATAAGGAACATGGTGCCGCCGACCAGCGTGATGACGCAGGCTGCCTGGAAGAAGAGACCGGGATCGTGGGCGAGGTTGCCCGCCTCGATGCTCTTGGCGAGTCCGAAGGCCTGGAACGTGGCAAGAAGGACCGTACCGTACCGGGTGTACTGGTTGATCTTCTTGCGGCCCTGCTCGCCTTCCTTCTTCAACTGCTCCAGCGCCGGCACCATGGCGGTCAGCAGCTGAACGATGATCGAGGCCGAGATGTAGGGCATGATGCCGAGCGCGAAGATCCCCATCCGCCCGAGCGCACCGCCGGTGAACATCTGCAGCATGCCGCCAATGCCCTGGCCCGCGCTCTGCATGAACTCCCGAAGCGCGACGGCGTCGATGCCGGGCACCGGGATATAGGTGCCGAGCCGGTAGACGATCAGCAGTCCGATGGTGAAGAAGATTCGTTGGCGAAGGTCGGTGGCCTTGCCGAGGGCCCCCCAACTCAGGTTCGCCGCCATTTGCTCTGCAGCAGATGCCATTCCGGTCTCTCTCATGTGAGAGCGCCGCCGAACCGTTTTCCGGTCGGCGGCGCTTGGAAAACTCGTGCCTATGTAAGCGCCGCGCGGGCTGCCCACAACACCTTATTCGGCCGCAGCCGCCGTCGCGACCGAAAGCGAACCGCCGGCCTTCTCGACCGCTTCGATCGCGGCCTTCGAGGCGCCGGTGACGGCGAGCTTCAGTTTGGCCTTGATCTCGCCCTTGGCGAGCACGCGGACGCCGTCGAGCTTGCGGCGCACGACGCCCGAAGCGACCAGCACGTCCTCGGTGATCTCGGCCTTGGCGTCGAGCTTGCCCGCGTCAACGAAGGCCTGGAGCTGGCCGAGGTTGACCACGGCGAAAGACTTGGCGTTCGGCTTGTTGAAGCCGCGCTTCGGCAGGCGCCGGTAAAGCGGCATCTGGCCGCCTTCATAGCCGCCGATGGCCACGCCCGAACGGGACTTCTGACCCTTGATACCGCGACCGGCGGTCTTGCCCTTGCCCGAGCCTGGGCCGCGTGCGACGCGCTTGGCCTTCTTGGCGGCGCCGGGATTGTCCCGGAGTTCATTCAGTTTCATGTCGCTTCTCCTTGGCCGGAAAAGCCCCGCCAGCGACGGATGGGGCCACACGGCATTTCTTGATTGGTGAATCGGATCCTGATGGACCACCGGGGGCGTATAGACGGGAAGGGGTCGCGATGCAAGCGCTGGACGCAGGACGGGCCCCCGCAAGCCACGGCGCCGCGGGTCCGATGACCACGCGGCGCCTTAGAAGTCAACAATTCCGGGTCGTTACGCTCACGCGCCCTTCGGCCAGACGAATTCCGGGCGCAGGCCCTCGTAGACCGGGCGACCGTCATCGGGCTTCGCGTAGCCCTTCGACTCGTCCCAGAACGCGTGATACGTCGCCTTCGGGAACTTCGCGTCGTCGTAGCCCATCACGTTCGGCACTGCGACGCGGATGCGCTTTTGCTTGTCGTCGAGCATCAGCACGGCGTTGCACTTCTCGCAAAGGCAAATCTCGAGGGGGCCGTTCGGGTTGTCGGCATTGAACGGCACGCGCTTCATCGCCGCCTCGTTGTCGGTCTTGATGTCGCCGTGGTTGAAGAACGCCACGTGGGTCGTGTGCTGGCCGGTGACCTTCTTGCAGACGTTGCAATGGCATTCGTGATTGTCGATCGGCTCGGCCGAAACACGCACGGGATGATGTTCACAGCCGCCGGAGTAATGTTGAGACATGGTTCCCCCCTGAGAATCGCTCTGGTGTGACGGATATGCTCCGCAACCACCGGAACGGTGCACCGTAGAAGGGCGCAAGTCTAGCACAGCACCGGGGTTTACGAGAAATCCTTCAGGAAAATCATCGGGTGCCGTCCCTCGCCGCCCCGAACGGAAACGCCCCGGACGAGCCGGGGCGTGTTTCTCCTGCGCCGGACGGGCAGCTCAGCGGTCGCGCTTCTGGTCTTCGCGCAGGTAGTCGGTCCAGTACGGGGCCGGCTCGGCAAGCGTAACCGCACTGAGGCGGCTGAGCGTTTCCCGGACGAGGCGGAGCGTGTCCGCGATCAGCCCGGGCGTTTGGGTAAGGGTAAGCATGCGAGTACTTTCTGTGGCCTGTTTGCGTTAGCGGCATGAATAGGCCGCCGACGCCGACACGGCTACAGACAATCCCGAAGGGCCGCATTGCGTCCGGTGCAATGCACGTCGCCAAACAAATTGGCTCAATCGGAAGCCCTGGCGGTGTGGGTTCAGCGTGTCGCAGATGGTGTCGTGGGATCGCACTGATGCGGGACATGTGTGTTGGTCCGCGGATAAGCCCGGCTTACGGAGTGCCGAAGCGCTCCAGGATCGCCTTCCGTTCGTCAAGGCTTCCGCCTGAAAGAATGTCAATAAAGTTATCTTCGTACCTCTCATTCGGAAGCTCGCCCTGAGGGTCGAACCACGGAATCCGGCTCTCGCTTCCATAGTGTCGCCTGGGGGGAAGCTCCTCCGGACGATCGAGGCATGCAATCGTGATGATCATCCAGTTCGACCATTCCGCGACAAGCGGTCGGTAAATGAGATATGTGCCGCAATCCTTGCAGAATCCTCGCTCCGCCACGGCCGACGACCGAAAGTACCGTGGCTTGCCGCGGATGATCCGGAACTCGGTTCTGGCAACAAAGGCGCCCGCAATTGCCGGCGCGCCGGCGGCTTTCTGACATGAACGGCAGTGGCAATAGTGCGGATCGTATGGTGGGGCGCTGATTTCATACCGTATGGCGCCGCAAAGGCAGCCGCCGGCGAATGGTGGCGTCGACGCCATGGCGATTTCCCTCCCGTGCCGATGATGCCGCCGATCTTACCCGATAATCCGAACCCCGGGTTCTGCTTCGGTGGACGTCAGGCGCGCGGTTTTTCGGCGTGCGTGCCGTTTTCAAGGGGCCGGTCGGGCCTCAGCCTATATTCCTCCAAGTGACAACCAACAAAAAACGCCCCGGTTTCCCGGGGCGTTTCGATCCTCTGCCGAGGATTTCGAGAGGTCAGCCGCGCTCTTCGACGATGGTCACGAGATGCGGGATCTTGTTGACCATGCCGCGCACCGAGGGCGTGTCCTCGAGCTCGCGGGTGCGGTTGATCTTGCCAAGGCCGAGCCCTTTGAGCGTCGCGGCCTGGACGGCGGGACGGCGGGCGGGCGAGGCGATCTGCTTCACGACGATGGTTTTCTTGGCCATGGTCCGGTCTCCTTACGCTTCGGCCGCTTCGGCGGCTTCCGGCTTCTTCAGGATGTCGCCGACCTTCTTGCCGCGACGCTGCGCGACCATACGGGGGCTGGCTTCCTGCTTCAGGCCGTCAATCGTGGCGCGGATCATGTTGTAGGGGTTCTGCGAACCGAGCGACTTGGCGACGACATCCGCGACGCCCAGCATCTCGAACACGGCGCGCATCGGGCCGCCGGCGATGATCCCGGTACCGGCCGGAGCCGTTCGCATCACAACCTTGCCGGCGCCGTGGCGGCCCTCGGTGTCGTGGTGGAGCGTGCGGCCGTCGCGCAGCGGCACGCGGATCAGCGAGCGCTTCGCCTGCTCGGTCGCCTTACGGATCGCTTCCGGCACTTCCTTGGCCTTGCCCTTGCCGAAGCCGACGCGGCCGCGCTGGTCTCCGACCACCACGAGTGCTGCGAACCCGAAGCGCTTGCCGCCCTTCACGGTCTTGGACACGCGGTTGATCGCGACGAGGCGATCGGCGAATTCAGGGGTTTCCTCGCGTTCGCGGCGGTCCCGGCGCTGTTCTCTTTCTGCCATGAGGCATTCCTTCCGTGGTGGCGCGCTCACGCGCCGCTTGTGCCAATCCTGGTGTCCAGGATCAGGTCCTGGGCCCGGATCATCGGGGTGGCGCGCCCGTAACGGAAGGCGCCACCCGCATCATCAGAACTTCAGGCCGCCTTCGCGGGCCGCGTCGGCGAGCGCCTTGATCTTCCCGTGGAACAGGAAGCCGCCACGATCGAAGTAGCAGGCTTCGACGCCGGCCTTCTTCGCACGTTCGGCAATCGCCGCGCCGATCTTCTTCGCCGCTTCGACGTTGTTCTTGCCGACGACACCCAGATCCTTCTCGAGGCTGGATGCCGAGGCGAGCGTCACGCCGTTGACGTCGTCGATCAGCTGAACGCTGATGTTCTTGGAGGAGCGATGAACCGAGAGGCGCGCGCGCCCATCGGCCATCTTGCGAAGCTTGTTCCGGACGCGCAGGCGGCGCTTGAGGAACAGTTCCCGTTTGCTGTTTGCCATCTCTGCGTTCCTTACTTCTTCTTGCCTTCCTTACGGAAGATGAACTCGTCCTTGTACTTGATGCCCTTGCCCTTGTAGGGCTCGGGAGCACGCCATTCGCGAATATTGGCCGCGACCTGGCCGACGAGCTGCGGGTCGATCCCCTCGACGACGATCTCGGTCTGCTTCGGGGTCGTCACGGTGACGCCCTTCGGGACCTCGAAGTTCACTTCGTGGCTGTAGCCGAGCGACAGTTTCAGGACATTGCCCTGCATCGCGGCCCGGTAGCCGACGCCGTTGATCTCGAGTTCCTTCTTGAAGCCCTTCGAGACGCCCTCGACGAGGTTCGCCACCATGGAGCGCGACATGCCCCACTGCTGGCGCGCCCGCTTCGAGGTGCCACGCGGCTTCACCGAGATTTCGCTGCCTTCGAGCGTGATCGTGACGTCGTCGGTCGCGGTGAACGAAAGCGTGCCCTTCGGGCCCTTCACGTCCACCTGCTGGCCCGACACCGTCGCGGTGACGCCGGCGGGGATGGATACGGGTTTCTTGCCGATACGAGACATCGAACCCTCCTCAGAACACGGTGCAGAGCACTTCGCCGCCAATATTGGCGCTCCGTGCGGCTGCATCCGACATCACGCCTTTCGGCGTGGAGACGATGGAGACACCCAGGCCCTGACGGACCGACGGGATGTCCTTGACGCCGGCATAGACCCGGCGGCCCGGCTTCGAGACGCGCTTGATCTCGCGGATCACCGGCGTGCCTTCGAAATACTTGAGGCTGATTTCCAGCTCCGGCATGCCATTGGCCGCCGTCACCTTCTCATAGCCGCGGATATAGCCCTCGTCCTTGAGCACGTCGAGAACCCAGGCGCGAAGCTTGGAGGCCGGCGAGCGGACGGTGGACTTGCCGCGCAGCTGCGCGTTGCGGATGCGGGTCAGCATATCGCCGAGAGGATCGTTCATCATCATGATCTGACCTCCTTACCAGCTCGACTTCACCATGCCCGGGATCTGGCCCATCGAGGCGAGATCGCGCAGCATGATGCGGCTGAGCTTGAGTTTGCGGTAATAGGCGTGCGGACGGCCCGTCAGCTGGCAGCGGTTGTGGATCCGCGTGGCCGAGGAGTTGCGCGGCAGCTTCGCCAGTTTCATCGAGGCCTTGAAGCGCTCTTCCATCGGCTTCGACTGGTCTTCGATGATCGCCTTCAGTGCGGCGCGCCGGTCAGCATACTGCTGCACGAGCTTGGCGCGCTTCACTTCACGGTTCACCATGGATTTCTTCGCCATATCGTCGTTCCTCCGCGATCAGCTGGTGAAGGGCATGTTGAATTGCTTCAACAGCGCCTTCGCTTCCGCGTCAGTCTTCGCGGTGGTGCAGATGATGATGTCCATGCCGAGAACCTCGTCGACCTTGTCGAAGTCGATCTCGGGGAACACGATGTGCTCCTTCAGGCCCATCGCGTAGTTGCCACGGCCATCGAACGAGCTGCCCTTGACGCCGCGGAAGTCGCGGACGCGCGGCAGCGCGATCGTGATCAGGCGGTCGAGGAATTCGTACATCCGGTCGCCGCGCAGCGTGACCTTGACGCCGAGCGGCATCTCTTCACGGACGCGGAAGCCGGCGATCGACTTCTTGGCCTTGGTGATGACGGCCTTCTGGCCGGCGATGAGCGAGAGCTCGTCGGCCGCGCCCTTGACCTTCTTGGTGTCCTTCACGGCCTCGCCGACGCCCATGTTCAGGACGATCTTGTCGAGCCGCGGGATCTGCATGTCGTTCTTGTAGGAGAATTCCTCCTTCAGAGCGGCACGGAACTGGTCCTTGTAGGCGGCCTTGAGGCGCGGGGTGTAGTTGGCTGCGTCGAGCATCAGATCACGTCCCCCGTGGTCTTGGCGAAACGGACCTTCTTGTCGCCTTCCATGCGGAAGCCGACGCGGGTCGCTTTGCCGTTCTTGTCCATCAGCGAAAGGTTCGACAGGTCGACCGGCATCGCCTTCGGCTGGCGGCCGCCCTGGCTCTGCTGGGTCTGGCGCTGGTGGCGGATGGCGATGTTGATGCCCTCGACCACGGCCTTGTTGGCCTTGGGGTCAACGGACTGGATTTCGCCCTGCTTGCCCTTGTCCTTGCCGGCAAGGACGACGACGGTGTCGCCTTTTTTGAGTTTCGCAGCCATCAGAGCACCTCCGGAGCCAGCGAGATGATCTTCATGAAGTTCTTGGCGCGCAGCTCGCGCACGACCGGCCCGAAGATACGGGTGCCGACCGGTTCGCCCTGGTTGTTCAGGATGACGGCGGCGTTGCGGTCGAAGCGGATCGACGTGCCGTCTTCGCGACGGACTTCCTTGGCGGTGCGCACGACGACGGCCTTGCGGACGTCACCTTTCTTCACGCGGCCGCGCGGGATGGCTTCCTTGACCGACACCACGATGATGTCGCCGACGCTGGCGTAGCGGCGGTGGGAACCACCCAGGACCTTGATGCACTGAACCCGGCGCGCGCCGGAGTTGTCAGCGACATCCAGATTGGTCTGCATCTGGATCATTTGGTTTCTCCCGACCTTTGGGGTTTGCTCCGGTCGTCCGGACCCCCAGGGTTTCGTTCAGAAGGAGGACGTGGGGTTAGGCCTCAGGCCTCCGTCACGACCGTCCAACGCTTGGTCTTCGAGATCGGCGCGCACTCTTCGATACGAACAGTGTCACCAACCTTGAACTGGTTCAGCGCGTCATGGGCGCGGTATTTCTTCGACTTCCGCACGGTCTTGTGCAGCAGCGGGTGCTTGAAGCGACGCTCGACGAGGACGGTGATCGTCTGCTCGTTCTTGTCCGAGGTCACGGTGCCTTGCAGGATACGTTTGGGCATGTCTCGTTTCCTCAGTTCGCCGCCGCTTCAGCGGCTTTCTGGTTCAGGACCGTCTTGATGCGGGCGACGTCGCGGCGGACGGCGCGCATGCGGGCGGTGTTTTCGAGCTGGCCGGTGGCCTGCTGGAAGCGGAGGTTGAAGGCCTCCTTCTTGAGCGCGACAAGCTCGTCACGGAGCTGGTCGGGCGTCTTCGCGTTCAGTTCCTGGGCGTTCATTTCGCCGATCTTCCTTTCAACATCACCGGAAGGCCCTTGCGGGTGACCTGAGGCCCGGTGGAGTCAATGATGGACCCACGAATCCGGACGCCCGGAATCGCAGGATGCGTTCCTATAAGGGAGGGGACGGCGAGGGGCAAGGGAAAGTTTGAGCGGCGCTGCGCGACAGCTATAACGCGCGCCTCTCCATGCAAAGTCTTGCGTATTTGCCCTGTTCTACGGTCAGATTCCGTTCCTTGCGAAGATAGCCAACAATTAGTTTGGGTGCATCGGGGTGTCCGACGTGACTCCCCCCGTGCAACGCCTCTCACTTTAGACCCGTTTCCTCCTCCAGTTTGAGGTAGACTGCGCTCCAACCAGGAGACAGACAATGAAGCGATCAAGGTTCAGCGAAGAGCAGATCATCGGGATGCTGAAGGAGCAGAAAGCCGGTATGTCGCCGCACTCAGGTCAAAGCACACATTGCTCTAGAATAGCCTCTCCGAGAGAACCCGGAGAATATTCAGCGAAGGCTAGTGCAAAAACAATAGGGCGGGGTGAACCCCGCCCTATTCGTTCATTCTAAGACTTTCGGTCTTACCAGTCTTCGCGCACGACGACGCGGGTCTTGACCGGGAGCTTCATCGAGCCGAGGCGGAGCGCCTCGCGGGCGATGGTCTCGTTCACGCCGTCGATCTCGAACATGATCCGGCCCGGCTTGACCTTGGCCGCCCAGAAATCGACGGAGCCCTTGCCCTTACCCATCCGGACTTCCGTCGGCTTCGACGAAACCGGGGTGTCCGGGAAGACGCGGATCCAGACCCGGCCCTGACGCTTCATGTGGCGGGTGATCGCGCGGCGGGCCGCTTCGATCTGCCGCGCGGTGATGCGCTCGGGCTCGGTTGCCTTGAGGCCGAAGCCGCCGAAGTTCAGTTCAAAACCGCCCTTGGCTTCGCCGTGGATCCGGCCCTTGTGCTGTTTGCGGAACTTTGTCCGTTTCGGTTGCAGCATCTTTTCTACTCCTTACCGGGCGTCGCGGCGCGGGCCGCGCGGAGCCGGGCCTTCCTGGGCCTCTCCCGCCTTGCGGTCGTGGGCCTGGGGGTCATGCTCCATGATCTCGCCTTTGAAGATCCAGACCTTCACGCCGATGATCCCGTAGGGGGTCGTCGCTTCGGCCAGAGCATAGTCGATGTCGGCGCGCAGCGTGTGCAGCGGAACGCGACCCTCGCGGTACCATTCGGTCCGGGCGATCTCGGCGCCGCCGAGACGGCCGGCGACGTTCACGCGGATCCCGAGCGCGCCCATGCGCATCGAGTTCTGCACGCCACGCTTCATCGCGCGGCGGAACGAGACCCGGCGCTCGAGCTGCTGGGCGATCGACTCGGCCACCAGCATGGCGTCCAGTTCCGGCTTGCGGACCTCGACGATGTTGAGGTGCAGCTCGCTGTCGGTGAAGTTCGCCAGCTTCTTGCGCAGCGTCTCGATGTCCGCGCCCTTCTTGCCGATGATGACACCGGGACGGGCGGTATGGATCGTGACGCGGCACTTCTTGTGCGGACGCTCGATGATGACCTTCGAGACGCCGGCCTGCTTGCACTCCGCATGGATGAAGTCGCGCATCTTGAGGTCTTCAAGAAGCAGGTTGCCGTAGTCTTTCTTGTCGGCGTACCAGCGGCTGTCCCAGGTGCGGTTGACCTGGAGGCGCATGCCAATCGGATTGACCTTCTGACCCATTACGCTTGCTCCTCGACTTGCCGCACCTTGATGGTCAGCTCGCTGAACGGTTTCATGATCTTGCCGAACCGACCCCGGGCACGCGGGCGGCCGCGCTTGAGGGTGATGTTCTTGCCGACATAGGCTTCGGCGACGACGAGACCGTCGACGTCGAGCCCGTGGTTGTTCTCGGCGTTCGCGATTGCCGACTGCAGGCACTTGCGCACGTCCTCGGCGATCCGCTTCTTGGAGAAGGTCAGGTCGGCGAGCGCCTTCTCGACCTTCTTGCCGCGGATCATCGCGGCGACGAGGTTCAGCTTCTGCGGCGAGGTGCGAAGCATCTTGGACTTGGCCATCGCTTCGTTGTCGGCCACGCGGCGCGGATTCTTTTCCTTGCTCATGGCTTACTTCCTCTTGGCTTTCTTGTCGGCGGCGTGACCGTAGTAGGTCCGCGTCGGCGAGTATTCACCGAACTTCTGGCCGATCATCTCCTCGGTCACGTTGACCGGGATGTGCTTGTGACCGTTGTAGACCCCGAAGGTGAGGCCGACGAACTGCGGCAGGATGGTGGAGCGGCGCGACCAGATCTTGATCACTTCCGACTTGCCCGAGGCTTGCGCCTTTTCCGCCTTCTTCAGAAGGTAGGAATCGACGAAGGGGCCTTTCCAGATAGAACGAGCCATGGATTAACGCCCTTTCTTCGTGTGGCGCGACCGGACGATGTACTTGTCCGTCTTCTTGTTCGACCGGGTGCGGTTGCCCTTGGTGCCCTTGCCCCACGGGGTAACCGGGTGACGGCCACCGGAGGTCCGGCCTTCACCGCCGCCGTGCGGGTGGTCGATCGGGTTCATCGCGACGCCGCGGACGGTCGGGCGGATGCCCATGTGCCGCTTGCGGCCGGCTTTCCCGAGGTTCTGGTTCGAGTGGTCGGCGTTCGACACCGCGCCGACGGTCGCCATGCATTCCTGGCGGACCATGCGCAATTCGCCCGAGGAGAGGCGGATCTGGGCGTAGCCGCCGTCACGGCCGACGAACTGGGCATAGGTGCCCGCGGCGCGCGCGATCTGGCCGCCCTTGCCGGGCTTCATCTCGACGTTGTGGACGATCGTTCCGATCGGCATGCCGGAGAACGGCATCGCGTTACCGGGCTTTACGTCGGTCTTGGCGCCGGCGATGACCTGGTCGCCCACAGCCAGGCGCTGGGGGGCGAGGATGTAGGCCTGCTCGCCGTCCTGGTAGCGGACCAGCGCGATGAAGGCGGTGCGGTTCGGGTCGTATTCGATCCGTTCCACGGTCGCCGGGACGTCGAACTTGCGACGCTTGAAATCAACGATGCGGTAGAGGCGCTTCGCGCCGCCGCCCTTGTGCCATGAGGTGACACGTCCGGTGTTGTTCCGGCCGCCCGTCTTGGTCAGACCCTCGGTGAGGGCCTTGACCGGGCGACCTTTCCAAAGCTCCGAACGGTCGATCAGAACCAGCCCACGCTGGCCCGGCGTCGTCGGTTTATACGACTTGAGTGCCATGCTCTCTGTCTTCCGTAGCTTTGGACCTGTCGGTCCGTTGGGTGTAGGGCCCCGAAGGTCCCCGGTTTAGAAACTCGAGCGGCCCCGGAACCCGGGGCCGCGAGATTCGGCGCCTTCTATCAGAGCCCCGAAGAGACGTCGATAGTGTTCCCCTCTTCGAGGGTCACATAGGCCTTCTTCACGTCGCTCCGCACGCCGGGCTGGCCGCGGAACCGCTTGGTCTTGCCCTTGGTGACGGTGGTGTTGACCGCCTTCACCTTCACGCCGAAGACCGCTTCGACCGCTTCCTTGATCTGCGGCTTGGTCGCATCCTTGGCCACCTGGAAGACGACCGCGCCGGCCTCGGAGGCCATGGTCGCCTTTTCGGTGATCAGCGGCTTCACGATCACGTCGTAGTGTTCAGCTTTCGCGCTCATTTCAGGCGAGCCTCCAGAGCTTCGACACCCGCCTTCGTGAGCACGAGCGTGTCACGCTTGAGGATGTCATAGACATTGGCGCCCATCGAGGGCAGCACATCGATGCCCTGGATGTTCGCGGCGGCGCGGGCGAAGTTCGCATCCACCTCGGCGCCGTCGATGATCAGGACGCGCTTCCAGCCGAGTTCCTTCGCCGCCTTGGCGAGGACTGCGGTCTTGGCTTCCTTCATGTCGAGCGAGTCGAGGATGATGAGCTGGCCAGCCCCGGCCTTCGCCGACAGCGCGTGCTTCAGACCGAGCGCCCGGAACTTCTTCGGGAGGTCATGGGCGTGGCTGCGCGGGGTCGGGCCCTTGTAGGTGCCGCCGTGACGGAAGGTCGGCGCCTTGCGGGAACCGTGGCGAGCGCCGCCGGTGCCCTTCTGGCGGTAGATCTTCTTGGTCGAGTACGACACATCCGACTTGCCGAGGACCGAGTGGGTCCCGGCTTGCGCCTTCGCGCGCTGCCAGCGCACGACGCGGTGCAGGATGTCGGCGCGCGGCTCGAGCCCGAAGATCTCGTCGGAGAGATCGATCGAGCCAGCCTTGCCGGCGTCGAGCTTGATCACATCGAGTTTCATTCTTTCTCTCCTTCGGGCGCGGCATCCGGGGTGTCGCTCGACTCGGCGTCGCCGGCCTTCTCGGCCTTGATCGCCTCTTCGGCGGCCTTCAGCGCGGCTTCCTGTGCGGCGGCTTCGGCTTCGGCCGCGGCGAGACGCGCGGCTTCTTCCTCGGCGGCAGCGGCGGCAGCGGCCTCTTCAGCGGCCTTGCGGGCAGCGTCGGCGGCGGAGCGCAGTGCGGCGGGCAGGATGACGTTCTCGGGCAGCGGCTTCTTCACCGCGTCCTTGATCGTAACCCAGCCACCTTTCGAGCCCGGAACCGAGCCTTTGACCATGATCAGGCCACGGTCGCTGTCGGTGCGCACGACCTGCAGGTTCTGCGTGGTCACGCGAACGGCGCCGAGATGGCCGGCCATCTTCTTGCCCTTGAACACCTTGCCGGGGTCCTGGCACTGACCGGTGGAGCCGTGCGAGCGGTGCGAGATCGACACGCCGTGCGAGGCGCGCAGACCGCCGAAGTTGTGACGCTTCATCGCACCGGCGAAGCCCTTACCGATCGAGGTGCCGGCGATGTCGACGAACTGACCCTCGAAATAATGGTCGGCGGTGATTTCCTCGCCCACTTCGATCAGGTTTTCGGGCGACACCCGGAACTCCGCGACCTTGCGCTTCGGTTCCACCCTCGCCTTGGCGAAGTGGCCCCGCATCGCGGCCGTGGTGCGCTTGGCCTTGGCGGTGCCGGCACCGAGCTGGACGGCCGAATAGCCATCCTTTTCGGCCGTGCGCTGCGCCACGACCTGCAGGTTGTCGAGTTGGAGAACGGTGACCGGAACCTGGCGGCCGTCCTCGAGGAAGAGCCGGGTCATGCCCAGCTTCTTTGCGATCACTCCAGAGCGCAACATGGTCGGTGCCCCCCTCAGACCTTGATTTCGACGTCGACGCCGGCAGCGAGGTCGAGCTTCATCAGCGCGTCCACGGTCTGCGGGGTCGGATCGACGATGTCGAGAAGCCGCTTGTGCGTGCGGATCTCCCACTGGTCGCGCGACTTCTTGTCGATGTGCGGACCACGGAGAACCGTGAATTTCTCGATCTTGTTCGGCAGCGGAATCGGTCCGCGGACCTGGGCACCGGTGCGCTTGGCCGTGTTGACGATTTCCTGGGTGCTGGCGTCCAGCACGCGGTAATCGAAGGCCTTGAGCCTGATGCGGATATTTTGACCAGTCATTGTCTTGCCTCTTGCGGGGGCTACTGATTGAGAGGCAGACCGGGCCTCATGCCCGGCCTGCGTCGAACCAGGGTCTTACTTGATGATCTTCGAGACGACGCCGGCGCCGACGGTGCGGCCGCCCTCGCGGATGGCGAAGCGGAGCTTCTCTTCCATCGCGATCGGGGCGATCAGCTCG
>NZ_JAWQFN010000040.1:0-5354 GCF_033436765.1 Defluviimonas sp. D31
GCCTTCGGCGAGGCGCTGCGTCCCGAGTTCAAGACCTACGCGGCGCAGGTCAAGAAGAACGCGGCGGCGATGGCGGACGAGCTGATGAAGGGCGGGATCGACGTCGTCTCGGGCGGCACCGACAACCACCTCTGCCTCGCCGACCTGCGTCCCAAGAAGGTGACCGGCAAGGCCGCCGAGGCGGCACTCGGCCGCGCCCACATCACCTGCAACAAGAACGGCGTGCCGTTCGACCCCGAAAAGCCCTTCGTGACCTCCGGCATCCGCCTCGGCGCGCCGGCCGGCACCACCCGCGGCTTCGGCGAGGCCGAGTTCCGCCAGATCGCCCGGCTGATCATCGAGGTCGTCGACGGTCTCGCGGCCAACGGCGAGGACGGCAACGGCGCGGTCGAGGCGAAGGTCAAGGCCGAGGTCGCGACGCTCTGCGCCCGCTTTCCGCTCTACCCGAGCCTCTGAGCCCGGCAGACCCGAACACGGCAAGGCCCCCGCGGAAACGCGGGGGCTTCGTCTTNGCCGCGACTCGCATTTGTCCGGTTCGAGTACTGAGGGGACGCTCGCTGGGAGGTTATGGTTCGAGCAGAAGTGGTACTTGGGCCCGGATTCGAAGATAAACCCAAGGCATGCTATCTTTACGAAAAAAGGGGAGAATAGTCATGGCAAACGCATTTTCGTACTCGTGTCGAGATTGCGAGGGGATGGAGGCTTGCCCCGCGAGCGTGGTTGCAGAGACGAAAGACGAAGTTTGGAAGCTCATGCAGCTTCATGCACAGGTCGCACACGATGAAAATCCCGCTGATTGGGATAACGAAACGCGGGACTATCTGAGCACCTTGATCAAGCCTGTGAGTGTTTAGCCGGGCTGAAAAGGATAAGATGGGACAGTGTCCCGGATTGTGGCATGGGTGCTGGTTGAGGCGGTCACCGGGGATGTTCCGGTAGGGTCCGGCTGCTGACAGCGGCAACGACATCAGCGGCTATCTTATCGTTAGGTGTTCAGTCCCAGCATCATTCAGCTGCAAGATCTCGCCAAGGCCAAGGATGGCGGACGGGCATCCAATGCTTCGTTCAACCCGACCGGGTCTCGCTCTAGCACTGCTTGCACGGCTAGATCTTGGACGAACGCAGCTTACGGACAGAGCGAGTGCCACGCCTGTTTCCTGCGAATTCACGCACAGTTTCACGGCACTCACACAGAGTTCCCGCATCGTTAACGCCCAAGGCGACGGGCGTTTCACCGCGCATGGTCAGGGTGAAGGCATCGAAACGACATGCACAGGAGAAACAGCAATGTCATATCTTTGCCACCGCGCCCACGTCTTTGCGTCTTCCGCCATGCTTCTGGCTGCGACCTCAGCCTCTGCCGAGATGGTGACCCTTTACGACGGCGGGTTCACCCGCGTTTCCGCCGGCGCAAAGGTGGCCGAGCATTGTCAGGTCGAGGGTTACCGCTCGGCCGACAATTGGGCAGAAGCAACGAGCCACCTGACGCTGAAGCAGGACGCCGCGTCCTCTGAAGTCAGCGTCACCCTGGATAACGCTCGCCCGGACACGCTCTTTACCATCTGGCTAATGCTTGCGGGGAAAACCCCAGATGGCGAGAGCTTCGGGGGCAGCCCGCTGATGAAATCGGGGGCAACGCCTCTGATTGCGACCGCTGATCTGTCTGAGGCGGTGGCAATCCTGAAATCACCCCGGACCGAGGTCACGAACGGATTCATCACCGATTCGGACGGCAATGGCAGCGTTACCCTGTACCTTGACTACCCGATTGTCGGGGGGGCCTATCCATTCCAGCGGTACGACCGCTTCGATGCAACCGATCCGGCATATACACATGACACACCGCGGGCGATTCCGGTCGCCATCACCGGAAAATCTTCGGGCGCGCCCTTCACCCTCCGGCTCGCGTCGCATTGCGGAGACAACCTGCATGACGGCCTTGTCGCCGGTCAGCACGAACCGTGGTTCGACTGGCTTGCCGATTGAGATTCCGAAAACATGAAGCATTCGAGAACCCCGCCTTTCGTGGGGTTTTCGGGCTGGTTGCAGATTCGCTTTCCAGCATTAACGAAGGATTCGCCCGTAGTTCACATATCTCGGCCATTGATGGCGCTGTAGCGTTCCAAGCGATTGACCACTTGCCAGCAGGTTTGCGGGAGGCCGTGTCAAGTCAGGACAAATCTCGCGGTTGCGACGAACGGCAGGCCGGTCCCGCACAGGATCCCAACAGGATGTGCGGACTTATCATGTCTTTTGGCCGGACCTTGCCCCGTCGGGCGGACCGGTGCCCGTAGCCGCGCCCCCGCGCAGGGGGCTGAGTCAGCCCTCGAAGCCGGTGGCAAAGTTGTGCTTCCGGATCGCCCACTGGCATCCGGGCCGTTCGGTGACGCCCCGGGCCAGAGCACGGAGCCTCGGCATGACTTCGAACAGCGCGCGGGGCGGGTCGTGCCAGGTCGTCATCATCTGGAGGTAGATGTCACAGGCCGAGAACCGATCGCCCAGCAGCCACGGGCCCTGATCCGCCAACCGGCGTTCGACGATCTCGAGCTGCGACGCGGCCATCGTCAAGGCTCGCGACTTGACCGCATCCTGTCCATCGGCGGAGGCCGTGTAGCGGTCCGGATGGTAGTAACGGTTGTAGGACGGATAGACGGTATCGGCCAGAAACAGCATCCATTGCAGGAACTCGGCCCTGTCGTCGGCGTCGGGACCGGGCGCTAGTCCGGCCTCGGGGTGCCGGTCACAGAGGTAGATGATGATCGCGGCGGATTCGAACATCGACCGCCCGTTGCCGAGCCCCAGGGCGGGGATCAGTCCGAGCGGCTGAAGTCTCCGATACCGTTCAGTCCGGGTCTCGCCGCCATCGTAGTCGACTTCGTAGAGGTCGAAATCGACGCCGAGCTCCCTGAGCACGGCCATCGGTGCGTAGGATGACGACCATGGGTGCCAATAGAGCGTGTACACCGGTCAACTCCCTGAGGTGGCTGCGTCCCGGAGTATAGCATCCTCGCCGAGTCGATGCCCGAACGCCGGTTCACGCCGCGCCGCCCGCCTCCAGCGCCAGTTCGGTTCGCCCCCGAGGTGGGCGAAGGTCGAAAGGGGGCAGCGCCCCCTTTTTCATACTTTTTACGCAGCCCTGGTCTGCCGTCGGACGAGCGGCCGAGCTTCACGCAAACCCGGCCAATTGCTGCGCAATCCCGCTTCGGCGATCAGCCCTTCGGCGTGTACCAGATCGGCGAGGTATAGGCGCGCTCCTGGGTCTCCATCGGGCTCTCCTCGGGCACTTCGGATCCCATGCGGAAGGCGTCGTAGGCGGTCCAGCGCGGTGTGGGAATCTCGATCACGCGGGCGTAGTAGAAGGCCCGATGCGCGGGGTCGAAGTCCGGGTCGGTCCAGACCGTGCCGAGTTCCGCCGCGCCGATCGTGTTGGTCCAGGTCGCGCGCGCCACGTCCACGGTGGAGCCGACCGGCGGCAGCTTGCCGTCCTCTCCCGGTGCCCGGTCGCCGCCCCAGGCGACGTCGTAGACCTTCTCCTCGGTCGCGCCGTCCGCGGTCATCCAGCCCTTGACGATCTGGATGCGGTCGAGGTTGCCGCCGATCGGGTCCTTGAGCGCGAAGACCATGAAGGTGGGCGCCGCCGCGCCTTCCGGTGCGGCCGGCAGGTCGCCGCCCATCGGCACGCCCCTGCCGTAGCCTGCGAAGGCCGGCGTGCGGGAGGTCAGGTCCTCGTCGGTGTAGTCCCAGCCGCCGAAGAAGCGCACGCCGATCCGCGAGCCCGTCGTGGCGTAGACCTCCTTGCGCTCCATCGCGTCGAAGATCGCCTCGCGCGTGTTCTCGGCGGCCCAGACCGCGGCGAGACCGGAGGCCGCCTGCTCCCAGCCGAGAATGGCGACGTCGCCGAACTGGCCGACGACATGGCCGGGTCGCCCGGGGTTCGGCTCGGTGCCGGAATGCTTGCCGAAGAAATTGTCCTCCTGCGCGGTGGCGAGCGAGGTGTGGCTGTCGGTCGAGCCGACCATGCCGAACTTGTAGGGGTTGATCCCGAGCCGCGCCTCGAGCTTCAGGCCGGTCTTCAATGCCTCGCGGGCGTATTCGCCGGCCAGCATGTCGTCGGTCTTCAGCTCCGACAGGTTGAGGTTGCCCTTGTCCCAGGTCTCGTAGTCGGCGAACTCGTCGTTGGGCGACAGGAAGGGATGGGCCTCGCCGTCGCCCTTGATCTGGGTGGCCTCGTACATCGGCTCCCAAAGGGCGCGGGTCCGGACGTATTCCTCATCGAGCGCGGTGCCGTCGTATTGCGCGTCCTCGGGGAACATGATGCCGTTGGACAGGTTCCCGTTGTGGGCAAGTGCCAGCACGTCGCCGCGGGTCAGATCCTCGTAGTTCGCCATCCAGGCCCACAGATCCCGCGGATTGATCGAGCCTACGGGCGGCTCAGTGGTGAAGGGGTCGGCCATCGAGGCCTTCTCGCCGCCGTCGCGGTAGATCACCACGCGGTGCATGTTCCCGCCCTGGATGAGCGAGGTCCATTCGTAGCCGATGAATGCGGTGAAGGTGCCGGGATCGTTCGCCTCCTCCGCCGCGGCGATCTGGCGCTGCCAGACCGAGCGGAACGGCTTGCTTCCGGACTCGATGGCCAGCGCGGGCGAAATCTTCTGGCCGCGCGAGTAGGCGTCGATCAGTTCCAGCGCCGCGGCCACGCCCTCGTCGCCGCCATTGGCCACCATGGTCGCGATGCGGCGGCCCTCCGGGTCGGCCATGATCGAGCCGTCCTGGGCGTAGATCAGGTCGAACAGGCCCATGTTGTCGGAATGGTCGGCCACTACGAGAAAGTCGAGCGGCCGGGACAGCTTCACCGCCATGCCGGTGGTGGCGTTCACCTGTTCGCCCTTAGCGAAGCGGTAGGCGGCGCGCGCGTCCAGCCGGTTGCCGAAGGCGCCCGCGTCGAACGAGGTCGAGGTGTGCAGATGCGTGTCGCCCCAGAGTGGGCGCGAGGGGAAGCCGCGGTCGGCGTAAGGAGAATAGGAGGTGCCCGGAAAAGCCGCGGTGAGACTGGAGGCGTCGGGGGATGGTTCGAAGGCGAAGGCCGCCGCGCCGCTCAGGACCATAGCAGAGGTCGTGGTCAATAGACGGTTCATCAGCATCAAATCTCCTCCCAAAAATGCCAGTGCCGATAGGATAGCCTATCTTGGCTGGCATTTGGACCGGGGCTGCTGACGTCGATCAGTTCCTGTCCTTCCCCCTCCCGAAGAAAAGGCCGCCGCATTTTTTGCGGCGGCAGTCTGGGGAGGGAAGGGGAGGTTCAGATGTCGAGAGTGTTGTCGCGTTCCCAGTCTGTGAAGTGGGCGGCGTAGGCG
>NZ_JAWQFN010000041.1:0-5297 GCF_033436765.1 Defluviimonas sp. D31
CGCGCTGCGGCACGACTTCCCGGAAGCGGTCATTGAAACAGGCCAATTCGGTCAAGATCCGAACCGGCCCTTCGCTGCGCGCTGCTTCGATGTCCTACATGCGGACTTTCCAGTCACTCACTCGGATCAGATGAACTATCGCTTTCCGGCCCAAAGCAGCCGCTCGCTTACTCGATTGCCGCTGCGGCGCAGCTTGACCGAACCGGTTCTCTAATCTCGGGTATGTAAATGGGGCTGGTCTCGTTGGATGAACAGCGACCCGCTCGCCGTGTCCGTCCCGCGCATCATAACCCCCGCCGCTATCGTGCCGAGGGTGAATCATGTTCCCCAAGCCGCGTCGAGGGTGGACTTCTTCAGCAGCCTGCTAATATCGGTTAAGCGACCGATGTATGACGACTTCATCTGTGTGGCGGATTCTGCCCTGCCTACTGGATCTTTCTCGGTTTCGGCATCGTCCATTCACCAGACTGGATTGCCTCGTCCGGGAGGTAGTATCGAGCGGAAATGTCGAATGCGCCTTCCGGCACATAGAGACAGTTGACTTCTGTCTCCATGCACGTGGTCTTGAACAGAAACGTGACCGTCCCATCGGCGTTCTTCTCCGCCATGGTGTTGTTGATGTGGTAGCGGTCATCCGGATTGTCGAAGAACCGGCCCGTTGCAGTGTCATAGACCGTGACGGACCAAAAGGCGTCTACCGGCGGCTCGGCGGTGGTGATCGCATAGGGACCGTTGGCCCCTTGCAGCGGGTCACCATTCTCATCGGCGAAGAAGGCTTCGTAGGCGCTGTGAGACGGCACCGGACCACCCCATGCATGCTTGGCGCTGGCGGCCAGCAGCAGGTAGGATACCTTTTCCGGGACATCACCGGGGCCGGCGACCATCTCCCGGAAGGGAACGGTCTTCATCACCTCTTCCATTTGAGCCTCGGCTGCCCTGACCGTCTCCTCATCGAATTCACTCAGCAGGTCGAGCGGCTCGATCGATGAAATCTCCGGCCCGGATATCCCGATACCGCTGTGGACCGCCTCGGCCCTGGCAACGTCCTCCGCGTCGTGCGGGTCTTTGACTTCGATCCGAACCACTACAGGAACAAGTTTCGACGGAGCTTCGATCAATTCCCCCTCGGTGGCTTCAGGTCTCTCACCATAATACATAACGTAGCTGCCTTCTGGCCGAATGATGTTGCGGAAATTGACATTGCGGTCATCCATCAACTGGAACGAACTGAAGCGGTCAGGGTCGGCATTTTCGGAAGTCAGAACGACGGGCCCCTCGGAGAGATCAGCGAAGGCCTGCTTGTAAAACGTATCGTTGTTCATCCGAACAACGACATCCTCCCCGGCCTTGAAAATAACAGGCTCTCTGCCGGCCACCCAGGCGTTGAGTTTCGCCGGATCGCCGCCCGTATACTGCATCATGTAATTGAACGTCTCCTGGTAGGGCAGACGCCTGAGGTATTCATTGACCGCGTCGCTCTGGGCCGTCGCGTGCATCGGGGCGCTGACTGCCGCCATCGCAAAAGCCAGTGTCAGGAAAATGCGCATCTTCTTTCCTCCTTTAGTTGGCCAACTGTACGGCTGGCGGCACCCAGCTTTCGTTCAGGACCGCTTCGCCCGGGACGTAGAGCCTCAGCGTCAGTTTGAATGGTCCGTTGCGGGGGGCAGGAAGCCAGTTGGCCTCCTTGTCGTCTCCCGGCGTTTCGGCCTGGATGTATATGGTCAGCGATCCGTCCGGGTTGGGCGTCATCCCGCTTCGATCCCCGATCGCGTATCGGTTCAGAGGGTTGTCCACCAGATACCCTTCGAGATCGTACATCGTCATGGACCAGAAGGCGGCCGCTGGGGGCCAGGCTCCTTCGGGGAAGGTCAAGGTATATGCGTGCTCGCCGGTCAATGGATTGCCGTCGGCGTCCAGCAACGTCAGGGGATAAAAGGCGTCCTCGATCAGGTTTCCGCCGATACCGACAAATGTCCACGCCGCGCGATAGGCATAGCGTGTACCGAACCGTCCCATGTCATAGGTCAGGCCCCAATTGTTGACCATCTTGCCAAGCTGTCTTGATTCCTCGGCCAGTGCGACCTTCGCGTCAGCGACGCCCTCGTCTATCGCGGCCCTGATGTCGTCGCCCAGATCATCGGTGGAGAACGGCGCGCCGGGTTCGATGCCCAGCGGGCGCAGTTTCTCCAACATTGGCACATCGTCGGCGTAGGGCGGATTGGTCGCAAGAAGTCGATTGAGGTTCTTGAAAAACTGCTCGGAACTGAGTGCCAGGACCTGATCGTTCACCAGAGTCTCACCATCGACGCCCGCCTTGAGCGGGACGTCGGTCGGGGGCGCAAAGGGCTGCCCCCAGACCGAGAGGGGAGTCAGCCTGTAGTTGTCCTGAATGGCGTTGACGAGGTCATATTCCTCGGCCCCAGAACAATATGTGCGCCCCCCGATCCCGGCGAGGTTGGTGGGGCTGCGCAGCAGCTCCATCCCCTCCGGAACAGGGCCGTCCCAGTCCGGTCCCGCGATCAGGAAATCGTGCGGTTCTCCACCGCCGTGCGTCCGCGAGCCCGGAGCCGCCGGCACGCCGTTCCAGGCATCGACGATCTGCATCACCCAGTAGCGGCCTCCCATCGCCGGGACGGACAGCACCAGCGGCTCCTCCTCGAGGTCGATCCAGGCCAGCGAATAGAGGTTGTCGACATTGAAACCGACGATCGACCGGTTCGAGGCGTCGATGAACTGCCGGTAGTGTACAAACTGATTGACCGGCGCCTTCGCCGCTCCGGGCTTGGTCACGTGGGTCAGAAAGTCGGCCTGGATCTCGAACATCACCAGCGGCATGCCGAAAAGCCATGCGTCCGTTGCCAGGGCACGTGCTTCTTCCGACGTCAACTCCGTCTCTGCAAGAGACCGGGTCGCGGGAAGAACGACGGCTGTCAGGGCGGTCACTGTAAGCAGCGCCGACGCGAGTGGGCCACGGTAGAAATTTCGCATAGTGAAGAATCCTTTCGTTCGAGGCCGGAAAGCTCACTGTTTCGCGGAAATGAGCGCGTCTTCACGATCCGCAGCGTCGCTGCCACGACTTCTGGCGTTTCAACACATCATTCGACACGCACAATGCCAGGCATGTTGTATCTGCCGTCAATGAGCGAGGAATCCGGACCATAGAACCGGGCTGTGAACTGGAAGTCTCCCTCCGGTGCAGGCAGCCAGTTTACGCGTTGAAGCGAATCCTCGGGTTCATCGGTCTGGATATATATGACGAGCTTGCCGTTTTCGGTCTGCAGCTTTCCACGTTCGAGCATGTAGCTATTGAGCGAATAGCGATCGATCGGGTTGTCCACGAAGTAGCCTTCGTTGTCGTAGAGGGGAATCTCCCAGAACTCCGTCACCGGGGGCATGTCTTGTAGGTCGAAGGTGAGCGTGTAGCGGTGCGCGCCGGTCAACCGATCCCCGTTGGAATCCGTCATGCAGAACGTTCCGATATGGGACCTCGATGGAACCGGCGCCAGCACGGCGATCAACCCGTAGTAGGCCCGTTGCCGCCAGTTGGTGTCCTTGTAGTCAAGGTCACTCGTGAAATCCCAGCCGTTCCGCATGACGCCGGTTCCGGTCTCCGCAACCGCAAGGGCATCGGCACGGCCCAGTTCGATCCCTTCCGAGATGGCGGCGATGATCTCCGGGCTCAGCGTCTCCGGGTCAAAGGTCATTCCCGGCTTGAGCCCGAGACGCGCGAACCGCTCGAGGGCCAGAATTTCCCGATGCCCGTCCTCTTGCAACGTGAAGGTCGGATCGGCGAGCACTAGACCCACCCACCGCAGAAAATCAGCGCCCGCGAGACGCGCCGGTTCCACGACGGACTCCATGCCCTGGTAGGTCGGATAGTCGGCCTTTGTCACCGGTACGTCATCGGGCCGCACGTCGGTACGTCCGGCCGCAATCCAGTCGCTGAGCGACATCACCGTGAAGCCGTCCTGGATAGCATTGACGGTCGCTAACTCTTCTTGCGTATCGTCGGTCAACGCCACGCGCCCCAAGATGCCCGCGAAGTCCGAGACTGACTTGACAATCTCTTCGCCCACGAAACCGTCCGGGAACCCCCCGCTCCAGTTCGGCCCGATCAGCAGGCGCCGCACCTTGCCCGGCGCGTTGAACTGGCTGCCGATCATGTGCCACCACCGAGCATAATTGTCGTAGAACTGGAGGCTCCAGTAATGATCGCGGATGTCTGGGGTGGTGATCACCACGGGCTCTTTCGACAAATCGAGCATTGCGTTGCCGTAAAGCGTGGTCGCATTGGGCGTGGTGGCGATCCGCGGCAATGCCTTGAGCGGCGTCCGGTTCCAGTTCAGGCGGTTGATGCCATAATTCAGCGGGCTTTGCTCATTCTGCGCAAAGTTGTAGCGCAGGTGATAGAGAGCGACCGGGTGCATGCCCCAGAGGAAGACCTTCCTGCCGATCTCGCGGGCCTCGTCGACTGTCAGGTCCTTTGCGGCCTCAGCCTGCACCCTAGCGGGAATTGCCCCGACCGCGGCAGTTGCAGTTATTCCGGTAAGTGACGCCAGGATTTGCCTGCGGGTGGGTTTCATCAGCGAATTCCCTTTGCTTTGATGCTGCAATCAAGCGAATACGCCGGTATGCCTGAGCATCTGCGCCAGATGCGAACCGGAGTTCCGGGTGGAGATTGACAGCCCTGAACCCATGATGGATCAGGACCGTTCAGACAGTAACCTCTGCAAACATATGTCAACCTCAATGGGTCGGCCTTGATCTCGCGCAACGATGCGAGATTGGCTTCGTCGCTCGATATTCGGTTCGGCGAGAGGGTCCGTGAATGCGCACCGGGCCCGCGCCAGTGAACACCATAGCCCTGACCGGAAGAAGCGCAGCCTATCGGCGTACTAGCCAGCGATCGACACGGACGACGCCCGGGCGTCGAGAATAGCGGAGCCAAATCAAGCCGACCTCGCAGGCTTCAATCGAGAAAGCCACCATATCACGGCCCGGCAAGGCAGCGTGGAAGGCTGTGCCGCACGCCGCAAACAAGCGTGGGCTTGGTTGCCTTCGTGCAGCAGCGAACGTGCTCCATGGACGTCGTGCAGCCACAGCCTCATCTAGTGGTGTAGGAGGACGCGCGGAGCCCCCCGCAGTAACTCAGCGCGCAGTCGGGTGCGGCGCCAGCGCAATGGTGTACATTTCTGTTCTACTTCCATCGAGAGGAAGGCTTTGCACCCGACGCGAAGGTCGACTTCCGGCCCTTTCCGTAGAATGCTGCGCTCTGTTAAAAGGTCTCCAAAGGGCTC
>NZ_JAWQFN010000042.1:0-5270 GCF_033436765.1 Defluviimonas sp. D31
AGAAATCAATGAAGCGCTATGGTCGACCGCACATTTTCGTCACCGACAAGCTGCGCTCCTATAGCGCCGCATTGAGGGAGGTTGGTGCGACCGACCGCCAGGCAACTCGTCGCTGGCTCAACAATCGGGCGGAGAATTCGCACCTGCCGTTCCGACGGCGAGAACGGGCAATGCAGCGATTTCGGCGGATGCGAAGTCTGCAGATGTTCGCCGCCGTCCACGCCTCCGTCTTCAACCATTTCAACTCGGAGCGCAGCTTCTACTCGAGGGTAAATTTCAAGAAGAACCGCGCCGCTGCTCTCGCCGAGTGGCGCGGCCTCGGCGCGTCATAAGGGACAGCGATCCTGCCCTTGTGGAGACGGGTTCGAATTGGTCTGACACCACCCTTGAACGAGACCCTGTTCTTCGGCCTCGACCACGCCCGCAGCGTCATCGCCGCCTGGGTCACCGACTACAACGCCGCCCGGCCCCATTCGGCGATCGGCTACCAGACCCCCGCAGCCTACGCCGCCCAACTCGCCGCAATGGGCGATCGGCTCCACGAAACGGACGCGTTCCGCCGATCGCCCATTGCTCCCTCCGCGCAAGCGGGCAATTGTCACACGCCGGCTCTGTTTTCAGTTGGATGAACGTCGGGGGTCAGAGCAGCAGAAGGAAATCGGCATCGCCTTCCTCTTCATCAGCCATGACATGGCGGTGGTCGAGAATTTCTCGGACCGGGTCGGCGTGATGTATCTGGGCCAGATCGTCGAGATGGGCAGCCGCGCGCAGATCTTCGGCAATCCCCAGCATCCCCATACAAGGCGCCTCATCGAGGCCGTTCCGGTTCCCGACCCGACGATCACCCGCCCGACCTCGGCGCGGCTGTCGGGAGATGTGCCGAGCCCGGTCCGTCTGCTCGGACATGAACCGGCGCCGGCTAATCTGGTCGACACCGGCGTGGGACATTTAGTGGCGCGTCTCGATCAGTAGGAAGCCACTCGTAGCATTGGAGTGTGTGGGCAATCCTCCGTTACGCAATCACGTCAAAATGGCCCACAGGCGCTGACGGCGGACANGTCGACACCGGCGTGGGACATTTAGTGGCGCGTCTCGATCAGTAGGAAGCCACTCGTAGCATTGGAGTGTGTGGGCAATCCTCCGTTACGCAATCACGTCAAAATGGCCCACAGGCGCTGACGGCGGACATCTTGCAACAACGCCCTTGGGCGAAAAAAGAGGACTCGTCGACTGCAGTCTGCCTTACTTGGCTTCCTCGCGGACGGGTTTATCCGTGAACTCGCGCAAGAGCCATTCTGCGCGGGTTATGTGCTCGTTAGCGATTTTTAGTTTCCGTTCGAGACGCTGCAACTTGTCGTCAGTCCTGGCGGCAGCAATCTCTTCGGCCAAGGCGGCTTTCTTTGCTTTGAGCTTGCTCAGAACCTTGATGACATGGTCGGGCTTGATCTCGTCTGCCCTGCCCTGCTCGAAACGCTCTTTGTAGCAGGAAATCTTCTTGGACAGTCTCTTTAACCCCATCAGAGAAACTCCAGAACATGCCGCGTCGGTTGCATTCTATCCTCTCTCTGCAACATCATTGTTACGTAGCCTCGCCGCATTTGCTTCACCCCGCCTCGCATTCTTGCTCCGCACTACCTCGTCGAGTTCGTCGTCTTCAAGGATGAGCAACTGCTCAACTTCGGCCATCGCGCTCTCCCGTTCGATATAATAGCTGCGCGCTGCTGCGATCAGGTCGCGCATCGCGTCGTAAGCGTATCCTGAATCGTTTAGGAACGAGGTTGCGGATGGGGCACTGATTTCGTGTTTGCGGATCAGTTCGTCGATGCGGCGCGACGTGCTGACTGCGCCCTCTTCGACCTGGGCCCGCTCCTGATCGAGCCAGAGCGCGCTGCGCTCATCCGGCTCGGCAAGGTCGAGCTTGTGGATCTCGACGATGATCCGTGCGATTTCGGTGCGCAGTCCATCATAGAGCTCGGTCACAGTGCCCTGCTTGCGCGCCGTGTAGCGGATGACGTTCTTTCTCAGGTGTTTCACGGATTTCACCGCCTGGACGATCCCGCTCGCAATGTCGCGGAGGGCGTAGATCCGGTCGGAGAATTCCCGCGGAGTCCGCTTGTCGCCCGCGCGTGTACTGTAGTCGACGATCGCCGAATAGAGGGTCTTGATCCGATGCTCGTAGCTTTCGTCGATGTCGAGATCGATCGGTCGGCGGCTTCTAAGGACCGTCCCGGCAATATTATCGGTCTCGTAGATTTCGTGGGGGTGGAGGTTGAGGCCATGCAAGATCAGCTCCACGGCGTTATCATAAAGGTGCTTAACCTCTTGACGCAAAGCGTTTTCCAGCGTCTGCGGAAACTCATCGACCGCCTCGTTGAGAAAACGTGGACGGCTTACGTCCGGCTCGGGCTCGACGATCCGCCGCTCGAGGAAGGCGATGAGGTTGCGGAGAAACGGCACCACAAGCACGACGCCGAGCACATTGAAGGTGGTGTGGAAGACGGCAAGCTTCAGCGCGTAGTCGCCATCCGAGATCCCGACATTCGCGCTGATAAATTCTACGACTTCCCGCAGCGGCGTGATGAAGACGATTGCCACCGCAGCCGTTACCACGTTGAAGATCAGATGCGCGAGCGCGAGCCGCTTTCCTTGGTAGTTCGCGCCGAGCGCCCCAATTATCGCGGTGATGGTCGTGCCTATGTTGGCCCCGATCGAAAGGGCCAGGGCGTTGTCATAGGTGATCTGACCGGCGGAGAGTGCAGTAATGATCAGCACCATTGTCGCATGGCTCGACTGCATTACGACCGTCGCGACAGTGCCGAGTAGCGTATAAGCGACGAGCCCGACCAGTCCCGGAAGCGCGTAGCGCGACAGGTCGATCTGGTCCCTAAACGCCTCGAACCCTTCCTTCATATGATGGATGCCGAGAAACAGAAAGCCGAGCCCGCCCAGCGCGAAGCCGATCCCCCTGAGAAGCTTCGACTTCTGGAACACAAGCACGATGCTGATCGCGAGCATTGGCATCGCATAGGCGGCAATGTTGACCTTTAGACCGAGCCCCGCGACCAGCCATGCCCCGGTTGTCGTGCCGATGTTCGCACCGAAGACGATCCCGACCCCGCCGATGAGCGAAATAAGCCCCGCGCTGAGGAACGAGATAGTGATGACGGAGACAAGTGAACTTGACTGCAGCAGCGTCGTCGAGACGATTCCGAAGAGGATCGAGTCCAACGTTGATCGGGTCGCGCGTTCAAGCATATGTTCGAGGATTCCGCCGCCAAGGTTCTTGAACCCGTCTTCGAGCATCAGCATGCCAAAGAGAAAGATCGCGACGCCCGCTGCGATCTCCTGCACCTCAGGTTTTAGCCAGAAGGCTACAACCAGCGCCCCGATGGCGACCGGGAGGTAATACTTCTTCATTCGCGGCATTTCCTCATGGCAGGAGCATACCGCGCAGGACAAAGTAAAAAAGTGCCGCGAGAAACGCCGAGACGGGCAGCGTGATCACCCAAGCCGAGAGGATCTTGAGAAGCGACGAGCGGCTCACGAGTTGCCGTTTCAGCGCCTTTTGCAGCTCCTTCCTTTGCGCGGCAGTGATGACCGCTTCGGAGCCCATATCCTTAAGCGCTTTCAGGATTCGCCTCTTTTCGTCGACCGGCGCGTTTCGGAACTCCATTAGCACCGCTTCTACCTCGGCGAAATCTGGCTCGCCGACATGGAGGGCCAGGACCGATTCCGCGACCTTGCTAATCCGCTGGTCGAGCCATTCGCGCAGGAACCCCACGCCGAAGACTGCGCCGAGTGCCACATGGGTCGAACTTATCGGCATGCCGAACTGGCTCGCGATGATCACTGTGATTGCCGCAGAAAGAGCGATGCAGAAGGCCCGCGCCCGATCCAACTCGGTTATCTCTGACCCGACGGTGCGAATGAGCTTCGGGCCGAAGAGCGCGAGCCCCACGGAGATCCCGAGCGCGCCGATGGCCATCACCCAGAAGGGTATCGCGACCTTGCCCCCTCCCTCGCCCGCCGACAGGACGTCGACCACGCCCGCGAGCGGCCCCACCGCGTTCGCGACGTCGTTGGCGCCGTGTGCGAAGCTGAGAAGCGCCGCGGCAAAGACAAGCGGTATCGTGAACAGGCGGTTCACCCCGTCCCGGTCCTGGGTCAGGCGCGGGCGCGCACGAACGATCAGGGGGCGGACCAGGACGAAAACGAATATCCCCACAACTATCCCCAGGATCATCGCGACGGGGAACGAGACCGCGACGATCTGTTTGATACCCTTGAGCACGACATAGGTGGTGAACGCCCAGCCCATCAAACCGATCATTACGGGCACTACCCTCTCGGCCTGTTCGAGCGGGTCGTCGCGGAACAACACGAGCAGCTTAAGGATCAAGAGGAGTCCAGCTGCAATCACTCCACCCATGACCGGCGATATCACCCAGCTCATCGCGATGCTTGTGACAGAGTGCCAGTTGACGATGTCCCATCCGGCGGAGGCGATGCCGGCGCCCATCACGCCACCGACGATCGAATGGGTGGTCGAGACCGGCGCCCCGAGCCACGTGGCGCAATTCAGCCAGATTGCGGCGCCGGCCAGCGCGCCCATCATCACCCATACATATTGGTCGGAGTTGGGTATGTCGTCGGGGTCGATGATACCGTTCTTGACCGTCTTGACGACATCGCCACCCGCAATGATCGCACCGGCGGCCTCGAAGACCGCAGCGATCAGGATCGCGCCCGTCAGGCTCAGTGCGAAGGAACCGACGGCCGGACCGACATTGTTCGCGACATCGTTGGCGCCGATATTAATCGCCATGTAGGCGCCGATCACGGCTGCGGCGATGAGCAGGTAGGCCTGCTCAATATGGCCGAAGCGGGCACCGGTAAAGATAATCACGGCCACGATGAAAAGTATCGCGCTGCCGAGCCGCGCAACTTCGCTGCGGTTCAGATGCGTGGCGCGCTCGATCTTCAGGTAGTGTTTTACTACCATGACATTTCCCCCGATCTAACCTGGGCAGATTCACCTGAAAGAAGGGGCACATGATTGATATGTGTCACCTCGACGGCCTTCCGTGCAATCGATGTGTCGTCGGACGAAAAGGCACTCGAGGCAGGTGTCAGACCAATTCGAGGCGGTGTCAGAGGAACCCGGCTCTCGCCGAGTGGCGCGGCCTCGGCGCGTCATAAGGGACAGCGATCCTGCCTTTGTGGAGATGGGGCAATCGGGTTGCGAGTCGCCCGGTTGATGACCGTTGCGG
>NZ_JAWQFN010000043.1:0-5269 GCF_033436765.1 Defluviimonas sp. D31
AGCTTCTACTCGAGGGCAAATTTCAAGAAGAACCGCGCCGCCGCTCTCGCCGAGTGGCGTCAACTCGGCGCCGCATAAGGGGCAGGCTCACTGTCCATTCGGAGACTAGTTCGAATCCGTCTGACAGCACCCTCGTGGCATGTCAGGCTCAGGGCAATCGGACCTAAACGGGTTTAGTCACACCAAGGGCGAGGAGTCGGTGGGCAACTGGTCGCCCCACAGTAGAAGGGCGCTGCCAAACCCTCGGAGATTAGAATGGGGCCGACGTCTTGCCCGTCAACGCGAAGCACACCGCAGCTTCGACCATAGTTGCAGTCGTCGGTACCATCTGTGCCGGGTTTGCATGCACAACGAACAACTTGAAGCTCAATGGCTTTGGCGCTCGTTACGAGCTCAGTGAGCCGCTGCGTCGCTCGTCTACCAAGCTCCAAGCCGGCAGCACATCGAGGTTCAAATGTCTCAGGCGTATTGAAGCCGACTAAGCGCGTTCCAGCGTTGTCTCCAAACACACGTATGGTATCGCCGTCCGTCACTGAGAAATCGCTGAGCGCCAGTGCTCGAACGGAATACTGGGTTGAGATGCTGTTCGGATCGACACTGGTGCCATCGGCCCTCTGTATGGCCCAAAGGGCTGCCGCTAGGGCGAGCGCCACAACGGACCACCTTGTGCTCCGTGTCAAGCGCCAACGCCGCAGTTGTCTTGAGTTTAACTTGGATGCACTCAGAGACCGCGGTGTGTGTCCAGGCGTGGCCGCCTTGAATGGAATTACATTGGGATGAAACCGGGATCTTGTGGCGCCATGGGCAGCTACAATCTGATGAAGTTTCGCGGCTTGCTTTTCACTGAGGCGCGTCTTGGTGCCGTACCTGTTGAGCTTTGTCCGCATATCCGACAGATAGGTGGACTGCCAAGAGTTCAATTGTCCGCTCTTCAGAGCAGAATCAATCTTGTCAATCAGACTTGCGAAATCATTCGGATTCATAGACATCAGAGGATGTTAGCATGGGGTGCGGTAGCATGGCGAGATCGGTTGACGATACGTGATGCAATGCACTGAAATGCGCTTGATTGGCCCGACTTTCCCGCTGGAAAGATGGCTTGATTGTTGGAGAGCAGAGTTTACAGCTTTGCTGACATGGTAAACAGACACAGAGTTTTCATGCGATATCTATCTAACTTGCTTTCCACCGTGGGGCTTGCGCTGCTCCTCGCTACCTCTGTCAATGCCGACGTCATCCCGCCGCAAGACGCTGCCTTCTACGTCGGAAGCCATGCAACAATTAAGGGTGTCGTTAGCCAAGTTTCGACGAGCAGCGGAGGGACGACTTTCATCAATTTTGGCGGTCGGTTTCCCAACCACGTATTCTATGCCGTCATATTCAGAAACAGTGCCAGCCGATTTCCAGGAATCCGTGAACTTGAGGGCAAGTCCGTGGCAATCAGCGGTACTATTGAACTCTACAAAGGAAAGCCACAAATCATACTGCTCTCTCCGGATCAGATCGAAATACGCTAAGTGGCCTGACCTGCCCCCCTGTGCAGCCTCTGTCAGGATCAGCTTGTCCAGCGTCAGGTCCGACACGGCTTTCCTCATCCGCTCGTTCTCCTTCTGAAGCCGTTTGAGTTCCTTCAGTTGGTCGGTTCCCATCCCGCCATACTGCTTGCGCCATCGTTAGCAGGCTGCTGAAGAAGTCCATCCTCGACGCGGCTTGGGGAATATGATTCACCCTCGGCACGATAGCGGCGGGGGTTATGATGCGCGGGACGGACACGGCGAGCGAGTCGCTGTTCAGCTATGTTGATCTGGAGGCGCGCATCCCGGCGCGGCATCCGTTGCGCAAGATCCGGCAGGTGGTCAATGAGGCGCTGGCCAGCCTGGATGCTGAATTCGAGGCGCTTTACACCGATTTCGGCCGTCCCTCGATCGCGCCGGAACGGCTGATCCGGGCCAGCCTGCTCCAGATCCTGTTCTCGGTCCGGTCCGAGCGGCAGCTGATGGAGCAGATGCAGTATAATCTGCTGTTTCGGTGGTTCGTGGGGCTGGGCATCGACGATCAGGTCTGGGTGCCGACGGTGTTCACCAAGAACCGCGACCGGCTGCTGACAACGGAGATGTCGCGCAAGGTGATGGCGGCGATCCTGGACCATCGCGAGGTGGCGCCACTGTTGTCAGATGAGCATTTCTCCGTCGACGGCACGCTGGTCAAGGCCTGGGCCTCGATGAAGAGCTTCCAGCCGAAGGCCGAGGGCGCGCCGCCCGACGATGAGGGTCCAGGCGATCCGCCCGCATCTGACACCATCCCCGAGGACCAGGCCAAATCGACCGAAGCCGAGACCGCCCCGATGCCACGCCCCACCCGCCAGAACCGCAACGCCGAGGTCGATTTCCGGGGCGAGAAGCGTTCGAACGCCACCCACGCATCGACGACCGACCCGGACGCCCGGCTTTACAGGAAGTCCCCCGGCACCGGCGCGATGCTGTGCTTCATGGGGCATGCGCTGATGGAGAACCGCAGCGGGCTGATCGTGCAGGGCGATCTGACCCGGGCCGACGGCCATGCCGAACGGCGCGCCGCGCTGGACATGATCCATCGCCATTCGCCCGGATCGACCCGGCGGCTGACGCTGGGTGCGGACAAGGGGTTCGACGTGGCCGAGTTCGTCGCCGACCTTCGGCAAGCCTGCGTGACTCCGCATGTCGCGCGGAAATCGCGATATTCAGCAATCGACGGCCGCACGACCCAACACGAGGGCTAAGCCCTGTCCCAGAGGAACCGAAAGCGGATCGAGGAGGCCTTCGGCTGGGCCAAGACCGTCGGCGGCATGGCCCAGACCGTCTATCGCGGCATCGAACGGGTGCGCTCCCGCTTCATCCTGACAATGGCTGCCAACAACCTCGCCCGACTGCCCCGGATGCTGGCAGCGTGACATCGAACACCGGCATCGGAAGCGCATGCCACTCGCCGACACGGGCTCAAGGTCCAAGGCCGCCAGTCCATCCGACGGGAAACCGTTCCGGCTCCTCGACTATTTCATCAGCCTGCTAATGCAGACCTGTGTTCACCCGACGTTCGACTTAAGCGATTAGCAACGGTGGTCATCGGTTCGCGTTAACCCATTAGTAATGTACACTGGTCAAATTGATCTTTAAGCGTGTATGAAAGCCAGAAGCAAGCGGAACTACCGATAGGCACTCAAGTCGTTGGGACTATGGCTTTTCTGCCATTGAAGAGGATGCCTTAGCCCTCTGCAAGGCGACAAGTGGTCCGCCGTTGAATTGGGTGCATGAGAAACATCCGGAGACCGTGTGGCCTGGCATCAAAGGCGAGCGGGTTGTCTGGACGTACTGAGGGTCTCTCTCTCTTCGGTTAGCGGCTACATTGAACACCTCAGGCGGCTCTTGGACGGCAGGAAACGGAAAATATGATCAAATCACAGCATCATGCTTTTCAAAGTGCGCCCTCCACGGGGCGTGAAAGAGGTTACACAAACGGTACATGTAAGTAACACAGCCCCAAATGAAGCGCTGTAAGTTGCTGTAAATCAATGATATTAAGGGGGTGTTCGAAACCTCCTGCGCCCTTCGTCTCCGCCATATCACCTAAATAAATCTATTAAATTCAATATCTTAGCTCTGGATCGATATGCTTAATCCCCCATTTTGACCGCCATTCCGATTCCGTATGGCCTTGGACGCGGCGAAAAAATGTTGCGGTTTATACCCGCCCAATGCCCGCGTCGGTCCCAAGCCAGCAGGCCGCAGAGATTCATCTACCCCTTGATCCGGGAGCAGTCGCCCCAACATTGATTTCCGTTGATTGTTTTGGCGGTGCCTGCAAGCCGGGTCAGTCCGCTTAGCGGGACGAAGCAGCCATTGACCCTCATCAAAGAGATCGACCTCGCGATCGCTATACTCATTTGTACAATCCGAATACCGGTGCGGTAAGTAAAGCTAAGGTCCTTAGAAAACATGAAGCCACCAATGTTCACTCGTGGCAAAGTTGCCTTGAGTCTTCTGGCAGCCATCCCCGTTGCAATTATTATCGTGCAGGCTTTGTTGCCGGGGCTATTTGCCATCGGCGAATATGAATTCGAACTAATCGCGTTGCTTGTGAGCGTCATTCCAATGTTCGCAGCGAGCTTCAGGGAGCTGGCCGCATTTTCAATATTCGCCATTCTGCCAGCTCTATTCTTCGGCGTCGTTATGTTCACACCAGGTGCTAGTCTTGCGTTCGCTGGGTTCGTCTATTTTTGCGTTCCAGCCTTGCTTGGGGTCGCCGCACGGTTGCTTTCGCTTTCTCTCGAGAAAGCAGGAATCAAAAGGCCATACTCACTAGCGGTAGAAGCCGGTTTCTTATTCCTTGTCGTTCAGTTCTTGGCCAGCCTTTATTGAAATTGGTTATCGCTCCATAGTCCGCTTTGGGCTCAAAGCCGACCGAAACGGTTTCTAGACATGGCAATTATTTTGGTGCTGCCCGCCCGGCCCGCCACCGGGCCCAGCGCCGCCGCTGCGCCTCTGCAATACGCGCCAAGCCGTCCCGAGTTCTCGGCCCCGTGCTCTTGCCGCCATGGAACCGGCACCGCTTCCGGCCCGGCTCGGACTTCGACCGGCACGGCGTGCCTTTGCGCGTCTTGGCGCCGCAGATGACGCGGCGGTTGACCATCCGGCGCAGCCGTCGCCGCAGCGCCCCCGCGAAATAATGGTCTATGGCGGCAAGCTCCGCCTCGCGATCTAAGACCCCATATCGCGCGCGTGCGTATTGGTGCGGGGAAATTCGCCAGCCGAAGGCCCGCGCTATTGCCTGGACAGCGTGGGCGAGCGGATCAATCTCCGCTTGCCCTTCCCAATACTGCACCGAGCGATGATGCAGCCCGGCGCGGCGGGCCAGGTCGCGCTGGCTCCACCCGCGTTCGAGCCGTTCCCGTTTCAAGTCATCGCCTGTCATGCGCGCCTCGCCTTCGCATTGAACCTCGCCCGCTCTGCCTATGGCTAGATGTAGATATGTCCCAATTATCCGGACAGGCTCGCCGCCGAATTAGCCGAAAGCGTGCGGATATCTCGGACGGTTGCGCCGCCAGAAGCCCCGTTAAGGCGGTGTCAGAGGAACCTAGCTTGCGGCGAGGCAGGGCGCCGACTAGCGTCGCATGATGTCGAAGCCTGGCCCTTTCGCTACTTCAAGACTTCGCCTGAGATCATCCGCCTGGCGGTGATGATGTACGTGCGCTTCCCGCTCTCGCTCCGTAACGTCGAGGACCTGCTGCACGAGC
>NZ_JAWQFN010000044.1:0-5257 GCF_033436765.1 Defluviimonas sp. D31
AAGCTCAACCGCGCCGCCGCTCTCGCCGAGTGGCGCGGCCTCGGCGCGTCATAAGGGACAGCGCTCCTGCCCTTGTGGAGACGGGTTCGAATTGGTCTGACACCACCTTTCGGAGGATGCGAAGTCTGCAGATGTTCGCCGCCGTCCACGCCTCGGTCTTCAACCATTTCAACTTGGAGCGCAGCTTCTACTCTAGGGTAAATTTCAAGAAGAACCGCGCCGCTGCTCTCGCCGAGTGGCGCGGCCTCGGCGCGTCATAAGGGACAGCGATCCTGCCCTTGTGGAGACGGGTTCGAATTGGTCTGACACCACCTTTCGAAGGATGCGAAGTCTGCAGATGTTCGCCGCCGTCCACGCCTCGGTCTTCAACCATTTCAACTTGGAGCGCAGCTTCTACTCGAGGGTAAATTTCAAGAAGAACCGCGCCGCTGCTCTCGCCGAGTGGCGCGGCCTCGGCGCGTCATAAGGGACAGCGATCCTGCCCTTGTGGAGACGGGTTCGAATTGGTCTGACACCACCTGCCGCAGCTTCTGAACTATCTCCTGGGGCTTGTGCCGCTTGTTCGCCATTCTCTGTCCTCCGTTCCCTAAACATAACGGTGGACCGGTTCAGAAGGGGCATTCCAGCCCTCGGCATCAAAAGCGACCACTCCATAGCAGCCATTGCCATCGAACGTGGCAGTTGATTTCTATCAGCACAGCTCCCACGGTTTCATATTAGCGTCATCACAAGTGCTGGTCGCACCTAGCGTTCGAAAAGATTGTCGAGGCATCGTCGGATAAGCCGATCGAAGCGTACGTCGACGGAGATATCCGATCGTTGACAATGCCCGAAAAGCGAACTCCAAAGGAGGAGACCATGAAATTGTTAAGCTCTGTGCTTTCGCTGCTGGCGATGCTGTTCCTGTTTTCGGGTAAGGCGCATACTCAGGAAATAGTGCACGATGCGGAGTATTACATTCTGGAAGCTCAAAACGGAGAAGTCTGGAAAGTCGAAGACCAGGAACTCGATCAGAAACTCGCTGAACTGCGCGAAAAGTACGGGCAGCCGCCTAACATCGTTCATTTCATGTGGGACGACCAGCCTTTTGGAGCAGTCGGAATTCCCGCGATGCAGCAAATCCGTGGCTATCGAACGCCGAACCTGAACCAGATGGCGGCGGAGGGTATGCTCTTCACGCGAATGTACAGCGAACCGTCTTGTACGCCGACCCGCGCAGCCGCATGGTCAGGCCAACATCCAATTCGCAATGGCATGTACAAAGTGGGATTTCCGATCGAATACAGCGGCATCGCCAAAGACGTCGTGACAGTTGGTGAGGTAATGTCTGAAGCAGGCTATGCGACGGGTTTTTACGGCAAGGCACATCTTGGCGATGTCGCTGAGTCCTGGCCGCACCACCAAGGCTTCGATGAGTCGTTCACGGCAATCTATAATCAGGTCGTCAGTTTGTGGAACCCTCAGGCCGAAGCTGCAAATGCGGTTGTTGGATTGTTTGAGGAGGCCCTCCCAAGGAACCCGTACAAACTAGATCACACGTTTTCGCCCAAAGGATACGTCTTTTATATCGAAGGCACTAAAGGGGGCGAAACGCGCGAATGGTGTGGTATCGAGGTCGAGTGCTACATGCAGTTCGACAAGGAAGCTTCGAAACGCGCCCTTGCATTCATTGCGAAAAACGCGAAGCAGAAAAAACCTTTCTTTGTTGAGTGGTGGCCGCTGTTCACGCCGTTCATTCCGGCTCCCCAGAAGGCAAGTCTGCAACGCGGCTTGGTCGGTGATGCTTATACGGTCAATCTAGACCCCACCGTCGGTTTGTTGATGAAGACACTTAACGACCTCGATATCGCGGAGAATACTCTCGTAGTTGCCATGTCCGATAACGGACCGATGACCCACAATCCACCTCCAGGGGCAGGACTTGGGGAAGGTCCTTTCCGGGGCGGTAAGGGCGACTTCCTTGAAGGTGGTGTCCGTGTCGCTGCACAGGCCTGGTGGCCGGGCGTGATCGAACCAGGTCAGATCGCTGACGATATTTTCCATGTTACCGACCTGTACACGACGTTCGCGAGACTGGGGGGGGCGCTGAAGCATATCCCGACCGACCGTGTCATCGATGGTATCGACCAAACAGCATTGCTACTCATAGGCGATACTCATGGGCGCCGAGATTATGTTCACATTTATGCAGGGCCGCAGCTGGGAGCCACAATTAAGGGTCAATACAAGGTACACTGGATATCTTCGGACCAGTCGCAGGCAAGGAGTGGCATAACGTCGGCCTTTGATCTCTATAACGATCATCGCGAAGTCAATCCGCTTGTCGTAAACGCCCTGCATTTCAAGGAGCCGTTCCGGCGGATGCGAGCGAGACACGAAGTGTGGATCAGGAAGTATCCGCACATGCCTGCCGCATCCGGGCTTGCCTACGCAGATATAGTGAATCCTCGACCGGAGACGAGGGCGCTATCAAATCCACCGGTCGATTTCAAAAGGCTGCCATTTGACCCGCGCGAGGTCCTCGATGAATTGGAAAAGCTGCCTTATGATCCGGGTGGTGAACCGGATTACGGTAGATAGGTAGCTGTCACTTTTTAATATCCGACGAATGCGCTCGGTCCTCTTCAACGCCCAAGGAGAGAAGCTGTGAGGGAATCCAAGGAAAGCCGGACTTCGCCGGCGATCTCACGGCGCGCCAAGAGTCTTGTCCTGCTCGCTGGATTGGTTGGCATCATCGGATGCGCAGGTCCGAAGAACCTTGTCGACGTGGATACGACGGTTCCGGTCGAAAGTGTTCCCGATGTGTCGATGCACAAAATTTACATTGCAACTTCACGTACTCCTTCTGATGACCCTGGTGAATTCTTTTCCGGCGAACGCGGGGAGGGACTGAGGTTTGCTTCGGTGGAGGTTTCCATACCGCGCAATCGGCAGCCGGGGACCATCAGCATTCCTTCGCGACCACCTGCAGATCCAGAAAAGCATTTCGTTATAGACGACCCGGCCCTATTCCGCGAGCGGGCCGAATTCCGCTCTGACCTGACGGCCTACCTTCGAGGCTTGCCGGCGGATAGACGGGACGTGATTTTGTACGTTCACGGATACAACACCAATACCACCGCGGCGATTTTACAAATCGCACAGTTTGTAGAGGACACAGGATACAAAGGCGTCCCCATCTTGTTTACATGGGCGTCAAGCGCGAATACGCTGAAATATGTATACGACATGAACAGCGCGCTTGTTGCACGCGATCACCTTGTGAGCATGTTCGAGACTATGAATATCCCGGCTGTAAAGGGGTATGATGTGGTCGCCCATTCCATGGGAACTTTTCTGGTCATGGAAGCTTCCCGTCAAATCGTTTTGACCACCGGCCTTAATCCAACCGGCAAGGTAAAAAACGTCATTCTGGCCGCACCCGACATCGACATTGATCTTTTCAAAGCGCAGATCAAACTGATACCCGAAAACCAGCGGAATATTGTCGTTCTTGTATCCAGCGATGACAAAGCTCTCCGAGCCAGCAAGCGCGTGGCCGGAGGCATTTCGCGGGTGGGCCAGACGCCGATCGAAGAGTTGGCCTCGCTCGGCGTAATAGCCGTCGATCTGAGTGCGGTTGATGACACGGATTCATTGTCGCACGCTAAATTCAAGAACTCGCCGGAAGTGGTTCAATTGATCGGTAACTCAATGAAATCTCGTCAGAGCTTCAACCAAAGGCCAAGTCTTGGCTTCGGGAAAGCACTTGCCGTGACCGTTGAGGGGACTGTGGGCGTAGTGACACCCAGCCTTGATTGAACGAGGCTCCCGATTTGGGCCAATCTGGCTGAGTTAAATGACCGCTTTATTGAAAACACGCTGTAGTGCCACTATTTTCTTAGCAATCTCACCGCTGCTGGGAGGGTCATGTCAGAGCAACTTGGCTTGCGACCGGGCAGGGGGCTGGGTAGCGTTTTTGGATGACCAAACGCGACCCGTTCAAGTACTTCAAGACCAGCCGGGAGATCATCCGTTTGGCGGTTATGCTCTACGTTCGTTTTCCGCTGTCGCTCCGAAATGTTGAGGATCTGTTGCACGAACGCGGCATCGAGATCAGCCAAGAATCCGTACGGTTCTGGTGGAACAGGTTTGGTCCGATGTTCGCCGCCGAGATCCGCAAGAAACGCGCCGAGCGGCTGCGGTCCGGGCCACAGTGGCAATGGCATCTCGACGAAATGTTCGTGAAGATCAACGGCGAGCGCCACTACCTCTGGCGGGCGGTCGATCACGAAGGTGAGGTGCTTGAGAGCTTCGTGACGAAGACCCGGGACAAGAAGGCAGCATTGAAATTCCTCAAGAAATCAATGAAGCGCTACGTGCGGCCGCACATCTTTGTCACCGACATGCTCCGGTCCTACGGTGCCGCGCTGAGGGAAATCGGCGCGGCGGACCGGCAGGAAACCGGCCGCTGGCTAAATAACCGGGCGGAAAATTCCCACCTGCCATTCCGACGACGGGAGCGGGCGATGCAACGCTTTCGGCGAATGCGAAGTTTACAGATGTTCGCCGCCGTCCACGCCTCGGTCTTCAACCATTTCAACTCTGAACGAAGCTTCTACTCCAGGGACAATTTCAAGCTGAACCGCGACGTCGCTCTCGCCGAGTGGCGCCAGCTTGGCGCGGCATAAGGGGCAGGCTCACTGTCCATTCGGAGACTGGTTCGAATTGATCTGACACCACCGCGTCGCTTGATGTCGAAACCTGACCCGTTCAAATACTTCAAGACGAGCCGCGAGATCATCCGACTGGCGGTGATGATGTACGTGCGCTTCCCGCTCTCGCTCCGTAACGTCGAGGACCTGCTGCACGAGCGTGGCATCGACATAAGCCATGAATCGGTCCGGTTCTGGTGGCAGCGTTTCGGACCGATGTTCGCCGCCGANGTCGAGGACCTGCTGCACGAGCGTGGCATCGACATAAGCCATGAATCGGTCCGGTTCTGGTGGCAGCGTTTCGGACCGATGTTCGCCGCCGAGATCCGCAAGAAACGCGCCGAGTGCTTGCGTTCTGGGCCGCAGTGGCAATGGCACCTCGACGAGATGTTCGTGAAGATCAACGGTGAGCGGCACTACCTCTGGCGGGCCGTCGATCATGAGGGCGAGGTTCTGGAGAGCTTCGTGACCAAGACGCGGGACAAGAAGGCGGCATTGAAATTCCTCAAGAAATCAATGAAGCGCTATGGTCGACCGCACATTTTCGTCACCGACAAGCTGCG
>NZ_JAWQFN010000045.1:0-5010 GCF_033436765.1 Defluviimonas sp. D31
AAGCTCAACCGCGCCGCCGCTCTCGCCGAGTGGCGCGGCCTCGGCGCGTCATAAGGGACAGCGATCCTGCCCTTGTGGAGACGGGTTCGAATTGGTCTGACACCACCTTCAGCAGTATTGTGATTGCTCCTCCGGCGCAGTTTCGCAGAGGAAATCCTCAATCAGCAAATGGAACAATGAAGGCTTCTCGAGATGTGCCGCATGTGCCGCGCCGGGAATAACCGACAGACGCACATCCGGCAGACTGGTCCAGAGCGTCTCGACCTGCGGCCAGCGATAGGAGCGATCAGCGTCGCCCCAAACCACGAGGGTTGGCATCGTGAGGCGCTTCAGCGCCGCGCGCCCGTCCCAGGCCGCCATCGCGCTGAGCGCCGCTTCGGCCGCTTGGCGACCAGCCTGCGCGCCGATACCGGTCACAAGCGGGAAACCTCCCGCCTCGGCGCCTCTCTTGAACCAGGTCGCGCCGATCCGGGCGATCGTCGCCTTGACCCCATCGTTCAGCAGGCGTTCGCGAGAGGTTGCAATGGGTTCGAACCGGTCGGGCATCAAGCCAAGCGGTCCGGTCCCGTAGAGAATGAGCCGCGACACGCTCTGCGGCCGCATTCGCGCCATCTCCTGAACAACCATGCCGCCCATGGAATGGCCAAGCAGGATGAACTCTTCGACCGCCAGTTCGTCGAGCAACCCATAGACGGCCTCTGCCATTCCAACGACCGTGTCGCACCCCTGACGGTCGGCCGCCGCGCCGAAGCCGGGAAGGTTCGGCGCGATCACGTCATACCGGTCCGAGAAATGGTCAATCTCGCGCCGCCATTGCTCGGCCCCGCCAAGATAGCCGTGAACCAGAACGAATGATGGCCCGCTTCCGGCACGGAGATAGGGCAAACTTCCCATCACCGCATCTGTTCCGGAAGCCAGAGTGCCACGTCCGGCGCGAAGATCAGGATCAGGATCAGCAGTACCATCGCCCCGATGAACGGCAGGCAGCCCATGATGACATCGCCGATGCTCACCTGGTCACGGCTGATCGCCTGTATGACGTAGAGGTTCAGTCCCACCGGTGGCGTCAGCACCGCGATTTCCATGGTGATCGTGTATACGACGCCGAACCAGATCAGGTCGAATCCCGCCGCCGCCATGAGGGGAAAGATCGTCGGCAGGGTGATGAAGGTCATCGAGACTGGCTCGAGGAACATCCCGAGCACGATGTAGAAGACGATGACGATGGTCAGCACGGTATACGGTGACAGATCGAAGGACAGGAACAACTCGGTGAACTGCTGCGGCACCCTGTAGTAGGTCAGAACGAAGCCAAATAGCACGCCCGCCGACAGGAGAAGCCCGAGATATCCCATCGTCCGCATCGTGGAAAACATCGCGTCCTTGAACGCCTGCCAGGTCAGCCCGCCAACGCCGAAGGCCAGGATCACCGTCAAGAGCGCTGCCACCGCCGCCGCTTCGGTCGGCGTCGCGATGCCGGCGTATATCGCCACCGTGATCACAAGGCCGATCAGGACCACCGGTCCGACTGTACTCAGGATCATTGCAAGCGGCATCTTCATGGCATCTTCGCTCGAAGGAATGTCCTCGGGCCGCAGCCTGTCCCAGATCAGCACCACGACGACGAACCCGCTGACCAGGATGATCCCCGGGATGACGCCCGCGATGAAGAGATCACCTATGCTCTGATCCGTGACGATGCCGTAAAACAGAAGGATCAGGCTCGGCGGAATCAGGACCGATAGCGTGCCGCCCGCGGCGAGAACGCCCGAGGACAGCCGCTTGCCATAGCCGAGCCGCAGCATCTCGGGTAACGCGACGCCGCCGATGGTCAGCGCGCCAACCATCGACGATCCGCAAACCGCACCAAAACCCGCGCTGGCACCAATCGAGCCGTAGGCGGCGGAGCCCCTGAGCCGGACCCCCTGATGCAGGAACTGGTAAAGGTTCGGCCCGATATTCGATTTGCCTATGAGCTCACCCAGGAAGACGAACAATGGAACCGCCAGCAGAATGTAGTCGACCCACACCCCCCAGAGTTTCAACTCGGAAGAGACCACCGAAGTGCTCCAGCCCTGGATATCCCAGAGAAACGGCAGCGACGCAGCGGCAAGCGCGAAGGGAATCGGCAGGCCGATAACAATGAAGACCATCAGAAGGACCAGTAGCCCAAGGCCAACAGTATACCATTCCATCAGACCTCTCCTTCCGCAGTCATGGTCATGAACAGACGGATGAGTCTCAGCGCGACGTAAATTGCGAAAAGCACCAGCGCGACCGCCCCCGGCGCCCAGAACCACCAGCGTGGCCAGTGCAGGATTTCCGAAGCTACGCCCGAGTTGAAGGACCGGATCGTGGCGCTGACGCCCGCATAGGCGAAGAAGACGCCGACGCCCAGCATGATCAGGTGATTGATGATTGCGAAGACGTGCTGGACCCGCAACGAGAAGCGATCGATCAACATCGTTACCTTCGGCATTGCATCTTCGCGAAGCGCGAAGGCGAGACCGGCAAAAGCAACCGGGAAAAGCAGCAACGCGGTTGCTTCCGTCACCAGCCGGTCGGGCTTACCCAGGCCATACCGGGTGAAGACCCCGTAGGAGATCCAGAGCATCTGGATCAGGACGATAATGCCGCCGGCAGAGGCCCCCCAGACAACGATCCGTTCGACGCCACGGATCAGGCGGTCCAATCGATCATCCATGAAAAGCCTCGCTTGGCAGAGAAACGGCAGGCGGCTCCGGAAGGGTCCGGAACCGCCGGGAAATGCTCCGCTCAGGGAGCGTGGCTTGCCAGAAGGGTGCGGATTTCGCCGGCCAGATCGGCGCCGCAGGCCTCGTCAACGGTGACGTCCCACTTGTCCTTGACGCTGGCGATCAGGGCAGTGCTGGTCTCGGCCGACAGGTTCTCTTCCGTGCCGCCTGCGGCAACCGCGGCCGCAACCTGCTCATCGACCCAGCCCTCGTATTTCGGCTGAAGCCAGACTTCGGTCTCGGCTGCGGCTTCTGTCATCGCGGTCTGCTCTTCGGGTGTGAGCGCGTCGAACTTGTCCTTGTTCATCATGTAGATGATGTTGCCGTAGAACAGGTTCGCATTGACCATATGCGGCATGACATCCCAGAGTTTCCACGACGAGTAGGTCGCGACACCCATGTTGATGCCATCGACGACGCCGCGCTCGGCGGACTGGAACACTTCCTTCGGCGCCACGAACACCGGCTCGCCGCCCCAGGCTTCAATCATCATGGAAACGAGCGGGCCAATCGAGCGGACGAGCTTGCCATCCAGCTTGCCGATATCGCTTGTCGGCTCCTCGAACCACCATTCCTGATCGTAGGAGTAGTTCGAATTGATGAGCGGCACGAGTCCCTGCGCGGCTGCCTCGTCACGAATGAGATTGGCATAGTCCGCATCCAGCTTCGGCTGTTCGGAGAGATCGATGAGCGCCGGGTAGAGCGAGGTTACGGCGTAGCACGGTAGCCGGTTGTCCGCGTTGATCCACGAAATGTCCGAAACTCCGCCCTGAAGCGCATCGACCCCTTCGGACCAGCCATGAAGTGTCGACGACGGGAATACCTCGACTTTCACGCTGCCCCCGGTCTTCTCGGCAACGAGACCGGCAAAATGCGTAAAGCCTTCGTGTCGGATATCAGCTTCGTTCACGTAAGTGCTGAGACGTACCGTGGTCTCGGCAGTTGCAGGCAATGCGGCCATCGTCGCGATGGCAAGCGCACTTGTGCTGATGAATTTCGGTGTCATGGTCCTCTCCTGTTTTAGCAGGCCTTTCGACAATCATTGATACCGATGGCCCTTGCCGACTGCGGCGGGCGCAGCCTGATAGAAAGTCTACGCAGGCTCTTGCAAACCGCGCCAATTCAAACATGTCATCCAACCATACCGAATTCGCATAGTTCTCTGAGCGATGTAGGATCAGCTGAAACGGGAGGTGCCGATGGATCTGAATTGGCTGCAGGATTTTGTCTGCCTCGCGCGGACGTTGAACTTCACGCGAGCGGCTGAGGAGCGCAACATCACCCAGCCTGCCTTCAGCCGCCGGATCAAGGCGCTCGAGAACTGGATCGGTGTCCCGCTAATCAAGCGATCGACCTATCCGGTCCAGCTTTCGGAGGCAGGGCAACAATTCCTGCCGGTCGCCCGCAATGCCATCGCGGAAATCACCGATATCCGCCAGACGATCCGGGCCCAAGAGCGGGGAGTCACCGCGTTCCAGCGATTTGCGGTCTTGCACACGATCTCGGTCAATTACCTCTCCCGGCGCATTGGCCAGATGGAGCGCGACATCCCGAACTTGCGCGTCCGGGTCTACTCGGACAACCTGCGCGCCTGTTGCCAGATGTTGTCAGACGGCGCCTGCGACTTCCTGCTTTGTTACAGCCACCGCGATGTTCAGCCGATCTTCGACGGAGCGCAGTTCACGCGAAAAGACATCGGCACCGAAAAGATCTTCCCGGTGGCTCAGGCTGAAGTCGCGCGCCGCCGTGGTTGGAATCTGGACTCTGTGAATGCCACACCGATGCCCTATCTCGGCTATGACCCTTCAAGCTTTCTCGGTACCGTGGTCGACCAGACGATCGGACGGCGCGAACCGCCGCTCGCGTTGTGCTACATGGACGCACTTACAGAAGCGATCAAGCGTCGTACGCTCTCGGGCAGCGGCCTGTCCTGGCTTCCCGAAAGCGTCGTCGCCGACGAGATCGCGGATGGGCGAATCATTCGGGTAGGCGGCGAAAGCTGGGAAGCCACGCTGACACTGTCGCTCTTCTGCTCGCTCGATCGTCTTGACAAGACAGGCCGCGATGTTTGGGAAACCCTCTAGGCGGTCGTGCAATGCCCAGGTCACCCCTGCCTACTTAAAGCTTGGTGATGTCAGACCAATTCGAACGGTGGTGTCAGACCAATTCGAACCCGTCTTCGCTAATCGGGTTGCATATGTGAAGTCCTTCAGGCGGCTTGACCGCGCTGGCATCTGTGTCCCGGCAGGGTTCACTC
>NZ_JAWQFN010000046.1:0-5005 GCF_033436765.1 Defluviimonas sp. D31
AAGAAGGCGGCATTGAAATTCCTCAAGAAATCAATGAAGCGCTACGGTCGCCCGCACATTTTCGTCACCGACAAGCTGCGCTCCTATAGCGCCGCATTGAAGGAGGTCGGTGCGGCCGACCGCCAGGCAACTGGTCGCTGGCTCAATAATCGGGCGGAGAATTCGCACCTGCCGTTCCGACGACGAGAACGGGCAATGCAGCGATTTCGGAGGATGCGAAGTCTGCAGATGTTCGCGTCCGTCCACGCCTCCGTCTTCAACCATATCAACTTGGAGCGCAGCTTCTATTCGAGGGTGAATTTCAAGAAGAACCGCGCCGCTGCTCTCGCCGAGTGGCGCGGCCTCGGCGCGTCATGAGGGACAGCGATCCTGCCCTTGTGGAGACGGGTTCGAATTGGTCTGACACCACCAGCGACGCTAGTCGGCGCCCTGCCTCGCCGCAAGCTAGGGTCATCTGACACCGCCGATCGAGCTTCGGCCGGACAGGCGGCTTCGACCGACGATACCCCAGCGGCACCGAGTGCTTCAGGATCTTCGCCACCGTCTTGCGGTCGATGCCGAACATCCGCGCCGCTTCGCTCTTGCTCATTCCGCCGACATGGCACGCCAGCCGCACCCGTCCGTAAAGGTCCACAGCATACATCTCCCCGCCTTCAGCTCGTTGCCTAAGGCGAAAGATGCGGAATATTACTCCGCGACAGTCAGAACATCCGACCGTTTCCGCTGTCCATTTTGTCTCCGGGATTCACANACAGCATACATCTCCCCGCCTTCAGCTCGTTGCCTCAGGCGAAAGATGCGGAATATTACTCCGCGACAGTCAGAACATCCGACCGTTTACGCTGTCCATTTTGTCTCCGGGATTCACACCCTCGCCAGCGGGCTCGAACCGCTGGCGCCTCGCTAGCTCGATCGTGGCGCTGCCGTGACGAACCTTTCCCGTAGTGTGTCCTTCCATTCCGACGAATGGATCGCACCATCAAACCCTGGGGTCAAACACTTAGTCCGGCGCGTTGTTCGACATCGCTGCGCGGATCTTTTCGTAGGCGAACGTGATGTGGAGCTTCATAAGAGCGGCCGCGTCCTCCGTCCTTCCGTCGAGTAGCATTTCGGCGATCGCGGCGTGCTCGTCCCAGACCGGCGCCGCGGCGCCTGGATCGCGCAAGACCTCGGCCATCGAGCGGCGAATGTGATGCCAGTTGCCGCGCATCGTGTTCTCTATCACCGGATTGCCGCTCCACCTGTAGAGCATGTTATGAAACTCGACATCCGCCTGAAGCAAGGCGCGCACATCGCGGGTTTCCACTGCTTGCCGTCCCTGACGAACCACGTCTTCGGCTTCGCGGCGAGCGTCGTTCGGCAGTCGCGCACCCGCAAGTTGCACGGCGAAGGGCTCAATGACGGCGCGGAACTCGAAAATCGACTGGAAAAGGCTGTTGTCGACTGGAGCGACGATGACCCCGCGGCGCCCGGTATCCTCGACAAAGCGGTTGGCCTTGAGGATCGAGATTGCACTGTTCACCGGCTGGCGCGACACGTTGAGCTGCGCCGCGATCTGATCCTGCGCGAGGCGTTCGCCCGGAGCGAGTTCGCCCGTGCAGATCGCGTTCAGTAGGATTTCGTAGGTCTGCTCGACGAGCGACTTGGGTGACGTGATCGACTCCATGGCTCCTCTTCGTTTCGTGCGCCCCGTGGGAAGTCGAGAAATTCCCTCCCGTCTCCGATAGCGAATCCGATATGTCAACCTAATAGACAGAGTATGAAATTTCGTATACGAAATTCAATGTGTCGTCGCGATTTACCGGTTTCGGCCCTTCAGTGGTCTTCGCTTAGGCTTGGGGGAGAAGCACGATGTGTAACGTCTTTGCCGGGCAGGATCCCCGGCGCTATGCAAGCGAAACCCGGCGGCTCCGGCTGAACGGCCAGAGTACGAGCATCCGGCTGGAGCACTCTTTCTGGATGATTCTCGACCAAATCGCCGCCTCCGAAGGCGTAACGACGCCATGCTTCGTCTCGAAGCTGCATTCGGAGGTTCTTGAACTGCGCGGCGAACCCGAGAATTTTACGTCCCTCCTGCGCTGTGCGTGCCTCGTATTCATCGAGTCGTCTGCGACTGAGCGGCCATCTCTGATGGCGGCAGAATAGGTTCCGATACTGCCGCGCAAGAAATCGGGGTGGTAGTAAGTCCATACTACCAAGCCCCCGCATGGCCGAAGTTACCCTTTCCCGAGAAGTGAAACAGCTTTCGGGAGGGCCGTGTGGCCAAGACAATCCATTCCATGATCCGCGTCATCGATGAGGACCGTTCCGTTGCTTTCTACGAGAAGGCGCTCGGTCTGAAAGTGTCCGACCGGCTCGACTTTCCGGACTTCACGCTCGTTTACCTGAGCAATCCCGAGAGCGAGTTCGAACTGGAGTTGACGATTAACAAGGGTCGGACCGAGCCCTACAACCTCGGCGACGGCTACGGTCACCTCGCCGTTACGGTCGATCATCTCGACGCTGAACATGCGCGCTTCGAATCCGAGGGATTCAATCCACGCAAGCTCGTGTCTTTCGCGCCGGCCGGCGAGGTTATTGCGCGCTTCTTCTTCGTGACCGATCCCGACGGCTACCAGATCGAAATGATCGAGCGCGGCGGGCGCTTCCGTTGACGAAATAGTGAATTCGCGCGGCCGGAAGCGGTCGCGCTTTTTCTTCAGAGGGAGGAGACTTCATGACGATCAATACCAGCCCAAGGGGGCTAACCCGGCGCGCGCTTTTGTCACGCGCCAGTGCCGCAGGCATGCTGGCCGTCGCGGGTGCCGGCTTTATCGCCGCTCCGAACGCGAGCTGGGCGATGGAGGTATCCATCATCGCGCCTGAGCAGATGACGACGCTCCTGCAGATGGCGCGCGACATCTACCCTCACGATCGGATTGCCGACGAGTTCTACGCTATCGCGGTGAGAGGCTACGACGCCGAGGACAAGAAGGTCATGGTCGCCGAGGGTGTCGCCGCGCTCGATGCCGCGGCGCAGGCGGCCGGCTATCCAAGCTATGTCATGGTTGGCTGGGAAGAGGAGCGCGTGAAGCTGCTACAGGCCATGGAAGACGCGTTGTTCTTCCAGACGGTCCGCGGCGGGCTCGTGACCGGGCTCTACAACCAGAAGGCCGTCTGGCCGATCTTTGGCTACGAGGGTGAGTCCTACAGCCAGGGTGGCTACATCAACCGCGGCTTCGACGACATCAACTGGCTCTGAGCCATAGGAGAGGAACAGAACTATGGCTGCACCTTTTGAACTGAACGACGACTCTGTGGTCGTAATCATCGGTACGGGCGCCGGCGGTGGCGTTCTTGCCAATGAGCTTGCCCAGAAGGGCGTAAGCGTTGTCGCGCTGGAGGCCGGCGGGCGCTACCTGCCGGACGACTACATCAACGACGAGTGGGAAAGCTTCGGCCAGCTTGCCTGGACCGATCCGCGCACAACGTCGGGCGATTGGCGCGTGGCAAAGGACTTCTCGGGCCTTCCAGCCTGGATCGTGAAGGCTGTCGGCGGCACCACGACCCACTGGGCAGGCGCCTCGATCCGCTTTCAGGAGCATGAGTGGAAGGCGCTAACCACCTATGGAGCGGTCGCGGGCGCGAGTCTTCTCGACTGGCCGATCGACGCCGCAGAGATGGCGCCTTGGTACGAGAAGGCCGAAGCGAAGCTCGGCGTCACCCGAACCGGCGACCGCTCGGGCCTGCCTGGCAACAACAACTTCAAGGTCTTCGAGAAAGGCGCCAAGGCGCTCGGCTACACCGAAGTCCATACCGGCCGGATGGCGATCAACTCGGCCGACTATGACGGCCGGATCTCGTGCCAGCAGACCGGTTTCTGTTTCCAAGGCTGCAAGTGGGGCGCCAAGTGGTCAGCCGCCTATACCGACATCCCGCGCGGCGAGGCAACAGGCAACCTTGAGGTTCGCGAGCGCGCCCATGTCGCGCGGATACTCCACGACGAGTCGGGCAAGGTGACGGGCGTCGAGTATTTCGACAAGGACGGCAACCTACAGATGCAGAAGGCGCGGATCGTCAGCGTCGCCGGCAACTCCTTCGAAAGCCCGCGTCTGCTGCTGAACTCGGCCTCGTCGATGTTCCCCAACGGCCTCGCCAACAGCTCCGATCAGGTCGGTCGCAACTACATGCGCCACACGACCGGATCGGTCTATGCGAGCTTCGACAAGCCGGTCCGCATGTGGCGCGGCACGACGATGGCCGGGATCGTCCAGGACGAGGCGCGTCACGACCCGTCGCGTGGTTTCGTCGGCGGTTACGAACTTGAGACTCTGTCGCTCGGCATCCCGTTCATGGCGGCGTTCCTTAATCCCGGCGGCTGGGGCCGCGCCTTCACATCGGCGCTCGACAGTTACGAGAACATGGCCGGCATGTGGATCGTGGGCGAGGATATGCCGCAGGCCACGAACCGCGTTACGCTCTCGGACGTGAAGGACCAGTGGGGCCTTCCGGTGGCGAACGTGCATTTCACCGATCACCCGAACGACATCGCGATGCGCAACCACGCCTACCAGCAGGGGATCAAGATTTACGAGGCGGTTGGCGCGACACGCACCTTCCCGACCCCTCCTTATCCTTCGACCCACAATCTCGGCACCAACCGGATGTCCGAGAACCCTGAGGAGGGCGTTGTCAACAAGTGGGGCCAGACCCACGACATCGCCAACCTCTTCATCTCTGACGGCAGCCAGTTCACCACCGGCGCGGCCGAGAACCCAACGCTCACGATCGTGGCGCTTGCAATTCGCCAAGCTGACCATATCGCCGGCGAAATGTCGGTGGGCAACATCTGAGCTCTTGGCGGGTAGTGAACACCATACGGGCCGCGTTCCCGCGGCCCGTAATAAACCAGCGACAAAGCCTAGGCTCCAGACCCATTGATTTCCGACTTTCGGCGTGATTCAGGCTCCGCAAGGAGACCTGAGCATGAGCAACCTTTTCTGGCTGACGGACGAGCAGATGGCGC
>NZ_JAWQFN010000047.1:0-4682 GCF_033436765.1 Defluviimonas sp. D31
ACGCGCCATCTGCTCGTCCGTCAGCCAGAAAAGGTTGCTCATGCTCAGGTCTCCTTGCGGAGCCTGAATCACGCCGAAAGTCGGAAATCAATGGGTCTGGAGCCTAGCCAAAAATGCACGGGCGAAAAGCAGGAGAATCCGACCGCGCATTTTTGACCCACCCAGAAAGTAACTTGCCGCCTCGCTCGGCCACCTCAAAAAAATGGAGACTTACTTTTTCACCTTGGTTGCCTCGACAAGAGAGGTCAGAGACTCTACTATCCGTGGAACTATTGTTGTGTCCATCCACTTCTTGCCATCAAAGGTATGCATTAAAAGGCTTTTGGCCTGATTATGCATCCGCGCTCGCTCACCTGAAAATAGCGCGCTCCGGGTCATCCTACCCAAGTAAAGTATAAATGGCTCGGAAATAGGATCAAGATAACCATCGCTGTCGCGTTCAAGAACGGCAAGGCTCTGCAATGGGATCCACTTTTCTTCTTCTGAAAGAAGGCGGAACCACTGATCCGAAGTATTGCGCGCGTACTTTTCGGAAACGTCTAACATCGGCGATCCCGAAAGAGCATTTATCTTAAATGCTTTTAGGTGAAGCAGTAAGCTATCCCGAAAAACTTTTAACGAGATCTCCGGGTCACTACTTAGCTTCTGTCTAGCCAGGTTATATGCCGTTGTTGCCTTCCTGCTAATCATGCCAACTTTTTCGTCCTCTGTGTATTTCCTGCCGGAAATCACCGTGTCCGTAATTTTAAAAAGTTGATCTCCAATTATTCCAGATCGCTTCTCTGCCCCAAACCATGCCATAAGCTCCTCACATTCTGGTTCATGATTCATCTGGATCGCATACGAAAAATCATCTCGAACAAGCGGCAAATTAGGACGCGATTGAAGAGACTCCACATACCCCCTCAAAGATCGGAATACAGGATCTTCAGTAACTTGCACTTCCAGTCTAGAATCCCGCACGATCTGCAAAGCTGCACGCAGCTTATCATCAGTGTGATAAGAAAATCTTAGAGGAACTAGATATCGGACTCTGGAGATTAATCTGGCAACTTCTGGTGAAGTAATTTTTATAGATTTTCGGTAGTTCTGAACTCTTGTTTTTACGGCCGGGTAAAGCTTTAGACTAATCTTCTTTGAATTAACAAAGGCACGCGTCAAGGGTGCAAGAGAGTAAAGTGCATTCTCCCCGGCGTCGTCCACGGTCAAGAACATCTCACGCACAGCTCCAATTGCATCGCGAACCGTAGAGTCTCCAGCCTGCAGAACTATTTTAATATCCTCAAATGTTGCAGGCTTATTGAGGTCCGCCAAAACCGCCAGCAACGGTCTCTCCAAGCCGTCAGACAGTGAGTCCCATTCACGGGAAAATACGTAGTCTCTAACATTCTCTCCGAAGTTCAACGAAAAAAGTCGTTCCGCACCTTCATAACCGCCGGCCGTACGTGAAAGGGCAATAATAGACTCAATAACAAGAGGGCGACGCTCAGAAAGTTTCGGCAGTCGAATTTCGCGGAACTCTTTATCAGGTTTCGGAGCCTTGAATCTGGAAACACATTCGTCGACGAAATGTTCGTAATCGTCGCCAGAAAGCCCTGGAACTTCAATAGAGTTATGAAGAGATTGCGACGGCGCATTTCTTGTTGTGTAGAGTATTTTTGATCTCTTTTTCGCTCTGCTTAATGCCCTAAATAGGAAGTCCGAACCGGGGTCAATTCCCTTTGTTGTCAGAGTATCAATGTCGTCGACGACTATCAGGTATGAAAATTGATCAAAATATTCTAAAAGAATCTTTCTATATTCCTGTATGTTTGTAGTACTAGTGCTGTCTAAGTCCGGCTCACCTCCAGAAAGCTGAATTATTTTCTTTAGTAACGTAGCCTCATCAAAGAAATCAGGTTCATCTAGCGTAACGATCTCCGCCTCAACGGATACGAGCTCTTTCTCTTTGGCACTCAGAAATAGGACAATGTCGACTTGATCTGTTCCTTCGATCTTCAGGGATCGACCGGACGTTTTTACTAACCTTGCGAACTCACGTGCAATTGTAGTTTTTCCTGATCCGCCTTTTCCGTATAGGTAGGTTCTTGGCTCATCTGAGTTCTGAACCCAATCGAAGAGCTCTGTCATTGCTTCAACACGGCCTATAAATCTCTTAATTTGAGCGGAAGACGGTGGAATTGAGCCTTCCACCCCGTCTGGCTCGGATGAAATAAAGAGGCTACTGTAGTGTTGTGGCTGTGCTCTCTGCACTTCGTTTCCTAATCGCACCCAGGTAATATCTGCCGCATATTTATCTAGCCCTTTATTGAACCGCAGTGGCCTTGTGTGGCGGGCGCGCGGCTTTACAAGCAAGACATCTACCCTGTCGGTCTCTTTTTGTCCGGTGTACGTCTTAAAGTCGAACTCAAAGCTCCGATCAGTCAACTGATTAAAGGCAAGCTGAAGCTTGTCGATGTTTGGGCGGACTCTATTCTTTCCACCCTCTCTCGTTTTGTCATTGACACCGAATATTATTAGACCACCGCCGGAATTTGAGAAAGCGCATATCAGTCGAGCAATCCCGCCAAAGTAGCTGTCTGAATACGAGAATGGCCACTGGTCTTTAAAATCCCAATGTTGGCCCTCAATGTCTGTAAATAGTTCTGTTTCATCAAGCAACGCATTGAAAAAGTCCTCTTGGCTTGGCAGCTGCCCTTTTGCACACCAACCTTCAATCGCCGCTCTATCGACCATCTTTCCCTCACGAATTCAATTGGTAGAACTTGGCGTCGTCGGTTCGGTGCGTCAAGCCGCATTCATCATCAAGTTAGCAGCGCCTGCCTGTTGGGGGGAAGTGCAGCTCTGCGATGCTGCAACGGGTTGCAATCGAAACTTGCGGACAAGCATCACAATATGCGCATAATCGGGTGGGCCAGGATTTATAAGCCATAGGAAAGGCCCAGGATATGCGCGCGGTGATCTATGCCCGCTACTCCACCGAGATGCAGCGTGAGGCCTCGATCGAGGACCAGGTACGCATCTGTCGCCGTCTCGTCGAGGAACGCGGTTGGAGGTTGACCGAGGTCTATTCCGATATGGGGATGAGCGGCGCGTCCCATCTCCGGCCAGGCTTCCAGAGGCTCTTGGAAGACGGGCGTGCCCGCCGCTTCGACGTGGTGGTTGCCGAAAGCATCGACCGGATCAGCCGCGACCAGGAGCACATTGCCGGGTTTCACAAGCAGATGACCTTCAACGGCGTCGTCACCCACACGGTGGCCGAAGGCGCGATCAGCGAGTTGCACATCGGGCTGAAGGGCACGATGGGCGCCCTGTTCCTGAAAGACCTCGCCCAGAAGACCCATCGCGGGCTCGAGGGCCGTGTGCGTGCCGGCAAGTCGGCGGGCGGCATCAGCTACGGCTACCGGCTAGACCGTCAGCCGCTGCCCTACGGCAGCTTGACCACCGGGGACAGAGCGATCGACGCGGCCGAGGCGGCAGTCGTGCGCCGCATCTTCGTTGCCTATGCCGGCGGGGAAAGCGCGAGGGCGATCGCCATCGGTCTCAATGCCGAGGGTGTCCCGGGCCCCCGCTCGTCGACCTGGTCGTTCTCGACGATCTCGGGGAACTGGAAGCGCGGCACCGGCATCCTCAACAACGAGCTCTATATTGGCCGGCTCGTGTGGAACCGCCAGCACTTCGTCAAGGATCCTGCCACCGGCAAGCGCCAGGCCCGGCCGAACCCGCCCGGGGACTGGATTGCCGAAGATGTGCCGGAGCTTCGCATCATCGACGACGAACTCTGGCAGCGCGTAAAGCTTCGCCAAGGCGCGATCCGCGACGACATACTGGCCGTGCGCGACGAAGGACCAGGCGCGCCCCGCATCGAGGGCGCACGACGGACCCGCTACCTGCTGTCCGGGCTTCTGGCCTGCGGCTGCTGCGGCGCGGGCTACATCATGATCAGCGACAGCCGCTACGGTTGCTCGGCCGCGCGCAATCGCGGCACCTGCACCAACCGGAGATCGATCAAGCGGGCGGAGGTCGAGGAACGTGTGCTCGCCGGCCTGAAGGACCGGCTCATGGCGCCCGAGCTCGTGGAGGAGTTCCTCGCCGAATACCAGCGCGAAGCACAGAAGGAGCGTCAGCAAGCCCGCGCCGCGCGCGGCGGGCTGGAGCGCGAGCTTGCAAGGGTGGAGCGCGAGATCGCCAATGTTGTTACCGCGATCACCCAGGGCATGTTCCATCCCGCGATGAAGGCGCAGATGGACAGGCTCGAGGCACAGAAGGCCGAAATGGGGGCGCGCCTTGCGGCCGTCCCAGAACCGGACCCCGTGGCGCTGCATCCGGGCCTCTACGAGGTCTATCGCGCAAAGGTGGAGGCCCTGGCCGAAGCGCTCAATCAGGACGACGCGCGCGCCGGAGCCGCGGAGATCCTGCGCGGGCTGATCGAGAAGATCGTGATCCATCCCACGAAAGACGGAAACCGGCTCGAGCTTTACGGCGAGCTCGGCGCAATCCTGTCGCTCTGCGGCGAGGGGAAAGCCACAAACGCCGACGCCCACGCGGGTGGCGTGGGCGTTCGGCAAGTAACGGTGGTTGCGGGGGTAGGATTTGAACCTACGACCTTCAGGTTATGAGCCTGACGAGCTACCGGGCTGCTCCACCCCGCGCCATTTGGCCCGCACGGAACGAGATTGTAT
>NZ_JAWQFN010000048.1:0-3917 GCF_033436765.1 Defluviimonas sp. D31
CCTTGCGCGACTACGAAGAGCCCACGCTGGACCCCGCCATCCGCGAGGCGCTTGACGCCTATGTCGCCCGCCGGAAAGAAGAGATCGGCAGCGACGAGCCGTGAGCCCCTCCCGCAGTACCCATACAAACGACGATTTCCCGAAAGGCTTACACATGAAAACCAATGCCCAGGCTGTCGTGATCGGAGGCGGCGTCATCGGCTGCTCGATCCTTTATCACCTCACCAAGCTCGGCTGGACCGATGTCGTCCTGCTTGAGCGCGACGAGCTGACCTCCGGCTCGACCTGGCACGCGGCGGCCAACATCCACGGGCTGCACGACAACAACAACATCACCCGGATCCAGAACTACACGATGGATCTCTACAAGACGCTCGAGGCCGAGACCGGCCAGGGCTGCGGGGTGTTCCAGCCGGGGTCGCTCTACCTCGCGCAGACCGAGGCGCGCGAGCACCAGCTGCGCCTGCAGGCGGCCAAGGCGAAATACTACGGGCTGAACTTCCACGAGGTCAGCCGCGACGAGGCTGAGCGGCTGCATCCCCTGGTCAATTTCGACGGCATCCGCTGCATCATGTTCGAACCCTCGGGCGGCAATGTCGACCCGTCGGGCGTGACCAATGCCTATGCCGTGGGTGCGCGCCAGCGCGGCGCCGAAATCCACCGCTTCACCCCGGTGACCGCGACCGAGCAGCAGCCCGACGGGACATGGATCGTGCGCACACCCAAGGGCGACATCCGCACCGACTGGGTGGTCAACGCGGCCGGTCTCTGGGGGCGCGAAGTGGCCGCGCTGGCGGGGATCACGCTGCCGCTGCAGCCGACCGAGCACCAGTATTTCGTCACCGAGACGATCCAGGCCATCGCCGACATGGACCGCCGCCTGCCCTCGGTCGCGGACCGCGACGGGGAATACTACCTGCGGCAGGAGGGCAAGGGTCTCCTGATCGGCGCCTACGAGCGCGACATGCGCTTCTGGGCCGAGGAGGGTACGCCGCTCGACTTCGCGCATGACCTCTTCCCCGACGACCTCGGGCGGATCGAGGAGAACATGATGCGCGCCATCGACCGGGTGCCGGCGGTCGGCGAGGCCGGGATCAAGCGGGTCATCAACGGCCCGATGATCTGGTCGCCGGATGCCAACGTGCTCTACGGCCCGCATCCCGACCTGAAGAACTACTTCTGCTGCAACGGCATCATCCCCGGCTTCTCGCAGTCGGGCGGAATGGGCCTGATGGCGGCGCAGTGGATCGTCGACGGCGAGAGCCAGTACGACATGTTCGCCTGGGACGTGGCGCGGTTCGGCGAATGGGCGGACAAGGCCTTCACCAAAGCGCGGGTGCGCGACCAGTACGCGAACCGCTTCAAGATCCACTTCCCGAACGAGGAACGCGCGGCGGGCCGCCCGGTCCGCACCCGGCCCGTCTACGAGACCCAGAAGGCGTTGGGCGCGGTCTTCGGCCTGAACTACGGCTGGGAACACCCGCTGTGGTTCTCCGACACGACCGGCACGACCGACACCAACGGCTTCACGCGCCAGAACTGGTGGGGCCCAGTGGGAGAGGAATGCCGGATGCTGCGCGACCGCGCGGGGATCATCGACATCTCCAACTTCGCCAAGTACCGGGTCACGGGCGCGGGCGCGTCGGACTGGCTCGACGCGCTCTTCGCCAACCGGATGCCGAAGGCGGTGGGCCGGTCCTGCCTGACGCCGCTCATCGGCGTGCGGGGCGGGATCGCGGGTGATTTCACGGTGACGAAGCTCGGCGAGGAGGACTTCCTGATCGTCGGCTCCGGCATGGCCGAACGCTACCACAAGCGCTTCTTCGACGCCGTCGCGCGCCCCGCGACCGTGCGTTTCGAGAGCCGGACCGAGGCGATGTGCGGCTTCAACGTCGCCGGGCCGCAATCGCGGGCGCTCCTGCAGGGGCTCACCGACGCCTCGCTCGCGACCGCGGACTTCCCGTTCATGCGCTCGGCGCGGATCACCCTGGCCGGGGTCGAGGTCGTCGCCATCCGGGTCTCGTTCACCGGCGATCTCGGCTGGGAACTGCATTGCCGGACCGAGGATCAGGCCGCGCTCTATGCCGCGCTTCTGGAAGCCGGCAAGGCGGTCGGCGCCGGTCCGGTCGGGTCGCGGGCGCTGATGAGCCTGCGCGTCGAGAAGGGCTACGGGTCCTGGAGCCGCGAATACAGCCCCGAGTACTGGCCGCAGGAAACCGGGCTCGCGCCACTGATCAAGATGGACAAGGAGTTCCTGAACAAGGCCGCCTATGCCGCGCTGATGGACCGCGCTCCGCGCGAGTCGCTGTCCATGGTCGAGGTGCTCGACGTGAAGGAAGCGGATGCGACCGGGGGCGAGCCGATCTTCCTCGCGGGCGGCAAGCCCGTGGGCCGCGTGACCTCGGGCGCCTACGGCTACTCGGTCGGAAAGTCCCTCGCGCTCGCCTATCTGCGGGGCGTGGCGCCGGGAACCGAGGTCGAGGTGATGATCCTCGGCCGGCCGCATCGCGGGGCTGTCCTCGACCGCCCGCCCTTCGACCCGGACGGCGAACGGCTCCGCGCCTAGTTTTCGGCCCGCCTGCCTCGAAAAAATCGGGCCGCCGGGCCTGGGTGTAACGTCGCAATGCCCCTGACAGGCAAAGCGAGGGAAATGCCCAGGTTCAGCGAACGACTTAATCGAGCTCCTCCCGACGCGGGCCAACGACGGTCTCGGCGCTATGAAGGTCTGCCGGAGGATCAAATCCTGCGGCAGACCAATGTAAGTTGCAAAAGGAACGCAGCGGGCTTCAGCCGTCAGAGATGCGACAGTAGAAGCTGACTGAGGGGGGAGCGCGCGCCTCAGGCGGATCGCCGCCGACCTTCGCCCGGCATGGTCTTGTCGCGCGATGCGCCGATGTCCGGCACGATGGGTCCGATTTTCAGGGACACCGGGAGATTGCGGCCTTTATGGCCTGCGTCATCCTTCGCCTGCTCGGTCACGATCCGTATTCTCGTCGCTGGAGACCGGCAGAGGTCAGAACCGAGCTTCGGTGATGGTCCGGTCGTCGCGGCGACTTACGGGAGCGAATCGGTCTTGGCGCATGAGTTCCGCGACAATGGCCGCGAAAGAGTTACTACCTTGGTACGATACTGACCGGAAGGGTAAAGAGCTATAATACCCCCTTGATATCCCGCGTATTCTGGTTGGGTTTACACCAGAATTTTTCTTGTAAATCAATCCGTTCACCGGTTTTTCAACCAGTCACGCGAGGGGGAGGTCAGAATGTGCCCGCCCAATGTCATCGTCGGAACAGAACTCAACGACAGTCTCTCGGGCACCGCTGGCGACGACCAGATGTTCGGCCTTGATGGAAACGACGTCCTGGCGGGAAACGGCGGTAATGACACGCTAAATGGCGGGCTAGGCAATGATCGCCTCGAGGGCGGCGACGGTGACGATGTTCTCGTCGGTGGCGAGGGCAGCGACCAGCTTTATGGAGGATCTGGACGGGATACATTTATCATCAGCTCCGATCCGGAAAGTGCCGACAAGATTCAAGACTCCTCCTCCGAGGATTGGATCGGAATCGACCCGACCGATTTCGGTCTCACAGAAGGCAATGGCTTGGTAGACGGCCAATTGGATCCGGGATGGTTCGTCGTCGGCGCGTCCGCAACTGCAGTCGGCCATGGTCAGTTCGTATTCACCGGTGGGAACGGAAGGTCCTACCTGTTGTGGGATCCCGACGGAGCAGGCCCGGCAAGCGCCATCACCATCGCAAGCTTCATGCCAAAGTCCTCGGTTACGGCTAGCCAGTTCAAAATGCTCTCCGCCGCCCCGGCGATCACCAGCCTGGCCGCGGTCTCGGTGCCCGAGAACCAGACCGCGGTGCTCGACGTCCAGGCCCAGGACGATACCGACGCCGAGGGCGCGGGGC
>NZ_JAWQFN010000049.1:0-3719 GCF_033436765.1 Defluviimonas sp. D31
CAAGATCCACCTCCGCGTCAACGGTGCGGGCCTGCCCATGAGGTCCGAGATCACGCCCGGCCAGACATCGGATTACCTTGGCTTCGACATGGTCATGGCCGACAACCTGCCCGAACCGTCAGTTCTCCTCGCCGATCGCGGCTATGACTCTGACAGAGTTCGCAAAACCATGGAGGCTCGCAACGTGGTGCCGGTCATCCCAATGCGCAAGACCCGCAAGCTGCGCGTGGCCGTCGACCGCACACTCTACCGGCTGCGCAACCTCGTCGAGCGCTGCTTCAACAAGCTCAAGAACGCCCGCCGTGTCGCCACCCGCTACGACAAGACTGCCGAAAGCTTCCTGGGCTTCATCGACATAACCTCGATCCGCCTCTGGCTCCGCCAATTGTCAACATGACCTAGTCGGCGTCCTGCCTCGCCGCAAGCCAGGTTCCTCTGACACCGCCCATTTTTCGCCAAATCGAGTCCGACCGTGATAATCTCCGACATGACCGCTCTGCTTTGTGGATCATCGCAAACCCACCTTGGCACACCGATGCCTTCGGGTGGCGGTCACACCATATGAGCCGATTGACCGCCTCTTGTGACGTTGCTTGTATTTCCTCACGGATGTGAAAAGTTTGAAGAAACTACGGTCCTGAATAACTTCAAGGAAAGAAGGCACCATGCAATCTGCCAAGTCGCGTTTCACGAAGCCGGTCACGCCCTTAGGAAAGCTTGGCATATGCCGGACTGCTCTCTTCGCCGTCATGGCTTTGTTTCTGGCGTCCTGTGCCACAGGGCCCGGCGACTACACAAAGACGGTAACGCGGTCGCTTGAGAACACGGAGGGTACATTTCTGGCGCGCGCGGTTGCGCGTGCGGGTGATCCGAGAGATGGGCGCACCGGTGTTAAACTCGTTGCGGATGGTCCGGAGGCTCTTGAGTTGCGGCTTGCCATAGCAGAAAAAGCCGAGCGAACTATCGACGCGCAATATTACCTCCTGCACAATGATGAGGCCGGGCATCTTTTTGCATGGAGCCTTGTGAAGGCGGCCGAACGGGGCGTTCGGGTTCGATTGCTAATCGACGATATGGACGTCGCGCAATACGACGCGATGTCGGCCGCTTTGGACAAGCACCCCAACATCGAAATCCGTCTGTTCAATCCTTTCAAGCGAGGCTTTGGGAAGAATGTCGCGTCGCTTTTTGAATTCAACCGCGTGACGCGACGCATGCACAACAAGTCCATGACAGGTGATGCCGTCTTATCGCTTGTCGGAGGACGAAATATCGGGAACGAGTATTTCGCAGCCGAAGAGGACAGCAATTATAACGACCTGGATGTTTTGGTTGCCGGCCCGGTCGCGGGTCAAGTTTCGCGCACTTTTGACGACTACTGGAACAGCACCTACGCCGTGCCGGTAAGCGTCGCGGTACAGGACCGTCGTAATGACCTGACACTTGAAGAAGCGATGACACGCCTGTCTTCGCTTGCGAATGCGGCCGAGAAATCGTCCTTCGGGAGTTCTCTGACAAAGGATGCGCGCAAAAGAATTGGGAGCTCACGCCTCGACCTGACATGGGTCCCCGCAAAGCTGATTGCAGATCCGCCGGAAAAAGCCGCTGGTGAGGCCGAGGCGGAGACTCTCGTCGCGGGACAACTGCTGCCTTATCTCGACCGCGCAAGATCGAGCCTATACGTTTCATCTGCATACTTCGTTCCACGCCAGAGAGGCGTCGATTATCTTTCGGCGCTGAGTGCTCGCGGGGTCGATGTCCACATTCTGACGAACTCCGTGGATTCGACTGACGTATTGCCAGTCTATGGAAAATATGCCCGTTCGCGCGAGGATTTGCTCTCAGCCGGTGTCAGTCTCTACGAACTCCGAGCGGACGCTGAACGCCAAGACCGCGAACGGTTGGGACTGGGCTTGTCGCAGTCGTCACTTCATACGAAGGCTTTCATTCTCGACGAGTCTTATCTCTTTGTGGGGTCTTTCAACTGGGATCCACGTTCTGTCTGGTTGAACAATGAAATGGGTATACTGATCGAGTCGCCCGTTCTTGCGAGGGAATGGCTCCCGTTTTTCAAGCGGCACCTCAGAAAAAATGCGTTCAAGCTTCAGCTCGATGAAACCGGGGGGATTGATTGGCTGACGTACCTGGAAGACGATGGCGTGAGTGTTTTGTACCGCGATGAGCCAACTTCATCGGGCTGGCGGTTATTCAAGAGCCGCGTTTACGGCGTGTTGCCTTTCGGCAAGCAGCTTTGACGGCATTGTCAGAGCAAACCCCGTTGAGCGGGCCTGGTGTGTTGATCGGCGTGGAATAAGGACCCCTGTGTTGGGGTGATCGGCGTCCAAACGGGACCCCCCTGATGCGAGGGTCCATCATGCTTCCGAGGGGTGCTGGCAGACGAATGCGAACCAGTCTCCACAAGGACAGGATAGCTTTCCCTTAACCCGCGCAAAGACCACGCCACTCGGCAAGAGCGGCGGCACGATTTCGTTTGAAACTGGCGCGTGGGTGGAGGCTGCGTTCCGTGTTGAAGAGGTTGTAGACCGAGGCGTGGACGGATGCGAATTTCTGGAGCGTTCGCATCCGCCGGAAGCGGAGCATCGCCCGCTCCCCCCTTCGAAATGGCTGGTGCGAGTTCTCCGCTCGGTTGTTCATCCACCGACGGGTTTCCTGGCGATCGACAATGCCGAGTACACCGAGCGCGGCGCCATAAGAGCGCAGACGGTCAGTCACGAATTCGTCGGCTCTACCGTGCCGCTTCAGTGATTTCCTCAAGAATTTCAGGGCGGCTTTCTTGTCACGCTTCTTGGTCACGAAGCTCTCGAGAACCTCACCTTCATGATCGACGGCTCGCCACAGGTAATGAAGTTCGCCGTTGATCTTCACGAACCCCTCGTCGAGATGCCAGCGCCAGCGGCTCGACCGCATGCCCTCGACGCGCCGTTTTCGGATCTCTGCCGCGAACATCGGGCCAAACCGATGCCACCAATACCGGACCGTCTCGTGGCAGATGTCGATGCCCCGCTCGTGCAGCAGGTCCTCGACATTGCGAAGTGACAGAGGGAAACGAATGTACATCATCACGGCCAGCCGGATGATCTCGGGCGACGTTTTAAAGTACCGGAAGCGCGAATGTTTGGTCATCCCAAAACGCTATCCAGCGCCCTGCCCGGCCTCAAGCCCAGTTCCTCTGACAGAGCCCCCGGAGAACATCGCTCCGGGCGTTTTGCGTTAGCCCCCTCCGAGGGTTCCTCCCTGGCCCATGTGTATGCGGGGGGCTGAGCGCAGAAGATCGCCAGCGACAGTGGATTTCACCGGGGAATCCACCCGGAATCCACCCGCGACGCAAACCTCAATAANCCCCTCCGAGGGTTCCTCCCTGGCCCATGTGTATGCGGGGGGCTGAGCGCAGAAGATCGCCAGCGACAGTGGATTTCACCGGGGAATCCACCCGGAATCCACCCGCGACGCAAACCTCAATAAGGTTTTTATTTACAGATAATTGCGTCGTGTCTGCAGTCTTTCAGAGTGGATTTTTGACCAAAACAGTAAAATCCACCGAGGAATCCAGTTTGGCCGGAATCCACCCCTTGGAATCCACCTCGGTAACCGGCGACACCGGGCAAAAAACAGACCATTTCCGGTCGTGTCAGATCGGCTCTTTCGCGGCGTAGAAACGGATGTCTGAGATCGCGATGTCGGCTTCGAATTCGCGGCCG
>NZ_JAWQFN010000005.1:0-279917 GCF_033436765.1 Defluviimonas sp. D31
CCACAATCCCGCACATCTTCGACTCCCTTGGATCGCCTCACCAAAACGCTAGCACCATCCCGAACACACATCAACTACGAAGAAACAAATATTAAGGATAGGAAAATTTGAGCAACAAGAATCCGGGCGGCGGACGGCGACCCTACATGCGGGTCGTCGCGGGGTCGTGCCGGTTTGCGTATGTGCTCAGGCGCGCGCGCAACCAGTCTTCGCAGCGTAGCGCCAGATCTCGGCCCGGATTCGCGCGTGTTTGTAGGCGTCGAAGACCGCCATCGCGTAGACGAAGATCCCGCCGGCGAACTTGCCGACGAGCGAGACATCCGCCGCGGCGGTCTTCAGCGTGAAACCGCCGAGCAGGAGCATGAAGAACAGGAAGGTCAGCCCGCGGACCGGCTGGCGGTTCAGGACCTGCCCGGTCCCCGGCAGGAGAATCGCCGCGGCGAGCACCAGGTAGGGGTTCACGGGCCTCTGCGATGTCGGGGTCATGCGCTCAGTCGCTCTTCGGAAATCTCGGAATTGAGGATATCCGCCCTGAGCGCGATGAGCGCGTCCAGAAGCGGCATCAGTTGCTCGGGCGGGAATGCAGTCTCGCCCATCTCGGTGTCGCGATAGATCAGGTAGCGGCCGCGATGGGCCTCCTCGGCAAGCCAGACGAGGCGCAGACCCTTCGGCGAGATCATCAGTTCCTTGACGCGTTCGGCGGCGAAGAGGCCGAGGTGGCGGCGCAGCAGCGCCTCGTCGGGCAGGTCCGCAGGCGCGTCGGTGCGGATCGCGCAGTCGGGCGGGAAGCCCTCGGGCGCGGCGATCTGATCGGGCAGGCGGTCGAAATTCGAGAAGGGCTCGACCCCGGTCGGGCGGATCATCAGGTCGAAGGTCGACCGCACCGGCAGCGGTCCGGGCAACGTCACCAGCACCCAGAGCGCCGGCAACTTGCGGAAGGTGAGCGTGTCGGGCACCGCCTGGAGATCGACGGGCAGGCCCCGGAAGCGTCCGCCGAGGCGCGGGAAACCGGTCGGCGCGACGGTGATCCGACTGTCGCCGAGATGCCCGGCGCAGGCGTCGAAGAACTGCGCGCGGGTCGCGGAGCGGCGGCGCCCGGCGCCGCGGCCCCGCCACAGCTGGACCGCGAGCGCGGCGCCGAGACCGGCGGCGAGAAGCCCGAACAGCAGGTTTTCCATCGGCATCCCTCCCGTTGCGACCGGCCCGCCGGCAGGGGCGGGCCGGTCCTTGTCGTCAGTACCCCGCCGGGCGCGGCCACGGCATGGAGAACTGCGCCGCCCGGCTCACGAAGCGGTAGCGCCAGAAGTGGAACCAGAGCGAGACGATGACGTAGAAGCTCACCATCGCCACGAGTTGGGTGCCGTAGCCGAGGAACACCGCGAAGAAGGCCACGCCGCAGAGGCAGAGAAGCACGATCGCGGGGATCGGGTGGAACGGATGCTCGTAGCCGCGCTTGATCGTGTCGAGCGGCCATTTCCGCCGGAACAGGATCACGTTCAGCGGCATGAATGTGTATTCCAGAAGCCCCGAGAGGATCGAGAAGGTGATAACCTGGTCGAGCGGCGCGCCGAGCGCGAAGATCAGCGCGATCGGCACGAGGAAGATGATCGAGCGGTAGGGCGTCCTGTAGGTCGGATGCACCGCGCCGAACCACGACGGCAGGTAGTGGTCGCGGCCCATCGCGAACCAGGCGCGCGAGGCGTCGCAGATGCAGCCGTTGGCCGAGGCGAGCGTGGCGAAGAGCGTGCCGATGCCCAGAAGCACCATCAGGAAGGTCGAGCCCGACAGCCGCGCCGCGTCGAAGAGCGGCACGCCCGCCTGGCCGAGATATTCCCACGGCATCAGGCCGACGCAGACATACCAGGTCAGCGTCGCTGCGATGAGGAGCGTGATGATCCCCGCGAGCGTGCCGAAGGGCAGCGCGCGGGCGGGCGAGCGCACCTCCTCGGCCGCCTGGGTCGTGCCCTCGATGCCGAGGTAGTACCAGAGCCCGAAATGCATCGAGGCGAGCACGCCGAGCCAGCCATAGGGCAGATCGGTCATCAGCTCGGCATGGCGGAGCGGGCTTTCGCCCATGAAGGGCGCGGTGGCGACGAAGAGGATGATGATCGCCGAGAAGGCGATCGCGGTGATCACCAGGCTGAAACTCAGCGTCGCCAGCACGCCGCGGTAGTTGAGCCAGGCGAGGAACATGATCGCGAGGATGATGAAGGGGCGCTGGTCGAGCCCGTCATGCCCGGTCATCACCGCCACGGTATCGACGAGGAAGCCCACCGTGATCGCGTTCGCCGCCTCGAGCATCGTGTAGGCGAAGACGAGGTAGAGCCCGACGTTGAAGGCCATGAGCGGCCCGACGATGTGCTTGGCCTGCGTGTATTGCCCGCCGGCCGCGGCGACGGTGGAGGTGACCTCGCTGTCGATCATCGCGACGCAGGTGTAGAGCACACCCGCGAACCAGCAGGCGATCAGCGCGGCATAGGCGCCGCCCTTCCCGACCGCGAAGTTCCAGCCCATGTATTCGCCGACAAGCACGATGCCGACGCCCAGCGCCCAGACATGGGCGGGGCCGAGCACCCGCAGGAGCCCGACCTTCTCGGGTGTGCTCGCGGCGATGCTTGCGGGGATTTGCGTTGCAGTTTCAACCATGACGCGCCCCTATCCGTGATGCTCTTCGGTCAGGGCCTCGAGCTCGCCTTCCCGCGAGGAGGTGAGAACCTCCTCGGAATAGGTGCTGTCGGTCCTGAGCCAGTCGATGACGATGAAAAGGCCAAAGACCGCCGAAAGCGCCCAGGCCGCGTATTCCATGAGATTCCAGATGTCCATGATGCCCCCTCAGCGTTCACCGAATTTCTCGGAAATCACCTCGCGGAACTCCTTCTCGGAGAAGCGCAGCATGATCGCGTAGTAGCCGACGATCACCACGATCATCAGCACGAGGCTTCCGAGGCTGAAGCTGTAGTCGAACCGCGCCGAGATGATCTCGGCCGCCGAGGCCGCATCGGCATAGCCGAGCTGGCCCCATTTCTCGACCATCGCCGGGGTCTGGCCGAGGCTCTCCCAGTTCGGGTTGTCGACCGGGACGGGCACCTTGCTGCTGCCGGCGAGCCCCATCCAGAGCGGGATGTAGAGCGCGCCGACCGCAAGGACGAGCAGCACGATCACGTCGATGATCTGGCCGACCTTGCTTTGAACCGGGGGGATGTAGCGGGCCATGTGCTCACCTCCTCAGCGCGCGGGCGGCATCGAGGAACTTGATGTCGAGCCCGTACATGAAATCGCGGTCCTGCCGGTAATGCCGGAGCATCGCGAGGATCGCGGCGGTATTGAAAACGAGCAGCGTCGCGCCACCGATCAGCAGCACCGTGCGCGCGCTCCCGCTCGGCGCCAGGGACCAGGTGGCGATCGCGACGAAGACGATGGCCAGCCACAGGCCGATCACGAAAGCCCAGGCCACGAGGACGTCGCGCCTGTGCATTGCGGCTATTCTCCGACTGAGGTCAGACATTCCATTCTCCTGCTGGTGAGTGGCGTCCGCACACCGGGTTGCCGTGCGGATCGCATTCTAGGCAACTTTTTTAAATATGAGGAAACTCCTCCTGCGGCATTCTGTCAAGCGATCATTTCGGGCGGTTCGCGCTGCAGGGACCGGACGGCGGATTTCAGCGTCGGCGGGGCATGCCAGGCGCGATCGGTGGACGACCCCTTGGCGCGACCGCGCGGCGTGGCTAAGAAGGGTGTCCCAACCGACCGGAGGAGCCCCTTGGACACTGCAAGACGCATCGCCGGGACCATCGCGACCGAGATCGGCGCCCGTCCCGAACAGGTCACCGCTGCCGTGACGCTTCTCGACGAGGGCGCGACGGTGCCCTTCGTCGCGCGCTACCGCAAGGAGGTGACGGGCGGGCTCGACGACACCCAGCTCCGGACTCTGGCCGACCGGCTCACCTACCTGCGCGAGCTGGAGGCGCGGCGCGCGGCGATCCTCGACTCGATCAAGTCGCAGGACAAGCTGACCGACGAGCTTGCCGTTTCCATTGCGAAGGCGGTGACCAAGGCCGAGCTCGAGGACATCTACCTGCCCTACAAGCCCAAGCGCCGCACCAAGGCGATGATCGCGCGGGAGAACGGGCTGGAACCCCTGGTCGAGGCGATCCTCGCCGACCGCAAGACCGACCCCGAGGCGCTGGCCGCCGGTTTCGTGACCGAGGCGGTGCCGACCGTGAAGGACGCGCTCGCGGGCGCCCGCGACATCATCGCTGAAGGGCTCGCGGAAAACGCGGGCCTCCTTGGCGGGCTCCGGGACTTCATGCAGAAGGAGGCCGTGGTCAGCGCCAAGGTGATCGCAGGACAGGAGGAGAAGGGCGCCAAGTTCTCCGACTATTTCGACCACCGCGAGTCCTGGGCGACCATCCCCTCGCACCGGGCGCTGGCGCTCTTGCGCGCCTCGAACGAGGGGGTCGTGACGCTCGACATCGGCCCCGAACCCGAGGCAGGCGCGGCCCGCGCCGAGGCGATCGTCGCGGCCGCACTCGACCCGCGCGGCGCCGGAAAGGGCGACGAGTGGCTGCGCGGCGTCGCGGGCTGGACCTGGCGGGTGAAGCTCTCGATGACGATGATGCTCGACCTGCTCGGCAGCTTGCGCGCCCGCGCCCATGAGGAGGCGATCCAGGTCTTCGCCCGCAATCTCAAGGACCTGCTGCTCGCCGCCCCGGCCGGGCCGCGCGCGACGCTCGGCCTCGATCCCGGCATCCGCACCGGGGTCAAGGCCGCCGTCGTCGATGCGACCGGCAAGCTCGTCGCGACCGAGACGCTCTATCCGTTCCAGCCGAAGAACGACCTGCGCGGCGCGCAAGCCGCGATCTTCCAGCTCATCGCGAACCACGGCGTCGAGCTCATCGCCATCGGCAACGGCACCGCGAGCCGCGAGACCGAGCGGCTGGTGGCCGAGACGCTGAAGCTCTTGCCGAAGGGCGTGAAGGCGCCCACCAAGGTCGTCGTCTCCGAGGCCGGCGCCTCGGTCTATTCGGCCTCCGAACTGGCGGCGCGGGAGTTCCCCGATCTCGACGTCTCCTTGCGCGGCGCGGTCTCGATCGCGCGGCGGCTGCAGGACCCGCTCGCGGAACTGGTGAAGATCGAGCCGAAGTCGATCGGCGTCGGCCAGTACCAGCACGATGTCGACCAGCACCGGCTGTCGCGCGCACTCGAAGCCGTGGTGGAGGATGCGGTGAACGCGGTGGGCGTCGATCTCAACACCGCCTCGGCGCCACTTCTGGCCCATGTCTCCGGCCTCGGCCCCGGCCTCGCCGAGGCGATCGTGGCGCATCGTGACGCCAAGGGCGCCTTCCGCTCGCGCAAGGACCTTCTCGACGTCACCCGCCTCGGCCCCCGCGCCTTCGAGCAATGCGCGGGCTTTCTCAGGATCCGCGAAGGCGCCGAGCCGCTCGACGCCTCCGCCGTCCACCCCGAGGCCTACGACGTCGCCCGCCGCATCGTGAAGGCCTGCGGCCGCGACCTGCGGGCGCTGATGGGCGACACGGCGGCGCTGCGCCGGCTCCGGGCCGAGGAGTTCGTCGATGGGAAATTCGGCCTGCCGACGGTGCGCGACATCCTCGCGGAACTGGAAAAGCCCGGCCGCGATCCGCGCCCGAGCTTCGTCACAGCGAGTTTCGCCGACGGGGTCGAGGACATCAAGGACCTGAAGCCCGGCATGGTGCTGGAGGGCACAGTCACGAACGTCGCCGCCTTCGGCGCCTTCGTCGATATCGGCGTGCACCAGGACGGCCTCGTCCATGTCAGCCAGCTCGCCGACCGCTTCGTGAAGGATCCGCACGAGGTGGTGAAGGCGGGCGACGTCGTGAAGGTGAGGGTGACCGAGGTCGACGTGGCGCGCAAGCGCATCGGGCTCACCATGCGCAAGGACGGCGGCAACTCTGCGCGCGAGGACGGTGCGGCGCGCGGGGCGCGGCCCGGCGGCCCGGCGGCATTGCCCCCGAAGTGGCCGACGAGCGCTGGCCCCAAGGGCGCGCCCTCCGGTGCTTCCTCGACCGGCGCGCTCGGCGCGGCCCTTCTCGACGCGATGCGCAAGCGCTGAGTGCGCACCGCTTGCCATCAGGCCTCGGCTCGGTCAGGCTTCTGCCGAAACTGATCGAACCATCGCGACAGGCCGGGTTCGGGAGCCTCCCCTCCCCCTCGTGGGGAGGGGATGGGGGTGGGGGGCGCCGCCCGGCTGTCAGCCCCCCTCCCTCTCCCTCCCCCACGAGGGGGGGAGGGAAGCGCCCGGCCCCGTCCGATCCGACCCGGTCTGATCCGCATTTGACGAGCACCGGCGCCGGGAACCATGTCCTTCATCATCGACAATCAGCTCCTCCTCCTGGCCCTCTGCTTCGGCGCCGGGCTCGCGGCGGTGCTGCCGCTCTTCCGTCATGGCGCCGAGGCCCGGGCCTGGAAGGTCGCCGACCTGATCTGGGTCCTGCTCGGCGGCATCGGGGCGCTTGCCGCCGTTCTGGCAGAGGTCTACACCGCCGACAGTTCCCGGCTCGACCGCCAGATCGACATCGCCTATGCCACGACCCGTGCCTTCGACCGTGACGCGGCGCGGTTCCGGCTGGTACACTGCGAGGGCGACCGCCATCCCGGCCCGTTCCAGCCCCATGTCCGCGCGCTCTGCAACAAGGTCGAGTTCCTCTCCGCCTCGACCGCCGAGAACCGCGGCCTGCCGCTCTTTCTCGAGGTCACCCAGACCACCGTGCCACTCTCGGCGCTGCGCTTCCTCTTCGGTGATCCGCGCGAGGCGGACAGCCCTGGAGGCATGAGCCAGGACGCGATGCGGGCCGAGGCCGAACAGTTCGATCCGGCGACTTTCCTCGCCTTCGCCGCCCATGACGAGACGACCCAGGCGGCGCTCGAGGCGCTCGATGGCAATTCCGATCTCGTCGCGATCGGCGCGGAATACCGGGTGATCGCGAGCGCCTATGAGGAGCTGATCGAGCAGCTGAGGCGGCTCAAGGCGGAATGGGAGTTCCTGCAGGAGAACTCGCAGATCCTGACGCTGCAGGTGATCGCGCTCTGCCTCGTCGCCTTCGCCGCGCCGTTCCGGCTCGGCCGCTCGGTCGCGGCGCTGCTCTGAGCGTCAGACCGGCGCCCAGGACTGCGGCACGGTCGCGTGGAAACTGTCGCGGCCCGCGAGCGCCCGGACGATCGACCAAAGGTGCGGCCGCCCGGCCCAGTAGGGGCCGCCGCGCGCCTCCGACCAGAGCAGCAGACAGGCCGCAGCCACGCCGGGCAGCGTGATGCCCGGCCGCAGCACGCCTTTGGCGGCGCGCGCCTCGAGCCAGTCAAGCGTGCGAGCGAAGCGTTCGAGGTTGCGCGCGGCGGGATCGAAGCCGACGTGGTTCTCGGCCACCGGACGCAGGCCGCTCCAGTCCTGGTAGAAGGCGGCGGCGAGCGCGTCGCCCGCCTGCAATGTCGTCAGGAGCATCTGCCGTTCGGCACCGGGGCGGTAGCCCTCATCGGGCCAGCCAGCCATCTCCCAGAGCCGTTCGAGGATCATGAAGGTCGGAAACACCGCCTCGTCGCCAAAGAGCAGCGCCGGGACTTGTCCGAGCGGATTGAGCGCGAAGAGTTCCACCGGGGGCGGAAAGCGCCATTCCACCGGCTTCACGGCAAGCCCCCACTCGGCGATCAGGACGCGGCCCATGCGCGCGAAGGGCGATCCCGGGAAATAGGCCAGTTCCGCGCGCATCCTTCCCCCATCTGTCGTGCCTTGAAGACTATTCTTGCAGCCTTTCGAGGTAATCTGCCAGCGCGACGAGGTTCACAGGGGTCGGTGTCAGCACGCCCTCGCCGGTGTCGACCATGACGAGCGGACCTTCCTGTAGCGCCACGCCCAGTTCCGGCATCGCCGAGGAGCGGTCGCCGCGCCGCGTGTAGCCGTCGATCACCGACATCACTCGCACCTTCGGGAAGGTGCCGCCGTTGCGCGCGGCGATCGTCGTCAGATCGGCCGGCTTCTTGCCGAGCCCCTTTGCCGCCGGCCCGTCGCCCTTGCCGCCCGCGCCATGGCACGATGCGCAATAATCCGCATAAAGAGCCCGACCCGAAACCTGCTGCTCAGGCGCGCAGGCCAGAAGCGCAGCCCCTGCCGCGAGAAATGCCACTGCCGTCCGGATCATGCTGCCCTCCTGCCCGTTTTGCGCCACTCTGCCCTGCCAGCACGCCGCCCGCAACCGGGTCAGGGCGTTACCTGGATCGCGGCGAGGTAATCGACCACCGCGAGCACCCGCTCCGAGGTGATGACCGGCGTGCCGTCGCGCGCATCGGCGACCGAGGTATCGCCGGTGAAGACCGCGCCGAAGACCGGCATCGGATCGCCATGCCCCCGGAGCCCGGTGCGGCCATCGACGATATGGATCACCTTCAGCCAGGGGAATGCACCGCCATTGCGCGCCGAGATCGTCGTGAGGTCCGGAACCTCGACCGTGAGGATCTCGGACATCGGCCCGCCGCCCTTCGCCTCGGCGCCGTGGCACGAGGCGCAGGAGCCGTGGAAGGTGTCGCGCCCGAGGGCGGTGTCGTCCGCGGCCATGACCGGGCTCGCGGCAAGGAGGATCAAAAGAGCAAGGGCGCGCATCGGCAATCTCCGTCTGGTTCAGGCCCATCCTGAGGGCTGGCGCGCGTCCTGCGCCTTGATCCGGATCAGTTTTAGCCGCAAAGCCCGAGCACGAGGTTCCAGAGCGGCTCCGGCACCTCGGCGCTGTCCTTGCCCTTGACCCGGGCGCCGGGCAGCCGCGCACCCTCGTCGGCGGCGACAGCCTCGGCGAGCCGGGCGAAGCGGGCCGCGAAATCCGGCGACAGCGCCGGGTCGATCATGAGGTAGAACTGGCCGAGATCATGCGGCGGCCCCTCGGGCGCCTTCAGCGGCTTCACGTCGACCGAGTTGACGCCGCCGGTCATGCCCGCGGCCAGAATCTCCGCCATCAGGCCAAAGCCCCAGCCCTTGTGACCGCCCGCCGAGACCAGCGCGCCGCCCAGTGCAGCGGCCGGATCGGTCGTTGGATTGCCCTCGGCATCGACGGCCCAGCCGAGCGGGATCTTTTCGCCCGCCGCCTTGGCCATGGTGATCTTGCCAAGCGCCACGGCCGAGGTCGAGAAGTCGAACTGCATCGCGATCCCGCCCTTCCCGTCGGGAACCGAGCAGGCGATCGGGTTCGTGCCGATGACCCGAGCCTTGCCGCCCGGCGGGGCGACGATCGGCGAGGCATTGGTGAAGCCGATCGCGATCAGCCCGGCCTGCGCCAGCTGCTCGGTGAAATAGCCAAGCGAGGTACAGGTATGGGCATGCCCCACCGCGAGCGAGGCGGTGCCGCAGTCCCGCGCCGCCGCCAGCGCCTCGGGCAAGGCCCGCGCGAAAGCGGTCTGGGCAAAGCCGAACCGCGCATCGACCCGGACCGCGCCGGGACGCGGTCGCGTCACGACCGGCTCCACGTCGCCCTTAACGCGCCCGCTTGCAAGCTGCTGGCAGTAGCTCTCGAGATAGTAGAGCCCGCAGATCACGTTGCCGGTGGCCTCGGCGCGGCCGACCGCGCGGGCAACCTCGGCGGCGACCCAATCGGCGGCGCCGTGGCGGACCAGCGCGTCCGTCGTGCGCGCCTCGATCTCGGCGATGGTAATGGTCGGCATTGTCGTTCTCCCTTGTCCCGCGGCCCCGCTCAGGCGAGGTGGCCCGCCTCGAGCCGCAGCACACGGTCCATGCGCGCGGCGAGTTCCAGATTGTGCGTGGCGATCAGCGCCGAAAGCCCGGTCTCGCGGACAAGCTCCATCAGCGTGTCGAAGACCTGGTCGGCGGTGGCCGGGTCGAGGTTGCCGGTGGGCTCGTCGGCCAGAAGGAGCTTCGGCTGGTTGGCGAGCGCCCGGCAAAAGGCCACGCGCTGCTGCTCGCCGCCCGACAGCTCGGCCGGCCGGTGCTTCGCCCGCGCCGCGATCCCGACGCGCGCCAGAAGATCGCGCGCCCGCGCCTCGGCTCCCACCTTGGCGGTGCCGTTGGCGAGCTGCGGCAGGACGATGTTCTCCTCGGCGGTGAATTCCGGCAGGAGGTGGTGGAACTGGTAGACGAAGCCCACGTCCTGCCGCCGCGCAGCCGTGCGGGCCCGGTCGGAGAGCCCGGTCATCACCTTGCCGCCGATCGACACCGTTCCGGTATCGGCGGTATCGAGAAGCCCCGCGATGTGCAGGAGCGTCGACTTGCCCGCCCCCGACGGCGCCACCAGCGCCACGACCTCGCCACGCCCGACCGTCAGGTCGAGCCCGTTCAGGACCCTTACCTCGCCCGGCGTGCCCCTGAGATAGGTCTTCTCGATACCCTGGAGGGCCAGCACCGCCTCACTCATAGCGCAGCGCCTCCACCGGGTTCATCCGCGCGGCCCGCCGCGCCGGGAAGATCGTGACAAGGAACGACAGCAGCAGCGACAGCCCGACCGCACGCCCCAGGTCCCAGGCGCGAAGCTCGGCCGGAAGCCGGTAGATCCCGCGGATCGAGGGGTCCCAGGCACCGCCGCCGGTCATCCAATTGATCGCCGACATGATCGCATCGATGTTGAGCGCGATGACGCAGCCAAGGACCACGCCCGCCAGCGTTCCGATCACGCCGGTGAACGCGCCGCAGAGGAAGAAGACCCGCAACACCGAGCCCTCGGTCAGGCCCATGGTCCTGAGGATGCCGATGTCGCGGCCCTTGTTCTTCACCAGCATCACGAGGCCCGAGGTGATGTTCAGCGCCGCGATCATCACCACCAGCGCGAGGATCAGGAACATCACGTCATCCTCGATGTCGAGCGCGTTGAGGAACGCCCCCGAGGAATCGCGCCAGGTCCAGAGGATGGTGCCGTCGCCGCCGGCCTCGTAGAGCGCCGGGCCATAGCTGTCGATCGCCTCGGGATCGGCGACATAGACCTCGATCTCGTCTGCCCCGGCCTCGCGGTTGAAGAAGCTCTGCGCCTCCTCGTAGGGCAGGTAGATCCTTGTGCGGTCGATGTCCCAGCGCCCGGCCGAGAAGATATAGACGACCTCGTAGGCATTGACGCGTGGGCTCGTGCCGAAGGCGGTCTTCGCCCCGCTCGGCTGAATGAGCTTCACCCGGTCGCCGATGCCGACCCCGAGATCGCGGGCGATCCCGACGCCGATCGCCATGCCCTCGCCGAACCGCTCGATTTCACCGAGCGCCTCGTCCGAGCCCGCGACCCGTGGGATGGTCTTCAGATCGTCGAGCGAAATGCCGTAGACCTCGGCGACGTTGGACCGGTCGTTGAGCGTCACCATCGCCTGGCCGCGGATGATCGGCGCGGCGCGGGTGACGCCGGGGATGGCGCGAACCGCCTCGGCCAGCCGCTCGGCCTCGGGGATCGCCCGGCTGGATACGCCGTTCTCATCGACCCAGGTCGCGCGGCTCACCGCGACATGGGCGTTCGAACCGAGGATGGTGTCAACGAACTCGGTCCGGAAACCGGCCCTGACCGCCAGCGTCACGATCAGCGCCATCACGCCGAGCGCGATGCCGATGAGGCTGATCCAGGTCATGACGCTCACGCCCCCCTCTGCGCGGCGCGCGCGCAGGTAGCGCCAGGCGATCATGAATTCGAAGGCGGAAAACGGCGCGGTCGCCAAGGTCTGCTCCCTCTCTGGTCGGGCGGACACATGCGCCGAATGGCGCGCCGGGTCAAGGCGCGGAAGCCCGCCGCCCCGGCAACCGCTCACCGGAACGTGATGCCCGCGCGCGTTGCCCCCCTGCCCCCGCGCCCCGCATCATTCGCGCGCACGAACAACGGGAGGACGACATGACACGGATCACCCTTTCGCTCGCTGCGGCGCTCGCGCTCTCGACATCCGCGTTTGCCCAGGAAGCGACCCGCGCGATCGAGAACGTCGCGGGCGACGTCTACCGGTTCCAGAACAACTTCCACTACTCGCTGGTCGTGGCGACCGGCGAGGGCACCGTCGTGGTCGACCCGATCGACGCCGAGGCCGCGACCTGGCTGAAGGAGAACCTGGCCCAGGTCACCGACCAGCCGGTCACCCACCTCATTTATTCGCATTCCCACGCCGACCACGCCTCGGGCGGGGCGGTCTACGAGGGCGCCCATGTGATCGCGCACGAAAACGCGCCCGCCGAGATCGACGGCGTCACCCCGACCGAACGCTTCGCCGACACGCACAGCTTCGAGCTTGGCGGCAAGACCTTCGAGCTCACCTACCTCGGCCCCGGCCACGGCGAGGACATGATCGCGGTGTTGGTGCGGCCCGAGAACGTCGGCTTCATCGTCGATGTGTCCTCGCCCGAACGGCTGCCCTACCAGACCTTCGGTGCCGCCAATATCGACGACTGGACCCAACAGATCGCCAAGGCCGAGAGCCTCGATTTCGAGACCTTCGCGCCCGGTCACGGCCGGATCGGCACTCATGCCGATCTCGCGCCGACCCGCATCTATATCGAGGAACTGCGCGCGGCGGTGCTCGACGGGCTCAAGGCCGGCAAGTCGGTCGCCGACCTTCAGGCCGAGGTGACGATGGACGCCTATTCCGGCTGGGGCCAGTATGCCGACTGGCGGCCGATGAATATCGAGGGGATGGCCACCTACCTCACCGAGGCGGGGCTCGCGAACTGACCGCTAGTCGAGGCGCCGGCGCCGGAAAGGCGAGAGGATCAGCGACAGGAGCCCCGCCACCGCCGCCCAGCCTCCGGCAAAGCCCGCCCCGGCCGTCGCCAGACCGGCGGTCGTCACCGGCATCGCCGGCTTGAAATCCGCCAAGGTCGCCTCCAGCAGGTCGCGATCGGCGAAGCGGTGCGGCAGGAGCACCCGCTCGAATGGCCCGGCGACGCGCAGGAGCGCGAGGTCGGACGACAGCCGGTCGTGGCGCGCGAAGGCGCGGCGCATGTCCTCCTGCCGGTAGCCGAGGAACTCGGTTCCGGACATGGTCGCCAGCGCCTCGTCGCGGCTCAACCCCGCCTTCTCGGCGGAGGCGTCGAATTCCGCCGTGATCTGACCGAGGGCGTCGACCTGCCCGCCGAGCCGCTGCAGGTATTGCTGCGAAAACTCGGGGAACTGCGACAGCGCCGCCGCACCGGCGAGCGCGCCCGTGAAACTTAGAACCTTGAGCACCGATTGGCCTCCTGCCCCAGCTCCTCTCTAGCGGGTTTCGCGGCCCGAGAGAAGCGCCGCGACTGGCGCGCGAAGCGCGCGGCCCACGGCCCGCGTCGCCTCGGCGTCGAGATGGACGCCATCGAGCACCGAGGCCCGCGCCACGGTCCCCGCATCGAACCAGGGCAGCGCATGGGCCTCGGCCACCCGCTGCACGACCTCGGCATAGGCCTCGGAGGCCGCGATCTTGGAGGGCGTGACATCGGGATCGGCACAGGCGACCATCGCCGGCGGCGCGACGAGCAGCACGTCCGGACGGTGCGGCGCGGGCAGCCGGTAGGCATGGTGGTGGATCACCTCGACGACCCGCATCAGCCCGTCCCAGACCCTCCAGATCGGATGGTCTTCCCAGATATCGTTGCTTCCGAGCATGACCACGACCGCGTCGAGCGGCGCGTGGCTGTGCAATAGCACGGGCAGGACCCGCGCGCCGTTCGTGTCGCAGGACGCGGATTGCCGGTCGTAGGCCGTGGTACGGCCCCGAAGCCCCTCGGCGGCGACCCTGACGCCCTCGAGCCCGGCCGCCAGAACGTTCGGCCAGCGATCCTCCGCCGCGTGACGGCCAAGACCATCGGGACGCGACCCCCAGGTCAGGCTGTCGCCGAAGGCCATGATCTCGGCCACGGGTCAGACGCCCTTGTAGAGGGCGGCGATCCGGTCGACCGCGGCGAGCACGCTCATCTCCTCGCTCTCTCCGGTGCGGCGCGAGGTGACCTCGACCTTGCCGGCGGCGAGGCCGCGCGGGCCGACGGTGATCCGCCACGGCAGGCCGATCAGGTCCATCGTCGCGAACTTGGCGCCCGCCCGCTCGTCGCGGTCGTCATAGAGCGGCTCGAGCCCCTTCGCGGTCAGCGCGCCGTAGATCTCGGCGCAGGCCGCGTCGGTCGCCGCATCACCCTGCTTGAGGTTGACGATGCCGCAGTGGAAGGGCGTGACACCCTCGGGCCAGATGATGCCCTTCTCGTCGTGGGAGGCCTCGATGATCGCGCCGACAAGCCGCGAGACGCCGATCCCGTGCGAGCCCATGTGGACCGGCACCCGCTCGCCCTTGTCGTTGACCACCATGGCACCCATCGGCTCGGAATACTTGGTGCCGAAGTAGAAGATCTGGCCGACCTCGATGCCGCGCGCCACCCGGCGGCGCTCTTCGGGTATCTGGTTGAACACCGCCTCGTCATGGGTCTCGTCGGTGCGGGCATAGCGCGAGGTGAACTCCTCCAGCACCCCGCGGCAGGCGGCGTGATCGTCGTAGTCGATCTCGCGGTCGCCGAACTTCAGGTCGGTGATGGCGCTGTCGTAGAAGACCTCGCTTTCGCCGGTCGCGGCGAGGACTAGGAATTCATGGGTGTCGTCGCCGCCGATCGGACCGGAGTCGGCGCGCATCGGGATCGCCTGGAGCCCCATCCGCTCGTAGGTGCGGAGATAGCTGACGAGATGGCGGTTGTAGGCGTGGAGCGCGTCTTCCTTGGTCAGGTCGAAATTGTAGCCGTCCTTCATGTAGAACTCGCGGCCGCGCATGACGCCGAACCGGGGGCGGATCTCGTCGCGGAACTTCCACTGGACGTGGTAGAGCGTCAGCGGCAGGTCCTTGTAGGAGCCGACATGGGCGCGGAAGATGTCGGTGATCATCTCCTCGTTCGTCGGCCCGTAGAGCATGTCGCGCTTGTGGCGGTCAGTGATGCGCAGCATCTCCTCGCCGTAATCGTCGTAGCGCCCGGACTCGCGCCAGAGATCGGCGGGCTGGAGCGTCGGCATCAGCATCGGGATATGGCCGGCGCGGATCTGTTCCTGGTGCACGATCTCCTCGATGCGCTTCAGGACCCGGAAACCCATCGGCAGCCAGGAATAGATCCCGGCGGCCTGCTGCTTGATCATGCCCGCGCGCAGCATGTAGCGGTGGCTGACGATCTGCGCGTCGGCGGGGTTTTCCTTGAGGACGGGCAGGAAATAGCGGGAAAGACGCATCGGGGTCTCGATCCTTGGAAGTCGTTCGTCCCCGCTTATGCGAAAGACCGGCATCAGGCAAGCCGGCGGCAGCGTCGTGATCCGGCGGAGGCCCGTTGCGGGCCACTGTCTCCCCTCGCCCGCCGCGCGTTCCGCGCGTCGGCTCAGGTGCCTCCGGCGGGGATATTTCCGGCAAGGCGAAACCGCGGTCGCACTTTCATCTTGCACCAAGAGTCCCCGCCGGAGACATATCCGAGCCCCCTGCGGCAGCAGGGGGCGAGAGATCTCATGGCGCCCGGAACGGGCGCCGCCTTTGAGAAAGACTCAGCCGGTCAGAAGCGCGCGGGCGGCATCGCGGGCGGCGTCGGTAACATTCTCGCCCGCAAGCATCCGTGCCAGTTCTCCGACCCGCTCCGCCGGAGCCAGCGGCACGACCGTCGATGTCGTCATCCCCGCCGCGACGCGCTTTTCCACCCGCCAGTGATGGGCGCCGCGCGCGGCGACCTGGGGGCTGTGGGTCACGACCAGGATCTGCGCCGTCTCCGCAAGCCGCGCGAGCCGACGACCCACCGCATCTGCGGTCGCGCCGCCCACGCCGCGGTCGATCTCGTCGAAGATCATCGTCAGCGCCTCGCCACCCCGCGCAAGCACGACCTTGAGCGCAAGCAGGAAACGCGATAGCTCACCCCCCGAGGCGATCCGGTTCAGAGGGCCGGCCGGCGCTCCGGGATTGGTCGCGACAGTGAAGGCGACCTGGTCGCGACCCTCCGGCCCCGCCTCGCCCGGAGTGATCTCCGTGGCGAAATGGGCGCGCTCCATCTTCAAGGGCGCAAGCTCCGCCGCCACGCCCGCGTCGAGCCGCCCGGCCGCCTCGCGCCGGGCCTCGCCCAACGCCGCCGCAGCAGCATCATAGGCGGCATCCGCCGCCACCAACGCTTCGGTGAGGCTGCGGATGTTCTCGGCCCCGCCATCGACGGCCGCAAGCCGGCCGCGCAGCTCCTCCGCGAAACTGCCAAGGTCGTCGGCGAGCACCCCGTGCTTGCGCGCGAGCCCGCGGATCGCGAACAGCCGCTCCTCGACCGCCTCGATCTCGCGGGGGTCGAAGCTCAGCGCCTCGAGACAGGTCTCGGCCGCCTGCGCCGCCTCGCCGAGTTCCGTCAGGGCCCGCTCCAAAGCCGCGATCGCGCCGTCGAGCCGCCCTTCGGCCTTGTCCGCCGCGCCATCGAGCCAGCGACCCGCATCGGCCATCAGCCCTTCGGCCCCGTCCGAACCGAGCGCCTGCACCGCGCGCGCGATGTCGTCGCGGATCCGCGCCGCGGCCTGCATCGTCCTGCGCCGGCTGTCGAGCTCGGCCTCCTCGCCCGGCACCGGGTCGAGCGCGTCCAGTTCGGCCACCGCATGGCGCAGGAAATCTTCCTCGGCGCGCATCGCGACAAGGTCGGCCTCGGCCGTCTCCAGGGCCCGGCGCGCGGCGGCGCGCGCGGCCCAGGCGCGGCGCACCGGCCCGAGGTCCGCGCCGGCAAAGGCATCGAGAAGCTGGCGGTGCCCGCGCGGGTTCAAGAGCCCGCGGTCGTCATGCTGGCCGTGAAGCTCGATCAGCGTGTCCGAGAGCGCCCGCAGGACCTCGCCCGAGGTCCGGCGGTCGTTGACATAGGCGGTCTTGCGCCCGTCGGCAGCGTTCACCCGGCGCAGGATCAGCTCATCCTCGGCAGCGAGCCCCGCCTCGGTCAGGATCGCGCGGGCCGCATGGCCTTCGGGCAGGTCGAAAACGGCCGTCACCTCGCCCTGCGCGGCACCCGTGCGCACCAGTTCGGCCCTGCCGCGCCAGCCGAGCACGAAACCGAGGCAGTCGAGGAGGATCGACTTGCCAGCCCCCGTCTCGCCGGTGAGCACATTGAGACCCGGCTGGAAATCCAGTTCCAGCCGTTCGATGATCAGCATGTCGCGGATTTGCAGCGACCTGAGCATGCCCGCCCCCCGGAGCGTGCGCTTCAGCGCACCGTCACATCCATTCGCCCCGGATCATCTGCCGGTAGATCTGCGCGAGCCAGCCGTCGCCTTTCGATTCCGGCGCGAGGCCGTAACCGGTAAGAAGCCTGTAGCTGTCCTCGTACCACACCGTCGAGCGGAAGTTGTGGCCGAGGATCGCACCAGCCGTCTGCGCCTCGTCGGTCAGACCGAGCGAGAGGTAGCTTTCCACCAGCCGGTGCAGCGCCTCGGGCGTGTGGGTCGTGGTCTGGTAATCCTCGACCACGACGCGGAACCGGTTGATCGCGGCGGTATAGTTCTTGCGCTTGAGGTAGTAGCGGCCAATCTCCATCTCTTTCGCCGCGAGATGGTCGAAGGCGAGGTCGAACTTGAGGATCGCCGAGCGCGCATAGTCGCTGTCGGGATATTCCTCGATCACCGCGCGCAAGGCCTGAAGCGCCTGGAAGGTCAGGCCCTGGTCGCGGCCGACCTCGTCGATCTGGTCGTAGTAGGACAGCGCGAGCAGGTATTTCGCGTAGGCCGCGTCCTCTTCCGCCGGATAGGTGTCGATATACCGCTGCGCGGAGGCGCGGCTGTTCTCGTAGTCGCGGTCCTTGTGATAGGCGAACGCCTGCATGATCAGTGCGCGCTTGGCCCATTCCGAATAAGGATAGAGCCGCTCCACCTCGGAGAAATAGGTGACCGCGTCCGCGCCCTTGCGGCTGTTGGCAAGCTCATATTCGCCGAGCTTGTAGATCGTCTCGGCATCGAGTTTCTCGAACTCGGCGGAAGTCGGCGTACCGCCACCGCAGGCCGACAGAAATGCGGCCAGCGCGAGGCTGCCGACAAGATTTGCCGTGTTTCTTGCCCGCCCCATGTCTTGCCTATCCCGTTCCTGCTTCACGATTCCGGCTGGTCCACCGGTTTGCCGGCCCTGCACCGGCCTCGTCTAGCACAGAAAAATCCGGGGCGCAAAACGCCTTTCGCACCTGCGCGGCAGCTCAGGCGACGGCCGGAATGTCGGTACGATCGATACCCGCTCCGGGCAGGCGGCGACGCTGTTCGTCGGTGGAATCGACGATCCGGTAGGCGCTGGGATCAGCGAAGAGCGCCCTGAGCAGACGGTTGGTCATCGCGTGGCCGGCGCGGTTCCCGGTGTAGCGGCCAAGGATCGGCGCGCCCGCAAGGGCAAGATCGCCGAGAGCGTCGAGCATCTTGTGGCGCACCGCCTCGTCGGCATGTCGCAGGCCACCGGGCGACAGAACTCGCTCGCCCTCGACAACGACGGCGTTCTCGTAGTTGCCGCCAAGCGCGAGCCCGTTGGCGCGCATCGCCTCGACATCCGCCTGCCGGCAGAATGTCCGGCTGTCGCTGAGTTCGCGCAGGAAGGCGCCGTTGGACATCGACAGGCGCTTCTGCTGGCGCCCGATCGCGGCGTCGGCGAAGTCGATCGCGAAGTCGATCTCAAGCGTCGGGGCCGGCTCGAGCCGCGCCATCGCCACGCCCTCGCGGACCTCGACCGGCTTCAGCACATCGAAGAGCCGCAGCGGCGCGTCGAGCACCCGCACTCCGCGCGCCATGATCCCGGCGACGAACGGCGCCGAGGACCCGTCTAGGATCGGCACTTCCGGCCCGTCGATCTCGATCAGCGCGTTCTGGATGCCGCATCCGGCGAGCGCGGCCATGATGTGCTCAATGGTCGAGACGCTCGTCCCGGCGGCATTGGAAATCACGGTGCAGAGCTTGGCGTTCGACACCGCCGACCAGTGCGCCTGCACCATCGCGTCGCGGCCGATCACATCGGTACGGCGGAACCAGATTCCATACTCGGCCGAAGCCGGATGGACCGACATGCGAGCGCGCAGGCCCGAATGCAGGCCGTGGCCCGTGAAGGTGGCGGTGGATCGGATCGTCGTCTGCACGTTCAACCTCGTCCCGGCATCAAGACCGGCGTTTTTGGTAACGTTGAGGTAATGCGGCGCGAGTATAAGCTCAACTCACTCTTTGCAACTGAATGTAACATTGGCTCGAATCATCGGCGAAGCCCCGCCAATCACTTCAAATTCCGCCCTCAATGAGCTGAAAAACAAAAGAAAAGGGCCGGCGGCTGCCGACCCCCTCTCAGGAATTTGTGAGTCGTTCAGTTCGCCTGCCGCCGAAGGAACGCGGGGATCTCGATCCGCTCCTGGTCCGGATCGATCTCCGGCTCCTCTTCATAGGCGGCCGAAACCTGGGGCCGTGTGCGCAGGGGCGGCGTCGTCCGCTCGGCCTGCTCGGCGTTATGACCCGCCATGCGGTTCAGGAGCGTGTTGATCCCGAAGCGGGGCTTTTCGGCCTGCCGCTGAGGCTGCTGGGCCGGAACGGCGCGCGGGGCGGCCGGGCTCGGCTGCGCGGCGCGCGGCGGCTGGCCCGGAGTGCGGCCGACGGCCGCCTGAAGCCGGGCCAGGGCCTCGGGCGTGGGGGTGCCGGGTGCGCGCGGACGCGGGGCGACGAAGCTCTGCGCATCCTCATCGACATGCAGGTTCTGGACCTGCGCCGCCGGCCGGTAGGCGGGCGGCGGCAGGTCATCCTCGACCGGCTCGGAGTCGAACAGGGTGCGGTCTTCGTCGCGCGCGGCCACGGCCTCGCGGCGCTCGTCATCCCGAACCGGTTCCGGCGCGCGGGCCGGAGCGGCAGCAGGCTGATGGGCGGCGCGGGCCGGGGCCGGCGCGGGCTGGGCGGCGCGAACCGGGGCCGGTTCACGCTGCATCTGCGGCTGCGGCGCGGGCGCGGCCTCGGGCTCGACCGCCTGCGGCAGCGGCTCGGCGAGGCGGCGGCGCGGCGCCGGCACTTCGACTTGCGACGACGAGGCGTCGATCCCGGTGGCGACGACCGACACCCGCATCACGCCTTCCATCGTATCGTCCAGCGTCGAACCGACGATGATGTTGGCGTCGGGATCGACTTCCTCGCGGATCCGGTTCGCAGCTTCGTCAAGCTCGAAGAGCGTGAGGTCGCTGCCGCCGGTGATGTTGATCAGGACGCCCTTCGCGCCCTTGAGGCTGATCTCGTCGAGGAGCGGGTTGGCAATGGCCTTCTCGGCGGCCTGGGTCGCGCGATCCTCGCCGCTCGCCTCGCCGGTGCCCATCATCGCCTTGCCCATCTCGTCCATGACAGAGCGGACATCGGCGAAGTCGAGGTTGATCAGACCCGGCCGGACCATGAGGTCGGTGACACCCTTCACGCCCTGGTAGAGCACGTCGTCGGCCATCGCGAAGGCCTCGGTAAAGGTCGTCTTCTCGTTGGCGAGGCGGAACAGGTTCTGGTTCGGGATGATGATCAGCGTATCGACGACCTTCTGGAGCGCCTCGATGCCCTCGTCGGCCTGGCGCATCCGCTTCGCGCCCTCGAACTGGAAGGGCTTGGTCACGACACCGACGGTCAGCACGCCAAGCTCGCGCGCCGCCTGGGCGATGATCGGCGCGGCCCCGGTGCCGGTGCCGCCACCCATGCCGGCGGTGATGAAGCACATGTGCGCGCCCGCGAGGTGATCGACGATCTCCTCGATCGTCTCCTCCGCGGCCGCGGCGCCGACCGACGGACGGGCTCCGGCGCCGAGACCCTCGGTCACCTTGATGCCCATCTGGATGCGGGCATTGGAATGGCTCTGAGCCAGCGCCTGAGCGTCGGTGTTCGCGACGACGAACTCCACGCCGTCGAGTTCCTTCACGATCATGTTGTTGACCGCGTTGCCACCTGCCCCGCCAACGCCAAACACCGTGATCCGCGGCTTAAGCTCTTCGCGATCGCTCATCGTCAAGTTCAATGCCATTTGTTTATCCGCCTGTCATGTCCCCGGCCCGAACGGCCGCTTTTTCCGCATTAGTGCGATTTTAGTCACAGAATCCCCCGAGGTCACCAAAAAAACGCCCAATAACCACAAAATCTGGGGGTGCTCGATTTTGGTTTGAGCGGCATTTTGCCGACCTCTCAGGATCTTGCGGTTACCAGTTGTCTTTAAACCATTTCATCGCCCGCCGCAGCGACCGCGCCGGGTAGCGTTCCGCGGGAATCTCGAAGTCCCACCACTCGTCCTGCGGATGGGCAGCGAAGAGACAGAGCCCCACGGTCGAGGCGAAAGCCGCCCCCGTCGCCGCCTGCGGCAGGCCCTGGACGCGAAGCGGCCGGCCGAGTCGCACGTTCTGGCCGAGGATCTTCGCGGCCAGCATGTCGAGCCCCGGAATCTGGCTCGCGCCGCCTGTCAGCACGATCTGCTGGCTCGGCAACTGGTCGAACCCCGCGGCATCCAGCACCGCGCGCACCTCTTCGAGGATCTCCTCGACGCGGGGCCGCATAATTCCGATCAGCTCGGTGCGGCTCACCTGCCGGCGATCCTTTTCCCAGTCGCCGCAATCGGCGCCGATTTCGATCATCTCGCGGTCGTCCATGCCGGTGGCATGGACCCCGCCGTGGATCGTCTTGATCCGCTCTGCGGTGGCCAGCGGCACCTGCAGGCCCTTCGAGATATCCGAGGTGACATGGTCACCGCCGAGCCGCACGCTCTCGGCGAAGATCATGTGCTTCTTGATGAAGATCGACAGCCCGGTCGCGCCGCCGCCCATGTCGATGCAGGCCGCGCCCAGTTCCTGCTCGTCCTCGACGAGGCTCGCGAGGCCCGAAACATAGGCCGACGACGCCAGCCCCGCGATCTCCAGATCGCAGCGCTTGATACAGTAGAGGAGGTTCTGGACGGCGTTCGTGTCGATCGTCAGCAGGTGCATGTCGGCGGCAAGCCGGTTGCCGACATGGCCGCGCGGGTCGCGAAGGCCGGAGCGGTGGTCGATCGCGAAGTTCACAGGATGGGCGTGCAGAACCTCGCGGCCCTGGCCGAAATCCGGCACGTCGCAGGCCGCGAGCACGCGCGCCACGTCCTGTTCGCTGACCTGGCCATCCGCAAGCTCGATCTCGCCGGCGAGCCCGTAGCTGCGCGGTCTTGCGCCCGAGAAACAGGCGATGACGTGGTCGACGCGGGTCTGCGCCATCTTCTGCGCCGCCTGCACCGCGGTGCGGATCGCGCGCTCGGTCTCGGCCATGGCGTCGACCTCGCCGAAGCGCACCCCGCGCGAGCGGGTCGTCGCCGCGCCAATCACCCGGAACTGCGACTGCCCGGCGAGCGAGCCGAGCCCGTCCTCGCGCGCCTCCTCGGCGTTTTCGAAGCGCAGGACCAGGCAGGCGATCTTCGACGTGCCGACGTCGAGGATCGCAACAACACCACGCTGCATCGCGGCGCGGCGCATGTGCCGCATCGCGCGCTGGGACTGGTAAAGATCGGTCATTGCCCTGTCACCTTCGTCTCGAGCCCTGTGAGGTTTTCGGTTTCCGTGCCCATCGCGGCCAGGCGGACCGTCGGGCGGTTTCTGTTGCGCATGTCGACGGCGACGAGCGCACGGCCGAACATGTCCTCGGCCTCGTCGAGCGCAATCACCCGCTGCACGGCCGGCACCGGCGCCTCTTCCGGCAGGAGAATGCGCTGGTCGCGGTCCAGGACGATGTCCCAGCGCCGCTCGCCCATCCAGACAAGGCCGCGGATCCGGTCGCCGATCGGCCGCGCCGCGCGCAGGATCTCCAGCGCCTCGCCGACACGGTCGTCGGCACCCATCCCGGCGATCACCGGCAGGTCAGGCCTCGCGGTACGGTCGAGAAGCGTCGCCACCCGGTGCCCGGTCGCGTCAAGCATCTCGAGCCCGGTGGCGCTCCGCCACAGCACGACCGGCTGGCGCTCGGTCACCGTGACCTGCAGGACGCCGCCCTTGCGGACGTGCAGTTCGGCCGAGGCGACCGCGTCGATCTGTTCGATCGTCGCCCGCAAGGCCGCAAGGTCGAGCCGGAAGGACGACACCGGAAGCGTCACCGGCAGCATCGCCCGGATCGCCTTCGCGACCGGCTCGGAGGCGCCGTCGATCGCCATCAGGGTAACCATGAACTCGGGCCGTTCCTCGATGCTGCGTCTCAGCTCGGCTAAACTCTCCCCGATCGCCGCGCGGCGGCCTTCGTTGGCCAGATAACCGCCGACGACGGCCACGCAGAGCGCCACCGGTACGCCGACGCGCATCGCGACCCGGAACATCGGCGTCAGCCAGAGCCGTTCGATCCGGAAGGCTAGCCGTGAAGGTGCCGGATCCCGCCGAAGACCGGGCTCGCCGTGGCGCACTTCGGGAGCCCTCAGCGGTCGCATGAGGCATCCTCCACGATCCAGGCGCAGAGTTGGGAAAACGACATCCCCTCGGCCGCCGCCTGTTCGGGCGAGAGCGAGGTCGGCGTCATGCCGGGCTGGGTATTGGTCTCGAGGATGTAGAGCCCGTCGATCCCGCGGCTGTCGTCCCAGCGAAAGTCGCTGCGGCTCAGCCCGCGGCAGCCGAGCGCGCTGTGTGCGCGCAGGGCGTAGTCGCGCGCGGCGTCCGCTATCTCGGCCGGGATCTCGGCCGGGCAGGTGTGGCTCGATCCGCCGGGCGCGTATTTCGCATGGTAGTCGTACCAACCCGAGGTATGGATCTCGGTCACGCACATCGCCCGGTCGCCGAGAACCGAGACCGTGAGCTCGCGCCCTGGCACATAGGTCTCGACCATCGCGGTCTCGGGCATCTCTTCGCCCAGCTGCGGCGGCGTGTTGGCGTCCTTAGAGACGATGTACACCCCGACCGAGGAACCCTCGGCATTCGGCTTCACGACGTAGGGGGGCGCCATGACATGGCGTACCATCACCTCGGCTTTCGGGGCGAGCAGGCTTTCGACGACCGGCAGCCCGGCGGCACGGAACACGCTCTTCGCGCGGGTCTTGTCCATCGCCAGTGCCGAGGCGAGCACGCCGGAATGGGTATAGGGCAGCCCGAGCCATTCGAGCATGCCCTGGACGCGACCATCCTCGCCCCAGCGGCCGTGGAGCGCGTTGAAACAGACATCGGGGGAAAGTGCTGCGAGGCGCGCGGCAAGATCGCGGCCGGCGTCGACCTCGACCACCTCGTATCCCGCCTCCCTCAGGGCGTTGGCGCATTCGCGCCCGCTCACGAGCGACACTTCCCGCTCCGCGGAAAGTCCACCCATCAGTACCGCCACTTTGGGGGCTGCCCTGCTCGACCTGCCCGCCACTTCTGCCTCATTCGGGTCCGTTTTCGGACTCCGCTTTCTTCGTTGGTCACGCGTCCGTATCAGGCCGGACGTCACCTATACGCATGATTTCCCACTGTAACGTCAAACCGCTGATTTGGAAAACCCTTTTTCTGACTTCCTCGCCCAGCCCCTCGAGATCGGCCGCCGTCGCGCCGCCGGCGTTGATGAGGAAGTTCGGGTGCTTCTCGCTCATCTGCGCGCCGCCGCGTCGCGCGCCCCTGAGCCCGGCCTCGTCGATCAGCTTCCATGCCTTGAGATCGTGCACGTCATCGGCCCGCCCGGTCGAGGAAAACCCGGCCGGGTTGCGGAAGGTCGAGCCCGCCGAGCGGTCCTTGACGGGCTGGGTCGCGTCGCGCCGGGCGAGCTGCTCCTCCATCCTCGCGGCGAGCGCTTCGGGCTCGGCGCGGGCGCCCCGGAACACCGCCCCGGTGATCACCGCGCCCTCGGGCAGGTCCGAATGGCGGTAACCGAAGCCCAGCGCCTCGGCGGAAAGCCGGGTGGCGCGGCCGTCGCGCAGGATCGCGGTCGCTTCGACGAAATGGTCGGCGACGTAGGAACCATAGCAGCCAGCGTTCATCCGGACCGCGCCGCCGATGGCGCCGGGGATGGTCCTGAGGAAGGTCAGGTCGATGCCCGCCTCCGCCGCCTTCCGCGCGACATGGGCGTCGAGCGCCGCCGCCCCGGCCCGCACCAGCCCGTCCTCGACCGAAATCTCGGAAAAGCCACGGCCGAGCCGGATCACCACGCCGCGGATGCCGCCGTCACGCACGATGAGGTTTGAGCCGACCCCCATCGGAAAGACCGGAACCACGGGATCGAGTGCGGCAAGGAAGGCGGAGAGATCCTCAGCATCGGCGGGCTGGAACAGCCAGTCCGCCGGCCCGCCGACGCGCAGCCAGGTGAGGTCGGCCAGAGGCCGGTTCGGCGTCAGCGTGCCGCGCACGGGGGGCAGGTCATATGTCATGGCAACCGTGCTAGAGCGCCCGGCCGCGCGCCGCAAGCCCCGGCCTGACGGCCTGCCTCAATTCGCGGTCTTGCGTTTCAACCAGTGCCAGAGACGGATCAGCGGCCAGCGCAGGATCGACGCCCCAGCCCCGAGCACGATCAGCCCAATCCAGGGGCCGTTCTGGTAGGTCACCCAGCCGACAATCGGGATCCCGACCGTGATCAGCACATAGGCGGCGCGCCAGTGTCGATCACGCGACGGAATGAGTGCGACCACAGTCGCGACGATCGCCCAGAGGGCGGCGAGAAGCAAAGATGTATTCACGGCTCCCTCCCTTCCCCGTCAGGTGCCACTTTCTCCATGATCCTTTTGAGAAGATAACGCAAGGGTTTGCGGAACATCGAGACGACCGCGGCAAGAGCCGCCGCCGCGATCCAGGGCGAGGTATCGACCGCCAGCCAGGCGAGCAGAACCCCGGCCGCAGCAAGCAGCAGGAGCCCGGGAAGGACCTGGTACCGCATCGGCAGGAAGGCCACGCCGGTCGCGGCCAGAACCCACAGGCAGGCGAGCGGAACGGCGAGACTCATGGCCTCTCCTCGAACTGGGAAGCGTTCCCGCGCACGCACACCGCCTCAGGCCTTGAGCCGCGCCGGAAGCGCGTTCGCCCAGGCCGAAATCGTGCCCGCGCCGAGGCAGACCACCATGTCCCCGGGACGCGCCTGTTCGCGCACGAGCCGCTCCAGGTCCTCTTCGCTGAGGATCGCGCGGGCATGGCGGTGGCCGTGGGCGATCAGCCCGGCCACGAGGTCGTCGCGGCTCGCGCCGGGGATCGGGTCCTCGCCGGCGGCATAGACCTCGGCGATGGCGACGACGTCGGCCTCGTTGAAGCAGGTGCAGAAATCGTCGAAGAGCGACGAGAGCCGCGTGTAGCGGTGCGGCTGGTGCACGGCGATGACGCGGCCCTTCGTGGCCTGCCGCGCGGCCTTGAGGACAGCGGCGATCTCGACCGGGTGGTGGCCGTAATCGTCGATGATCGTCACCCCGCCCAGCACCTCGCCGACCCTGGTGAAGCGGCGGTTGACGCCGCCGAAGGCCGCGAGCGCCTCTCGTATCTCGTCCTTCTTCATGCCGAGATGGCGCGCCACCGCGACAGCCGCCAGCGCGTTCGAGACGTTGTGGTCGCCCGGCATCGGCAGCGTGCAGCCCTCGATGACCGAGGGGTTGCCGTCCTCGTCGGAACCCTCGCCCTGAAGCGCCACGTCGAAATGCGCGACGCCGTTGTCATAGGTCAGGTTGACCGCGCGCACGTCGGCCTGGGCGTTGAAGCCAAAGGTGACGATGCGGCGGTCGGTCACCCGGCCCACCAGCGCCTGCACCTCGGGATGGTCGGTGCAGCAGACCGCCACGCCGTAGAACGGGATGTTCGAGACGAAATCGTAGAAGCCCTGGCGCAGCCGGTCGAAATCGCCCCAGTGCTCCATGTGCTCGGGGTCGATATTGGTGACGATCGCGATCGTCGCGGGCAGGCGGTTGAAGGAGCCGTCGCTCTCGTCGGCCTCCACCACCATCCACTCGCCCGCCCCGGCGCGGGCGTTCGAGCCATAGGCGTGGATGATGCCGCCGTTGATCACCGTGGGATCGAAGCCGCCCTTGTCGAGCAGCGTCGCCACCATCGTCGTCGTCGTGGTCTTGCCATGCGTCCCGGCGATCGCGACGTTGGAGCGGAGCCGCATCAGCTCCGCCAGCATCTCGGCCCGCCGCACGACCGGCAGGCCCCGCTTGCGCGCCTCCTCAAGCTCGGGATTGCCCTTCTTGATCGCCGAGGAGATCACCACGACCGCCGCCTCGCCGATATTCTCCGACCGCTGGCCCTCGAAGAACTTGGCCCCCAGCCGCTCCAGCCGCTCGGTGATCTTCGAGGCCTTCGCGTCCGAGCCCTGCACCGGATAGCCCAAGGTGATCAGCACCTCGGCGATGCCAGACATGCCGATGCCGCCGATGCCGACGAAGTGGATGGGACCGAGCTCCCCGGGCAGTTTTGTGGCGGCGTTCATGTCGTCTCTTTCGCTGTCAGGGCCTCGACCATCTCGACGAGACGGCCAGTGGCGTCGGGGATGCCATAATCGAGCGCGGCGTGGGCCATGCGCCTCGCGGCATCGGGGTTTTCCAGGATCGCGGCGACATGCCCTGCCAGCGTGGCGGCGTCAAGTCGCGATTCCGGGATCAGGATCGCCGCCTCGGCCTCGACCATGCCGTGGGCGTTCGCGGTCTGGTGGTCGCCCGCCGCCGCCGCGAAGGGCACGAGGATCGCCGGCCGGCCGATCACCGCGATATCGGCGACCGAGGAGGCGCCGGAGCGCGAGATCACCAGCTGCGCCTCGGACAGCCGGCGCGGCACGTCGGCAAAAAAGGGCGCGACCTCGGCCCCGATCCCGGCCCCGGCATAGGCGGTCTCGACCCGCTCGACATCCTCGGGCCGGGCCTGATGCGCCACCCGGAGATGCGCCCGCAATCCCTCGGGAAGCACCGCCAGCGCGGCCGGCACGATGTCCGAGAGGATCCGCGCGCCCTGGCTGCCGCCGATCACGAGAAGGCTCATCGGGTAGTCGCCCGGCGGGATATAGGGCGCCCCGGCGCGCTCCAGCACCGCGGCGCGGACCGGATTGCCGGTATGGACCGCCTCGACCCCCTCCGGTACATCGGTCGGCCAGGTGCCGCAGGCCACCGTCCGCACCCAGCGGCGCGCCGCGAAGATCCGGTTGACCCGGCCGAGCACGCCGTTCTGCTCATGCACCATGCGCGGCAGCCGGAGAAGCACCGCCGCCGCCAGCGCCGGGATCGACGGATAGCCGCCGAAGCCGACGACGACCGCCGGCCGGTCGCGCCGCAGCGCGCGGACGGACCCGAGGATGCCCGCGGCAATCCGGAACGGCACCGCGAGCTTCGCCGGCGCCCCGCCCCGCGCGAAGGTGGCCGAGGCGACCTCCTCGATCGTCACCGCCTTCGGGAAACCGCCGGCATAGCGCGCGCCGCGCGCATCGGTCGACAGCTTCACCCGCCAGCCGCGCGCGACCATCTCCTCGGCGAGAGCCTGGGCAGGAAACATGTGGCCGCCGGTCCCACCGGCGGCGATCAGGAGCAGCGGCGGCGGCATCAGCGGCCCCGCTTGATCAGGTAATCCTCGAACTGGCCCTGCGGCCGCGATCGGGTGAAGGCAAGAAGCATCCCGAGCGCGATCCCGCTCGCGATGACCGACGATCCGCCATAGCTCACGAATGGCAAGGTCATGCCCTTGGCCGGCAGGAGCCGCACCGCCACGCCCATGTTGATCAGCGCCTGCACCCCGAAGGCACAGGCGAGCCCGGTCCCGGCAAGCCGGATGAAGGGATCGCGCTCCCGCATCAGCCGGAAAAGCGAGCGCGCCGTGATCGCCGCGTAAAGCGCGATGATCACTAAGACGAGGACGAGCCCGTATTCCTCGGCCGCGACGGCGATGATGAAGTCGGTATGGGCATCGGGCAGCGACCACTTGACGGTGCCCTCGCCGACGCCGACGCCGAAGAAGCCGCCCTCCTGGATCGCGTTCGTGGCATAGCCGATCTGGGTTCGGGGGTCGATCTCCGCCGAGAGGAACCCGTCGATCCGGCGGGCGAAATGCTCCGACGCGTCATAGGCGACGACGCCGCCCGCGACGACGAGCCCGCCGATCACGGTGAGGAGCATGAACGGCGCACCGGCGACGAAATACATCACGCCCCAGGCGAAGAGAACGAGACAGGCCTGGCCGAAGTCCGGCTGAAGTGCCAGAAACATCACGATGATCAGCGTCAGCACGAAGGAATAGAGCCGCCCCGGCGGCCCGTTGATCTCCTGCGCCGCGGCCATGAGCCAGGCGACCATGATCACGAAGCCGGGCTTGAGGAATTCGGACGGCTGGAAGCTCGCGAAGCCAAGCGAGTACCAGCGCACGGCGCCCTTGCCGAAATCAGTGCCGAGCACCGGCAGGAGGGCCAGCGCGACGAAAGACACGAGAAACCCGATGACGCCGAGCCGGCGCACCACGTCCGGTGACAGCATCGAGGTGAAGAGTATCGCGGCAAGCGCCATGAAGCCGAAGAAGGCCTGCCGAGTGACGTAGTAGAACGGGTCGAGACCGTTCTTTTCCGCGAGAGGCACCGAGGCGGCGAGGCCAAGGAGAAGCCCGATCCCGAACAGCACCATCACGCCCGAGAGCGACCACTTGTCGATGGTGCGCCACCAACGCGGAAGAACCGGCTCGCCGGCCCGCGCGGGCATGGAGCCATAGACCATCTCAGTCATGGGATACCGCCTTAACTGCCTCGTCGTTGCCCGTTTTCCGGGTCTGGCCGTGATCCTAGCGCGGATGCGGCGGAGACGCTAGGAAAGATTGCCTCGCTGGGCGCGATCCGCGCGCGGCGGCTGGCCGCTCGGGCTGGTGCCGTGCTGGCGCCGATAGGCGCGGGCGAAATGCGAGCGCGAGCGGTAACCGGCGGCCTCCGCCGCGGCGAGGCTCGATGCCCCGGCGGCGATCATGCGTTCGGCCGCGCGCATCCGCACCGCCTCCAGGATCGTGCGGAAACTCGTGCCCTCCGCCGCGAGCCGTCGCCGCAGCGTCGATGCACCGAGCCCGAGCTCCGCGGCAAGCGCCCCGGCGGTCCAGGCCATGTCGGGCGCCTCGGCAATGCGCCAGGCGAGCCGGTCGCCGAGGCCGGCCGCGAAGAGGCTCCGCGCCGCCGGAGCCCCGCGCAGTAGCGCCAGGACCTCGGCCAGTCGCAATGTCTTCACGCTGTCGCGGCTTGCGGGATCGGCGATGGAGGTGGCGGCATGGGCCAGCGCCTCGACGAGGTCATGGGTCAGCGCGACACGGAAAGACGACGCCGGCGGCTCAGGCACAGCCGGGTCCGGCGCGATCCCGGGTGGCAGCGCCGCCACTTCGAAGATCAGCGACTCGTAATAGCCTGAGCGGTCGTCGGGAATGTTGACGACATCGAGCGCCACGCCACGCGGCAGGACGAAGACCGTGCCGGGCACCTGCACCTCGCAACTCTCGCCGAGCCAGACTTCCTTCGAGCCTTTCAGAACGATGCCGAGGAGCGGATGGTCGAGCCGGATCGCGGCGATACGCTCGCGGGCGAGCGTGCAGTAGCTGAAGAGCCGCTCCGCATGGGCGTGCATCCCGTGGTCGCGCGGTCGCGTGAAAGACCCCAGCCGGTCCAGCAACTGGCGGCGCAGGAGGTCGGTATCGAAACGGTGCGCGACGGTCATGCCGGTAATCTACACCGCGTTCGGGGCCGCACAAAAGTGCCGCCGCGAGCGTTTCGGGGCCAGGGCCGGGCATTCGCGGGCCAGACCAGCCGGCACGACGGTGCAGGGTCGCGGTACATTCCCATGAAGGAGATACCGATGCGACACCTACCTCTCGCCCTTGTCGCGGCCCTCGCCCTGACGGGCACGGCCAACGCGGCCGAGGTCGAGCTCTGGCGGCTCGACTGCGGCCAGATCGAGTTCCGCGTGCAGGGCCTGTTTTCCGACAGTTTCGCCTATCCTGACGGTAAGCGGGTACTGACCAACAGCTGTTACCTGATCCGCCACGACAGCGAGTACATGCTCTGGGATACCGGCCTTCCCGGCGCGATGGCGGAGCAGGCCGCGAATGCCGACCCGGCGGCACCTTTCGCGCCGTCCTTCGAGCGGACCGTCGCAAGCCAGCTTGCAGATCTTGGCGTCACGCCCGAGCAGATCACAAGGATCGGCATCAGCCACGGCCATCTCGACCATACCGGTCAGGCGGCCGATTTCGCCGCCGCCACGCTCCTCATCGGCGCGGGCGACCTCGCGGCCATGCAGAGCGACGCACCGCCCTTCGCCTTCGACCCATCGACGCTCGCGCCCTGGCTGACCGGCAGCGCCCCGGTCGAGGCGGTTTCCGGCGACCGCGACATCTTCGGCGACGGCTCGGTGGTGATGCTGGCGATGCCCGGCCACACGGCGGGCGAGACGGCGCTTCTGGTCAGGCTGGCCGGGGCGGGTCCGGTGCTCCTGTCGGGCGATGTCGTGCATTTCGAGGAGCAGATGCAGCGGCGCGCGGTGCCGGTCTTCAACGCCGACCGCGCCGACAGCCTCGCCTCGATGGCCCGGCTGCGCGAGGTGGCCGACAATCTCGGGGCGCAGCTGGTGATCCAGCACGAGCCGGAGGATACCGGGCTGCTGGCGGCCTTCCCTGACAGCACGAAATAGGCTTGACCGCCGCTCCGGGGCTCAGGCGCCGGTTAGCGCCCTCACCCGGGCGGCGAAATCCTCGCCGCGCTTCTCGAAGTTCGGATACTGGTCGAAGGAGGCGGCGGCGGGGGCCAGGAGCACGGTCTCGCCGGCCTCCGCTTCCTCGGCGGCTCGGGCCACCGCGCGCTCCATCGTCTCGCAGATCTCGTGTGGTGTCTCTCCAAGCTCAAGCGCGAAGTCGCGCGCCGAATGGCCGATGAGATAGGCCTTCACGACCGAGCCCAGATGCGGTTTCAGCGCGGAAATGCCGCCGTCCTTGCCGAGCCCCCCGGCAATCCAGCGGATCTTCGGGAAGGCCTGCAGCGCCTTCGCGGCGCTGTCGACGTTGGTCGCCTTGCTGTCGTTGACGAAACGCACCCCGCCCCGCTCGCCGACGAGCTGGCTCCGGTGCGGCAAGCCCTCGAACGAGTGGAGCGCCTGCTCGATCAGCTTCGGCGCGAGGCCGAGCGTGCGGGTGGCGGCATAGGCGGCGCAGGCGTTCTGGTGATTGTGGGCGCCCGGCAGGCCCCTGACCTCGCGCAGGTCGATCGCGACCACCTGGCGGCCCTTGCGCCATTCGGCGAGAAAGCCCTTGCGGGCGAAGACCGACCAGCCCGGCCCCTCGAGCTTGGTGCCCGACGAGATCCGGATCACCCGGTCGTCGCCCGGACCTTGAGCGAGCTGGTTGGCGAGGAAACGTCCCTCGACCTCGTCGACGCCGATCACCGCGCGATCCGGCCCGCCCTCGGCGAAGAGCCGGCGCTTGGCGGCGAAATAGCCGCCGTGACCGCCGTGGCGGTCGAGATGGTCGGGCGAGAGGTTTGTGAAGACCGCGACGTCCGGGGTCAGCGCGCGGGCCAGCTCGGTCTGGTAGGAACTGAGCTCCAGCACCACGACCTCGCCATCCGTCGCGGGGTCGATGTCGAGCACGCCGCGCCCGATATTGCCGGCCATCTGCGTCGGCCGCCCGGCAACCTCGAGGATGTGGTGGATGAGCGCCGTCGTCGTCGACTTGCCGTTCGAGCCGGTTACCGCGACCACCTTCGGCGTCTGCTCCATCTCGTCCCACTCGGGCGTCGACCAGGAGCGGAAAAAGAGCCCGATATCGTTGTCGACCGGCACGCCGGCCGCCATCGCCCGGGCGATGAGCCTGTTGGGCTCGGGGTAAAGATGCGGGATGCCCGGCGAGACGACGAGGGTCGCCACATCGTCCCAGGCATCGGCGCGCGTGAGATCGGTCAGCGCGAAGCCCGCCGCCTCGGCATTGGTGCGCGCCTCGGGGCTGTCGTCCCACAGGCAGGGCACCGCACCGCCGGCAAGAAGCGCCCGCGCGGCGGTGAGCCCCGACCGGCCGAGGCCGAGCACGGCGACCTTCCTGCCCTCATATCCCCTGACCGGAATCATGCGTCCCCCTTGGCTCGTCCGCGGCGGACAATGCCCTTTGCCCCGGCCGCCCGCAAGTTCCACGGCCGCACCACGGCTTCCCGCCGGCGCCACAATTCAGGCACGACCCGGCCGCAAAGGGGCTTCATTTCCGTGGCATCCGGGTTTCATGGAAACATCTGGGCTGTCCTCTCTCACGGCAAGGATCTCGCAGCGGTTCAGCGAGGCGCGGCGGCTGATCCTCTTCGCGACGGTAATGGCCTTCGCGGCGGGCGTCGTGAGCTTCCTGCGCTACGATGTCGCGATCCACGGCCTGCCGCTGCCGATCATCACCGGCGCGCTCTACGCGCTGTTCGTGGGCACGGCCGCGACCGTCACCAGCGTTCTTCTGCCCGCGCTGTGCGCGATGATCGAGGCGGTGGCGATCTCGCGCTTCGGGGTCGCCGTCGTGGCCTTCGGCGCGCCGGATTTCGGCCTTGCGCTGCACCAGTCGCCGCTCTTCGGCGCGGCCGCCGTCATCGGCGGCGCGGTCCTTGTCCGCAAGCTCATGGGCGGAAAGCGGATCACGCAGGCGCAGGTCGCCGTCGCCTGAGGCTCCGACTTCAGCGCACCTTCAGCGTCGCCAGCCCGATCAGCGCGAGAATCAGCGAGATGATCCAGAACCGGATCACGATCTGCGGCTCGGCCCAGCCCTTCTTCTCGAAATGGTGGTGGATCGGCGCCATCAGGAACACCCGGCGACCGGTGCGCTTGAAATAGGCGACCTGGATGATGACCGAGAGCGCCTCGACCACGAAGAGGCCGCCGACGATCGCGAGCACGATCTCGTGCTTGGTAGCAACCGCGATGGCCCCGAGCGCGCCGCCGAGCGCGAGCGATCCGGTGTCGCCCATGAAGACCGCCGCCGGTGGCGCGTTGTACCACAAAAAGCCCAGGCCCCCGCCGACCAGCGCCGCGCAGAAGATCAGGATCTCGCCGGTGCCGGGAACGAAATGGACGCCGAGGTATTCGGTGAAATTGTAGTTGCCGACGATATAGGCGATCACGCCGAGCGTCCCGGCCGCGATCATCACCGGCATGACGGCGAGCCCGTCGAGCCCGTCGGTCAGGTTGACCGCGTTCGCCGCGCCGACGATGACGATCATCGCGAAGGGAATGAAGAAATAGCCGAGGTAGAGGAGCGCGTTCTTGAACAGCGGGAACGCGAGCTGGTCGGTCAGCGCCGGCGGGTGGAAGAGCGAGGCGGCAAATCCCGCGACCGCGGCGATGGCTAGGCCGAGCAGGAAGCGCGACCGCGAAGAGACGCCCTTGACGCTCTGCTTGGTGACCTTCGCGTAATCGTCGGCGAAGCCGATCAGGCCGAAGCCATAGGTCACGAAGAGCACGATCCAGATATAGGGATTGTCGAGCCGCGCCCAGAGCAGTGTCGAGAAGAGGATCGCCGACAGGATCAGGAGCCCGCCCATGGTCGGGGTTCCGGCCTTCGAGAAATGGCTCTGCGGGCCGTCGTCGCGGATCGGCTGGCCCTTTTTCTGCTTGCGGCGCAAGAGGTTGATCAGCGGACGGCCGAAGAGGAAGCCGAAGACGAGCGCGGTGAAGAACGCGGCTCCCGCCCGGAAGGTGATGTACCGGAAGAGGTTGAACATGTCCCCCCCCTCCGAAAGGCTGGAAAGCCAATAGAGCATCTAGTTCGTTCCTCGCGCTTCTTCCGCGCCCGGTTGCCCGAGTTTCCTGAGTGCGTCAACCACCAGGCTGACCTTCGATCCCTTCGATCCCTTGACGAGGATCACGTCGCCGGCATCGGCGATGAGATGACTCCGCCCCGCAAGCTCCGGCGCCGTCTCGCGCCATTCGCCGCGCTTGGCGGCGGGCAGGCTGTCCCAGAGCGCCCGCATCCTCGGCCCGACGCAATGGACAAGGTGAAGCCGTGCCATCGCCGGATGCGCGGCGATGGCCGCGTGCAGCTCGGCCTCGGTCGGGCCAAGCTCCAGCATGTCGCCGAGGATCGCGATGCGTCGGCCCGTGTGGACGCGGCCGACCCCGTCGCGCGTCCGCGCCGCGGCGAGGACGTCGAGCGCCGCCGCCATCGAGGCCGGATTGGCGTTGAAGGCGTCGTCGATCAGTTCGAAGGCCATGTCGGCATCGACGATGTCGAGATGGATGCGCTCGCGCTGGCCGCGGCCGGCGGGCGGCTGCCAGAGGCCGATGTCGCAGATGGTCACGGCGGGATCGGCACCGACGGCCTCCGCCACCGCGACCACGCCGAGCGCATTGACGGCGAAATGGCGGCCCGCGGTTCGGACCTTGTAGAGGAACGGCCCGTCGCCGCGAACCGCCTTGGCGATGGTGGTGTCATCGGCGAGCGTCGCGTCTGTCAGCCGGTAATCGTCCCCCGCCTCCACGCCGAAGCGGATCGTGCGGGCGGCCTTGCGCTCCGCGGCCGCGGCGAGGATCGGCGTGACGGAGAGCCCCGAGGGAATGACGGCGATCCCGCCCGGCTCCAGCCCCTCGAAGATCGCCGCCTTCTCGCGGGCGATGCCCTCGATGTTCTCGAAAGCCTCGAGATGGGCAGGCGCGACGGTGGTGATCATAGCCACATGCGGCCTTGCGAGCCGCGCGAGCGGCGCGATCTCGCCGGGATGGTTCATGCCGATCTCGATCACCGCGAAATCGGCGTCCTCGGGCAGGCGGGCGAGCGTGATCGGAACGCCCCAGTGGTTGTTGAAGCTCGCCTCTGCGGCATGGACCTTTCCCTGCCCGGCAAGGACCGCGCGCAGCATCTCCTTGGTCGAGGTCTTGCCGACCGAGCCGGTGACCGCGATCACCTTCGCCTTCGCCCGTGCCCGCCCCGCCGCGCCAAGGGCCGTGAGCGCGTCCAGGACGTCGGGCACGATCAGGAGAGGATCGACCTCCGAGCAGCCCTCGGGAATGCGCGAGACGAGCGCCGCGGCGGCGCCCTTCCGCAATGCATCGGCAACGAAGTCATGGCCGTCGCGCTGGTCCTTCAGCGCGACGAAGAGGTCGCCGGGAACGAGGCTGCGGGTGTCGATCGAGAGGCCGGTCGCCTCGAAGGGGTGGGTGGCGCGGCCACCGGTGGCGGTCGCGGCGTCTTCATGGGTCCAGAGCGCGGCCATCAGATCTTCCCGTCGAGTGCGGCCACCGCGACGCTGGCCTGTTCGGCATCGTCGAACGGATAGACATCCTGGCCGACGATCTGGCCGGTCTCGTGCCCCTTGCCGGCGATCAGGAGCGCGTCGCCCGGCTGCAGCGCGTCGACGCCGCGCAGGATCGCCTCGGCGCGGTCGCCGACCTCGGTCGCCTCGGGGCAGCCCCGCATCACCTCGGCGCGGATCGCGGCCGGATCCTCGGAGCGGGGATTGTCGTCGGTGACGATCACCACGTCGGCGAACTCGGCCGCCGCCTCGCCCATCAGCGGGCGTTTCAGCCGGTCGCGGTCGCCCCCGGCACCGAAGACGGTAACGATCCGGCCCATCACATGCGGTCGCAGCGATTGCAGCGCCGAGGCGAGCGCGCCGGGCTTGTGCGAATAGTCGACGAAGACCGTGGCGCCGTTGTCGCGCTTGGCCGCAAGCTCCATCCGGCCGCGCACGGTGACGAGCGTGTGCAGAACGCCGAAGAGCGCCTCGGGCGCCTCTCCCGCCGCGATGACCAGTCCGGCGGCGGCGAGCACGTTGTCGGCCTGGAAGCCGCCGATGAGCGCCAGCCGCACGAGATGCGGCTTGGCGTCGTAGGTGAAGCGCAGATCCTGTCCGGTCGCGTCGAACCGCTGCGAGGTGATGCAGAGATCGGCGGCCGGATTGCGTCCGACGGTGATCAGCCTTTGACCGCGGCCCCGCGCGATCTCCAGCATCTCGCGCCCGCGCGGCTCGTCGATGTTGATCACCGCCGTGCCCTCTTCGGGCAGGACGCGGGCGAAGAGCCCGGCCTTGGCGGCGAAGTAATCGTCGAAGTTGGCGTGATAATCGAGGTGGTCCTGACTGAAGTTCGTGAACGCCGCCGCGGTAAGCCGCACCCCGTCGAGCCGACCCTGGTCGAGCCCGTGCGAGGAGGCCTCCATCGCCGCATGGGTCACGCCGGCATCGGCCATGTCGCGAAGGACCCGGTGCAGCGTGATCGGCTCGGGCGTGGTATGGGCCAGGGGCGCGGTGTAGTCGCCGAGGATCCCCATCGTGCCGAGATTGGCGGAACTCCGCCCAAGCGCCTGCCAGATCTGCCGGGTGAATGTCGCGACCGAGGTCTTGCCGGAGGTGCCGGTCACCGCGACCAGCACCTCGGGCTGGCGCCCGAACCAGAGCGCAGCGGTGAAGGCGAGCGCCTGGCGCGGGTCCTCGGCTATGATCAGCGCGGCGTCCGAGGCAGCTATTTCGGCCTTCGCGATCTCGGCGCCCACGCGATCGGTAAGGATAGCGGCCGCCTCCATCCTCAACGCATATTGAATGAATTCAGCGCCATGCACCTTGGTTCCCGGCAACGCGGCGAAGAGATGGCCGGGCTTGACGAGGCGGCTGTCGACCGAGAGGCCGGTCACCTGCGCCTCGCGCCCGCCCTGCGCCCTCAGGCCCAGCTCGCCAAGCGATTTCGTCTCCGCTGCCATAAGCTCAGCCCCCGCCACATACCCGTCCTCAGTTGCGCACGAGTGTTACAGCAGCATCGGCGAGAGGTTCAACCTCCGGCCTGAGGCCGAGAAGCGGTGCGGTGCGGCGGATGATCTCGGCCGCGACCGGCACGGCGGTCCAGCCGGCGGTGCGGCGCGGCTCGGTGCCCGAGGTTTCGACCGGCTCGTCGAGCGAGACGACGAGCACGTATTTCGGATCATGCGCCGGGAAGATCGAGGCGAAGGTGGCGATCACCTTGTCCTTGTAGTAGCCGCCGCCGGTGCGCTTTGGCTTGTCGGCGGTGCCGGTCTTTCCGGCAACAGCGTAGCCCGGAACCTCGCCGAAGCTCGCAGTGCCGCGCACCACGACCTGCCGCAGCATGTCGCGGACCTGGACCGAGGTCGCTTCGGAGATCAGCCGCGCCCCGGTCTCGGCCTTGTCGCGCTTGAGGATCGTCGGCGTGACCCGCGTGCCGCCGTTGGCCAGAGAGGCATAGGCGGCGGCGAGATGCAGCGGGCTTGCCGCGATGCCGTGGCCGTAGGAAACGGTGAGCGTCGTGATCTCCGGCCATTTCGCGGGGCGGAGCGGCTTGGCGCCGGGCGCCTCGACCAGCTCGACCGCGGTCGGGTCGAACATGCCGAGTTTTTGCAGAAACTCCTGCTGTCGCACACCACCGATCTGCTGGGCGATATGGGCAGTGCCGATGTTGGAGGACTTCACGATCACATCGGTGACCGAAAGCTGGGGCCCATAATTGTGAAAATCGCGGATCTTGAACTTGCCCCAGAACATCGGCCCCTTGGTCTCGACCATCGTCTCGGGTCGCACCAGCCCGAGGTCGAGCGCCTGGGCGACCGCGAAGATCTTGAAGGTGGAGCCAAGCTCATAGACCCCCTGCACCGCGCGATTGAAGAGCGGGCTGTCGGAGGGGTCGCCCTTGGTCAGGGGCGCCGGCCGGGTGTTCGGGTCGAAATCCGGCAGCGAGGCCATCGCGGTGATCTCTCCGGTCTTGACGTCCATCAGGATCGCGGTCGCGCCCTTGGCGTTCATCAGCCTCATGCCGCCGTAAAGCACGTCCTCGACCGTCGACTGGATCGTCAGATCGAGCGACAGCCGCAGCGGCGCGCCGCCATTGGCCGGGTCGCGCAGCCAACCGTCGAAGGTCTTCTCGACCCCCGCCGTGCCGACGACCTCGGCCGAGCGCACGCCCTCGCGGCCGAAACTCGCGCCGCCGAGGATATGAGCCGCGATCGCGCCGTTCGGGTAGAGCCGCATCTCGCGCGGGCCGAAGAGAAGGCCGGGATCGCCGATCTCGTGCACGAGCTGCATCTGTTCGGGCGAGATCTTCTTCTTCACCCATAGGAACTTGCGTTTGCTGGTGAAATCCTTCTTCAGCCGCTCGCCGTCGAGATCGGGGAAGATCAGCGCAAGTTCCTCGGCGGCGCGGACCGGGTCGACCATCAGCGGCGGCTGCGCGTAGAGCGAATGGGTGACGAGATTGGTGGCGAGGATCCGGCCCTGCCGGTCGGTGATGTCGGCCCTCTGCGCGACGATCGCGGCGCCCATCCCGGTCGCCTGCGGTTCCGCCGGTTCGGTCGCGGCGAGAAGCCCCATCTGGGCGCCGACCGTGACGAAGGCGGCGACGAAAGCCGCGCCGAGGATCAGAAGCCGCCCCTCGGCCCGAAGACGCGCCCGGTCGCGCATCGCCTCGTGCCGCAGGCGGATGTTCTCGCGTTCGATCGCGTCTGGATTCTCGCCCTTTTCGCGGGCCGAGAGGATGCGTGCAAGCGGGCGCAGCGGTATGCGGGTCATGGGTTGGTCTCCCCCAGCGCGATCGTATCGACCGGGAAAGTGATCGACGGCAGCTCGATCTCGGGATAGCCGATCTGCGCGACCCCGCCGAACTGGCGCGGCTCCAGCGGCAGCAGCCCGAGCCGCGGGAAGCTGATGTCGGCCAGTTCGCGCAGCCGATCGGGCCTGTTGAGATAGGCCCATTCCGCGTTCAGAACCCCGAGCGATTCCTTCAGTACGCCGATTTCGCTCTGCAGGTTGCGCACGGCGGCAAGCTCCGCCTGGGTGCGGTAGTTCTCGCGGTAGGCCCAGAAGGCCAACCCCATCACGGCGAGGGCGGTCAGGACCAGGAACAGGCTGCGCATCAGTGACGTCCTTCGAGCGCGGGTTTCGGAAGGCCGAGCGCCGCACGGTCGGCGCGACCTGCGGGCGTATCGGTGCGGATGCCCACCCGGAGCTTGGCCGAGCGGGCGCGGGGGTTGGCGGCCAGTTCCTCGTCGTCGGGACCGACCGCGCGGCGGGTCTTGAGCGTGAAGGCCGGCGGCACCTGCTCGCGGGCCGGGGCATAGCGGCTGCCCTGGCCTTCGGCCCCGGAGCGGAGCTGGAAGAAGCGCTTGACGATCCGGTCCTCGAGCGAGTGGAAGGTCACGACGGCAAGCTGGCCGCCGGGCTTCAGCGCACGTTCGGCGGCCTCGAGCCCCTCGGCGAGCTGGCCGAACTCGTCGTTCACGGCGATGCGGATCGCCTGGAAGCTTCGGGTCGCGGGATGGCTCTGACCGGGCTTGGCGCGCGGCAGGCAACGCTCGATCACCGCCGCCAGTTCGAGGGTCGTCTTGAAGGGCCGGGCCGCGACGATGGCGCGGGCGATGCGGCGCGAGGCACGCTCCTCGCCGTAGTGGAAGAGGATGTCGGCGATCTCGGCCTCGTCGGCCTCGTTGACGAGATCTGCCGCCGTCGGACCGGTGTCGCCCATCCGCATGTCGAGGGGGCCGTCCTTCTGGAAGGAAAAGCCGCGCTCGGCCTGGTCGAGCTGCATCGAGGAGACGCCGAGATCGAGGACGACACCGTCCACGGGCGCGCCCGCCAGCGCGTCGAGATCGGAAAACGTACCCTCGACGAGCTTCAGCCGGTCGCCATAGGCGCCGGCCCAGTCGGCGGCCATGCGAAAGACGCTCGGGTCGCGGTCGATGCCGATCACCAGGTCGGCGCCGGCCTCAAGCAGGCCGCGGGTGTAGCCGCCCGCCCCGAATGTGCCATCGACCCAGGTGCCGGAGACAGGTGCGACCGCCTCTAGGAGCGGCCGCAGCAGAACCGGGATATGGGGGGCGGAAGCGGGTGTCGGTGTCTTGGCGGCCGCCATCCCTACCCCCTCGACCGTGTCGGCAGAAGGCTGCGGGGATCGAAATCTTCGGGATATTGCTCGACGAGCTTGCGGGTGCGCGAGCCGGCCTTGTCCTGGTAGGTCTCGGGCTTCCAGATCTTGAAATAGTCGCCGGCCGAGATGAAGAATGCCTCGGACGTGAGCCCGACCTTCTCGCGCAGCTTCTGGGGCAGGGTCAGGCGGCCGTCGTCGTCGATCTGCGCCTCGATCGACTGGCCGTGCATCAGCTCCTCGAGCCAGAGCCGCTCCGGCGAGCCGCGCTGCATGTCCTCGATCTGCTCATCGATCTCTTCGATCGCCTTCATGGTGTAGACTTCGAGCCAGTCCTGACCCGAGTCACCGTAGACGATCACGATATTGGGGCGAAGGCCTTCCTTCCAGTCGGGATCCGAGGCTTCGATGACACGGCGGAACGGCGCAGGGATGGAAACGCGACCCTTCGCGTCCACCTTGTATGTATCCGATCCTCTGAACCTGCGTGCCAACGGCCCGCGCTCCTTACCGTTCCCTTCCCCCCGGAATTCACCGCCGCATCCGCCCGCGGGACCCCTGAACGGACAACGGCGGATTGGGCTGCTGCCACTGCCCAATCCGCCGCCCTCGTCCCGTTTCCGGGTCCCATTGCTGGGCTCGTCCGGCTGCGCATGCCACCTGGGGGGGGATGTCTGCTCGCTTGCGCGCCGGATCTTCATTCGATGAAAGCGGGTGCCTGTATGAAACCTGACTTTCGCCTTCGGGGTCTTGCCGCCCCTCTGTCAGCCCGTCTTCATCGGTATGTATAGGGATGACATGGGAATTCATGGGAAGCAAGAAAAAACTTGCGTAATACGGCGGCTATTGGCATTCGAGCGCATCTAAAGGCAGGCGCAATGAATACATTGCCTGATTGAATTTTGGCATATTTTGCGCTTTGAGAAATGCTACACCCAAAATGTCGGCATAAAGTCGGAACTTAAGTTGTTCCCATACATTCCCAACTTTTTTCAATCCAGCTTCCGTTAGGTCAGGCCCGATTGGCACGACTCATCGAGATTCCGTCGAATTTCGCGGATTCAGGCGCTTTCCACGGCGAACGATTCGTTTTCGGCACCAGCCGAGACGCGAATTCCCATGAGATCCCGGCGGAACGCGGCCGGTCCCGTGATTTCCCGGATCAGGCCATGCCGCCGTCGACGAGCCGGCGGGCGAGCCGGGCATAGGCCTCGGCGATCGGCCCCTCGCCCGAAGCGATCGGCGTGCCGCCATCGCCCGCAAGCCGCACGTCGAGGCTGAGGGGGATCTCTCCAAGGAAGGGGACACCGAGCTTGGACGCCTCGGCCGCGACGCCGCCATGGCCGAAGATATGCGCCTCGTGCCCGCAATTCGGGCAGACATAGGTCGACATGTTCTCGATCAGCCCGAGGATCGGCGTCTTGAGCTTGCCGAACATGTCGATCGCCCGGCGCGCGTCGAGAAGGGCTACGTCCTGCGGGGTGGAGACGATGAGCGCTCCGGTGACGTGGCTTTTCTGGCAGAGCGTGAGCTGCACATCGCCGGTGCCAGGCGGCAGGTCGACGATGAGCACGTCGAGCTCGCCCCAGGCGACCTGGCCGAGCATCTGCTGGAGCGCCCCCATGAGCATCGGGCCGCGCCAGACCACGGCCTCGTCCTCCTTCAGCATCAGGCCGATCGACATGAAGGTGACTCCATGCGCCTTGAGCGGCACGATGGTCTTGCCGTCTGGCGAGGCGGGGCGTTTCGAGACCCCCATCATGCGTGGCTGCGAGGGGCCGTAGATGTCGGCGTCCAGGAGCCCGACCCGGCGGCCCTGGCGCGCGAGCGCGACCGCGAGGTTCGACGATACCGTCGACTTGCCGACGCCGCCCTTGCCCGACCCCACCGCAAGAATGCGGTCCACGCCGGCGATCCGCGCCGGGCCGGCCTGAGGCGTCGGGTGGCCGCCGATCTTCAGGCTCGGCGGCGCCTTTGGCGCCGGGCCATGTGCCGTCATGACGACAGAGACCGCGCCCACGCCCGGCAGCGCCTTCACGGCCGCCTCGGCAGCCTGCCGCACCGGCTCCATCCGCCGCGCCATTTCGGGATCGGGCGCCTCGATCACGAACCGCACGGCATCGCCCTCCACCGTGAGCGCGCGCACGAGATCGCGCGAGACGAGGTCGCCACCATCGGGCAGCGTGAGGCGGCGGAGGGCGGCAAGGACGGTGTCGCGGCTGAGGTTCATCGGGTTCCCCTTCGTATCCGTGGAGCAATGTCACGCCCGGGGCGGCAAGAACAAGTGCCAATGTCCGGCGACACGGCCAGTTCGGACAAGTTGCCGCAAGGGCAGGTAAAATCGCCGTGAAGTGCCATGCAATTGCTGCATGGCGGCAATGATTTCGTCAGGGATTGTGCATCTGCAGCATGAGGTCCATCTAGGGTCCAACAGCGGCGCAGATGGCGCCAATGATCCGAAAGAGGCACTACAATGGCACATGCAACCGTTATCCGTGGCGTCGAGACCGGCCTTGCCGATCGCATCTCCGCCTTCTTCGCCGGCCTGCGCGACAGCCACCGGCGCTACAAGATGTACCGCCAGACCGTGAACGAGCTCCACGCGCTCACCGACCGCGAGCTGCACGATCTCGGGCTGCACCGCTCGGCGATCGACTCGATCGCGCTCGAGGCTGCCTACGGCAAGTAAGTTTCGCTTCCCGGGCTCTCTCCTCCTCCCCGAGCCCCGGAGCTTCGCGGCGACTTTCCTCCTCCCTGAAGTCGCCGCGTCCGATCGGGCCTGACAGGCCCAAAGAGTTGCGCCGGATCCCTCCTCCTCCCTGGATCCGGCGCCGTGAAATGCGGCGGTGGCCTCCTCCTCCCTGCCACCGCCGCATCTTCACCCTGATCGGCGGCCCGCCCTCCCTCGGGCCGCTGGCGTGAAGATAGGCGGCACCCCTCCTCCTCCTTGGGTGCTGCCGGTCTTCACCGGAATGCAGCGGTCCCTCCCTCTCCCTCGGGACCGTGATTGCGACTGGCGGCGCCCTCCCGGCGCCGCCTTTTTCGTTTCGGGGGATGATCCCAAGGCGGCCCCGTGCCGGGGCCATTTCTTCGTCTCGCCTGCGCGCTGGCGCGCTCCGGCTCGGGACCGCCTCCGGCGGGGGTATTTCGGCAATGAAGAAGTTCAGAAGGGGATGTCGTCGGCCGCATCCGCGGAAACGATGAAGCTCGCCACGACATGCTTGGTGCCGGCCTTGTCGAAGGCGACCTCGAGCTTGTCGCCCTCTATACCCTCGACGATGCCGTAGCCGAACTTCTGGTGGAAGACCCGGTCGCCCTCGGTGAAGGCCGAGACGGCGTCGAGGTCGATCACCACGTTGCGCGCCTCGCGCGGCTGGCTGACGGAGCGGGTCTGGCTGCGTTCCTGGAGCCGTTTCCAGCCCGGCGAGTTGTAGACATCGGCCCGCGCCGCGCGGTCCTCGATGCCGGCGGACATGCCGGCCGCGCCGTAGCCGCCGCCATAAAGGCCGGGTGGGGTCAGGACCTCGACATGTTTCGCGGGCAGTTCGTCAATGAAGCGCGAGGGAAGCTGGCTTTGCCACTGGCCGTAGACCCGGCGGTTGCCGGCAAACGAGATCGTGCAGAGTTCCTCGGCGCGGGTGATGCCGACATAGGCGAGCCGGCGTTCCTCTTCGAGACCCCTGAGCCCGGTCTCGTCCATCGAGCGCTGCGAGGGGAAGAGACCGTCTTCCCAGCCCGGCAGGAAGACCACCGGGAATTCGAGGCCCTTTGCCGCATGAAGGGTCATGATGGTGATCTTCTCCGCGGCATCCTCGCTGTCGTTGTCCATGATCAGCGAGACATGTTCGAGGAAACCCTGGAGGTTGTCGAAGCTTTCGAGCGCCTTCACCAGTTCCTTGAGGTTCTCGAGCCGGCCCGGCGCCTCGGGCGTCTTGTCCGCCTGCCACATCGCTGTGTAGCCCGACTCGTCGAGGATCGTTTCGGCGAGACGCACATGGTCGCAGTCCGGCGTCTGTGTGACCCGGTGACAGCGGTCGATGTTCTCGACGAGGGCGCGGAGCTGGGCGCCGCCCTTGCCGCCGATCTGGCCGGACGCCACGCAGTAGCGGGCACCTTCAAGGAGGCTCACGCCGCACTCGCGCGCCTGGCGCTGGATCGTCTGCTGCGCCTTGTCGCCGAGGCCGCGCTTGGGGGTGTTCACCACGCGCTCGAAGGCGAGGTCATCGGCGGGCGAGACCGCGAGGCGGAAATAGGCCATCGCGTCGCGGATCTCGAGCCGTTCGTAGAAGCGGGGCCCGCCAATCACCCGGTAGGGCAGGCCGATCGTGAGGAAGCGGTCCTCGAACGCGCGCATCTGGTGGGAGGCGCGGACGAGGATCGCCTGGGCGTCGAGGCTCTTCGGTTCCATGCCCCGCGTCCCGCGCTGGATGGCCTCGGCCTCCTCGCCGATCCAGCGCGCCTCTTCCTCGCCGTCCCAATGGCCGATGAGGCGGACCTTCTCGCCGCCTTGCGCCTCGGTCCAGAGGGTCTTGCCGAGGCGGCCGGCATTGGCCGTGATCAGGCCGGAGGCGGCGGCGAGGATATGTTCGGTGGAGCGGTAGTTCTGTTCGAGCCGGATCACCTCAGCGCCCGGGAAATCCTTCTCGAAGCGCAGGATGTTGCCGACCTCGGCCCCGCGCCAGCCGTAGATTGACTGGTCGTCGTCGCCGACGCAGCAGATGTTCTTGTGCTTCGCCGCGAGGAGGCGCAGCCAGAGATACTGGGCGACGTTGGTGTCCTGGTACTCGTCGACGAGTATGTAGCGGAACCAGCGCTGGTATTGATCCAGCACGTCTGGATGCTGCTGCAGGATCGTCACGACATGCAGGAGCAGGTCGCCGAAATCGGTGGCGTTCAGCGTCAGGAGCCGCTGCTGATAGGCGGCGTAGAGCTCCGTCCCCATGTTGTTGAAAGCCGAGGCCTCGGACGAGGGCACGTGCTCGGGCCCCCAGGCGCGGTTCTTCCAGTGGTCGATAAGCCCGGCGAGCTGGCGCGCGGGCCAGCGTTTCTCGTCGATATTCGCCGCCGCGATCACCTGTTTCAGGAGCCGGATCTGGTCGTCGGTGTCGAGGATGGTGAAGTTCGACTTGAGGCCCACGAGCTCGGCATGGCGGCGGAGGATCTTGACCGAGATCGAGTGGAAGGTGCCCATCCAGGGCATTCCCTCCACGGCCTGCCCCATCAGCCGGCCGACGCGTTCCTTCATCTCGCGCGCGGCCTTGTTGGTGAAGGTCACCGCGAGGATCTCGTTCGGGCGCGCCTTGCCGCGCGCCAGAAGATGCGCGATCCGCGCCGTCAGCGCGCGGGTCTTGCCGGTGCCGGCGCCCGCGAGCATCAGGACCGGTCCGTCGAGCGTCTCGACCGCGGCGCGCTGCGCCGGGTTCAGCCCGTCAAGATAGGGTGCGGGCCGCGCGGCCATGGCGCGGGCGGAGAGGGAGGCGCCCTCGAAGGCGTCGCTGTCGTCGAAACTGCTCATAGCCCGCAATCTAGCGGCAACGGGGTGCGAATAAAAGACGAGTTCACACTCTGTTCCAGAGCTTTCGCTGGACAAGCGGAGGGGCGGCGCGGCGTAGTTCGGCATGGACCTGCACCAGCGTTACCCGGCGATTTCCGACCTCAAGGCCCGCGCGCGGCGGCGGATTCCGCATTTCGTCTGGGAATATCTCGACAGCGGCACCGGGACCGAGGCGACGCTGCGGCGCAACCGGGCAGAGCTCGACACGGTGCTCTTTCGTCCCTCGATCCTGCATGGCGAGTTCAACGCGGACCTGACGGCGCGGCTCTTCGGTCACGACTTCCCCCTGCCCTTCGGCATCGCCCCGGTCGGCATGTCCGGGCTGATCTGGCCCGATGCCGAACGGCTTCTGGCGGCGGCGGCCGCCAAGGCGGGGCTGCCCTACGCGCTCTCTACCGTCGCGAGCCAGACGCCAGAGGCGCTGGCGCCGGTTCTCGGCGCCCAGGGCTGGTTCCAGATGTACCCGCCGCGCGACCCGGAGATTCGCGCCGACATGCTGAGGCGCGCGAGGGCGGCGGGCTTCTCGGCCCTGATCCTGACCGTGGACGTTCCGGTGGCGAGCCGGCGCGAAAGGCAGACCCGCTCGGGCCTGACCCAGCCGCCGAAGCTCACGCCACGGCTGCTTGCGCAGGCGGCGGCGCGGCCGGCCTGGGCGCTGGGAACGCTCAGGATGGGGATGCCGCGGATGCGGTTGATGGACGGCTATGCCGATACGAGCGTGAGCCGCTCCTCGACCGCCCATGTCGGCTACCTGCTCCGCACCTCGCCCGACTGGGACTATCTGAAGGCGCTGCGCGACGACTGGGAAGGGCCCTTGATCGTCAAGGGCGTGCTCAACGGCGACGACGCGGCGCGGTTGCAGGACGAGGGCGCCGACGCGATCTGGGTGTCGAATCACGCCGGCCGCCAGTTCGACGCCGCGCCCGCGACGATCGAGGCGCTGCCCGAGGTCCGCATCGCGACCACGCTGCCGGTGATCTTCGACAGCGGCATCGAGGGCGGGCTCGACATTCTCAGGGCGCTCGCGCTTGGCGCGGATTTCGTGATGCTGGGCCGCGCCTGGCATTATGCGCTCGGCGCGCTCGGGGCGGCAGGTCCGGCGCATCTGGTGGAGATTCTGGCCAAAGACATGGCGGCCAACATGGGCCAGCTCGGCGCAAGACGGCTTGCCGATCTCGCCGGGCGTCTCCGAGGGCGCTGAAAGTCGTTTTCGGCTTATTTGCTTCGCAATCACATAAGATAGTTTCGGCGCGGGCCATAGAGAGAACGAAATGTTACCGGAATCTGACGATCCGGTAACGAGGGGGTATTGCGCTGCGCCGCAGCACCCCTATTGTGCGCGCGCGCCACCGGAGGGGAACCGATGACCGAATTCCGCAAGATCCTTGTTGCCAACCGCGGAGAGATCGCGATCCGCGTCATGCGCGCCGCGACCGAGCTCGGCAAACGCACCGTCGCCGTCTACGCCGAGGAGGACAAGCTCTCGCTCCACCGCTTCAAGGCGGACGAGGCCTACCGGATCGGCGAGGGCATGGGGCCGGTCCAGGCCTACCTTTCGATCCCCGAGATCATCCGAGTCGCCAAGGAATGCGGCGCCGACGCGATCCATCCGGGCTACGGTCTTCTCTCCGAGAACCCCGAATTCGTCGAGGCCTGTGTGGCGAACGGCATCACCTTCATCGGCCCGAAGGCCGAGACGATGCGGGCGCTCGGCGACAAGGCCAGCGCGCGGCGCGTGGCGGTCGCGGCCGGCGTGCCGGTCATCCCGGCGACCGAGGTGCTGGGCGACGATTTCGACGCGATCAAGAAGGAAGCTGCCGAGATCGGCTATCCGCTGATGCTGAAAGCGTCGTGGGGCGGCGGCGGGCGCGGCATGCGTCCGATCACCAAGCCCGAGGAACTCGTCGAGAAGGTCCGCGAGGGCCGGCGCGAGGCCGAGGCCGCCTTCGGCAACGGCGAGGGTTATCTTGAAAAGATGATCCTGCGCGCGCGCCACGTCGAGGTGCAGATCCTCGGCGACCAGCACGGCTCGATCTACCACCTCTACGAGCGCGACTGCACCGTTCAGCGCCGCAACCAGAAGGTCGTCGAGCGCGCGCCCGCGCCCTATCTAACCGAGGCGCAGCGCACCGAGATCTGCGAGCTTGGCCGCAAGATCTGCGCCCATGTGAACTACGAATGCGCGGGCACGGTCGAGTTCCTGATGGATATGGACACCGGCCAGTTCTACTTCATCGAGGTGAACCCCCGCGTCCAGGTCGAGCACACCGTCACCGAGGAGGTGACCGGCATCGACATCGTGCAGGCCCAGATCAAGATCGCCGAGGGCAAGACCTTGGCCGACGCGACCGGCGTGTCGCGGCAGCAGGACGTGACGCTGAAGGGCCACGCGCTCCAGTGCCGGGTCACGACCGAGGATCCGCAGAACAACTTCATTCCGGACTACGGCCGCATCACCGCCTATCGCTCGGCGACCGGCATGGGCATCCGGCTTGACGGCGGCACCGCCTATTCGGGCGGCGTCATCACCCGCTACTACGACTCGCTTCTGGTCAAGGTCACCGCCTGGGCGCCGACGCCCGAGCAGGCGATCGCCCGGATGGACCGCGCGCTGCGTGAGTTCCGGATCCGCGGCGTCTCGACGAACATCGCCTTCGTCGAGAACCTCCTGAAGCACCCGACCTTCCTCAACGACACCTACACGACGAAGTTCATCGACACGACGCCCGGCCTCTTCAACTTCAAGAAGCGCCGCGACCGGGCGACGAAGATCCTGACCTATATCGCCGACATCACCGTGAACGGGCATCCGGAAACCGCCGGCCGGCCGAAACCGCCGGCCGAGGTGCGCGCGCCGAAACCGCCCGCTCTCAGAGCCGCGCCTGCAAAGGGCACCCGAAACCTCCTCGAGGAGAAGGGCCCGCAGGCCGTCGCCGACTGGATGGCCGCCCAGAAAAAGCTCCTCCTGACCGACACGACGATGCGCGACGGGCACCAGTCGCTTCTGGCAACCCGGATGCGCTCGATCGACATGATCAAGGTGGCGCCGGCCTATGCCGCGAACCTGCCCGAACTCTTCTCGGTCGAATGCTGGGGCGGCGCCACCTTCGACGTGGCCTACCGTTTCTTGCAGGAATGCCCCTGGCAGCGTTTGCGCGACCTGCGCGCGGCGATGCCGAACCTGATGACGCAGATGCTTCTGCGCGCCTCGAACGGGGTCGGCTATACCAACTACCCCGACAACGTGGTGCAGGAGTTCGTCCGTCAGGCCGCCAAGACCGGTGTCGACGTCTTCCGCGTCTTCGACAGCCTCAACTGGGTCGAGAACATGCGCGTCGCGATGGATGCGGTGGTCGAGAACAACAAGGTCTGCGAAGGCACGATCTGCTACACCGGCGACATACTGAACCCCGACCGCGCGAAATACGACCTGAAGTATTACGTCGCGATGGGCAAGGAGTTGAAGGCCGCGGGCGCCCATGTCCTTGGCCTCAAGGACATGGCGGGGCTGTTGAAGCCCGCCTCGGCGCGGGTGCTCTTCACGGCGCTGAAGGAAGAGGTCGGCCTGCCGATCCACTTCCACACCCACGACACGAGCGGAATCGCCGGGGCGACGATCCTGGCCGCCGCCGATGCCGGCGTCTCGGCGGTCGATGCCGCGATGGACGCCTTCTCGGGCGGCACCTCTCAGCCCTGCCTCGGCTCGATCGTCGAGGCGCTCGCCCATACCGAGCGCGACACCGGGCTCGACATCGGCGCGATCCGCCAGATCTCGAACTACTGGGAAGGCGTGCGCCACCTTTATGCGGCCTTCGAAAGCGGGCTCGAGGCACCAGCCTCCGAGGTCTATCTGCACGAGATGCCGGGCGGCCAGTTCACCAACCTGAAAGCGCAGGCCCGCTCGCTCGGACTCGAGGAGCGCTGGCCGGAAGTCGCGCAGGCCTATGCCGACGTGAACCGGATGTTCGGCGATATCGTCAAGGTCACGCCGTCCTCGAAGGTCGTGGGCGACATGGCGCTCATGATGGTGGCGCAGAACCTCACCCGCGATCAGGTGGAGGACCCGGCCGCCGACGTCGCCTTCCCGGACTCGGTTGTCGACATGATGCGCGGCAACCTCGGCCAGCCGCCGGGCGGCTTCCCCGAAGGCATCATCCGCAAGGTGCTGAAGGACGAGAAACCCAACACCGTACGCCCCGGCAAGCATCTCAAGCCCATTGACCTGGAAGCCACCCGCGCTTCCGTCTCGAAGGAGCTTCTGGGTTTCGCCGTCGATGACGAGGACCTGAACGGCTACCTCATGTATCCGAAGGTCTTCCTCGACTACATGGGCCGCCACCGCGTCTACGGCCCGGTCCGCGCCCTTCCGACACGCACCTTCTTCTACGGCATGCAGGCGGGCGACGAGATCTCGGCCGAGATCGACCCCGGCAAGACGCTCGAAATCCGTCTTCAGGCGGTGGGCGAGACCAATGAGGAAGGCGAGGCCAAGGTCTTCTTCGAACTGAACGGTCAGCCGCGCGTGATCCGCGTGCCGAACCGGGCAGTGAAGGCCAAGACGGCGGCGAAACCGAAGGCGGCAGAGGGCAACCCGAACCATATCGGCGCCCCGATGCCGGGCTCGGTCGCCTCGGTCGCGGTATCGGCGGGCCAGAAGGTCAATGCCGGCGACCTCCTTCTCACGCTCGAGGCGATGAAGATGGAAACCGGCATCCACGCCGACCGCGCCGCGGTGGTGAAGGCGGTCCATGTCCATCCGGGCAGCCAGATCGAGGCGAAGGACCTGCTGGTCGAGTTCGAGGCCTGATCGCGCCCGGGGCCCGCTTAGGAACCCGTCAATACTTGCTGCGCTAGTATCATCCCTGCAACTTCGGGGGTGAGGCGATGGCGGACGACATTAGGCAACAGCTCGAATCCTTCCTTGTGGAGGACGTGATCCTGACACTCGGCAATCTGCGCGGCTCCCTGGCCTGGCTCCTGGCGGACGAGACCGACACCCTATCGCCGCGCGGCATCGGCATCGACCGTCTCGACCGCCAGCTCGCCCTGGTCGAGGATCGCGCCCGCTCGGTCTGCCGGCTGCTCCGCTCCGGCCAGGTCGCGCCGGAGTTCCGCGACCGACCCGGTGATGCCAAGGAGGCGTACCACCCTCCACCCGGCGCTGAAATCTCGCACCAGCGACAGGGGGCGGCACCGGAACCGGGCCTGGCGCTTGAAACCGCGATCTGCGACGCGCTGCTCTTGGACCGCGACGCGGGGCGTCTGGCGATGCCGCTCTTTCGCAGCCAAAGGGCGCAATCCTGAACCGACAGACGGTCGCAATCCGAAACAATATGCCGCGACGCCGAAGCCCGACGTCCGGGTCGCAACCGGGCTGTCTTGGTGGAAGTTTACGATCAGAGCGATGAACGAGATCCCGCGCCGCCGAGGTCGGGTTCTACGATTGCGCCCGGATCTGCTCGCTGAATCAGGCCGTCGCCACGGCATCGCTCGCGTCTTGCGAGATCATGACAGGTTTCCTTTTCGTTTGGGTTGGCCACTCGGGCCATCGAGAACGCGGTGCGGCTACGGCCGGATCGCCTCGCCGCACCCGCAGGAAACGCAGCGTCCGGGCACCACCCAAGCGGCACTCTTTCGCCCACGATCATGTTGCCTCGACCGCGCCCTGCATTGACGGCCAATCACCCGCGAACCGTCTGGATGTCGTGTATTTTTTCTTGCTTTTTCATAGCATTGCGAGACGTTTTCCCAAACCGTATGTGATCCCGTAACGGCCCTTGCGGACCGCCGCCTCCCGGCGATGCCGCGCGATACGGCGCTCGCACAGGGGTTGGAGACCGGACCCCACCGTGTCCCCAAAAAAACTTCCACCCGCGTACGATTTTCGCTTGCAGCCGCCCCGTAGAATTAATACATCGCTCCCACCGAAAGGATGCGGGCGTAGCTCAGGGGTAGAGCATAACCTTGCCAAGGTTAGGGTCGTGAGTTCGAATCTCATCGCCCGCTCCAAATCGGTTCTGGAAGGCCAGATGCAGACAAGGCGCCCCTCGGGGCGCTTTTTCTTTACGGGCTCCCGCCACGCAGACGATCGGACAGATATCGGTTCGCGCGCTCTCGCCAAAGGCGAATGCCTGTCCAACCACGCCCAGGATGGACACGTCCCGTAATCCCGATCCGCGCATCCGGAGCGATGCTCAGGACACGTAACCAAGACCGGGTGCTGAACAGGGAAAACGAAGCTGCGGCGAGGTCGACGAACCGGATCTCCGCGCCGCAATGCGCCCCCAGGCGTCAATGACCGGCCGGCACGTCACATGCGCCGCGCCCGGATGTCGGACTATCGGGCCACGGTGACCGAGCAATGCGCCCGCCCCGAGACCTCTGCAGCAACCGAACCGAGGACAAGTCGAGAGATCCCCCGCTTGTCGCCGGTTCCCATCACGATGTGGTCGATGCCGTTCTGCTCCGCATAGGCGACGATCCCCGCCGGCGCTTCGCGGCTGATAAGGTCGACCCGCTTCACCTCCTCGATGCCGTGCGACGCGGCGATGGCCGCCGCCCCGTCGAGGATCTTCGAGACCTCGGCCTCGTTCCAGTGGGTGATGAGCGGCCCCCGCGAGCCGCCATGCGCGACGTTGACGATGCAGATCGTCAGCTCGGCTCCGAACTTCCGGGCCAGTTCAGAAGCAACGATCACGGCGGCTTCGGAATGATCGGTCCCGTCCGTCGCACACAGGATGTTCTTGGTCATTGGAATCTCCGCAAGAGCCACTATATGAAACTTTTTTCACTATCAATAATGTCGCGTCTTTGATCTGCGTCAAGCGGTTTCGGCGCGACCGCGATTACCGAAACCGATCACCGATGAAGCGGTTTCCGATACGGAAGGGGCGCGTGTTTCCACGCGCCCTTTTCCGCAGGCCGATGCAGTTCCGGCAGCAATCATGTCAGCAAAGCGTCAACAGGCATCCGTGACCGGGTCGAAACGAAGGAGACGGAAATGTGGCGCGCCTGTGTCCTGAGCCGCGTATCGACGGCGCCGCTGCGACGGAAATTCGACAGGCTGAACAAGGCATTGGCGCGTCCGACACGAGCTTTTTCAGTGAGATCGGTCATTTGGGTTGGTCCTCGGCTGGTTGGGTTGAACACCGGAGATACCGCCACAATCGCTACGATGACCTTATCTTTGTTCAAGGAAATGTCGACAAAAGGGCACATGTATGCCCGCCCAGCGCCATTTATGTGTCTTTTTGTAGACAACCAAGAGTTGCATTCACGATTCATCCAACATCGCCCCGATTGATACCGAATCGTAAATGGTCGGAAGGTTGCGGAATCATTGTCCGCAACTTCGGGGGCCAGCTTCGCCCGGCAACAGCATCCCACGCGCGCTTCGTCGAAGCGCCGATTCGGGGTGGGAGCGTTCAAGCGGCCGCCGGCACCACCCGCGGCTTGCCGTTGTCGTCGATCGCAACGAAGGTGAACAGCGCCTCGGTCACCTTCTCCCGCGCGCCGTGACGGTCGCGCAGCACCCAGGCCTCGATCTCCAGCCCCATCGAGGTGCGGCCGATCCGGGCGACCCGGACGTAGATACAAAGCACGTCGCCGACCCGCACGGGGCGGATGAACTTCATTGCATCGACGGCAACCGTGGCGACGCGACCGCGGGCCCGGGCGCCAGCGACGATTCCCGCTGCGATGTCCATCTGGCTCAGCACCCAGCCTCCGAAGATGTCCCCGTTGACGTTGACATCCCTTGGCATCGCGAGCGTCCGCAACGTGAGCTCGCCCTCCGGTCCGTTTTCCGTCATCGCTCCTCCAACGCGCTTTGCTCGCGTGATCCTAGAGGCCCGGCCCGTCGGCGGATAGCCCCTTCGGCCAGCCCCGGCAGCCAAGCCGACGGGCATCACGCGAGAAGCGCGTCGACGGCGTCTCCGATCCCGTCGACGACCATCGAGGGGCCGGGCTTGAAGCGCGTTTCGTCACCGTCGCGGTACTTGCCGGTCCGCACCAGAACCGCCAAAGCCGCACCCGCATCGAGCGCTCCGGCAATGTCGGCTTCGGCATCGTCGCCGATCATCGCCACCTCGGCCATTCCGGCCCCCATGCTCGCCGCGGCGGCGGAAAAGAAGCCGGGCGCCGGTTTGCCGAACAGCAGCGCCGCCCTGCCGCTGGCATGTTCCAGCGCCACGACGAAGGCACCCGCGTCGAGGCTGAGTTCGCCGTCGGAATCCCGAAATACCCGGTTCGCGGCCAGCGCGAGAAACGGTGCTCCGGCGTCGATCTTGCGGAACGCGGCGTTGAGCGCCTCGTAGGTGAAGAACCGCCCGGCATCGCCGAGGACGACAGCTTCCGGCCCGATGGCGTGCGCGTCTGCGAAATCCTCGCACAGTTCGGGATGGATGAGCAGATGCGGCGCATGTCCATGCCGGGCCAGCCAGTCGCAGGCGGCCGCCGCCGGCGTAAAGAGCTCGTCGGGCGCGAGATCGACACCGAACGCCTTCAACCGGGCGAGGAGCATCCGCTTCGGACTGCGTGTCGAGTTGGTGAGGAACCGCACGGCCACCCCCGCCGCGCGCAGCCGCCGGACTGCGGCGACCGCGCCGGGAAGGGCCTTTTCCCCGGTATAGAGAACGCCCGCCAGATCGATCAGAACACCCTTGAGCATGGTCGGAACGTGATTTCGGGCTCATCTCCAGTCAACGACACACCGCGCACCATGGCATCGGCGCGGCACGGTGTGCCCGGCGAGCGTCACTCACTCGGCGGCAAGACGCGGCTTGGTCGTGGTCGCCCGTTTCCGGATCTCGAACTCCTCGTGGTAAGACCGCTCCACGTTCACCGTCCAGACGTCGTGCGTCTCGCCGAGGATGTTGCGTGCCGCAAGCATCGCCGAGAGCATCGAATGGTCCTGGTTGTTGTAGCGGTGCAATCCGTTGCGCCCGACCGTCTGGAAGTTCTCCAGCGACAGGATCCATTCCTCGAGCACGTCCAGTGCCTCGCGGTATTCGCCGTCGTAGACCGGATAGGCCTTCGGCTGGCGGATGATCGCGGCACCAATCACGTCGGATGCCTTGGCCAGACCGAGTTGCTCCAGCTCCTGCGAGGCGAGCTCGCGCAGGTCCTCATCCGACATCGACCAGAGCCCGTCATCCTTCTGACAGAAGTACTCCATGCCGATCGAGGCGGTGTTCTGGTCGGGCAGCATCTCCTTCGACCAGGCCCGGAAGTTCTGGATCCGTCCGACCTTCACCTTGGGCGAATGGATGTAGATCCAGTTGTCGCGAAACGGATCGGCATGGTCGAGCACCAGCGTCACGATCAGGAAGTCGCGGTACCTGAGCTTGTCCGCGGCCTCCATCACCTCCGGCGGCGGCGGCGGGTCGAAGGCGTGGATAAGGTCGCGCAGCGCCATCGAGTTGACGAAGTGCTCGCCCTCGACGCGTTCGATGACCGGCTCGCGCCCATCCTCGTACCAATGCTTCACGTCGATTGAGGTGACGCGCCTGCCGGCGCGGTTCACCCGGATCACCTCGGATCGCAGGTTGACCTCCCCGCCCCTCTCCTCCACCAGCTTCGCGGTCTTTTCCCACATCATGCCGGGGCCAAGCCGCGGATACTGGAATTCCTCGATGAGGCTTGCCGTGTCATTGGCACCCGAGATCGCGTTCCAGACCGCCTTGAACAGCGAGAGATTCTTGATCCGCTGCGCCGCCCAGTCGGCGCGGATGTCCTTGGGATTTATGCCCCAGACCTTCTGCGTGTAGCTGCGGAAGAAGTGCATGTAGAGCCGTCCGCCGAAGCGGTTGATCACCCATTGCTCGAAGCTCTCCTCCTTGCGGTAGGGCCGGACCTGCCACTTGAAGTAGGACAGCAGGATGCGCATCGACTCGTAGGGGCCGATGTTGAGGAGCGCATTGAACAGCTTCAGCGGGTAATCGAAGAATTTTTCGCGGTAGTAGATCCGGCTGAGGCGCGGGACAGTGATGAAATCATCCTGGAGAACCTCGTGCCACATCTCCTCGACCTCCTTCACCTTGGTGAAGAAGCGATGACCGCCGATGTCAAAGCGGTAACCATTATTGGTTTCCGTGCGGGATATTCCGCCGACCATATCCGAGGCCTCATAGACCTTGGGCTTGTGCCGCAGGCTGCGTTTCTGCAATTCGTACGCAGCAGTCAGTCCCGCCGGCCCCGCGCCAATAACCACCACGGGGCAACTCTTCCCTTGCTGGATGCTCAATTAACCGCCCCCAGAACACATGTTTCAAATATACATCACTATTTAATATACCCTGCAATTGCACACGGGCAAAACGATCCGAAGCGAAACGGTGGCCAGTCGGGGTGCATCACCCTCAATTGCCACTGTTGTTGCAATTTTTTGAACAATGCCGCCCCATACGCATCTGTCGTAATCATGTAATTTCCCCCTATGGTTGATACCCTAATGGAAGACGCCGCATTGGTTGTGGGCGACCCGAATCGCTTGATCACGAAACAGAAATACCAATCAGGCAAACGGAGGCTCCGCTTGCCCGCTCAAGCCTCTGCAATTCGGGTCAAATCTTGACAATGGGCCCCTTGCCCGCGCTGATGCCTCGCGCCGCGAATGCGTTGCGGGTGTCCAGGATAAGCCGCGCCTCCGCTGCCAGGAGCGCGTAGTCGACGGCGCCGTGGTCGGTGGCCACCAGTACCGCGTCATAGCCCGCCACTGTCTCGGCGTTCAGCGGCACCGAAACCCGCCCCGCCAGCGACGGATGGTCCCGGGTCGCGGGCATGACAGGAAAATACGGATCATGATAATCGCAGGCGGCCCCCATCTCCTCGAGACGGAGAAGAATGGCGAGCGCAGGGCTTTCGCGCGTGTCCTCGACATCCTTCTTGTAGGCGATTCCGAGGATCAGCACCCGCGAATCCTTCACCGCGACGCCGCAATGGCGGGCCAGCTCGCCCGCGATCCGGCCGGCGATCAGGTCCGGCGCCGCGGCGGTACTCGCCTGCGCCAGTTCGACCAGCGGCGTTTGCGCTCCAACGTCGCGCGCCCGCGCGGAGAGATAGACGGGAGAGACCGGAATGCAGTCTCCGCCAATCCCTGGCCCCGGATAGAAAGGCATGTAGCCGAAGGGCTTCGTTGCAGCCGCCGGCACCACCTCCCAGATATCGACGCCCATCGCCTCGAGCGCGGTCTTGATCTCGTTCACAAAGGCGATATTGACCATGCGGAAGCTGTTCTCGACGAGCTTCACGGCCTCGGCTGTGGCGAGCGAGCTCACCGGAACCGTCCGGGCGACGATCTGCGCGTAGAACCGGTCGGCGAGGTCGCGGGACCGAAGATCATCCGCTCCGACGATCTTCGGAATCGTCCGCGTCGTGAAGTTCGCATTCCCCGGATCCTCGCGCTCGGGCGAGAAGGCGAGGAAGAACTCTTCGCCGGCTCGCAGGCCCCGGCGTTCGAGGATCGGCTTGACCACCGTTGCCGTCGCTCCCGGCCAGACCGTGCTTTCGAGTACCACAAGCTGCCCCGGCCGCAGCTGCTCCGCGATCATCTCCGACGCACGGATCACATAACCCAGATCGGGCTTCCTCGCCGACGACAGCGGCGTCGGCACACAGATCAGGATCACGTCCACATCGGCGAGCCCGGCCAAGTCGACGCTGGCGGCAAAGCCGCGCGAGACCGCGTCGCGGACCCGGGCCTCGGGGAAGTAAGAAATCGTCCGCTCGCCGGCATTGATCATGGCCACCCGGTCCGCGTTAAGGTCGAAGCCGGTGGCGGGAAAACCCGCCTCGCACACGGTCAGGGCAAGCGGCAGACCGACATAGCCGAGCCCCACGATTGCCACCCGCGCCTCGCGCCGGCCAATCAGTTCGTTCAAAGACGCATAAAGCGAAAACACGTTTGTCATCGTAGCCCCCGAAACAATGCCTGGTGGCCGGCACGAAAATATACCCTTCGACTGTCGCACACAGGCGTTCCTCAGGGCAATCCTGAGCTGCGGGCTACATCGACGTTGTGCGCATAGCGCGAACAATTCGCCATTTTGACCCGGTTTGACGCCGATCGCGAACCTCGCCTGCGCCAAATGCGCCGCGCCGCACGCCGCACGCCCCTTCGCGGCGTTCACGGTTCGGCACCACCGGGCCATACCAAGACCGACTGTTTCGTAAAAAAAGACAGGCAGGACTGCAGCATAGCCCGGCTGCGGCCGCCATGCTACGATCCGGCAAGTTTCAGCAAAGGGTCGGGCGGGGCATATGAAGGTCTTGATCACGGGTGGCGCCGGTTTCATCGGATCGCATCTGACCGAGCGGCTGCTCGCCGAGGGCCACTCCGTTACCGCGCTCGACGACCTCTCGACCGGTCGAACCGAAAATCTCGCAGGCGTCGCCGGCCACAATCGTTTCCGCTTCCACGAGGGCACGATCCTCGACCCCGCGCTCGTCGGGGCGCTGACGGCCGAGGCCGACATGATCGTCCACCTCGCCGCGGCAGTCGGCGTGAAGCTGATCATGGAGGAGCCCTCGCGCTCGATCCTGACCAATGTCGGCGGCACCGAGACGGTGCTCAAGGCGGCGCTGAAGGATCTCAAGCCGATCTTCGTAGCCTCCACGTCGGAGGTCTATGGCAAGGCCACCAAGTTTCCCTTCAGCGAGGACGACGACCTGACGATCGGCGCGACGAAGAACCTGCGCTGGTCTTACGCCTGCGCAAAGACGCTCGACGAGTTCCTGACCCTCGCCTATGTCCGCGAGGCGGGACTGCCGGCCACCGTCCTGCGCTTCTTCAACACGACCGGCCCGCGCCAGACCGGGCGCTACGGCATGGTCCTGCCGAACTTCGTCCAGGCCGCGCTCGAGGGCCGACCGCTTCTGGTTCACGGCACCGGCACGCAATCGCGCTGCTTCGGCCATGTAGCCGACGCGGTCGAGGCGATGGTGCGGCTGATGGCGGAGCCCGCGGCGCGGGGCGAGGTCTTCAACGTCGGCAATGACGAGGAGGTGACGATCCGCGCGCTGGCCGAACAGGTCATCGCGGCGACCGACTCGGACTCCGAGATCCGGCTCGTGCCCTACGAGTCGGTGTACCCGGCCGGGTTCGAGGACATGGCCCGCCGCCTGCCCGACCTCTCCAGACTCGAACGCGCCACGGGCTTCCGCCCGCGCCGGCCCCTGTCGGAGATCATCGCCGACATCGTGGACGAGAAGCGTTCGGCAATGGCCGCCTGACGGACGCGCGCAGCATGGACCGTATCAGCCGAAGCGACTGGTTCTGGCTCGGCGCCATCCTCGCGCTGGCGACGGCGCTGCGCGTCCGGGGGTTGAACGGGCCCCTTTGGTACGACGAGTTGCAGACCGTGGTCACCCATCTCAGGCTCAGCTGGGGGGACATGCTGCAAAGCTACTCGATGAACCATCACTACCTGCACAACATCGCTGCGAAGGTTTCTATGGAGGCGTTCGGCGAGTCGTCCTGGGCGATCCGGCTTCCGGCGATGGTCTTCGGCCTCGCCTCGCTCGCCGCGATGTGGGCGCTTGCACGTGAGGTCGCAGGCAGCGCGATCGCCCACGTGACGACGCTCTTGCTCGCGCTCTCGTATCACGAGATCTGGTTTTCGCAGAATGCGCGCGGCTATACCGGGCTCGCGCTGTTCTCGACGCTCGGTATGCTGTTGTTCTTGCGAGGCATCGCGCGACCGACTGTCGCGATCTGGCTCGGATATGGCCTCTGTCTCGCCGCCGCCGTCTTCACCCACCTGACCGGTGCATTCTTTTTCGCTGCCCAGGGCCTCGTCTGGCTGGCGCTGGTCGCAACACATGCGCTGCGGGGGCGTCTCGATGGCGCGCTGCTGCGCCTGCCTTTCCTCGGCTTCCTCGCGGGCGGACTTCTCGCGACCCTGCTCTATCTGCCGATACTTCCAAGCCTCCTCGTCACCGTATCGACCGTATCGGAGACCTCGGCGGTCGACGTCATGAAGGAATACCAGAACCCTATCTGGACGGCGTTCGAAGCGATCCGCACCGGTATCGGACATGCCGGACCGTTCACCGCGCTCGTCGGGGCGGCAGTGCTCATCCTGTCGGCGCTCGGGGCGGTGGCGCTCCACCACGACGCACCGCTCTTCGCGCCGATCACGTTGCTGCACATCATCCTGACAACGGCGCTGCTGATGGCCGTCGGGATGCGGATCTGGCCGCGCTTCTTTTTCGTGGACATCGGCTTCCTGATGCTTCTGATCGTGATGGGGGTGCGGCTTTCCTGCGATCTCGTCGGCCATCTCATCAAGAACGAGCGCGCGGGGCGGGGGCTCTTCGCGCTGGCGGTCGTGGCGATGGCGGCGATCTCGCTTCTGCTTGCGAAGCGCAACTACGAAATCCCCAAGCAGGATCTTGCTGGCGCCTTTGAGATTGTCGAAGAAATTGCCCGGCCCGGTGAGCGCGTCTTTGCGGTCGGTCACGCCGGAGCGGTATACCGCGACTACTTCCACGCCGGCTGGCCGATCATATACACGGAGGACGACTATCGTGCAGCGACCGCCGAGCCGGGGCCACTGATCCTCGTCGTCGGCTTCCCCGGTCGCAATTTCCGGGAGGTGCCGGGGCTTGGCCACGATGCCGGACCCGATCCCTGCGATGAAAAGCGGGCAGCGGGCCACTTGCTGACGGCCGTCGCCTGTCTCCCCGGCACGCTCGGCGACGGCGACGTGATCGTCCTGCGCCGTGACTGAGCGGGCAGATATCGTCATCGGCTCGGGCCCCTCCGGGATCGCGGCAGCGACGGCGCTTCTCGCGCGCGGGCGGCCGGTCGTGATGCTCGACGGCGGCAAGGTGCCCGAGCCTGCGGCCGAGGCGCGGCGGACAGCGCTGGCCGCGACCGGCCCCGAGGGCTGGAGCGCTGCGGATCGCGCTCACTGGATGGCGCCGCAGCACGAGACCCCGCCCGGGCAGGTGCGCCGTTTCGGTTCGGATTTCGCGATGGAGCCGGCCTCGGCGACCTTCGCCAATCCACCCGGTTGGTTCGGGCTTCGCGCGTCGCGAGCGGCCGGCGGGTTTTCCAATGTCTGGGGGGCGGCGGTGCTGCCCTACCGGCAGGCCGACATGGCGGGATGGCCGATCACCGCAGACGATCTCGCGCCACACTACCGGGCCGTGGCCGGTTTCGTCCCGATTGCCGGGCGCGAGGACGAGCTTGAAGCCCTGATGCCGGCCCTGTCCATGACCGGGCGCCGGCCGATCGCGCCCGCACCGCAGGCGGAGGCGCTGATCGCCCGCCTGTCCGCCGTTCGCGAACGCCTCGCCGCCCTGGGGCTGCGGGCGGGCCTTGCGCGGCAGGCGGCGGATGCGGCCTGCCGGCTTTGCGGGATGTGCCTGCACGGCTGCCCCTACGGGCTGATCTGGTCGGCCCGCCAGACGCTGGCCGATCTGCGCACCGCACCCGGTTTCAGCTACCGCCCCGGCGCCGTCGTCACCCGCTTCGATGAGAACGCCGCAGGTATCACTTTGCACCTTCGGGACGGCACGACGATCACCGGCGCCCGCGCGTTTCTCGGCGCCGGGGTGCTGGAGACCGCGCGCATCCTGCTCGCCTCGGACCCGAAGCCGGGCGAACTGGTGCTGAAGGACAGCCAGCACGGCTTCCTGCCTATGCTTCAGCGGTTCCCGAACCGGGCCCGACCCGACCGCGGTGCGTTCCACACCCTGCCACAGATCTTCCTCGAACTCGAGGCGCCCGAGATTTCCGCCTACCTCATCCATGCCCAGATCTACAGCTGGAACGACTACTACGCCCGCGACCTTACCGCCAATTACGGCCACGGCCTGCCCTTCGCTTCGAATGTCTTCGCCGCGCTCGCGCGGCGGCTGATCGTGGCGCAGATATTCCTGCATTCCGACCATTCGCACCGGATCGGCCTCAGCCAGGCCGCCGACGGCCGGCTGGTGGCCCGCATGATCGCCAATGCCGATACCGACCGCAGCATCCGCGCGGCGGCCCGCCGGATCGGCGCGGCGATGGGCCATGCCGGACTCCTGCCGCTGAGCTTCGCCAGCCGGCCCGGCGCGCCGGGATCGAGTTTTCATGTTGGCGGATCGGTACCGATGGCCCGGAACTCGGCCCCCGGACAATCCGATCCGCTCGGCCGGCCCCACGGCCTTTCACGGCTGCATGTCATCGACGCCACGGTCCTGCCCGCGATCCCGGCCACGACGATCACGCTCCCTGTGATGGCAAACGCGCACCGGATCGCGACGCTCGCGCCCTAGGCGGCGCCCGTCTCGAAAGCCCCCGCCTCGAACTGCCGTACGAGTGCGCGGTCGCCCTTGCGATGCGCCGCCCGCGCAAGAGCCTCGCCATAGGCCGCCAGCACACGGTCCTCGCGCCAGATCGTCTCGAACGCGTGGCGCGCGGCGCGGGATTGCGCCGCACGAAGGCCGGGTTCGTGCTGCAAGGCGCGCATCGCCGCGATCAGTTCGTCCCCGGTCCCGAAGAGCGCCCCGCCGCCCGCCGCCTCGACGATCTCGGGGAACGGGCCGAGGCGCCGGGCGATCACCGGCGTGCCGAGCCGGAAGCTCTCGATCAGGATGATGCCGAACGTCTCGTAGCAGACCGAGGGAACGATCAGGCCCAGCGCCCCCCGGTAGTAGGCATCAAGCTCCTCGGGGCTCTTGCGGCCGAGGAACTGGATCCGCGGATTGCCCTGTGCGAGCCGTTTCAGCGTCACCGCATAGTCGCCGTCGCCGAGGATCAGGAGATCGGCATCCGGATAGCGTTCGATCGCCGGAAAGACGTCCTGCAGACCCTTGATCTTCTCGAGCCGCCCCACGAACAGGAAATAGGGCCGCGGGTGGCTGGCGGTGGCGGCGGCCTGACTGGTCAGGTCGGGAAGGAAATACGGCAGAACCTCCATCTCGTGGCGAAGGCCGAACTCACGGTGCTTGGCGCGGCTGAACTCGCTCTTGGCGACGATAAGGTCGACCTGGTCGAGCTGGCGGTCGAGGTATCCCGTATAGCGCCAAAGCTGCGGCGGACGGCGATATGAGAGCACGCAGCGCAGACATTCGCGGCCATCGCAAAGCTCCCGCCCGTGACGCCAGAGCACATGGGTCGGGCAGACCAGCCAGTGCTCGTGCGCCTCGTAGAGCTTCAGGCCCTCGCCGCAGGACAGGATCCCCGGTCCGCCGACCAGCGAGGTGTTGTTGTACCAGATGAGGTCGGGGCGGATCTCGTCCAGAAGCGCGCGGATCCGCGCGGCATGGACCAGCGGCCGCCCGGTCTGCTGGGTGAGGAGGTTCGACAGGAAGCCGTTGCGGCTGCGCAGGCCGATCCGCCGCACCCCGTCCGGCGCGCCCTCGGCCTGCGGCTTGCCGCCGAGGATCCGGTAGCTGTCCTCGTCATGCACCACCGTCACGTCATGGCCGCGCGCGGCGAGCGCCCTTGCCATGCGCTGCACGCCGATCGCGTCGCCGCCGAAGGAGTGAGGCGGGTAGAAGGTCGTGAACATCACGACCTTGAGCGACCGGGCGCGGCGTTCGATCTTCATTGTCCAGTCACCCTCCCCGCCCGGTCCGGTGCCGGCTCACCGATCGCTGGCCGGATGTAGGACATGAGGAGCCGAAGCCGGTCGCGCATGAAGATGAAGGTGAGAACCGCATAGGTCAGCACCCCGGTCCCGATGCTCAGAGCAAGCAGCGCCGCCAGCCCCGCGCCGTCCGCCCAGCGGGCGACGAGAAGGACCGGAACGACCATCGCCGCCGACGCGAGGAAGGGCGCGAAAAGCGTCCCCAGAAGCTGCGCCACTGCGATGTTGCCAAGCCGCGCCACGAGCCGGAAGCGGAACACCCAGACGAGATATTGGGCAAGAACGAAGCCGGCCGTGATCGCGACAAGTCCCCAACCCGACACCGCGAAGACCAGCGCGGTGCCCAAGCCGACGCACAGCCAGGTCAGGACCGCAAGCTGGCCTGCCCGGCCCGCCGCGAGGCAGAACGAGGTCTGCACCGAGGCGATGCACAGATAGACGCCGAGTGCTGCCATGACCCTCAGCACCGGTGCCGCACCAACCCATTCCGACCCGAAGACCAGAAGCAGCATCGGCTCGGCAAGCGCGGCCAAACCTGCAAAGAACGGGAACGCCACCAATGCGGTCAGCTGCAGGATTTCGATCAAGAGTTCACCCGTCTTCCCCCGCGCCCGAAAGACTGCGGCGAAGGCGGGCTGCGAGGCCATGCGGAATCCCGTCGAGGCCAGGAACGACAGGATCTCAACAAGCCGCCATGAGACCGAGTAGAGCCCGGTCGCGAGCGGCCCGAGCGTCGTCCCGATGATCAGAATCGGCATCTGCACCATGGCAAGCTCGCCCGACCGCAGGCCAAGGACCTGAAAGCCGAACCGGGCGGCGCGGCCGAGATGCGCGGCACTGAAACGCAGGCCCGGCCGCCAGTCCACGGTTATCCAGGCGATCACGGCGTTGGTGGCGATCATAACCAGCCACTGGCCGACGAAGCTCCAGACCCCGTGGCCGGTCAGGGCCATCGCGACCCCGGTAGCGCCCCCCGCGGCCACGCCCGCCACGGCGCGGATCGACATGACGCGGAAGTTGAACTCGCGCCGCAGGATCGCGACCGGTACCGCGTTGAAGGCGACGAGCACGACGCTCGGCGCCAGTGCCATGATCAGGCCCTTGACCTCGGGGTGGCCATAGACGGCCGCGATCGGCCCCGCCGCCGCATAAAGGACGCCGGCAAGCACGACCCCAACTATGCCGGTCAGCCAGAATACGGCATTGAGATCCTCCGGTTCAGGTTCCTCGACGGCGATAAGCGATTCCGCAACGGACTCGCGCACCAAGGCTTCGGACACGACGATGAACACCGCCGCCATGGACAGAAGCCCGAACGCTTCGGTACCGAGCAGCCGAGCGAGTGTGACGAATGCGGCGAGGTTGATCGCCTGCGCGGCCCAGTTCCCGGCCGACATCCAGGCGACTGATCGGATGAACTTGCCTCCGACGGTCATTGAAGCCGCTCCGGTCTTGGCCGCTGGCGGACAGTCAATCTCACGGTCACACCCCCTGCCAAGGCTTCATGACAGCGCCACGCACCGCACGCAGCGCCTTGCGGCCGGCCAGATAGGTCGCTCCCCGCCCGGCGAGGTGACGGTGCCAATGACCAAGGTCGGTGAAGTAGAACATCTCGAGCCGCGGCAGATCGTAGAAGTCCGAACCGGCAACCGCCTGGCCCAGCCGTGTGCCGACCGAGGTCCGGTAATAGGCGGCGATCCGGCTCCGCACCGGATCACCGGCGATCCCGTAGGGCGGCGCGAAGTGGTGAACCGGCCGGTCGATCTGGTCGGCGATTTCCCGCTGTGAGCGCCCCAGCTCGGCCTCGAGCACATCACCGGGCAGAGCGTCGAGATCGGGGTGAGTGACCGTGTGGCTGCCAAAGGCGACGCCTTCGCGGGCGAGCGCCCGGATCGTGCCCCAGCCCATCAGCGGACGCGGCGGTTCGGTGCCGCCGCGCCAGCCCTCGGCGCGGCCGATGTAGCCGGTGGGCAGGTAGACGATCGGCCGGATGCCCAAGGGCTCCATCACCGGCCAGGCGGCATCGGCGAAATCCTGAAAACCGTCGTCGAAGGTCACGACCACCGAATGCGGCGCCAGCCTGTCCGGCGACGCAATGAGGTCGTCGAGCGAGATCACCGGCAGGCCGGACTCGGCGAGTACGCGCATCTGGCCGGCGAAGACCTCGGGCGGAATGCAGGTCGGACCGCCGCGATCCGAGATCGAATGGTACATCAGGATGTCGACGACGGGCTCGGGCATCGTCAGTCCTCGACCCGGTGGCTTTCGAACTCGTGCCGGTGCCCGGCCCAGCGATCCCGGTCGAGCCCGCCCGCCGCGGTCAGGCTCTCGGCCGCGGCATAGGCCATCGCGAAGGCGTGGTGCGTGTTGTCATGGGCGAAAAGCCCCTGCCGCCCGAAGCTCAGGAACCCGTCGAGCGACGACAGCCATCCGTCCACGGTCTCGAAGTGGCGCTGGTAGTCGAGGTCGTAGACCGGGTAGGCATGGGCGATGCGCCGCGTCTCGCAACGGATAACCGGCACCTTCACTGGCAGACCGACACCCTTCAGCCAGTCGCAGTAATGCCGCCCGAGTTCTTCGTCGGACATGCCCCACCAGCGTTCGCCGGGATCGCAGGGCAGCTCGGCGCAAAGGATCGTGCGGCCCTTCGGCCCGGTCGCGGAATTGTAGTTCTTCGGCTCCGACATCCGGCTGATCGGGATCGAGAGTTCGGGGAAGTAGTGTGCATCATACTCGGTGAAGCGGTCGGTCTCGAGGATGAGATAGACGAGGATCATGCCGCGAAAGCGGATCGCCTCGGCCGCCATCATCACCTCGGGCGGCGGAGGCGGGTCCATCAGGCGGACCGCGATGGTCAGCGGTATGGTCGAGAAGACCTGGTCCGCCTCGTGCCGCGTTTCCTCGCCCTCGGCACGGGTTACGACGCCGGTCACGCGGGATGTCGTCCGCTCGATCCGCACGATGTCGGCGCCGAAGCGGAACAGGGCGCCCTCTGCCTCGGCCGCCGCCGCCATCGCGCGCGAGATCTGCCCGAAGCCCTCGCGGGGATAGTAGAACCGCCCCGTCGTCTCGCCCCGGAGCCCGGGCACCATCTTCGCCATCTTGGCGAGGATCTTGCCGACCGAGCCGCTCGACACCCGCCGTTCGGCGAGCGTCACCGCGAGCTTGTCGGGATCGAGCCCCCAGAGCTTGCGGACATAGGGAAAGTAGAAGTTTTCCGAGATCGTCGGACCGAGGCCGTCATAGAGGACGGAGGAGAAGCTCCGCTTGCCGCCGCGCTTGCGGCGGAAGGGCTTCAGCGCCATGTCGCCGAGCAGCGAGGCCGCGAAAGCCGGCGGCAGGCGCAAGAGCGCGTCGGTGGGTTTCAGCGGGAAGTGGATCCAGCGCCCTCCGAGCCGGATCCGGCCATGGCGCGGCTGCAGGAGGAGATCGTCGCCAAGAAGGCGCTTCACATCCGCCAGCACCTTCGGATCGGCGACCGGGTGGAAGCGGTGCGAGCCGTAATCGCACCAGATCCCGTCGATCTGGAACGAGGCTGAGTTGCCGCCCGCGACCGGTGCGCGCTCCAGCACCTCGACCTCGGCACCGTCGCGGCTCAGGGCGTAAGCCGCCGCGATCCCGGCCGGACCGGCGCCGAGGACGGTGATCCGCGGCTGCTCGGCCACGTTTGCCTCGGTCAGGTCACCCTTCATTCCGAAATCTCCTTGATTGCGGACGGCCGCGTCCGGAAGCTGCCGCCCGAGAGCGCGAGCACCAGCGCCCCCAGCGCGCCGGCCAGGTAGAGGATCCCCTGCCAGGCCAGACCCGAGGCGACGACCTCGGCGGCGGCGGCTCCGAAGGGCGCAAGCAATGCGGCGAGCGAGCTTTCGCGGACCCCGAGCCCGCCGAGCGAGATCGGCAACGTCGCGATGATCTTGGCGAGCGGCCAGGCGAAGAACCAGGCTGCGACCGGCACCTCGACCCCGACCGCCAGCGCGAGCCGGATCGAGAGCCAGATCAAGACCGACTGGATCGCGACCGAGACTGCAAGCGCGGCCAACAGCAGCCCCGGGCGCCGCGCCAGCGCCGCGAAGGCATCCGCCGAGCGCAGCGCAAGATCGCGTGCCGGAAGCTCTGGCCAGCGGCTCCAGAGGACGCGCACGACACCCGGCAGGAGGAAGAGCCCGGCGCTTGCGGCGGCAAGGACGCCCCCGGCGACCACGGCGGCAAGCCCGCCACTGCCCGCGCCGCCGATGAAAGCGAGCCCGACGAGCATCAGGCACACCAACGCCACGAGGTCGATGATCCGGTCGCCCACCGCCGCCGCCGCGACGCGCGGGCCGTCGCGCAGGGCCACATGGGCAAGGCCGGCGCGCACTGCATCGCCACCCGCCGCGCCCGGCAGGCAAAGGTTCGCCGCAAGCCCTCCGAAATGCGCCCGGAGTGCGGCCGGAAAGCCGATCGCCCTGTCCATCAGCCACCACCACTTCGCCGCCGCTACGACATGGCAGACGAGAAAGGACGCGAAGACCGACAGGAAGAGCGGCCATGTGAGCCGCCTGAACCCCTCGAAGATCGCCTCGCGCGGCAGGAGCGAGAAGATCAGCACCAGCGCAAGGGCGGACCCGCCGGCGCGGATCGCCCATCTCCCGAATGCACTTTTCTTGCCGCGCTCCATGTCAGGGCCTTAGATGCAGCCGCGAAATCATGTCCGCGATGAGTCCAAGCGACCAGATCATGATCGCGGCGAGGAAGGCGAAGATCGTCGTCTCGGAGAGGTTGCCGATGAAGATATCGTAGACGAACTTCACCAGCCCGAGCGCCATCAGCGCGAGCCCGAGCGGGATGAAGATCCGCAAAGGGTTGAAGAGCACGATGACCCTCAGGACAAGGATGATGAAGTTGATGAAATCCACCGGCCGGATCTTCGACTTGCCGACCCGCCGCCCGTATTCGATCGGCGTGTAGATCATCCGCTTGCCGTTGCAGGACATGCACAGCGTGATCGTCGTGGTGAACGAGAACTTCTGCGGCAGCAGCGGGATGAACGGCAAGAGTTCGGACTTGCGGAACACCCTGAGGCCGGAATTCAGATCGTTGAGCCGTCGCTCGGCAAGGAACGAGGCGAGCGTGTTGAGCATCCATTTCGCCGGGCGCCGCACCAGCGGCACGTTCTTCATCGCCGCGCCGCGGTCGCCCACCACCATGTCCTGCTCGCGGCACATCGCCAGCATCGGCGGCAGGTAGCGCGCCGGATAGGTGCCGTCGGCATCGAGGATCGCGACATAGTCGTGGCGCGCCCGCCGGATCCCGCGCTTCAGCGCGGCGCCATAGCCCGTGTTGACCTGGTTGGCCTCGACGATCGCGCCGGCCGCCCGCGCCTCGGCGAGCGTGCGATCCTCGGAGCCGTCGTCGACGACGATGATCTCGTAAGGAATGCCGAGCGGGTCCATCGCGGCGCGCACGTCCTCGACCGTCGCGCGCACGGCACCCTCCTCGTTGTAGGCCGGGATCACGACGCTCAACGACAGCCCGTCGAACTCGCTTTCGATCGCCTCGGCCCCCACCATTCCGGTCACCGTGTCATCCATCTCGGTTCTTCCCTTCAACACTCAGGCTCGACCGGCGCCTCCCACTGCGCGGTCATGGCACATGCAGCCGATCCTTGACGCCCAGGACATGGTATTCGAACAGGCACCAGGCGAAGGTCGCGGCCGAATAGACGTAATAGATCTGATGATAGAAGAGCGAAGCCGCCGCGAAGGCGAGCCCGCCGTTCCTGTAGAGATAGCGCGCGAAGCCCCAGTTCGCCGCGACCGCAAGCACCATGAGCGCGAGAGTGACCGGCCAGAGCCAGGGCGCGAAGGCGAGCGCGAGCACCGACAGCAGCAAAAGCCCGGCGATCGCCGCCCGCGCCTTTTCGCCGTGCGACGTATTGAGGTCGTCCGCGACGCCCTCGCGTGCGATCATCAGGCGCGACCAGGGCAACGCGCGGCGGAAGATATCGGTATGGATCGCCTTGCCCGGGGTCCAGACTTTCAGATGTTTGCCGAGCAACGTCGGGTCGAGCACGATCCGCCCCCCGGCGCGGCGGATCCGGTAGCCGAGTTCGATATCCTCGATCGAGGGGACGCGGTAGGTCGCGATGTCGAACCCGCCGACGGCGAGGAACACGTCCCTGCGCACCGCACCGCAGCCGGCCCAGAAGGTCGCCGCCTCGCGGCGGCCGTTTTGGTGGTAGAACCGGTGCATCAGGTTCTTGTAGCGCGAGAACCAGTGCGTTCCGTCGGGCGCCGCGTCGTAGGAACCGAACAGCGCCGCTACGCCGGGATCGGCGAAGGCGGCCTCTAGCTTGGCCGCGCCGTCCTCCCAGGCGATCACATCGCTGTCGACGAACCACAGGATCTCACCCGCCGCGTGTTCCGCCGCAAGATTGCGCGCCGCGCCGGGGCCGCCGTTCACCTCGGTCGTCAGCACACTCACGCCAAGCCCGCGCGCGACCTCGGCCGTGGCGTCGGTCGAGCGGTCATCGACGACGATCACCTCGGCCACCTCGCCGCGATCGCGCATGGCGACGAGTGGAGCGAGAACGCGCGGAAGCTCCGGCGCCGCATTGTAGGCCGGCATCACGACCGAGATCGTTATCCTGCCGGGTCCACTCAAATCCGCCCCTCCCCGACCGTATCGAACCGCCGCGTGCGGCGGGCGAAGATGAACAGGATCGTCGCCATCAGCGGCAGGAGCCAGATCACCCGCGCGCCGTAACGCGTCGCCGGTTGCGAAATCCCGCCGCACACGATCGCGTTGGCGAAAATGCCGAACAGCACCATGACCGCGAGCGCCTTGATCTCGCCGGGCACCCTGCGCGGCGCGATCACGAGAGCCAGGATCACCGCGAGCGACAGAGCATAGAAGACCGCGTGAAGTGGCGTGACTATCCGCAACCAGCCGGTATCCGCGGTGATGCGGCCATGCTCGAAAGCCCCAGTCAAGAGCCCTGACACCGGGGCATTCAGCGCGATGCTTCCCTGGGACGGAAGCGTCATGTCGACGCTGATCGACACGGCTTGCGACAGCACGTTCCGGGTCAACGCAGTGATGATCCCGAGGGGGTCGTGACTGAACACCCTAAAGAAGAAGGCGATCTGGTCTTCGGAAACATGCGTCTGATCTTCGGGAGACAACAGCCGGAAAGAGCCAAGCCGCTCGTTTTGCGCGAAAACGATGTGGGAGGCCGTTAGCCGCATTGGGTCGTCGGAGCGCATGAGCGCCTCGTGCAGGACGCATGTCGGGATCGCCGGGTCGGGGCAGTTCTCGTCGAGGTAGCGCATGCCCGGTCCATCCTGGATGATCCGGGCGGTGATGTAGGGCTTGATGATGACTTCCGAGTCCGACAGCGATCGCGCGGCCGAACGCAGCACGCTCTGCTCGGCATAGCCCATACCGACGATGATCAGCACCAGCGCGGGCGGTAGCCACCACTGGCGCCGAGACTTGATCAGCGAGATCACGATCACGGCCGGCACCATCAAGGTCACGAGCCCGAGATGCGACAGATGTGACACCGTCGCCAGCGAGCCGAGCGCCAGCGCCAGCAAGATCTCCCAAACCGTCATCACGCGGGCGAAGACGGTGAGCGTGGCGACCGTCAGGATCAGCACCGGCGCGAACGTGTCGGGCATGAGATAGCTGGTGTAGAAAGGCAGGGAACCGAATGACGCCATGATGATCGGCAGCGCAACCGCCTGGGAAAGCGGAATGTGCAGCCCCCAGTGCCGCACCGCGATACGCATCGGCAGCCACACCGCCAGGAAGACTGCGGCAATATTCAGCGCGATCAAGCCCTCGAGCGTCCCGAGCCGGGCGAGGGCTCCGGCAAGCAACGAATAGACGGTCGAACGCGACCCGTCGACGATATGGTCGGCCTCGATATCGGCGGTAATGTCGGGTCCCTTCCGCGAAGTGTCCTCGCCCACCGGCTCCCGGTGTATTGGCGACTTGGCGGGAATGCCCATGTGGTAGAGCGCCGAATGACCCTGCGAGACATAACCCATCGTGTCGAAATAGAAGAGCGGTTTGCCATTGATCAGAAAAACGCTCAGACACGCGAGAAGTGCGAACGCGATCCAAAGGACGGCGCGGCCGATGCTCGTCTGGCGTACCGCCGGTCCGTTGCCCTGCACCGTCGTCATTGGCCCGCTCCTTTCTCAAGCCCAAGTTCCCGGCGGAGTTCGGCGAAGTAGGTGATCGTCGCGGCGAGCCCGTCGCGGAGCCGCACCGTCGGTTCCCAGTCAAGCGTGCGTCTGGCCAGGCTGATATCGGGGCGGCGCTGCACCGGATCGTCGTGCGGCAACGGCTTTTGCACGAGCTCGGACCGGGATCCCGTAAGCTCGATCACCATCTCGGCCAGTTCACGGATCGACATCTCGACCGGATTGCCGAGGTTGACCGGCCCGATCACGTCGTCCGGCGCCTCCATCAGCCGGATCAGCGCTTCGACGAGATCCGACACGAAACAGAACGACCGGGTCTGGCTGCCGTCGCCATAGATCGTGATCGGCTCGCCGGCCAATGCCTGCATGATGAAGTTCGACACGACCCGCCCGTCCTTGGGGTGCATCCTCGGCCCATAGGTGTTGAAGATCCGCGCGACCTTGATGCGCAGTCGATGCTGGCGGTAGTAGTCGAAGAACAGTGTCTCGGCGCAGCGCTTGCCCTCGTCGTAGCAGGAGCGGAAGCCGATCGGGTTCACGTTGCCCCAGTAGCTCTCGGGCTGCGGATGCACGTGGGGATCGCCATAGACCTCGGAGGTCGAAGCCTGCAGGATTCTCGCGCGAAGCCGCTTGGCGAGGCCGAGCATGTTGATCGCGCCGTGGACGGAGGTCTTCGTCGTCTGGACCGGATCGTGCTGGTAGTGGATCGGACTCGCCGGGCAGGCGAGGTTGTAGATTTCGTCGACCTCGACATAGAGCGGGAAGGTCACATCGTGACGCACCACCTCGAATCGCGAATTGTCGAGCAAGTGTTCGACGTTGGCACGCCGCCCGGTGAAGTAGTTGTCGACGCAGAGGACGTCGTTGCCGGCATCCAGAAGCCGCTCGCACAGATGCGAGCCGATGAACCCGGCGCCGCCGGTCACGAGTACACGCTTGGAGACGGCGCTCATCTTTCACTCTCCTTCCCGCAGTTGGCGGGGATGATCCGGCAGGGCGGCGCGGCGACAGTCCGCAAGAAGCCGGCCCCCACAAAGAAGCCTAGGACAAGCCCCCGATCGGAGCGAGAAATTTTCCCGATCGCTTGTTCACGTCCGGGCGATCCGGGTGACCGGAAGCGGCGGCCCGCGATATGCGATCCCGATCCCGCCCTGGCGCCGGCAATGCGGACCGGCGCGGTTTCCAAAGCCTTGCCAGGCAACGCGTCAAACTCTCCGCGGGACCGCAATGCGCGCCCTTTTGAACGTCATTCTCGGGCATTCGGCCACTCGTCTCAAATCTCTGTATCTCAAAGAATTTCACCCACCATATCTGACCGAAATCGATTTCGGCCTGACCACCGTTACCCCTTGTCTAAAACCTCCAGGGCGCTGAATAAACGCGTCCCGCAGAAGGCCGGTTCGGGCGCCACGCCCCTTTTAACCGCTACGGGCCGCCTCCATCCTCTATGTCCAACCCATAGCACGAAAAACGCGCGCCTGCGAGCGAAGGGGTTTCTACGCGGCTTGTAGTGGCTCCGAAGGCTGCAATTCTCCACATATTGGAAACAATCCTGCTCACGCGCCCTCTCGATGCCAAAATGGCGTCGAGAAGCCACTGATTCCCGACATAATAACCCCCCTTTCGTCGGTCGGGCGGGCCGGATATGATGCCATGGACCACAAACAAGGCCTGGATTTCCATGAAGATCAAAAAGACCGCGCTGCCCGGCATGCTGATCCTCACGCCGCGCCGCTTCGGAGACGCGCGCGGCTGGTTCTCGGAGGTCTGGAACCAGAAGACCTACGCAGATCACGGGATCGACACAGCTTTCGTCCAGGACAACCACTCCTATTCACGCGACGTCGGTACGGTGCGCGGTCTGCACTTCCAGTCGCCGCCCCACGCGCAGGCCAAGCTCGTTCGCTGCGCGCGAGGCCGGATCCTCGATGTCGCAGTCGACATCCGCCGCGGCTCGCCGAGCTACGGCGACTGGGTCGGGGTCGAGCTTTCGGCCGAGAACGGCCAGCAAGTTCTTATCCCGGCAGGCTTCCTGCATGGCTTCGTGACGTTGGAACCGGATTGCGAAGTGCTCTACAAATGCTCCGACACTTACGCTCCGGACTGCGATGGCGCGGTACGTTTCGATGACCCGGACCTCGGGATCGACTGGGGGCTCGACCCGAAGGCGGCGATCCTGTCGGACAAGGACGCCGCCGCGCAGAGCTTCCGCGACTTCCAATCTCCTTTCGTCTACGAGGCCTGACGATGAAAATTCTCGTGACCGGCGGCGCCGGCTTCATCGGCTCGGCGGTTGTGCGCCATGCGATCCGCGCCGGCCATTCCGTGGTCAATCTCGACAAGCTGACCTATGCCGGCAGCCTTTCGAACGTCGCCGAGGTGGCCGACAGCCCGGCCTACGTCTTCGAGCGGGCCGATATCTGCGACCGCAAGGCCGTCGACACGATCCTTGCGCGCCACAAGCCCGACGCGATCATGCACCTCGCGGCCGAAAGCCATGTCGACCGTTCGATCGACGGGCCAGCGGCCTTCATCGAGACCAACATCACCGGCACCTACACGATGCTGGAGGCCGCACGCGCCTACTGGACCGTCGAGGGCAAGCCCGAAAGCTTCCGCTTCCACCACATCTCGACCGACGAGGTCTTCGGCTCGCTCGGCAAGACCGGCAAGTTCACCGAGGACACGCCTTACGATCCGCGTTCGCCTTACTCGGCGTCGAAGGCATCGTCGGACCACCTCGTCCGCGCCTGGCACGAGACCTATGGCCTGCCGGTGGTGCTGACCAACTGCTCGAACAACTACGGCCCCTATCATTTCCCCGAAAAGCTCATCCCGGTAGTGATCCTGAAGGCGCTCTCCGGCGCGCCGATCCCGATCTACGGGAAAGGCGACAACATCCGCGACTGGCTCTACGTCGAGGACCATGCCGAGGCGTTGCTTCTGGTCGTCGAGACGGGTGAACTGGGCCGCAGCTACAATGTCGGCGGCGAGAACGAGGCGACGAACCTCGAACTGGTGACGAAGATCTGCGCGATCCTCGACGCCGAGCGCCCCGGCAACCGGCCCTACGCCGAGCAGATCACCTTCGTCACCGACCGCCCCGGCCATGACCAGCGTTACGCGATCGACCCGGCCCGGATCCGCGAGGAACTCGGCTGGCGCCCCTCGGTCACGCTCGACGAGGGGCTGGAGAAGACGGTCCGGTGGTTCCTCGACAACGAGGCCTGGTGGCGCGCGCTCGAAAACCGCGAGGGCGTCGGCAAGAGGCTCGGCACCGGATGAAGGCGCTCGTCTTCGGAACGACCGGTCAACTGGCCATCGAACTCGCTCGCAGGGCACCGGCTGACGTCGCGCTGACCGCTCTCGGGCGGGCTGAGGCCGACCTTGCCGATCCGGCCGCCTGCGCCGAGGCCATCGCGGCCGCGGATGCCGACATCGTCATCAACGCCGCCGCCTACACCGCCGTCGACCAGGCCGAGACCGAGCGCGTCACTGCGCAGGCGGTCAATGCGGAGGCACCGGGCGCGATGGCGGCGGCCTGCGCGACGCGGGGCCTGCCGTTCCTCCATGTCTCGACCGACTATGTCTTCGACGGATCGGGCAGCCGCCCCTGGCGCGAGGATGATGCGACGTCTCCGCTCGGTGTCTACGGTGCCACCAAGCTCGACGGCGAACGCCGGATCGCGGCGGCCGGCGGGGCGCATGTCATCCTGCGCACCGCCTGGGTGTTCTCGGCTCACGGCAAGAACTTCGTCAAGACCATGCTGCGGCTTGGCGCCGAGCGCGAGGCGCTCTCGGTCGTCGACGATCAGCGCGGCGGCCCGACCGCCGCCGCCGATATCGCGGATGCGCTCTGGGCCATTGCCGGCGCCTTCCGCGATGGCCGGGGACAGAACGGCATCTTCCACTTCGCCGGCACGCCTACCGTCAGCTGGGCCGACTTCGCCGAGGCGGTCTTCGCGGCCTCGTCGCTGCCCCGCAAACCGGTCGTGAACCGCATCCCCAGCGCGGCCTATCCGACACCGGCCAGACGACCCGAGAATTCCGCGCTCGACTGCTCGCGCATCCGCGAAGCCTACGGCATAGAGCAACCGGATTGGCGCAAGGCATTGTCGCAAGTAATCAAGGAACTGGAGGCAGCATCATGAGCGACACCGGACGCAAGGGCATTATCCTGGCCGGCGGATCGGGCACGCGGCTTTACCCGATCACCCATGCGGTGTCTAAGCAGATGCTGCCCCTCTACGACAAGCCGATGATCTACTATCCCCTGTCGGCGCTGATGCTCGCCCGCATCCGCGAGGTGGCGATCATCTCCACCCCGCGCGACCTGCCGCAGTTCCAGGCGCTTCTCGGCGACGGCTCGGCCTGGGGGATGCGCTTCGAATACATCGTCCAGCCCTCGCCCGACGGGCTCGCGCAGGCCTATCTCCTGGCCGAGGACTTCCTCGACGGCAGCCCCTCGGCAATGGTGCTCGGCGACAACGTCTTCTTCGGCGAGGGGCTGTCGGCGAAGCTCCGCGCCGCCGATGAGCGGACTTCCGGCGGCACCGTCTTCGGCTACCGCGTCTCCGATCCCGAGCGCTACGGCGTCGTCGAGTTCGACCGCGACGGCAAAGTTCTCTCGATCGTCGAGAAGCCCGAGATCCCGAAAAGCTCCTATGCCGTGACCGGCATATACTTCCTCGACGCCGCCGCGCCCACGCGCGCCAAGGCGATCAAGCCCTCGGCCCGCGGCGAACTGGAGATCACCGATCTTCTCAACGGCTACCACCGCGACGGCAACCTCAAGGTCGAGACGCTCGGCCGCGGCTTCGCCTGGCTCGATACCGGCACGCACGAGAGCCTTCTGGAGGCGGCCGAGTTCATCCGCACGATCGAAGACCGTCAGAACCTGAAGGTGGGTTGCCCCGAGGAGATCGCCTTCCTCAACGGCTGGATCGACGCCGAGACGCTGACGGCCCTCGCCAAGCCCTACCTCAAGACCCAGTACGGCAAATACCTTGCCCGCATCGCCGCCGACCCGGAGCTCGCCCGCGCCGCCGAGTGACGTCCTCGGCCGTCAGAACCTCGCGACGGTGATCCCGGCGCCCTCAAGCGCGCTTCGCACCTTTCGCGCGATCGCCACCGCCTCCGGCGTATCGCCGTGCAGGCAGATCGTGTCGATCCGGGCCGGGATGCGCTTGCCACTTTCGGCGATGATCGCGCCGGCCCGGACCATCTCGACCATCCGCGCCGCCGCGCGGGCCGGATCGTGGATCACCGCGCCCGGTTTCGCGCGGTCGACAAGCGTCGCGTCGTCCTCGTAGGCGCGGTCGGCGAAGATCTCGGCGGCGTAGGGACAGCCCATCTCGCGCACGACCACCTCCATCGCCGTCGCGGCGAGCACCATGATCACGAGATCCGGCTCCACCTCCAGCGCAGCCGCGTAGCAAAGCCGCGCGAGGGCCGCGTCCTCCGAGGCCATGTTCGACAGCGCGCCATGAAGCTTCAGATGCCGGAGCCGCCCGCCCGCGGCCTTCGCCATCGCGCTCGCCGCGCCGACCTGGTAGCGGATCGCGTTGGCGAGGCTTTCGCCCGGCAGATGCATCCGGCGGCGGCCAAAGCCCTGAAGATCGGGAAAACCCGGATGCGCGCCGATCCCAACGCTATTTTCGACCGCGAGGCGCATGGTTTGCGCCATCACGTCCGGGTCGCCGGCATGAAAGCCGCAGGCGATATTGGCCGAGGTTACGATGTCGAGTAGTGCGGCGTCGTCGCCGAGGCTCCAGCGCCCGTAGCCCTCGCCCATGTCGGAATTGAGATCGACCGTCGCCGTCATGCCCCGTCCTCCCCGTCCAGATCGGCGCCCGCCGTGACGCCGCCGATCAGTTGATAGGCCAAAAGATCGGCAATGTCGCCTGGATCGCGCAGGAGCGGCCGGATCGCCCCCCTGAAGCGCGCCGCACCGCACCCATGCCGGTGGAGGTCGGCCAGTGCCTCCTCGCGAGAGACAAAGCGGAAGCGGAACCGCGTGCCCGGCGCCGCCTGCGCCACGATCGGCAGGTCCTGCGGCACCACGGTGCCGATCCGCGGATAGCCGCCCATGGTCTGGCATTCGGGCAGGAGTACATAGGGCGTGCCGTCGCCGGTCATCTGGATGTCGCCCGGCACGATGATCTCCGAGACGATGGACAACTGCCCCTCGGTCGCCGCGAACGGTGCGCCATCATGGACGAGCCGCACCCCCTGCCGGTTGCCTCGTGCGTCACGGGTGAAGGTCGCCGCCGAGAAGCGGTCGCGCTCCGCCGCGGAGAAAAGCCCAGTCTGGGCGGAAGGCACGACCCGCACCGTGCCGCCGTTGAACCGGTCCGCGACCGCGATCCCGACGCCCGGCCGCGCCGGTCCCGCCTTGCCAACCGGCAGCCGGTCGCCGGAACCGACCGCCGCGCCGAGCGCGGCCGTCAGATGCGCCGAGCGGCTGCCCATCACCGGAGCCGTCACGATCCCGCCCGCGACATGGAGATAGCCGTAGACCCCGGCCTTCGCGCCGCCGATCACGAGCCGCTGTCCCTGCCCCAGCCTGTGCGTCGCGTTCCAGGCAAGTGGAACGCCTTCGAGCGTCGCGGCCATCGGCGCACCCGTCAGCGCGATGGTGAGGTCGCCCTCCACTTCGAACGTCCCGCCCGACATCGCCATCTCGACAGCCGCGCAATCCTCCGTCTGGCCGAGGAGCGCCGCCCCCTCGGCAAGCGCCAGCGCATCGGCCGCGCCGCCGCGCGACAGTCCCTGGGCGAGGTAGCCCGGCCTCCCCCGATCCTGCAACGTCACTCCGGGTCCGGCGGCAAGGATAAGGAGCGCGCTCACGGGATCGCCTCCGCCACCGCGCCGCCATTGTCCGGGTCAGCCACACTCAGATCGGCAAGCGCCTCGGCTGCGATGGGCACGAAAAGAACCTCGTCGCCGGAGCGGAGCGGGAACGGCTCTGCCGCCTGGGGCCGGAAGCCGCGAAAGCCGGTCTGGCCGATATGGCGCCAGCCGGTCGGCGTCGCGGTCGGAAAGACGATGAGCTGGCGAACCGCGACGACCAAGGCGCCTGCGGGGATGCGTGGCGTGACCCCGGTCTGGCGCGGGATGTCCCAATGCGCGGGCAATGTGCCCATGTAAGGAAGGCCCGGCGCGAATCCGATCGTCAGCACCCGGACGGGCGCGGCGGTCAATTCGGCGACCGCTTCCTCGGGCGTGCGTCCGGCGAGGGCCGCCGCCTCGGCAAGCTGCGGCCCGTCCTCGCCGCCGAAGACGGTCGGAATTCGCCAGAGCCGCCGCCCCGCGGGCAGGCCAGCCGCATACCAGTCGCGGCTGTTGAGCAGCGCCCGAAGCCGGGCTTCGATCGCGGCAAGGTCGGTCTCGTATGGATCGAACCGCAGGAAGACCGAGGCAAGCGAGGCCGCCGTTTCCTCGATACCGGCCCAGCCCTCGGCCTCGACCGCCGCGCGGAAGGCGAGGGCCGCGCGGTTCGCGCGCTCGTCGAGCCGGCCGGCGAAGCTCACCAGAAGCCCGGTCAGCCCCATCGTGGCCAACCGCGGATAGGCCGCGTCTGGCGACCGGATTGCGGTTTCGGCGTCAGGCATCAAGCGAACGGCGCTCCCGGATCGGTTGGTCCCGGCCCAGTTCACCGCAACCCGACGCCGACGGCAAGGGCCGCTCAGTCGTTGTCGAGATTGCCCGCCCCGGCGCCCGCGCGCGACTTCTCGGAGGCCGGCACCGTCGTGCGGAGCGCGAAGCCGTCGAGAAGCGCCCAGTCGTCATGCGAGAGCCAGCGCCCGGACTGGCGCGCGACCGACGTAGCGCCCGCGGCACCGGCGATCTCGACTGTCGCCTCGGCGAGCCCGGCCAGCGCCTCCAGATCGGCGCCCGTCCCCGGCCCGTCCGGCCCGACCGTCACCCGGCCGCCGGGCCAGCTGAGCGCCACGGACTTGCCGCAGCCCTCAGCGACCAGCGACAGGAACGGCAGGATCAGCACCGGCCAGGCGAGCCGTTCCAGCCGCAGCTCCGGCGCGACGTTGCCGGCCCGGTCGGAAAGTGCCGCGCCTGCCGCGATCGGGCAGAGCGCGCCACCGGCGCGGCCACGCCAGACGCCCGAGCCGATCTCCGGGGCCGCGACGCCCCCGGCCTGAAGACGGGCGCCAAGCCGCTCCGGCCCCGGCAGCCCCGCCGCCGCGAGCCAGCGCGCGGCGAAGGCGGCCTCCTCGGCCAGCCCCCATTCCATGCCGGCGCCGCGCGCCGCCTTGAAGCAGAGGCTCTGAATCTCGGGCAGCGTCAGCCTTGCACCGCCCGTTTCGGGAACCGCCACCCCGGCCTGGGTGGGATCGTTCGCGATCTCGCTCATGCCCGCTCTCCTTCCTTCGTCATCTCGTCGGGATAAGGCATCCCCTGACAGAGCGCGATCCGCACCCAGCGGTCCGAGCGCGGGTCGAAATGGGTCGCCCCGAAATAGGCGAGCTTGCAGCGCAGAAGGTCGATCGGCAGCATGTCGGACGCGATCAGGTTGTCGCGGATCTCGGCATAGGGGTGCCGCATCGCCATCTGCAGCCGCCGCGCCATGAAGCGGTGTTCGGGATGGGCAAGGAGGAAGGCCGCCAGACTGTCTTCGCCCTTCCAGCCATCGAGCGCACGCGCCATGTCGGTAGCGAGCCAGCCGGTGCAGAGCGGAAGCTCGCGCTCGGCCCCGTCCTCCTCGAACCGTTCACCGAGGCGGGGTTCGAGCTTTTCCTCCGAGACATACCAGAACCGCGCGATCTGGCTCCGGTCGGCATAGTCGGTGTCGATTGCCCAGCCGTAATGCCTGGCCAGCGCCGCCCGCGTCGCGGAGGCGGACATCGCCCCGTCGATGCGGTGGATCGTGCCTTCCTCGGCGTCCATGCAATCTGCAAGGCCGTCGATGAGCGCGCCATGCGGCTCCAGCATCATCGCCAGAAGCGCCTCCTGGCCCTCGAGCGTGAGCGTCTCCGCTCCCCAGCACCAGAGCGCGTCCCAGGGACGGGCGCCCGCGCCCGGCCAGTTTTCCAGATAATCGCCGATCCGGTCGAGATCGCCGCCGAGATCGGCGAGCTTCTCGATCTGGATCGGGTGCTCGCTGCGCCAATGCGCGTGGTTGGCCCGCGCCGCATCGAGCGCGGCGCGCAGGCCCGCGACCTCGGCCGCGCCGGCGCTCTCCTGCGCGCGCACCCGCGCCAGAGCCTCTTCGCGCGCCGCGACCCAGTTGTTCAGAAGCATCGGGTGACGGATCAGGAACGGCGCCATGCCGAGCCCGGTCGAATTGCCGACCCCGAGCCGGCGGCGCAGGTCGGGCGCAAGCCGCGCCGCCTTCGTCCCGCCCTTCTGGGCGGCGAGATGTTCGACGAGGTCGACCGTGAAGGCGCGCGTCAGCCAGACCGACAACATCTCGGCCTGGAACGGCCCCTTCATCTCGGGCCGCCACGCGAGGACCGAGCGGTCCGCCGCGCCGAACTTGCCCGAGCCGTAGACCGCCGTCGTCCGCATAAGGTAGCCCACGGCGTCGATTTCGGCCGCGTCGGGCTGCTCGCCCTCGGCGAGCCGGGATACGATATGATCGAAAAGCCGGACCGACCGGTTGGCGCGGCTGAGCGACAGCTCGCTTTCAGCGATGCGCCCGGCTTCCTGCAAGGGCACATTGGCCTGAAGCCGGTCGAGATCGGCCGTCGTGGGCGTGCCGTCGAAGAGCGCGAAGGTCGCGTCCCAGGCAGTGGCGATCACCCGGTCGGAACGCATGTCCGCCGGCAGGTCATGCGCGAAGGCGACGAGCGAGTAGGTCCGCTCGGGCCCGATCGCGCGGTAGACGGCGCGGCCGACGCCCTTGGCGTCCATCTCCCAGACCGGGCGGTCGAAGCGCCAGCCCTCGTCGCGCATGCGCCGGAGGAGAACCCGTAGGAACGAGAGCCGTGTCGGATGGGCGCTGCCCATGCGCGCGAGCCGCATCACCTCGGCGGGGTCGCGGCGAAAGCTCGCGACATTTCCGGCGGCATCCTTCGCAGTGACGGTCATTCTCTCCTCCCTTGGGTGGGGTCCGGGCGAGTTCCGCCCGGACCGATGATATCATTTCCGCCCCAGCGCCAGCGTGATCCGAAGCGCGTCCCAGAGCGAGGGCAGCAGGATCAGAGACACCGGCACCGCGGTGACGACGATGAAGCTCTGCAGTTTGCCGATGCCGCCCGATCCGGTCGAGATCAGCACCACCGCCATCACCGCCATCGCGAGGCCCCAGAACACGCGAAGGGTGGCGGGCGGGGTTTCGTCCTTCGACATGGTAGTCGCGACGACGAAGCTCATCGAGTCGCCGGTCGTGGCCACGAAGATCAGCGTGAGCACCAGGAACAGGAGCGACAGGATGAAGCCCATCGGCATCGCCTGGGTGATCGCCAGAAGCCCCGCGGGCAGGTTGAAGCCCTCGAACGGTCCCGAGATGACGCCCGGCGTCGCGAGTTCGAGCGTGATGCCGGTGCCGCCGATGATCGTGAACCAGAAGTTGGTGATCAGGGGCGCCACGATCGAGAGCATCAGCACGACCTGGCGGATCGAACGCCCACGGCTGACCTTGGCGACGAAGATCGCCATCAGGGGTCCGTAACCGAGGAACCAGCCCCAGAAGAACACGGTCCACCAGCCGAGCCAGCCCGGCTCGCCGAAGAGACCGGCATCGCCGCGATACATCGACATGCCGACGAAGTTCGAGAGATAGGTTCCCATGCCGTTGAAGAAGCCGGAGAAGATGGCCCCGGTCGGCCCGAAGACCAGCATGAAGATCAGGAGTGCGGCAGCCAGCACCACGTTGATCTTCGACAGGAGCTGGATGCCCTTCGAAAGCCCCGAGACCGCCGAGAGCGTGTAGATCCCGGCGAGCGCGACGATGATGATCGTCTGCATCGCAAGCCCGTCCGGCAGCCCGAAGAGCGCGCCGAGCCCGTAGGAGACCTGGAGCCCGAGGAAGCCGATCGGTCCGACCGTGCCCGCGACGACCGCGATCACCGAGGTCGCGTCGGCGATGAGCCCGATCGGCCCGTTGATCGCCTTGTCGCCGAAGACCGGGTAAAGGAGCGTCCGCGGCGCGAGCGGCAGCCCCTTGTCATAGTGGTAATGCATCAGCATGACGGTGGTCAGCGAGCCGAGGATCGCCCAGGCGAGGAAGCCCCAGTGCAGGTAGGACTGCGCCAGCGCCACCTCGGCGCGGCGCGCCGGATCGGCGCTGAGATCGCCGAAGAGCGGCGGGTTCGACAGGAAATGGGCGATCGGCTCGCCCGCGGCCCAGAACACGCCGCCGCCCGCGAGGAGCGTGCACATGATCATAGAGGCCCACTGGAAATAGGTGAATTCCGGCGTCGCGCGCTGTCCGAGGATCGCCTTGCCGCCCGGCAGGACGCAGAGGACGAGGCTGATCACGAAGGTCGCGAGCAGCAAGACCTGCCAGTAGAGGCCGAAATACTTCGCCGAGACCGCGAAGCCCCAGTCGACGGCGGCCGACAGCGCCTCGAGATCGAAGAGCGCCAGAGCGCAGAAGAGCAGGATGAACCCGCCCGTGGCCGCGAAGAGCGGCCTGTCGATTCGGCTGGCGCTCCGCGCCCCGCCGGTTGCCGTGACATCGCTCATGCGTTTCCTCCCTGAAGCGTGTCTGTCCCCGGCCGCCCCTGGAGGCGGCCCTCCCCCATCGTGTCTAGCCGCCCGTCGCCGGGCCGAAGCTTTCCCCGAAGAACCTCATCCAGTTGCCGCCCATGACCCGGGCCACCTCGGCCTCGGACATGCCGACCGCTCTCAAACCACCGGAAATCGTCCCGAAATCGCGGTTGTCGTGGAACCAGCCCGGCATCGGCGGGAAGCCCGGCGCCGAGGCGCTGCCCTCGCCGTAGTCGATCTTCTTGGTCCAGCGTCCGACCCGCATCCATTCGACGATGCTGTCGGGCTGGTCCTGGCAAAGGTCGGTGCCGATGCCGATGCGGTCTGTTCCCATCACATCCGCGGTGCGCGCGATCATCTCGCAGAAGCTTTCCAGCGTGCAGCCGCTGCCGCCCTGCAGGTGGTGGGGATAGACCGAGAATCCGAGCATCCCGCCGCTTTGCCCAAGCGCCTTCAGGACAGTCTCGGACTTGTTCCTCAGGGCCTTGTGCCAGCTGGCAGGGTTCGCGTGAGTGATGGCGATGGGCCGGGAGGAGAACTCGATGGCCTCGAGCGTCGAACGCTCGCCCGAATGGCTCATGTCGACGACCATGCCCACCCGGTTCATCTCTTCGACGACCTCGCGGCCCATGCGGGTGAGACCGGTGTCGTCCTTCTCGTAACAGCCGGTCGCGAGCAGCGACTGGTTGTTGTACGTGAGCTGCATGAAGCGCAGCCCGAGCCGGTGAAGGACCTCGACGAGCCCGATGTCATCCTCGATCATCGAGGGGTTCTGCGAGCCGAAGAAGATCGCCGTCCGCCCGGTCTCGCGCGCCTTCGTCACGTCCTCGGCGGTGAAGCCCTGGAAGATCAGATCGGGGAACCGCTCGAAGAAACGGTTCCACTTCTCGATCTGCAGCACCGTCTCACGGAAGTTCTCGTGATAGGTGATGGTCACATGGACCGCATCGACACCGCCCTCGCGCATCTGGCGGAAGATCTTCTCCGACCAGTTGGCGTATTGCAGACCGTCGATCAGCACGCTCATTCCGGGCTGCCCGCCGCCACATAGGCGGTCTTCACCGTGGTGTAGAACTCGGCCGCGTAACGGCCCTGCTCGCGCGGGCCGAAGGAGGACGCGCCGCGCCCGCCGAAGGGAACGTGGTAGTCGGTGCCGGCGGTGGGCAGGTTCACCATCACACAGCCCGCCCGCATGTTGGCGCGGAAGTGGCTCGCGCGCGACAGCGAGCGGGTCATGATCCCGGCCGTCAGGCCGAACTCGCTGTCATTGGCGATGGCAAGCGCCTCGCCGTAGGAGCCCGCCTTCATCACGCAGGTGATCGGCGCGAACATCTCCTCGCGGTTGACGCGCATGTCGTTGCGGGTACCGGCAAAGACCGTCGGCGCCATGTAGTAGCCCTCGGTCGCGCGGTCGAGGCGGTCGCCGCCGGTCAGAAGCTCGGCGCCCTCGGACTTGCCGATGGCGACAAAGTCGAGGTTCTGATTCAGCTGGCCTTCGCTGACGACCGGCCCGATCTGGGTTCCGGCTTCGAGCGCATGGCCGACCTTGAAGGCCTCGGCGGCCTTCACCAGCTTCTCGACGAAGGCATCGTGGATCTTCTCGTGGACGATGAGCCGCGAGGCGGCGGTGCATTTCTGACCCGTGCCGCCGAAGGCCGCGCCCGAGGCATGGGCCACGGCAAGGTCGAGATCGGCGTCGTCCATGACGAGCATCGGGTTCTTCGAGCCCATCTCCATCTGCAACTTGGTCATGTTGGCCATGGCCGAAGCCGCGATGCCGCGCCCGACCGGAACCGAACCGGTGAAGCTGATCGCATCGACGCCGCGCGCCTCCACCAGCCGCTGGCCGACCGAGCGGCCCGAGCCGGTGACGAGGTTGAAGAGGCCAGCCGGTATGTCCTGCTTCGCGATCACATCGGTCAGCATCACCGCCGAGGCAGGCGTCAGGTTCGCGGGCTTCCACACGACCGCGTTGCCGAAGGCGAGCGCCGGCGCGATCTTCCAGGCCGGTGTGGCGACGGGGAAGTTCCAGGGGCTGACGATGGCGACGACGCCAACCGGCTCGCGGCGCACGTCGATCTCGATGCCGGGGCGCACGCTTTCAGCAAGGTCGCCCTGGTTGCGCAGCACTTCCGCCGCGAAATAGGTGAAGAACTGGCCGGCGCGGTAAACCTCACCCTTGCCTTCCGCGAGCGGCTTGCCTTCCTCGCGCGCCACCATCTCGCCGATCTCGGCCGACCGCGCCATCAGCTCGGTGCCGATCGCCATCAGGACGTCGTGGCGCTTCTGGATACCCGCCGCCCACCAGAGCGGTTGCGCCTTGCGCGCGGCCGCGAGCGCCTCGTCAAGCTGCGCGGCGCTCGCCTGCGCGTAAAGCCCGATCAGGTCGGAGACGTCGGAGGGGTTGCGGTTCTCGATCTCGCTCTCGCCCGCCTGCCAGCGTCCCGCGATGTAAAGACCTGTCTGTTGCGTCATGGCGATCCCCCTTTTCGACTGCCCCCGTACTAAGCGTCACAAAAGCTTCAAACAATCTTGAATTTTTGAAGCTTATTTCAGATAATCTGAATATGGCAGTGAAGATCGACATGATGCGTTGCTTCCGCACCGTCGCGCAGGACGGCACGCTCGCCGCCGCGGCCGAGACGCTCGGGCGCACGCCCTCGGCGGTGTCGATGATGCTGGCGCAGTTCGAGGACCATATCGGCGCGGCCTTGTTCGAGACCGAGCGCAAGAACCGGCTCACGCCACTCGGCCTGCGGGTGCTCGAGGAATGCGACCGCGCATTGGACGCCTTCGACCGGTCGGCCGAAGCAATCGCCCGCCACGCCCGCTCGACAGCGGGCACGGTGCGGGTCGCGGCGGTGCCTTCGGCCGCGCTCACGCTCCTGCCCGCCGCGATCACCGCCTTCCGGCGCGAAAGGCCGGACGTGCGGCTTGAGATCAGCGACGTCGACAGCGCCTCGGTACATCGCCGGTTGCAGTTCGACGAGGCCGACCTCGGCATCGCCTCGGCCGCGCCCGGCGCGGGCGTCGAGGGGGAAGTGCTCCTGACCGACCGGCTCGGCATCGTCTGCCGCGACGGCAGCCCGATTCTCGACGGCCCGCCGAGTTGGGCATGCCTTTCGCGCGAGACCTTGATCTCCAACCCGCTCTGCGCGCTCGTCGATCATCCGGTCGTCAGCGAACTTGCCGCGACCGGCACGCTCGAGGCGCGCAACACGACCGCACTTCTGGCCTTCGTGCGGCGTGGCCTCGGCGCCACGGTCCTGCCCGGTCGCGTCATGGATTCCGAACCGCCCGGCATTGCGTTCCTCGCCCCGGAGGACCCCGTCGCCGAGCGCCGGCTCCTGGTGCTTGCCAACGCGCGGCGCCAGCTCAGCCCGGCCGCCGCGGCGTTCCGCTCCGCGCTGGTGGCCGCTGCCGCTACGTCAGATTCCGGCCAGCCGCGAAATCTCGCGACAACATATTGAACTTCACCGTTCAGTTGCCAGATAATGGGTGTCATGGACAGGTGCATTGCCTCGACCCTCTCATCGACGGTCGGGGCCGCGCCCATGCCAGAAACGTTCAGGACTTCTTCAGCATGGCTTTGCATTTCAAGGGCCACAAGATTACGGCCATTCTAGTTCTGGTTGCCGCCGCCGCGTGGGTCGGCACCGGCAAGTTTTCCTCCGTCGGCAGCGAAGAGGCGCACGCAGCCCAGCCCGCGCCCGCTGGTGGCACCGTGTCCGACGATCCCGACGCGGCGCTGCGCACCGTTGCCGCGATCACCCCTGATTTCGTCGAACATGCCCGCGAGATCCGAATCTCCGGCGTGACCGGCGCCGACAAGCGCGCCGTTCTCGCGGCGCGGGCGGACGGCGTGATCTCGGAACTCGGGATCGCCCAGGGCGACGAGGTCGATGCCGACGAGGCCGTGATGCGCATCGAGGGCGCCGACATCACCGCCACGGTCAAGACCGCGGAAGCGACGCTCGCCCAGCGCGCGCAGGAACTCGAGGTGGCCGAGAAGCTCTTCAAGACTGGCAACACCGCCGAACTGCAGCTGATCAAGGTCCGCGCCGAGAAGGCCGCCGCCGAGGCCATGCTGAGCCAGGCGGAAGCCGCCGCCGATCGTCTGAACCTCTATGCGCCCTTCACCGGCGTTGTCGACAAGGTCGAGGTAGAGCTTGGCGAATGGGTGCAGACCGGCACCCCGATCGCGACCGTTCTCGCGCTCGACCCGATCGTTGTGCGGGCCGAAGTCAGCGAGGTCGACATCGGCTTCGTCGGCGTCGGCGACCAAGCCGACATTCGCCTCGTCGGCGGCAAGCGGCTCGAAGGGGTTGTCCGCCATGTCGCGCGCGAGGCGTCCTCCCAGACCCGCACCTTCCCGGTCGAGATCGCGCTGCCCAATCCCGATCGCGCGGTGCCCTCGGGCATGACCGCCGAAGTCAGCCTCTACACCCGACCCGAACGCGCGGTGATCGTGCCGCGTTCGGTGATCACCCTGTCGGCCGAGGGGGAACTCGGCCTCCGCGTCGTCGGTTCCGACGATATCGCCGCCTTCGCCTCGGTCGAGCTGATCGACGACACGCCCGAAGGGCTGGTGCTGGCAGGCATACCCGAAGGTGTCCGGATCGTCGTATCGGGCCAGGATTTTGTCCGCGACGGCGAGAAGGTCCGCGTCAAGGACGCCAAGCTCCTCGCGGCCGGAGAGTAATCCGATGAACCTCGTCGATACCGCGATCCGCAACGCGCGGCTGACGATCTCGGTGCTGATCTTCCTGATGCTCGCCGGCATCCAGGCCTATATCGCCATCCCGAAGGAAGCCGAGCCGGACATCCAGATCCCGATCATCTATGTGAGCCTCGGCTACCAGGGCATCTCGCCCGAGGACAGCGAACGGCTGCTCCTGCGGCCGATGGAGACGGCGCTCAAGACCATCTCCGGGATCAAGGAGTTGACCGCTTCCGCCTACGAGGGCGGCGGCAACGTGCTGATGGAGTTCCAGGCCGGCGCGGATCTCAACAAGGCGCTCGAAGACGTACGTTCGAAGGTGTCCGAAGCGAAGCGCGACCTGCCGGACGGTGCCGACGAACCCTCCGTCTCCGAGGTGAACATCTCCGAGTTCCCGGTTCTGGTCGTCTCGCTCGCGGGCGACGTGCCCGAACGGATCCTGGCGAAGGCGGGGCGCGAACTGCGCGACCGGATCGAAGAGATTCCGGGCGTCCTCGACGCCGCCCTTCAAGGGGTGCGCGACGATCTCGTGGAGGTCATCATCGACCCCGCGAAACTGTCGTCCTATGTACTCCGCCCCGATATGCTGACCGCGGGCGTCGCCGCCAACAACCAGCTGATCGCCGCGGGCGCACTCGAAGGCGCAGAGGGGCGCTTCGCGATAAAGGTGCCGTCCCTGATCGAGACGGTGGAGGATGTGGCCGACCTGCCGGTCATCACCAACGGAAATGCGACCGTGCGGGTCCGCGACCTTGCCGCGATCCGCACAACCCACAAGGATCCCGAGACGATCACCCGGCTCGACGGCAAGCCCGCGATCGCGATCGAAGTGTCGAAGCGCATCGGCTCGAACCTCGTGGAAACCGTCGACGCGGTGAAGAAGGTCACCGAGGAGTTCCAGAAAACCCTGCCACCAGGCACGGAAGTCTCGTTCAGCCAGGACAAGTCGACGACGATCCGGCAGATGCTCGCCGATCTTCAGAACTCGGTGCTGACGGCGGTGATCCTCGTCTTCATCGTGATCCTCTATGCGCTCTCGGGCCGCGCCTCGCTGCTCATCGGCCTCGCGATCCCGGCCTCGTTCCTGATCGGCATCCTCGGTTTGCAGCTAGCCGGGCTGACGGTGAACATCGTCGTCCTCTTCAGCCTGATCCTCGCGGTGGGCATGCTCGTCGACGACGCCATCATCGTCACCGAATACGCCGAGCGCCGGATGGCCGAGGGTATGGACAAGCGCGAGGCCTTCTCGCTCGCCTCGCGCAAGATGGCGGGCCCCGTGATCGCGGCCACCGCGACCCGCGTCGCGGCCTTCTCGCCGCTTCTCTTTTGGCCGGGCATCGTCGGCGAGTTCATGAAGTACATGCCGATCACGCTGATCGCGACGCTTTCGGCCTCGCTCGTCTACGCGCTCCTCTTCGCGCCGACCCTCGGCGCGATCATCGCACGCCCGGTGAAGGAGGAGGATCGGTCCCGCGACAGCCTCTACATGCGCTTCGTGGCCCGCGCGATCCGCCATCCGAAGCTTGTCACCGTCACTGCTGTCGCCGCGCTGATCGCAGTGCCCTATGCCTATGGCACGCTCGGCAAGGGAGTGGAGTTCTTCCCCGACGTGGAGCCCGATTACGGCCTCCTTTACGTCCATGCCCGCGGCAACCTCTCGATCGAGGAGAAGGACGCGCTGACCCGCGAGGCCGAAAGGCGCATTCTCGGCTGGCCGGGCATCAAGACCGTCTACACCCGCGCCGGACAGTCGAGCGGCAACGCCATGGGCGGCACCATAGCCGCGGACGTGGTGGGTGTGATCCAGTACGAATTCATCGACTGGCGCGAACGCAAGAACGCGAACGCCATCCTCGCCGACCTGCGCGAGGAGATGTTGGGCATCCCCGGCGTCGAGGTCGAAGTCTCGGTTCCCGACGCCGGCCCGCCGACCGGCAAGGCAATCCAGATCCGGCTTTCGGCGTCCAATCCCGCCGGGCTCAACGAGGCGGCGCGGCAGATCGCCGACGAACTGGCCAAGACGCCCGATATCATCGACATCGACAACGGCCTGCCGCCCCCCGGGATCGACTGGGAGATCCGCGTCGACCGCGCCGCGGCCGCGCGCTATGGCGTCTCTCCCGGCGGAGTGGGTGCGGTCGTGCAGCTCGTGACCGACGGGTTGAAACTCTCGGACTTCCGCCCCGCCGGCAGTGATGACGCCGTCGACATCGTCCTGCGCCTGCCGCCCGGTCAGCGCACCATCTCCTCGCTCGATCAGCTTCGGGTCGAGACCGCGGAAGGTCCGGTCCCGATCGCCAATTTCGTCACCCGCAAGGCGGTCCCGACGACCGGCACACTGACCCGGATCGACGGACGCCGTACAGTGACGGTGCAGGCCGGCATTCGTGAGGGCGTGCAGGCAGACCCGATCCGCAAGGCGATCACGGAAAAGCTCGCCGCCTCGGATTTGGAGAAGAACGGAATCCGCTGGCAGCTTGCCGGCGAGGATGAGGAACAGGCCGCCGCGATGTCCTTCCTCGGCAAGGCGTTCCTCGCCGCGCTGTTCCTGATCTTCGTGGTGCTTCTGGCGCAGTTCAACCGCTTCATCTCGGTCGGGCTGATCTTCTCCGCCGTCATCATGTCGACGATCGGTGTCTTCCTCGGCCTGATGATCATGGGCCAGCCCTACAACATCATCATGACCGGGATCGGGATCATCGCGCTCGCGGGCGTCGTGGTGAACAACAACATCGTGCTGATCGACACCTACGACAACCTCCGCCGCGAGGGGATGGAGAAGGTCGAGGCGATCCTCGAGACCTGTCACGAACGCGCGCGGCCCGTCGTGCTGACCGCCGTGACCGCGATCCTTGGCGTGTTCCCGATCGCCTTCAGCTTCAACCTCGAGATTCTGAGCCACGAGACGACGTTCGGAGCGCCCTCGACGCAATGGTGGATCGCGCTCTCATCGGCCATCGTCTTCGGCCTCGCCTTCGCGACGATCCTGACGCTGGTGGTGACGCCGTCGCTCCTGATGCTGACCTCGCGCGGCATGGGGCGGCCCGGCGTCGACAAGCCGAAGCCCAAGCGGCGCTGGTTCGGGCTGCGGAAAGCTCAGGCGAACCCGGCGGAGTGACGCGCGGCTTCAGTCGCGCGCCGCCCCGATGAGGGCCGTCAGCACCTCCGCGAGGCCGGCCGCACGCTCCTCGCCGAGCCGCGACCTGAGCAGGGCATCGAACCGGATCGCCTCGGCGGCAAGGGCCTGGTAGGCGTCGTGCCCCGCGGGCGTCAGCGACAGAGCCTCGGCGCGGCGGTCCTCGGCCAAGGCATCGCGTACAAGCCAGCCGCGCTCCTCCAGCGCCTGAACCGCGCGCGACACGCCGGTTTTCTCCTCCATCGCTCGCCGGCAGATCTCGGTCGCCGTGAGCGCGCCGAACCGGCCGAGATGCGCGAGCACACGCCACTGGGTCCGGGTCATGCCGTAGCGGCCACGGTAGGCTGCCGCGAACTCCCGTCCGGCCGCCTCGGCCGCCTGATTGAGGAGATAGGGCAGGAAGCCCTCCAGATCGAACTGCGTTTCCGCCATAGGCTCCTCCTTCCCTTCCTGTGTAACGCTTGATTGTTGTTGTCGCAACCGTTACAAACGCAACCATATCTCGAGTCGGAGGATGAGCCATGGACGGCCAGATACAAGCCAACACCAGCATGAAGGACGTGGTGGTCGACGCGAACTACATGCCGGGCTTCGGCAATGATTTCGAGACCGAGGCACTTCCCGGCGCGCTGCCGCAGGGCATGAACAGCCCCCAGAAATGCAATTACGGGCTTTACGGCGAACAGCTCACCGGCACCGCCTTCACGGCACCCTCGCACCAGAATGAACGCACCTGGTGCTATCGCATCCGCCCCTCCGTCAAGCATTCGGGCCGCTATGAGAAGATCGAGCTCCCGTACTGGAAGACTGCGCCGCATGTCGCCCACGACGTGATCTCGCTCGGCCAGTACCGCTGGGATCCGGTGCCGCATGCGGGCGAGGCGCTCACCTGGCTCACCGGCATGCGGACGATGACCACGGCGGGCGACGTGAACACGCAAGTCGGCATGGCGAGTCATATATACCTCGTCACCGCCTCGATGGAGGACGCCTATTTCTACTCGGCCGACAGCGAGCTTCTGGTCGTGCCGCAGGAGGGACGGCTGCGCTTCGCGACCGAGCTTGGCGTGATCGACCTCGGTCCGCAGGAGATCGCCATCCTGCCGCGCGGACTCCTTTACCGGGTGGAGCTGCTCGACGGTCCGGCGCGCGGCTTCGTCTGCGAGAACTACGGCCAGAAGTTCGAGCTGCCCGGCCGCGGCCCGATCGGCGCCAACTGCATGGCCAACCGGCGCGACTTCAAGACCCCGGTGGCGGCCTTCGAGGACCGCGAGGTGCCCTCGACCGTCACGGTCAAGTGGTGCGGCCAGTTCCACGAGACGAAGATCGGCCACAGTCCCCTGGACGTCGTCGCCTGGCACGGCAACTACGCGCCTTGCAAATACGACCTGCGCACCTACTGCCCGGTCGGCGCGATCCTCTTCGACCACCCGGATCCGTCGATCTTCACGGTTCTAACCGCGCCATCCGGCGTCGCAGGCACCGCGAATATCGACTTCGTGCTCTTCCGCGAACGCTGGATGGTGGCGGAAAACACCTTCCGCCCGCCCTGGTACCACAAGAACGTCATGTCCGAACTGATGGGCAACATCTACGGCGTCTATGACGCCAAGCCGAAGGGCTTCATTCCGGGCGGCATGAGCCTTCACAACATGATGCTGCCGCACGGGCCGGACCTGAACGCCTTCGAGGGCGCCTCGAACGCCGATCTCGGGCCGGAAAAGCTCGACAACACCATGTCCTTCATGTTCGAGACGCGCTTTCCCCAGCACCTGACCGAATTCGCCGCGAAGGAGGCGCCGCTGCAGGACGATTACATCGACTGCTGGACCTCTCTGGAGAAGAAGTTCGACGGAACGCCCGGCGTGAAATGATGCGGCTTTACTCCTACTGGCGCTCAACCGCCGCCTACCGGGTCCGGATTGCGCTGAACCTCAAGGGGATCGACCATGAGCTGATCCCCGTCGATCTGGTCGCGGGCGGCGGCGCGCAGCACGCGCCCGACTATGTGGCGCTCAACCCCGCCCAACTGTTGCCGACGCTGGTATTGGATGATGGCACCGCGCTCACCCAGTCGCTGGCGATCGTCGACTGGCTGGAGGCGACGCATCCCATGCCGCGACTCCTGCCCGCCGATCATACCTCGCGCGCGCGCATCCTCGCGGCGGCCTATCTCATTGCCATGGACATCCACCCGGTCAACAATCTTCGCGTCATGCAGGAGCTTGAACACCGCTTCGGCGCGGGCGCCGAGGCCAAGGCCGACTGGATGCGGCACTGGATGCGGCTCGGCTTTGACGCGCTCGAAGGCATGGTCGAGCCGGACATGCCATTCGCCGTCACCGACGCCCCGTCTCTCGCCGACATCTGCCTCGTCGCTCAGATGTACAACGCCCGCCGCTGGGGCCTCGACCTTGGCCCCTACCCGCGTCTCGTGGCAATTGACGCCGCGGCCCGCGCCCTTCCCGCCTTCGCCAAGGCCGCGCCCGAGGTGCAGCCGGACGCCCCGCAAACTTGAGGACAACGATGCCGCTTCTCAAATCCTGGATCGACAGCGCCAACGACCCCGAAGGGCCGTTCCCGCTAAACAACCTGCCCTATGGAGTCTTCTCGACCGGGGAGGAGGAGCCGCGCTGCGGCACCGCCATCGGCGCGATGATCCTCGATCTCGCCGCTTTGGAGGAGGAGGGCATCCTTGCCGCCGCCTCTGACCCGGTCCTCGACGTGCCGTTCTGGAACGACTTCATGGAGCTTGGCCCGAAGGCATGGGAGAGCTACCGCGCGAGGCTCCAGCAACTGCTCTCGGCCGAGGCTCCGGCCGAGACCCGCGCGCTGCTGGAACCCCATCTGGTGGCGATGGATACGGCCGAGCTGCACCTGCCCTTCCTCGTCTCCGAGTACACGGATTTCTATGCCGGCCGGCACCATGCCGAGAACGTCGGCACCATGTTCCGCGGCCCCGAGAACGCGCTGCCGCCGAACTGGCTCTCGATCCCGATCGGCTACAATGGCCGCGCCTCCTCGGTTGTCGTCTCCGGAACGCCTGTCCGCCGGCCCTGGGGGCAGGTGAAGGGGCCGGAAGACGATCTGCCGCGTTTCGCGCCTTCCGCCCGGTTCGACATCGAGCTGGAACTGGGTGCCGTGGTCGGCCAGCCCTCCGACGGGCCGGTCACGGTGGCCGAGGCCGACCGGATGATCTTTGGCTACGTGCTTCTCAACGACTGGTCGGCGCGCGACATCCAGGCTTGGGAATACCAGCCCCTTGGCCCGTTCCAGGCCAAGGCGACGGCGACGACGATCAGCCCCTGGATCATTACCAGGGCCGCGCTGGAGCCTTTCCGTGTGCCCACGCCCGGGCGTGACCGCCCGCTCCTGCCCTACCTGCGGGAACCGGGACCGATGCTCTACGACATCGGCCTGGAGGTCACGCTCGCACCCGAGGGCAAGGCGCCGACCACCATCGCGCGGACCAACTACCGCGAGATGTACTATTCCGCCGCCCAGCAGCTCGCGCATCACACGACATCCGGCTGCCCGATGAATGTGGGCGACCTTCTCGGCTCAGGCACGATCTCCGGCCCGGCGAAGGACAGCCGCGGCTCGCTGCTGGAACTGACCTGGGGCGGCAATGAGCCGCTCACGCTCGCCACCGGCGAGTCCCGTCGCTTCGCCGAGGACGGCGATACGCTGTCCCTGACCGGTGCGGCGTTGGGCGATGGTTACCGGATCGGTTTCGGCCGCTGCGCCGGTACGGTTCTCGAGGCCCTCGCGGACCCATACGCCGGTTCCTAAAGCGTGAAACGCGGCCAATAAGAACCGCTACCCCGCTGAAAGGCTGAGGAGGACGAACAGTCCGGCGAAGGCACAGGTTTCCATGACGGGAAGCGTCGAACCGATCCGGCAAGATACCACGGCGAAGTCGCGCAGACCCGCGACCGCGAACCTCATACCATTCGCACCGCCACGCCTGCGATCCGTTGCGACGCAGCGGGAAAACACCCTTTGTTCACTCATACCAACCACCGTTACGATTTTTTTTACCGCTTAACACTATATAAACTACTTCATACCGGCCGGTACCGCAACTTATTGGGGGTTACACGGTCGATTCGTCCCCGCAGCGTCATCAATATCGCGGAATCCGGCTCACTCGCTCCGGATCTCGTCGAGCGCCACTTCATAGCCCCAAAGTTGCCCGAGATAAGCGAGCGTCGCGTCGCGGGTCGCGGGGTCGAGCGGCACGCCGTCGCGCTGAACGTGGCGCAGCCTGAGCCGCCGGTCGCCCAGCAAGTCGACATCGGAGACCTGGATATCGGGATCGTTGACCGACACATCGAGGCTGCGCGCCAGCGCCGCGCGCAGCTCGCGATAGCCGCGCTCGTCATGGATAGCGTCAACCGTGAAGAACGGGTCGCCTTCGTCGTCGGTCAGCGCGAACATGCGATAGTCGCGCATCACCTTCGGACTGAGGAACTGCTGCACGAAGCTCTCGTCGCGGTAGTTCGCCCAGGCATCCTTCAGAACCCCGCGCCAGTCCCTCGCACCGGCGATGTCGGGGAACCACTCGCGGTCCTCCTCGTTGGGCGCCTCGCAGATGCGGCGGATGTCCTGCATCATCGCGAAACCGATCGCGTAGGGGTTGAAGGTCGCGTGGCCCGGCGTACCGTAGCCCGGCTGGGCCACGACGTTTGTGTGGTTGTGGAGTATCTCGAGCATCGCGCCGTCGGTCAGCTGGCCCGCATCGTGCAGCGCATGCGTGATGTAGTAGTGAACGAAGCAGGCGCAGCCCTCGTTCATCACCTTGGTCTGGCGCTGGGGATAGAAATACTGGGAGATGTTGCGGACGATGCGCAGAACCTCGCGCTGCCAGGACTTCAGGATCGGACTGTGGCGTTCGAGGAAATAGAGCAGATTCTCCTCCGGCAGGCCCATCCGGCGCTTGCGTTCGCGCATCTCCTCGTCAGCTTCGCTCGGCCGGGTCGCCCGGTCGAAGCTCGCCCAGAGATAGTTCGCCGCGCGTTCCTCCTCTTCCAGGCGCTCACGCCGCCGCTCGGCCTCCTCGCGCAGCGAGGCAGAGGGCAGACGGCGGTGACGGAAGACGCTCGTCGGCATCAGCGCATGGGCGGCATCCAGGAGATGCTCGACCTCGCGCGCCCCGTAACGCTCCTCGCATTGCGCGATGTAGCCGCGGGCATAGTCGAGATAGTCGAGGATGCCGTCGGCATCGGTCCATTGCCGGAAGAGGTGGTTGTTCTTGAAGAAATGGTTGTGGCCGAAGGCAGCATGGGCGATCACCAGCGCCTGAAGCGCCATCGTGTTGTCTTCCATGCAGTAGCTGATGCAGGGGTTGGAGTTGATGACGATCTCGTAGGCGAGCCCCTGCGCGCCTTTCCGGTAGAGCTTCTCGTCATGCATGAAGCGCTTGCCGAAGGACCAATGGTGGTACATCAGCGGCATGCCGATCGAGGAATAGGCGTCCAGCATCTGCTCGGAGGAGATGATCTCGACCTGGTTGGGATAGGTGTCGAGTTCAAGCTCCTCGGCCGCCACCTTGGCAATCGCGTCATAGGTGCGGCGCAGCGTGTCGAAATCCCACTCGGCCCCGTCGAACAGGGGCGTTGCGGTGCGGGCGGTCCTGGCCATGTCAGACACCCTCCGGCTTCTTGGAGAACAGCTCGCGGAACACCGGATAGATGTCGGGCGGGCTCGCGATCCGCTTCATCGCGAAGTTCGGCCAGTCCTCCGCCACCCCGCGGTAGGCGCGCCACAGCTCCATGCCGTTCGCCTCGCTGTTCATGAGCTGGGACTCGTTCTCCTCAAGGATCTCGATATAGGCGAAATACTGGCAGAGCCGCATCAGCTCGTTGCCGAGGATGTCGGCGCAGGTGGCGGAATCGCCGCCGAAATTCTCGCCGTCCGAGGCCTGGGCTGCATAGATGTTCCACTCGCCGGGCGGATAGCGCGCTTCGATCACCGCCTGCATCTCCTTCAGCGCGCTCGAAACCACGGTGCCGCCGGTCTGGCGGGAATGGAAGAAGGTCTCCTCGTCGACCTCGCTCGCGACCTGGGTGTGGCGGATGAACACGAGATCGATCTTCTCGTAGCGTTGGCGCAGGAAGAGGTGCAAAAGCACGAAGAACCGCTTGGCCAGATCCTTCTCGCGTTCCCCCATCGAGGCGGAGACGTCCATCAGGCAGAACATCACCGCCGCGGAGGCCGGTTCCGGCCGCCGCTCGAAATGCTTGTAGCGCACGTCGAGCGGATCGACATAGGGGATCATCCGCCGAAGGCGCAGGACCCGGTCGAGGTCGGCGCGGAGCTCCAGAAGTTCCTTGCGTTCCGCGGCACTCGGCGTGTCGAGCGCCTCGAGCGCCTCGATCCGGGCCATCATCTCGCGGGTCTTGGCGGTCTTCGGCCGGCGAAGCGCGATCCGGCGGCCGAAGGCATTGCGCATGGTGCGCGCGACCGAAAGGTTGGCCGGCGCGCCGGTCGCGGCGTAGCCCATGCGCTGGGGCTTGGTCGCCGCGGTTTCCTTGAGGCTACGCTTAACGAGGTCGGGCAGTTCCAGATCCTCGAAGAACATGTCGAGGAACTCCTCACGCGACAGCACGAACAGGAAATCGTCGTCGCCCTCGCCGTCGTCAGAGCCCTCGCGTCCGCGCCCACCGGCGCCGCCTCCGGTCGGCTTCTCGATCCGGTCGCCGGTCTGGAAGCTCCGGTTGCCGGTTAGCACCCGCTCGCGGTGCCCGCCCTGATCGGCGGGCCGGAAGCTCGGCTCGGAGATGCCCTCGGTCGGGACCGAGACCTTCTCTTCCTTGTCGACATCGGCGATGGAGCGGCGGCGGACGCTTTCGTCCACCGATTTCTTCACTGCGGCGCGCACGCGCCCGATGAACCGGCGCCGGTTGCCGTGGCTCTTGTCCTTGGGGTTCAGGCGGCGGTCGACGAAATGGGGCATCACACGGCCCTCCTTTCTCTTATCCCGCCTTGTTCACCCGCATGTACCACTCGACCAGCCTGCGAACCTGACGGCGGGTGTAGCCGCGGTCGGTCATACGGTCGATGAACTCGTTGTGCTTGGCCTCGGTTTCCTTGTCGCGCTTGGCACCGAAGCTGATCACCGGCAGAAGATCCTGGATCTGGCCGAACATCCGCTTCTCGATCACCCGGCGTAGCTTCTCGTACTTTCGCCAGTCGGGATTCTGGCCGTGGTGGTCGGCCCGGACACGAAGCACGAACTTCACCACCTCATTGCGGAAGTCCCGCGGATTGGTGATGCCAGCCGGCTTCTCGATCTTGGCAAGCTCCTGTTCGAGGATCTCGCGGTTGAAGATCTGACCGGTATCGGGATCCTTGTAGTCCTGGTCCTCGATCCAGGCATCGGCATAGGCGATGTAGCGGTCGAAGAGATTCTGACCGTAGTCGGCATAGGATTCCAGATAGGCCTTCTGGATCTCGTTGCCGATGAACTCCGCATAGCGCGGCGCCAGCACGTCCTTCATGAAGCCGAGATAGCGCCCCTCGGTATCGTCGGGGAACTGCTCGCGCTTGACCGCCTGCTCCAGCACATAGAGCAGGTGGACCGGGTCGGCCGCGACCTCCTCGGTGTCGTGGTTGAAGGTCTCCGACAGCACCTTGAAGGCGAAGCGGGTGGAGATCCCGTTCATGCCCTCGTCGACGCCGGCCGCGTCGCGGTACTCCTGGGCCGAGCGGGCCTTCGGATCGGTGTCCTTCAGCGTCTCGCCGTCATAGACCCGCATCTTCGAGTAGATCGGCGAGTTCTCATGCTCCTTCAGCCGCGTCAGCACGCTGAACTGGCCGAGCATCGACAGCGTCTCGGGCGCACAGGGCGCACCGCCGAGGCTGCTCTCGCGCAGGAGCTTCTCGTAGATGTCGGTCTCTTCGGTGGCCCGCAGGCAATAGGGCACCTTCACGACGCTGATCCGGTCGAGGAACGCCTCGTTGTTCTTGTTGTTCTTGAACTGGCGCCATTCGGATTCGTTCGAATGGGCCACGATGATGCCCTGGTAGGGGAAGGCGCCGATGTTCTCGGTGCCCGCGTAGGAGCCTTCCTGGGTCGCCGTCAGCAGCGGATGCAGCACCTTGATCGGCGCCTTGAACATCTCGACGAATTCCATCAGCCCCTGGGTGGTGCGGTTCAGCGCGCCGGAATAGCTGTAGGCGTCGGGATCGTTCTGGCCGAAATCCTCGAGCTTGCGGATGTCGAGCTTGCCGACCAGCGCCGAGACGTCCTGGTTGTTCTCGTCGCCCGGCTCGGTCTTGGCCACGCCGATCTGGCGCAGCTTCGAGGGATGCACCTTGACGACCGAGAATTTCGAGATATCGCCGTCGAACTCGGCCAGCCGCTTGATTGCCCAAGGCGAGATCAGCCCGTTGAGGAGCCGCTTGGGAACGTTGTACTTGCCTTCGAGCAGATCGCCCATCCGCGACCGGTCGAAGAGGCCCAAGGGGGATTCGAAGATCGGGCTGATCTCCTCTCCCGCCTTCAGGACATAGATCGGCTCCTGTTCCATCAGGTTCTTGAGAACCTCGGCCAGGGTCGACTTGCCGCCGCCCACCGGGCCGAGAAGGTAGAGGATCTGCTTGCGCTCCTCGAGCCCCTGGCTCGCGTGGCGGAAGAATCCGACGATCCTCTCGATCGTCTCCTCGATACCATAGAGGTCGCGGAAGGGCTTGTATCTCTTGATCGTTCGGTTGAGGAAAATCCGGCTGAGGCGCTGGTCCTGGCTGGTATCGACAAACTCGGGCTCGCCGATTGCCGCCACCATTCTTTCTGCTGCCGTGGCCCGCATCCCTTCGTCTTCGCGACATCCGAGCAGGTAGTCCTGCAGGGTCATCTCTACGAGTTTCGTGCGGCCATACTCTTCTGCGAACCGATCAAAGATCTCCATTTTCGTTTTCCTGTTTGCTCAGATAGGGTTTCGTCCGTTGTTTTCCGTTCGTTGCTGTCCTCTGCGTTCCATTTTACACCTAAATGGGGCGCTCCGGCGGCCTATTCCATTCACGTTTCGTTTTTTTTCATATTTTTGAACGGATCATGCGACGGTCCGACCCCGGTCGGGTCCGTTGTTTCCGATATCGGCGCCCCGGCCGCCCCCTCGCATGCCGCGAACCGGCAAGAAACGATTCCCCGCTACCGTGTGCCGCGTTTGCGGGGCGCGGATCCTGGTCTGTGCGCGGTCGCCGGACGGCAACCGGCGGCGGCCGCAAACGGAATGGCGCACGGACGAGGGGCGCCGCCTCCGTCAGGCCGCGATCAGAGGGGCAAGCAAGGCGGGCGGGAATGCACATCCTCACCCGAACTTCCGGACGCGCCGCAGCGGGCCGGTTCCCGTGGCGCGGACTTCGAGTCGGGATCATTACGGTGGCGCGACGCCGGGTCGGGCGTCAGCGGGTCATCTTCAACCTGAGGGTGTTTGGTGGAGCAGAGGGGGATCGAACCCCTGACCTCGTCATTGCGAACGACGCGCTCTCCCAACTGAGCTACTGCCCCGCACCGGCGGCGTATTTGGCCCAGCGCCGGACTATTGTCAAGCGACCGCGACGCGCAGCCGCGAGATTTTTCAGACCGCCGCCCCCGCCTGCGAGCGGACGAAAGCCTCGATCTCGGCGGCGGGTCGCGCACCGGGCAGCCGCGCCACCTCGCGGCCGCGATGCCACAGGATCAGCAGCGGAATCCCGCGAATGCCGAGCCGCTGCGACACCGCCGGAAAGTCCTGCGTGTTGATCTTGGCGAATCGCGCCCGCCCCTTCAGCGCCTGGGCCGCCCTGGCGAATTCTGGCGCCATCATCCGGCAGGGGCCGCACCATGGTGCCCAGTAGTCGACGACTAGCGGCAACTCGTCGCCCCGCACCATCCGGTCATGAGCCGCCATGTCCAGTTCAGCCACCTTGCCTGTGACCAACGGATCTCCGCAGGAGCCGCATTTCGGCCCCTCGGCAAGCCGCGCCCCGGGGATCCGGTTGGCCTGGCCGCAAGTCGCACAGGTCAGCTTCACGTTCTCAGCCATCTCCCGCCTCATATTCGAGTTGAGGAATATATCGGCAAGGGCAGGCCCTGTTTCAAGCCTGCCCCTTCATCTTGCTTCAAATATCCTCGCCGAAGGCATCGGGGCCCAGTGGGGCCCCGAATTTCACTCCGCCGCGTCGGCGTAGCTCTCGACCGGCGGGCAGATGCACACGAGGTGGCGGTCGCCATAGACGTTGTCGACCCGGCCCACTGGCGGCCAGTACTTGTCGACCCGGAAGGCGCCCGGCGGGAAGCAGCCCTGCTCGCGGCTGTAAGGCCGGTCCCAGTCTCCGATCAGCGCGTTCACCGTGTGCGGCGCGTGCTTCAGCGGGTTGTTCTCGGCGTCGATCTCGCCCTTCTCGATCGCCGCGATCTCGTCGCGGATCGAGAGCATCGCGGTGACGAACCGGTCGAGCTCCGCCTTGGTCTCGGACTCGGTCGGCTCGACCATCAGCGTGCCGGCAACCGGCCAGCTCATCGTCGGCGCATGGAAGCCGTTGTCGATCAGCCGCTTGGCGATGTCGTCCACGGTCACATGGGCGCTTTCCGCGTAGGGCCTCGTGTCGAGGATGCACTCATGCGCGACGCGCCCGTTGCGGCCGGTGAAGAGGATGCCGTAGGCCCCCTCCAGCCGTTTCGCGATGTAGTTGGCGTTGAGGATCGCGACCTTCGTCGCCTGCGTCAGCCCCGCCCCGCCCATCATCAGGATATAGGCCCAGGAGATCGGCAGGATCGAGGCCGAGCCCCAGGGTGCGGCGGACACCGGCCCCTCCTCGCCGCCGGTCACCGGATGCCCCGGCAGATGGTCCGCGAGATGCGCCTTGACGCCGATCGGCCCCATGCCCGGACCGCCACCGCCATGCGGGATGCAGAAGGTCTTGTGGAGGTTGAGGTGGCTGACATCGCCGCCAAGGTCGCCCGGCCGCACGAGGCCGACCATCGCGTTCATGTTGGCGCCGTCGATATAGACCTGCCCGCCGTGGTCGTGGGTGATCTTGCAGACCTCGCGCACCGTCTCCTCGAAAACGCCGTGGGTCGAGGGATAGGTGATCATGCAGGCCGCGAGATTCTCGCCCGCCGCTTCCGCCTTGGCGCGGAAATCCTCAAGGTCGATATCGCCGTTCTCGGCCGATTTCACCACGACGACCTTCATCCCCGCCATCTGCGCCGAGGCGGGGTTGGTGCCGTGGGCCGAGACCGGGATGATGCAGATGTTGCGATGCCCCTCTCCCCGCGCTCGGTGATAGGCCGCGATGGTCAGGAGGCCGGCATATTCACCTTGCGCGCCGGAGTTGGGCTGCAAGCTCATCGCGTCATAGCCGGTGATCTCGCAGAGCTTCTCCGACAGGTCCCGGAACAGCTCGGCATAGCCCTCGGTCTGGTCGGCGGGCGCAAAGGGGTGGAGGTTCGAGAACTCCGGCCAGGTGATCGGCATCATCTCGGCCGCGGCATTCAGCTTCATCGTGCACGACCCGAGCGGGATCATCGCCCGGTCGAGCGCGAGGTCGCGGTCGGCGAGCCGGCGCATGTAGCGCATCATCTCGGTCTCGGCCCGGTTCATGTGGAAGACCGGATGCGTGAGGTACTCCGAGTTCCGGACAAGCGCGTCGGAGATCCGGAAATGGTGCTTGAGGTCGTCGTCCTTCTGGTCGATCCCGAAAGCGCGCCAGAGCCGTTCGATGGTCAGCCGCCGGGTGGTCTCGTCGATCGAGATGCCGACCTTCGTGGTGCCGATCTTGCGCAGGTTGATGCGCTCGTCACGCGCCGCCTTCAGGACCGCGCCCTGCATCGCGCCGACGTCGACGGTGATCGTGTCGAAGAATTCCTTCGGCTCCACCTTGTAGCCCGCCGCCTCCAGCCCGCGCGCGACGCGGACCGTCTTGCGGTGGATGCGCTGACCGATGGCCTTGAGCCCCTGCGGACCGTGATAGACCGCGTAGAACGAGGCCATGTTGGCCAGCAGCGCCTGCGCGGTGCAGACGTTCGACGTGGCCTTCTCGCGCCGGATGTGCTGCTCGCGGGTCTGCAAGGAAAGGCGATAGGCCTTGCCGCCCTGCGCGTCGATGGAGACGCCGACGATCCGTCCCGGCATGTTGCGCTTGTGCGCGTCCTTGCAGGCCATGTAGGCGGCCGAAGGCCCCCCGAAACCCATCGGGATTCCGAAACGCTGGGTCGAGCCTACGGCAATATCCGCACCCATCGCGCCCGGCTCCTTCAGGAGGGTCAGCGCCATGATGTCGGCGATGACGATGCCCACGGCACCGGCCTCGTGCAGCTTGGCAATATGGGGCGTGAAATCGGTCAGATGGCCATAAGTGCCGGGATACTGGAAGATCGCGCCGAACACCTTGGTCGGGTCAATCTTTTCGGGATTGCCGACGATGATCTCGATGCCGATCGGGGCCGCCCGGACCTTCATCACCTCGATGTTCTGGGGATGGCAGTTCTCGTCGATGAAGAAGGCCGTGGCCTTCGACTTCGCCGTGCGCTGCGCCATCGTCATCGCCTCGGCCGCCGCCGTCGCCTCGTCAAGAAGCGAGGCATTGGCGATCTCAAGGCCAGTCATGTCGCAGACCATCGTCTGGAAGTTCAGAAGCGCCTCGAGGCGACCTTGCGAAATCTCCGGCTGGTAGGGCGTGTAGGCCGTGTACCAGGCGGGGTTTTCGAGGATGTTCCGCTGGATCGCAGGCGGGCAGACGGTGCCGTAGAAGCCCTGTCCGATCATCGAGGTGAAGACCGCGTTCTTCTTCGCGACTTGGCGCATGAACCACAGAAGCTCGCGCTCGGACTTGGCCTTGCCGAAGTCGAGCGGCTTTTCCTGCCGGAGCGATTTCGGCACGGTCTGGTCGATCAGCTCGTCGAGGTCCTTCACCCCCAGCACCTTGAACATCTCCTCCATCTCTGCAGGAGACGGGCCGATGTGGCGGCGGTTGGCGAAGTCGTAGGGCAGGTAGTCGGTGGGGGTGAAGGGCATTTCCACTTCTCCAGAATGGGTTCGTCAGGTCTTCGGATCGGCATACCGCTCAGTGAATCGGAGCGAGATGCCAGTGTTTTTGTCGATCAATAGATCGGTGAAGCGGAACACGCCGACATAGCCGTCGCGAGCCATTGTGTCCGGGTCAGCGTCTCGCTGGATCACTGCCAGGTCATTCTCACGCAATGCCGTGAGGAGGTCGTCGAGCCGCTTAGTGCCGATATGCTCCGGCAAGATCGCCGCCTCGTATCCGTTGGCGCCGCGGCGGTGTAGATGGTGGAGGACGGCAAGCCACTTGCCCTCCACCTCCGCGACCCAACGGCCCCGAACACCATTGATCTTGACGCGGCGGACCATCTTCAGCCGATCATTTCCTTGTAGGCGGCCTCGTCCATCAGCCCGTCGAGCGCGGAGAGGTCGGCCACCTTCATCTTGAAGAACCAAGCCTTGCCGGTCGGGTCCTCGTTCACCATGCCGGGATTGTCGGCGACGTCGGAATTGACCTCGACGATCTCGCCGTCCAGGGGCGCCGCGATGTCGGAGGCGGCCTTGACGCTCTCGATCACCACGATCTCTTCGCCCTTCGAGACACTCGTCCCCGGCTCGGGCAGTTCGACGAAGACAACGTCGCCGAGCTGTTCAGAGGCATGGTCGGTGATGCCGACGACGACGTGATCGCCCTCGACGCGGAGCCATTCATGGTCTTCTGTATATTTCATGGGTCTTTTCCCCTGCTGGTTAACGTTTGTAACGGTTGGGCTGGAACGGCATCGGCGAAATGACGGCGGGCAGGCGCTTGCCCCTAACCTCGCCGTAGACCGTCGCGCCGTCGGAAAGATCGGCTGGCAGATAGGCCATCGCCATCGGCGCCTCGATCGAGGGACCGAAGCCGCCCGAGGTGATCTTGCCGATCGGGTCGCCGCCCTCGGCGGCCGCATAGACCTCGATCCCCTCGCGCATCGGCGCCCGGCCCTTGGGGCGCAGCCCCACCCGTCGGCGCGGCGGCCCCTCGGCCAGTTCCTTCAGGATACGCCCCGCGCCCGGGAACCCGCCCTCGCGGGCACCGCCGGCGCGCCGAGCCTTCTGGATCGCCCAGGTCAGGTTGCCCTCGACCGGGCTCGTGCCCTCATCGATGTCATGTCCGTAAAGGCACATGCCAGCCTCGAGACGCAAGCTGTCGCGCGCCCCGAGCCCGATCGGTGCGACCTCCTCCATGCCGAGAAGCCTGCGCACGAAGCTTTCGGCGAACTTGTTCGGCACCGAGATCTCGAACCCGTCCTCGCCGGTATAGCCCGACCGCGAGATCCAGAGCTCGGCGCTGTCCCAATGGCGGATGGCCACATCCATGAAGGCCATCTCGACCACATCCGGCACCAGCCGGGCGAGTGCGGTCGCCGCCTCCGGCCCCTGCAACGCGACGAGCGCCCGGTCCTCGACCATGCCGATATCGCAATCAGCGCCAACATGCGCCTTCAGATGCGCGAAATCGGCCTCCTTGCAGGCCGCGTTGACGACGAGAAAGAGGTGATCGCCGCGATTGGCGACCATCAGGTCGTCCTGGATCCCGCCTGTGTCATTGGTGAAAAGCGCATAGCGCTGGCGGCCTTCCTTCAGCCCGAGGATGTCGACCGGCACCAGCCGCTCCAGCGCCAGCGCCGCGTCCTCGACCCGGCCCGATTTCGCGGTCATCAGGATCTGGCCCATGTGGCTCACGTCGAATAGCCCGGCATGGGCGCGGGTGAAGAGATGCTCCTTCATCACCCCCATCGGGTACTGCACCGGCATCTCGTAGCCCGCGAAGGGCACCATCTTGCCGCCGAGCTCGCCATGCAGGTCGAAAAGAACCGTACGTTTCAGGTCGGTCATGCCGTCCTCCCTTCCTCACGCCGGTTCATGCTGTCCGGCATCGCCCCGGGCGGTCAACCCCACCCTTCCGATGCCCCCTCTGTCCTTTCGCCTGAGATCGTTATCCCTTCGGCGCCCCGTCCCGGGGTCTCTCCAGAGTTCCACTGTCAGAACGGTCCTTGCGCCTGAGAGTTTACCGGGGCGGTTGCTCCTTCGGCACCGGCCCGGGTCCCTGACCCCACCGGATTCTCCCGATCTGACACGATTTGAATACCCGAATCCCGGGGCGTCTGGCAATAGGGTATACAATGGGATACATTGTTGCGCGCACCCACAAGCCGCCGCAACAAGCTTGCCCAAGCAACATTTTTGTTCCATAGGCGACAGCGTGACCGGCGACAGACACCCCGCTTTTTTCGGCTATGGCTCGCTCGTGAACCGGGCGACGCATGACTATGCGCCCGGCGAACCGGCGCGGCTCGCGGGCTGGCGCCGGGTCTGGCGGCACACGCGGCTCCGCCCATGGCCCTATCTCTCCGCCGAGCCGGCCGAAGCAGAGATCGACGGCCTAGTGGCCGCAGTGCCGCGCGACGACTGGGCGCTCCTCGACCAGCGCGAGGCCGCCTACCTGCGCCATCCCCTCGCCCGCGACCGCCTGACGGCGACACCCGGCTGGGCCCGCCGGGTCGAGATCTACGCGGTCGATGAGGCGCACGGATTGCCGGCGAACGACCAGCCGATCCTCCTGAGCTATCTCGATACGGTCGTGCAGGGCTTCCTGCGCGAATTCGGCGAGCCGGGCGTCGCGCGCTTCTTCGCCACGACCACGAGCTGGACCGCGATCCTCGACGACCGGGCCGCGCCGCACTACACGCGCCACCAAAGAACAACCGCGGCCGAGCGCCGCCTCACCGACGACCATCTCGACGCGCTCGGCCTCATCCGCCGCCGCCCCTGATCTTCTTCGTTGCAAAAAATACCCCACGGGGGTGTGGGGGTGTGAAACCCCCACCGCGACCTCACCCCTTGGCGCGCAGCTTTTGCAGAAGCGGCATGAGTTCCGCCATCTCCGGCCCGTGCGGCTGGCCGGTCAGCGCCAGCCGCAAGGGCATGAACAGCCCCTTGCCCTTCCGCCCGGTCTTTTCCTTCACGGCTCCCGTCCACTCCCCCCAGGTCGCCTCGGTGAAGGGCATCTCGGGCAGGAGCGCCATCGCCTCGCGCACGAACTCGGCATCCTCCGCCGCGATCACCGGCTCGGCCCCGTCGCGGCAGAGCACCCACCAGCCCTCGAGATCGTCCAGCGTGGTGATGTTCTGCGATGCGACGCGCCAGAAACGCTCGGCCATCGCCACCGGCACGCCGAGCCCGGCGATTCGCTCCTTCACCGCCTCGAAGGGCAGCGCCTGGTTGCGCTGGCGCGTCAGCGGCCAGAGATCCTCGGCGTCGAACTTGGTCGGCGCCGCTCCGAACTGGCTCAGATCGAACCCCTCGGCGATCTCGTCGATCGACATCTTCAGCTCCACCGGCTGCGACGAGCCGAGCCGCGCCATCAGGCTCAGAAGCGCCTCCTTGGCCACGCCCTGTGCCCTGAGGTCGCGCAACGACAGCGTGCCGAGCCGCTTCGACAGGCCCTCGCCCTGCGGGCCGGTCAGGAGCGAATGGTGCGCGAAGGCCGGCGGCGTGCCCCCGATGGCGTGCATGATCTGGATCTGCGTCGCGGTATTGGTCACATGGTCGGCGCCGCGCACGATATGGGTGATCCCCATGTCGATGTCGTCGACCGAGGAGGCGAAGGTGTAAAGCACCTGTCCGTCCGCCCGAATCAGCACCGGATCGGAGACCGAGGCCGTGTCGATCGACACGTCGCCGAGGATGCCGTCAGCCCATTCCGTCCGCCCCTGGTCGAGCTTGAAGCGCCAGTAACCCTCGCGCTCGGCGCGCATCCGGTCCTTCTCGGCGTCCGACAGCGCCAGCCCCGCGCGGTCGTAGACCGGCGGCTTGCCCATGTTCAGAAGCTTCTTGCGCTTGAGGTCGAGCTCGGTCGGCGTCTCGAACACCTCGTAAAGGTCGCCCGTCTTTCGCAGATCCCCGGCCACCTCGCCGTAGCGGCCGAGCCGTTCGGACTGCTTTTCCACCCGGTCCCAGTGCAGGCCGAGCCATTCGAGATCCTGCTTGATCCCGTCGGCATATTCCTGTTTCGAGCGTTCCCGGTCGGTGTCGTCGAGGCGCAGGATGAAGGTGCCGCCGGTCTTTCGGGCGATCAGATAGTTCATCAGCGCGGTGCGCAGGTTGCCGACATGGATGTAGCCGGTCGGCGACGGGGCGAAACGGGTCACGGTCATGGGATGTCTCCTGTCGCGCCCCCTCTTTCACAGGGCGCGCATTTTGTCCATATGATGGGGGCCAAGGAGATACGCATGAATGACTGGCTGGGGCGCGCCGCGCCCGATCTCGAGACGATCGAGTATATGGCGCGGGCGACGGTCGCGGACCTGCCGCCCGCCTTCGCCGCGCCCGCGCGCGCGATCGTGCTCCGGGTCGAGGACTTCCCGCCCGAGGACATCCTCGAGGACATGGACATCGAGGATCCGTTTCAGCTCACCGGGCTCTACATGGGGATCCCGCTCACCGAGAAGTCGGTGATGGACATCGTCGACCGGCCCGACACGATCTGGCTCTTTCGCCGTCCGATCCTGGACGAATGGGCCGAGCGCGGCGACGTCACGCTCGGCCAGCTCGTTGCGCATGTGATGGTGCACGAACTCGCCCACCATTTCGGCTGGACCGACGAGCAGATCGCCACGATCGACCGCTGGTGGGAGTGAGGGGCGCCCGAGGCGCCCCGGATCAGAGGCTGCCCTCGTCCGTCAGCGACATCGGCCTGGTGGTGGTGCCGTCGGAATAGGCGATGCACTGCCAGCGGGCGCGGTCCGGACCGACGCCCACGATCACTTCGGTGCCGGCCTCCGAGAAGCTCGACCCGAGCAATGTGACATCGGGATTGTTCGTCTCGGCGGTCACTGCCCTGAGGCAGGCCTGATCCGCCTCCGTCGGCATCGGGGCGCTGGTCCCGCCCCCGCCGGTGTCCTCGACACAGCCGGCCAGGGACATGGCCGAAAGTGCCACCGCTCCCAGTATGATTCTTCTCGGCATCGTTAAATCTCCCCGTTTCGCTGAATTTTTGGATAAAGCCCGAACACGGCGTCACTCGATACCAAAAATCACATTGTACTCGGCGGGGCTCCCACCCCGGTTGATCACTTCCACGACATGTTCACCGGTCTGCCAGAGCTGGCCGCGGTATTCCTGGCGCGCGGGAATCTGGTCGAGCAGAAACGACATGTCGGGATTGAAGATCTGGTAAGACACATCCGGGCTGCCGGTCGCGACACGGACGTAGAGGAACTGCCCGTTCTGCGCGCCCAGAACGTAACGCCGCGACTCGCCTGGAGCCAGCGCCCCGGTCAGCTCGGCACCACCCGCGCCGGCCGCAAACCGGACCCTTTCCGTCGAGGTGCCGCCGGCCTGCCCGGCGGGCGCGACCGCCGAGCCGGTGCCCTCGACCAGGAACTCCCCGGCCGCCCAGCCCTCGTATCCGGGATCCGCAAGCGTCGCGACCTGGCACCACCGGCGCCCCTCCGCCATGCGGCACCCGAGATTGCGCAGCTCGGTGCCGTTCTCGACCCGGGTAACCACGCCCGCCCCCGAAGACGGCCCGGCGCGGAGGTTGAGCCCCCCGCCCGAAGTGTTCACCCGGTAGAAATCGGGGCCGCCCTGAAGCCCGTCTGCGAAGTCGCCCTCGACAACCGCGCCCGTGGCGCCGCTGATGCCGATTTCCAGCGTAAAGCTCGACCGTTCGCCACGCCGCGCCGCGGAACGCATCATATAGACAGAGATCGTGTATTCGCCCGAGGCCGTGAGTTCGGCGTCGAACCGGTTCAGGTCGGGGGTGTTCGGGCCGGTCATACTGCTGTTGGCGATCGCCTCGTCGCCGGGGCCGCTGCCCGGCCCATAGACGTTGAAATAAGTCGCCAGGTTGGATGGCGCGAGCGTTACTGACATCCGCTGCCCCGCCTCGGCCCCGACCATGTAGGACACCGACTTGTAACCTTCGATCTCGTCCCGGATCGACGCGCTCGAGGCGCCCGCCGCGAACCGGACCTGTTCGGTCCGGATATCCTGCGCCATCACCGGTATCGACAACGCCAGAAGCCACAGGGTCATGCCTGTTAAGATACGCGCCAACAAAACTCAGCCCCCGCAACGAAACGAAAAAAATGCGTGTTTCGCGGGAGCCTAGCACAAGGGTGCGTCATCGGCCAAATGTGAAACTGTCAACGGCTCTCGACAGGCCAGTGTCTCGCAAGGCCATCGAGTCCGGCCCGAATCAACCGCGCCAGAACCGCCTCGTCGATATCGGATAACTTGCTGATGTATAGACAGGATTTTCCGAGCTTATGCCTGCCGAGATCCTTGAGGATATGACCGAAGTCGGTATAGCCGGGCATGATGTAGACCGTCAGCGCGGCCTTCCGCGGCGAAAATCCGGTGGCGAGAAAGTCGCCCTCGCGCCCGCTCGCGTAGCGGTAATGATAGCGCCCGTAGCCGATGATCAACGGCCCCCACATCACCGGCTCGAACCCGGTGACCTCGCGAAAGAGCGCATCGAGCCGCAGCGCCTCATCGCGCCGCGCAGGTGGCTCGGCCCCGGCAATGAAGTCCTGAACGGAAAGGGTGGTCGGGACGGTCTTGTTGGCCATAGCCAAGTCTCGTCCCGTCCCGCAGTTCGTGTCCAGTCAGAAAGATACCTCCGCCAGCGTCGCCCGGTGATCCGAGGGCCAGGGATCGACCGCGAGATCGGTGCGCGGCCCCGTCTCGCCGACGATCCAGGCGCCGGTGACGGTCAGCCCCTCGGCCCTCGCGAAGGCAAAGTCGATGCGGTCGTGATGGTCCTCGGGATCCGCCTCATCGCCCTGCGGGGTCCAGGTATAGGCGGGCTTCGCGACCGGGTCGGGCCAGACCGCGCGGTAGGTGTCGACGAACCCGGCCTCCGACAGGCGGTGCGTCGTCGGCCATTCCACCTTGACCGGCTGTTGCCCGGCTGCGACGGCGGCATCGGTCCAGTCGTGCTCCGAGGGCTCGTTGAAATCGCCGAAGACGAAGACCGCCGCGGCACCGTCCGCCGCCGCCATGTCCTCGAAGAGCAGATCCATCGCGGGCCCGCGCGTCTTAGTCGCCCAGTCCTGCGCCTCGGCCTCGGCCTTGATGAAGGGGGCGGGCCCGTATTCGATGCTCAGAAGCTGGTAGGGCTGATAGGGCTCATCATCGTGGTGGATGTTGAAGGCCCAGACCGTCACCCCGTTCACATTGATCGGCACCCCAAGATCATGCGCGGTCGGCGTCCCAATCGGATAGCGCGACAGGATCGCGTTTGCCCAGAGGGCGACGTTTTCCTGGCTCTGGTCGTAGTAATAATAGCCCAGCGCCTCGGCGATCTGCTTCGCCACGCTCTCGCCAACCGCGGCGCAAGCCTCGGCGGTGCAGTCTTCGGGCTCTAGCCGGGTTTCCTGCATCCCGATGATGTCGGGATTGGCGGCCTTCAGCACGGCGACGGTTTCCTCGACGCCCTTGCCCTCGTTCCCACCGCCGCCCCAGATATTGTAGCTCATGATGCGAAGCGTCGTTTCGGCATGTGCCGAACCCGCCCCCAGCAGCGCTGCGACAAGCCCAGTTACCAAATACGTCTTCATGAACGTCTCCCTGTTATGGACGCCCGATGGTCAAATACGTTGAAGATTCGCGCAAGAATTTTTTTGACTGATCATTCAATCAGCAAAAACGCTACGTGTCATCCCGCCAGCGATTCACGATCGGGTAGCGCCGGTCCAGCCAGAACGCCTTCCGCGTCAGCCGCACCCCCGGTGCCGACTGGAACCGTTTGTATTCGCTCGTGAAGACCAGCTGTTCGACGCGCTTCACCGTGTCGCGGTCGAAGCCCGCGGCCACCACTTCGGCCACCGACTGGTCGCGGTCCACGAGCCGGTCGAGGATCGCGTCGAGCACCGGATAGGGTGGCAGACTGTCCTCGTCCTTCTGGTCCGGCCGGAGCTCCGCCGAGGGCGCCTTGGCGATCACCCGGTCGGCGATCACCTCGCCCTCCGGCCCCTTCATCCAAGGCCGGTGGTTTGCATTGCGCCAGCGGCAGGTCTCGTAGACGCGGGTCTTGTAGAGATCCTTCAGCGGGTTGTAGCCGCCCGCCATGTCGCCATAGATCGTGGCATAGCCGACCGCGACCTCGGACTTGTTGCCGGTCGTGAGCAGCATCTCGCCGAACTTGTTCGAAAGCGCCATCAAGAGAAGCCCGCGGAGCCGCGACTGGATGTTCTCTTCGGCGACCCCCGGCACGGTGCCCTCGAAAAGCGGCGCGAGCGCCTCCGTCACTGCGGCCCGCGGCCCCGAGATCGGCACCGTGTCGAGCCGGCAGCCGAGCGCCTTCGCGACGCTCGCCGCATCCTCCAGCGAATGGGCCGAGGTGTATTCCGACGGCATCATGACGCAGCGCAGGTTCTCTGGCCCCACCGCGTCGGCGGCGATCGCCGCCACCAGCGCGGAATCGACGCCTCCCGAGAGCCCGAGCAGCACCTTTCCGAAACCCGATTTGCCAAGGTAGTCACGCAGCGATTCCACCATCGCCCGGTAATCCTGCTCCCACTCGTCCGGAACCGGATCGAGTTCGGTCCGCTCTGCCTGCCAGCCCTTGTCGGTGCGGCGGAACTCGACGTGACGGATGCATTCGTCGAAGACCGGCATCTGCATGGCGAGCCCGGCTCCGGCGTTGAGCACGAACGAGCCGCCGTCGAACACCTGGTCGTCCTGGCCGCCGACCATGTTGAGATAGACGAGCGGCAACCCGGTCTCGATCACCCGAGACACCATGACCGCCACGCGGGTGTCGTACTTGTTGCGGTAATAGGGCGAGCCGTTCGGCACGAGCAGGATCTCCGCCCCGGTCTCGGCCAGCGTCTCGGTCACGTCGTCGAACCAGGCGTCCTCGCAGACAGGCGAGCCGACCCGCACCGGGCCGATCGCATAGGGTCCGCTCACCGGGGCGGAGGTGAACAACCGTTCCTCGTCGAAGACCGCCTCGTTCGGCAGATGATGCTTCAGCACCCGCGCCACGACCTTGCCGCCCTTGAGCACCCAGTAGGCGTTGTAGAGCTTGTCGCCCTCCCGCCACGGCCCGCCGATACCGAGCGCGGGGCCATCGGCGCAGTCACGCGCCAGCGCCTCGATCGCGGCCATCGCCGCTTCGGTGAAGGCGGGCTTCAGCACCAGGTCCTGGGTCTGGTAGCCGGTGATGAACATTTCGGTCAGCGCGACCATGTCGGCGCCGGCGGCCCGGCCGGCCTCCCAGGCGGCGCGGGCCTTCGCGGCGTTGGCGGCCAGCGCACCCACGATCGGGTTGAGCTGGGCGAGGGTCAGGCGGAACGTATCGGCCATGCGGGCTCCAGGGAATTGCTGGGTTCCGTATTACCAAACCTGCCGCCGAGGGAAAGACTGATCCCGGACGGCGGCGGTCCGCCCCACGTGTTGCCGCATGGCTTGTCACCGGGCCATGCCGGAATTAGGGTCGGCGCGGGGCGGCGACGGCGCTCCGGTCCGGAGCAGCCGCGCCCGCGCGCCGCCATGCGTCCGGTCCGGGCGGCGCGGCGGCGGCGATCGAAAAGGCGGAGCGGGAAATGATGCGCATCGACGGTGCAGGACTTCGGTCGGTTTTGCTGGCGGTCATGGTCACCGCGGCGGGGGCCGCGGCCGGTCAGGATGTCGTGACCAAGGAATACGAGGACGGCGGCATCTACGAGGGTACGTTCAAGGACGGCAAGCAGCACGGCAAGGGAACCTACCGGCTGCCCAACGGCTACGAGTATTCCGGCGACTGGGTCGAGGGCGAGATCCTCGGCACGGGCACCGCGCGCTATCCGAACGGCTCGGTCTACGAGGGCGATTTCGTCAAGGGCAAGCCGCACGGCAAGGGGAAGATCACTTTCGGCGACGGCGGCACCTACGAGGGCGACTGGGTCGACGGCGAGATCCAGGGCGAAGGCACCGCGCATTATGCGAACGGCGTCACCTATACCGGCAGCTTCGAGAAGGCGCTGCATCACGGCAAGGGCCGGATGGAGAGCCCCGGCGGCTATGTCTACGAGGGCGACTGGGTGAAGGGCGTCAAGGAGGGCAAGGGCACCATCACCTATCCCGACGGCGCGATCTACGAAGGCGACATGCTGCGCGGCCAACGCGCCGGCCAGGGCAAGCTCACGCTCGCCGACGGGCTTGTCTACGAAGGCGCATGGGCCGAGGGCCAGATGAGCGGCAAGGGCAAGCTCACCCAGCCGAACGGAGACATCTACGAAGGCGAGCTCGCGGCCGGCAAGCGTCAGGGCCAGGGCAAGGTCACCTATGCCAACGGCGATGTCTACGAGGGCGGCTTCGTCGCCGACCAGCGCCAGGGCAAGGGCACGTTCACCGGCACCGACGGCTACGTCTACGAGGGCGACTGGGCCGAGGGCCGGATCGAGGGCAAGGGCCGCGTCGCCTATCCCGACGGCTCGGTCTACGAGGGCGACTTCGCCGGCGACCTCGCCCACGGCACCGGCAAGATCACCTATGCCGACGGCGCCTCCTACGAGGGCCAGTGGAAGGACGGCGTGATCGAGGGTGAGGGCGTCGCGCGGTACACCAACGGCCTTGTCTACGAAGGCGCGTTCAAGGCCGGAAAGAATCACGGCCAGGGCAAGATGACCTATCCCGACGGCTATTCCTACGTCGGCACCTGGAAGAACGGCGCGCGCGAGGGCGAGGGCGTGGCGACCTATGCCGAAGGCGCGGTCTATACCGGCGCCTTCAAGAAGGGCCAGCGCGACGGCAAGGGCGAGATCGTGATGCCCGACGGCTTCCGCTATGCTGGTGACTGGAAGGCAGGCAAGATCGATGGCGAGGGCACCGCGACCTATCCCAACGGCGACATCTACGAGGGCAGCTTCAAGGCCGGCAAGCGCCAGGGCCAGGGAATCATGCGCTATGCCACCGGCGAGACCGCCTCTGGCACCTGGAGCGACGACAGGCTGGCCGAGCCGGACCCGGCCTCCGCCGCGCCCGAGCCGCAGCCCGATGCGTTGCCCGCGACCGACCCGGCCGCGGGCAACGACGCCACGGCGGCACCGGCACCGGCCGAACCCGCTTCCGAGCCGGCCGACGGCGCCACGGCCGGGGAAGCGCCCGCAAACTAGGACAGGCGGGGGGGGCGGACGGGGTGATTTTTCGCTTTTCCTTTCGCCCGCCGTGCGTATAGTCGCGCCCCATGACACGGAGCCAGCATATCCACGCCGCATCGGGTGCCCTGCGCGCCCTGCCGCCCCGTGCCCTTCTCCTCCTTAGCTGCCTCTGAGCGTGCCCTTGGGCGCGACCGCTCAGAGGTGACCAGCGCCAGGCAATGCTAAGGAACGAAAGAGAGATCAGGACGATGACCGACAAATCCAAGCAAGACCGCGTGGTGATCTTCGACACGACGCTGCGCGACGGCGAGCAGTCGCCCGGCGCGACTATGACCCATGACGAGAAGCTCGAGATCGCCGAGATGCTCGACGAGATGGGTGTCGACATCATCGAGGCGGGCTTTCCGATCGCCTCGGAGGGTGATTTCGCGGCGGTGAGCGACATCGCGAAACAGGCGAAGCAATCGGTGATCTGCGGCCTCGCGCGGGCGAACTTCAAGGATATCGACCGCTGCTGGGAAGCCGTGAAGCATGCGCGCCGCCCGCGCATCCACACCTTCATCGGCACCTCGCCCTTGCACCGCGCCATCCCCAATCTCGACATGGACCAGATGGCCGAGCGGATCCACGACACGGTGACGCATGCCCGCAACCTCTGCGACAACGTGCAGTGGTCGCCGATGGACGCGACCCGGACCGAGCATGACTACCTCTGCCGCGTGGTCGAGATCGCGATCAAGGCCGGCGCCACCACGATCAACATCCCCGACACCGTGGGCTACACCGCGCCGCGCGAATCCGCCGCGCTGATCCGGATGCTGATCGAGAAGGTGCCCGGCGCCGACGAGATCATCTTTGCGACGCACTGCCACAACGACCTCGGCATGGCGACGGCGAACGCGCTCGCCGCCGTCGAGGCCGGCGCGCGGCAGATCGAATGCACGATCAACGGGCTTGGCGAGCGCGCGGGCAACACCGCGCTGGAAGAGGTCGTGATGGCGCTGAAGGTCCGCAACGACATCATGCCCTACCGGACCGGCATCGACACGACGAAGATCATGAACATCTCGCGCCGCGTCGCCGCCGTCTCGGGCTTCCCGGTACAGTTCAACAAGGCCATCGTCGGCAAGAACGCCTTCGCGCATGAAAGCGGCATCCATCAGGACGGGATGCTGAAGAACGCCGAGACCTTCGAGATCATGCGCCCCGAGGATATCGGCCTCGCCGCCACCAACCTCGTGATGGGCAAGCATTCCGGGCGCGCGGCGCTCCGCTCGAAGCTGAAGGACCTCGGCTACGATCTGGCCGACAACCAGCTCAACGACGTCTTCGTGCGGTTCAAGGCGCTCGCCGACCGCAAGAAGGAGGTCTATGACGACGACCTCGTGGCCCTCATGACCGACCAGGCGTCGGAAGCCGCGGGCGACCACATGCAGGTCAAGTTCCTGCGGGTGATCTGCGGCACCGAGGCGCCGCAATCGGCCGACCTGATCCTGACCATCGACGGCAAGGACCACCAGGTGACGGCGCAGGGCGACGGACCGGTGGACGCGGCCTTCAACGCGGTGAAGAAGCTCTTCCCGCACGACGCGCGGCTCGCGCTCTACCAGGTCCATGCTGTGACCGAGGGCACCGATGCGCAGGCCACGGTCTCGGTCCGGCTCGAGGAGGACGGCAAGATCGTCACCGGCCAGTCCTCCGACACCGACACGGTCGTCGCCTCGGCCCGCGCCTATGTCAGCGCGCTCAACAACCTCGTGGTGCGGCGCGCCAAGACCAAGCCCGAGGACGAGCTGAAGTCTGCCGGCTGAACAACCCGCGGGGCCGCGCACCCAGGCGGCCCCGCCTTATGCCTCACAGGCTCGAACCCGCGTTCCACCCGGACGGGACTGCCCGGCCGTTCGGATCAAACCGCATGCTCGCAATCACGCCACGGCCCAACACATCATCGGGGCTTCCGGAGTAGACAGCCTCGCCCGCGGCGGGCCCAAACGCATGGCGTCAACGTGCGAGAATCCACGCCAGTACCTCCAGCGGACGCAGCGTCGCCTGAACACAACTCCTCCACGATCCACCGTCAAAATGCCAGCGCCGCGCCAGACGTGGCGAGCTTGGTCGCGGCCGGCGCGAGACCAAATCAGCGCGTGGCTTGCAAGAAAATGTTTGAATAGTGAAATAAAATTCCACTTTATCTCCAAATAATTTCCATTAATGATGATATTTTGATAGCGGCAGATTCCCGCGAAGGTGTGAAATGACGCCCCTTTCGCCTCTGGAGCCGGAAGCCTATAAGAGACGCGGCCTGCGGGTACGAGTCGCGGGCCGGGATCTGTTGGGGACAGGATTTGGACATGGCAAGTTGGGGCGGGCTGTTTTCGTCGGACATGGCGATCGACCTTGGGACGGCGAACACGCTCGTCTACATGCGCGGCAAGGGGATCGTTCTGAATGAGCCGTCCGTCGTCGCCTACCATGTCAAGGACGGCAAGAAGCAGGTGCTCGCGGTGGGCGAGGATGCCAAGCTGATGCTCGGCCGCACCCCTGGCTCGATCGAGGCGATCCGGCCGATGCGCGAAGGCGTCATCGCCGATTTCGACGTCGCCGAGGAGATGATCAAGCATTTCATCCGCAAGGTCCACAAGCGCACCACCTTCTCCAAGCCGAAGATCATCGTCTGCGTGCCCCACGGCGCCACCCCGGTCGAGAAGCGGGCGATCCGGCAGTCGGTGCTTTCCGCCGGCGCGCGGCGCGCGGGGCTGATCGCGGAACCGATAGCGGCGGCGATCGGCGCGGGCATGCCGATCACCGACCCGACCGGTTCGATGGTCGTCGACATCGGCGGCGGCACCACCGAGGTCGCGGTGCTCTCGCTCGGCGACATCGTCTATGCGCGCTCGGTCCGCGTCGGCGGCGACCGCATGGACGAGGCGATCATCAGCCACCTCCGCCGCCAGCAGAACCTTCTCATCGGCGAGTCGACCGCCGAGCGCATCAAGACCTCGATCGGCACCGCGCGGATGCCCGATGACGGGCGCGGCGCCTCGATGCAGATCCGCGGCCGCGATCTGCTGAACGGCGTGCCGAAGGAGATCGAGATCAACCAGGCCCAGGTCGCCGAGGCTCTGGCCGAGCCGGTCCAGCAGATCTGCGAGGCGGTGATGACCGCGCTCGAAGCCACGCCGCCCGACCTCGCCGCCGACATCGTCGACCGCGGCGTGATGCTGACCGGCGGCGGCGCGCTGCTCGGGGAGCTGGACCTGGCGCTGCGCGAGCAGACCGGGCTTTCGATCTCCATCGCCGACCAGTCGATGAGCTGTGTGGCGCTTGGCACCGGCAAGGCGCTGGAGTATGAAAAACAGCTCCGCCATGTGATAGACTACGACAGCTGAGGCTCCGGCCCAGCGCCCCGACCGCGAGGCTCAAGTGGCCCGAGACCACAGATCCGGCATAGAATTCCGCACGCCCATGCGCCGCATCCTGATTGGGGCGCTGGCCTTCGTCATGGCGTTGACCTTCCTGATCTGGCGCATCGACAGCCCGCGGGTCGAGCGGTTCCGTGCGGCATTCATCGACCGCGTCGTGCCGAACCTCGACTGGGCGCTGCTGCCGGTGACGAAGTTCGTGGATATGGTCGAGGGTTTCCAATCCTATGCGAGCCTTTACGAGCAGAACCAGGAACTGCGCCGCGAACTGCAGCAAATGAAGGCTTGGAAGGAGGCGGCGGTTCAGCTTGAACAGCAGAACGCCAAGCTTCTCGCACAGAACCAGGTCCGGCTCGATCCCAAGCTCACCTCGGTCTCCGGTGTCGTTCTGGCCGACGCCGGTTCGCCGTTCCGGCAGTCGGTGCTGCTCAATGTCGGCGCGCGCGACGGCATCGTCGACGGCTGGGCGACGATGGACGGGCTCGGTCTCGTCGGCCGGATCTCTGGTGTCGGCCAGACCACGGCCCGGGTGATCCTGCTCACCGATGCGTCGAGCCGTATCCCGGTGACGATCCAGCCCTCAGGCCAGAAGGCGATGCTCGTGGGCGACAATTCCGCCGCGCCTCCGGTCGAGTTCCTAGAATCGCCCGAGCAGGTGCGCCCCGGCGATCGCGTGATCTCCTCGGGTGATGGCGGCGTGTTCCCGGCCGGGCTTCTCGTCGGCCAGGTCGAGCTGGACAAGGACCGCCGGCTACGGGTGCGGCTCGCCGCCGATTACGAGCGGCTGAACTTCCTGCGCGTGCTGCGCAGCCACCCCGCCGAGCGGATCACCGCGCCCGGACGGCTGATCGCCCCGGCCGTCCCGCCCCGAGCCGAGCCCCTTCCCGCCGCCGAGGCGGCGCCGCAGGCGGAGGCCGGCGATGGTTGATCCCGCGACCGCCCGGCGCGCACGCTACTGCCTCCTCTTCCTCGGCCTCGCCGCGGCGATCCTCTTCGTCCGGCTGCTGCCGCTGTCCACAGTACCCGCGCGCTTCCCCGCGCCCGACCTCATTCTCTGTCTCGCGCTCGTCTGGGTGATGCGCCGGCCGGATTATGTCCCCGCGCTGGTGATTGCGCTCGTGTTCCTCGTCGATGACATCCTGGCGATGCGTCCTCCGGGGTTGTGGGCGCTGATCGTTCTTCTCGGCACCGAATTCCTGCGCGCTCGCGAAGCGACCTTGCGCGATCTGCCGTTCGCCGTGGAATGGAGCATGGCGAGCGCGTTGATCCTTGCGATGATGCTTGCCAACTGGTTCGTGCTCACGGTCTTCATGGTGCCGCAGATCGGCCTCGGGCCGACGGTGCTTCACGCCCTCGCCACGGGCCTTGCCTTCCCGCTCGTCCTCGCGGCGACGCTCGCGGCGCTCCGGCTGCGCAGCCCCGCCCGGGGCGAACCCGACACCCGAGGAGGACGGCGATGAGACGCCCCCCCCGCGACAGCCAGGAAAGCTTCCGCACGATCAGCCGGCGGGGCCTGATGCTCGCCTCGCTCCAGGCGGTCTTCATCGGGACGCTCGCCTACCGGATGCGCTACCTGCAGGTCGACCAGGCCGATGAGTTCCGCCTTCTGGCCGAGGAAAACAGCATTAAGGTGAGGCTGCTGCCACCCGCCCGCGGCTTGATTGTCGACCGCAACGGTGCGGTCGTCGCCAGCAACGAGCAGAACTACCGCATCACCATCATCAAGGAGGATGCCGGCGACACCGAAGCCGTGCTCGACCGGCTCTCTCAGTTGATCCCGCTGTCCGACGAAGACCGCGAGCGCACGCTCAAGGAGGCCGGCCGCACGCCGACGCTGCCGATCAGCGTCGCTGACCGCCTGAGCTGGGAGGAATTCAGCCGTGTCGCGGTAAACGCCCCTGCCCTGCCAGGCATCACGACCGAGGTCGGCCTGTCGCGCCATTACCCGCTCGGCCCCGACCTCGCCCATGTGCTCGGCTATGTCGGCCCGGTCAGCGACTACGACCTGTCGAAGATCGAAGACCCGGATCCGCTGCTGAAGATCCCGCGCTTTCAGATCGGCAAGATCGGGGTCGAGGCAAAGCTCGAGGCGGATCTGCGCGGCAAGGCGGGTTCGCGCCGGATCGAGGTGAACTCCGCCGGCCGCGTGATGCGCGAGATCGACCGCAAGGAAGGCGACACGGGCGCCGCGGTCCAGATCACCATCGACCGGCGGCTGCAGAACTATGTCCAGGCCCGTCTTGGCAGTGAAAGCGCCGCCTCCGTGGTGATGGACGTCAGAACTGGCGACATCCTGGCGATCAACTCTGCACCGAGCTTCGATCCCAACATGTTCGTGCGTGGCATCTCCGGCCCCGAATACCGCACGTTGACCGAGAACGACCACCGCCCGCTGGCGGACAAGTCGGTTCAGGGCGCCTATCCGCCGGGCTCGACCTTCAAGATGGTGGTCGCGCTCGCGGCGCTCGAGGCGGGCGTGATCGGAACCTCTGACACCGTCTGGTGCCCGGGCTACACCAAGCTCGGCAACCGCCGCTTCCATTGCTGGAAACGCGGCGGCCACGGCCATGTCGCCCTGACCGAGAGCCTTCAGCAATCCTGCGACGTCTATTACTACGAGGCCGCCCAGCGCGTCGGCATAGACGCGGTGGCTGCGATGGCGCGGCGGCTCGGGATCGGGGTGCGCTTCGACCTGCCGATGTCGGCGATCTCGGAAGGGCTCGCTCCGGACAAGCAGTGGAAGCAGGAGAAATACGGTCAGGGCTGGATGATGGGCGACACGCTCAACTCCGGGATCGGCCAAGGCTATGTCCTCGCCTCGCCGCTGCAACTTGCGGTGATGAGCGCGCGGATCGCGACCGGGCTCGAGGTGATGCCGCGTCTTGTCCGTTCGATCAACGGGGTGGAAGTTCCTCTGGCCGAGCCGCCCTCGCTCGGGCTGAAGGAGAACGCGCTGCGCGCCGTGCGCAAAGGCATGTTCGACGTGTCGAACTCGCAGCGCGGCACCGCCTACCGCTCGCGCATCGTCGACGAGACGATGTGGATGGCGGGCAAGACCGGCACGAGCCAGGTGCGCAACATCACGGCCGCCGAACGCGCCCGCGGCGTCACCAAGAACGAGGACCTGCCGTGGGAGCGGCGCGACCACGCGCTCTACGTTGCCTTCGCGCCCTATGAAGCGCCCCGGATCGCCGTTTCGGTGGTGGTAGAGCATGGCGGCGGCGGTTCGGTCGCTGCGGCACCGATCGCGCGCGACATCGTGCTGCAGGCGCTGAACGAGGGCTTCCCGCCGCTCACCGCCTACCCCGCCGACCAGAGGGAGGGGATCGAGGCCGGGCGCGAGCAGCTGCAGATTATCGAGCCAGAATTGCCGAGCGGAGGCCGGTCGCGGGCATGAGCTACCTTGAATACAACGTCAAGACGGTTCCCACGGGCCTGCGCAAGGTCCTCCATGTCAACTGGCCGCTGGTTCTGTTGCTGACCGCGGTCGCCTCGGTCGGCTTCCTGATGCTCTATTCGGTCGCGGGGGGGCGGATCGAGGTCTGGGCCGAACCGCAGATGGAGCGGTTCGCGGTCGGCATCGTGGCGATGCTCGCCATCGGCTTCGTGCCGATCTGGTTCTGGCGCAACCTCTCGGCGGTTGCCTATCTCGTCTCGCTCCTGCTTCTGGTCGCGGTCGAGATCTTCGGCACGATCGGCATGGGCGCCCAGCGCTGGATCGAGCTTGGCCCCCTGCGGCTCCAGCCGTCGGAGCTGATGAAGATCTCGCTCGTGATGCTGCTCGCGGCCTATTACGACTGGCTCGACATCAAGAAGGTCTCGCATCCTTTGTGGGTCATCATCCCGGTGGTAATCGTGCTGGCGCCGACCTTCCTCGTGCTGAAACAGCCCGATCTCGGCACCGCTATTCTCCTGCTCGCCGGGGGCGGCATCGTGATGTTCGTGGCCGGGGTGAGCCTTTGGTACTTCGCCGCGGTGATCGCGCTGGCCGTCGGGCTGGTGTTCACGGTGTTCGAAAGCCGGGGCACCGACTGGCAGCTGATCAAGGACTACCAGTTCCGCCGCATCGACACCTTCCTCGACCCGAGCACCGATCCACTGGGTGCGGGCTACAACATCACCCAGGCGCAGATCGCGCTCGGCTCCGGCGGATGGGCCGGCAAGGGCTACATGCAGGGAACCCAGTCGCGGCTGAACTTCCTGCCTGAAAAGCACACCGACTTCATCTTCACCACGCTGGCCGAGGAGTTCGGCTTCGTCGGCGCGGTCTCGCTGCTCGCGCTCTATGTGCTGATCCTCGTCTTCTGCATCCAGTCGGCGCTGTCGAACCGCGACCGGTTCTCGGCGCTCTTGACCTTCGGCGTCGGCGGTACGTTCTTCCTGTTCTTCATGGTCAACATGTCGATGGTGACCGGGCTGATGCCAGTCGTCGGCGTGCCGCTGCCGCTCGTTTCCTATGGCGGCACAGCAATGATCATCCTTCTCGGCGCCTTCGGCCTCGTCCAAAGCGCCCATATCCACCGACCGAGGTGACGATGCCGATCCAGATCCACTTCGCCGCCGGGGCCGATCGCTGGCCGGCCTACCGCGAACCGCTCGGGGCCGCGCTGGCCGACCTCGGGATCGCGGCCGAGCTGTCGGTGACCGTGCACGACCCGGCGGCGGTCGATTACATCATCTACGCGCCGGACGGGCCGGTCACCGACTTTTCGCCCTATACCCGCTGCAAGGCGGTCCTGAGCCTCTGGGCCGGGGTCGAGCGGATCGTCACCAATCCGACGCTGACGCAGCCCCTGACGCGGATGGTCGATGAGGGCCTGACGGAAGGCATGGTTGAATATGTCACCGGCCATGTCCTGCGCCACCACCTCGGCATTGACACGCATATCCACCGGCAGGACGGCGTCTGGCGCCAAGCCTCGACGCTGCCGCCGCTCGCGCGCGAGCGGCCCGTGGCGATGCTCGGTCTCGGGGCGCTCGGCCAGGCCTGCGCCGCCGCACTCGCGGCGCTCAACTTCCCGGTCATGGGCTGGAGCCGCAGCCCGAAGTCGATCCCCGGCATCGACTGCCATTCCGGGGAGGTTGGCCTTGCCTACGTCCTGTCGCGCGCCGAGATCGCCGTGCTTCTGCTGCCGCTCACCGAGGATACGCGCGACCTGGTGACCGCGGGAAGACTGGCGCTGATGCCCGAAGGCGCTGTCATCATCAATCCCGGCCGCGGCCCGCTGATCGACGACGCAGCACTTCTCGCGGCGCTCGATGCAGGCCAGATCGGCCACGCGACGCTGGATGTCTTCCGGGAAGAGCCGCTGCCCCCCGGCCACCCGTTCTGGGCGCATCCGAAGGTCACCGTCACGCCGCACATCGCCGCCGAGACCCGCCCCGCCACCGCCGCCCGCGTCGTGGCCGAGAACATCCGCCGCGGCGAGGCGGGAGAGCCCCTCCTCCACCGCGTCGACCGCTCGCTCGGCTACTGAGCCTCAGCGCAGCTTCGGCGGCCGCGCCGGGTCCATGCCCGGCGCCGAGGGCGCCAGCACCTGCGCCGTCTCCGACTGCGGTTCCGGAAGGTCGAACCTGAGCGCCACGCGGACGATCCGCGACGTGAGCGCGTCGTCCGCTGTCAGGAAGGCGACGTCGATCTCTCCCGCCTCGATTCCGGAAAAGACCAGCGCCTCGGACACCGCCTTGGCGAGCGCCGCCTCGGCCCCGGCCCGCGCTCCTTCGAAGGCGAGGAGATGCCCGCGCCGGCCACCCTGGTAGCCGACAGCCACCAGATGCGCCGCCCGCGCCAGCCCGGCGAGCCCCGCGAGCTTGGCATCGAGCGCCGCGACCACCGCCTCGGGCAGCCCCGCCGGGGCCGCAACCGAAATCGGCCGCGCCTCGGCGTGCTCCGGCGCATGGTCGAGCGTCCCGGCGAGCCAGGCGAGCGCCTCGGCCGGCATCAGGAATTCCGACGGCGCGACGCCGAGATTGAGCCCGAGCCCGACGCCCTGCCCCGCCAGTTCCCGCGCCACCACCCGACCAGGCAGGGCGACATAAGGCACCACCGCCTCGGCGAAGGCCGCAAGCCGTTCCTCGCTGTCGAAGGCGACCGCGAACGGCCCTTCCTCCAGTACGAAGAGCTGCGGTGCGACCGCGTCGTCCACCGGCTCCGCCTGCAGGAGCAGGAACAGCTCCGCATCGGCCAGCCGCTCGTAGAAGCGCAGCCGAGCCGTGTCGTCCTCGGGCGCTGCCGCCATCGCCGCATGGGCACGGTCCAGAATCGTCTCAACCATCGTTTAAAACCTCCGAAAGCCGCGCCCGCGCGGCCGGCAGGAGCTCGGCCTCGAACCAGGGATTGCGTTTCAGCCAGCCGGTATTGCGCCAGGACGGATGAGGCAAGGGAAAGACGCGCGGCGCGTGGTCGCGCCAGCCTGCGACCGTCTCCGTCACACCACGCTTCGCCACCCCGGAACCGAGGTGCCAGCGATGCGCGTAGCCGCCAACGAGAAAGGTGACGCGGACCTCCGGCAACCCCGCCATCACCCGGCCGTGCCAGGTCTCCGCGCAGCGTCGCGGCGGCGGCAGGTCGGCGCCCTTCGCGCTGTAGCCCGGGAAGCAGAAGGCCATCGGCACGATCGCCACCCGGTCGCGGTCGTAGAAATCCGCCTCGTCAAGGCCGAGCCAATCCCTGAGCCGGTCACCCGACGGGTCGGTGAAGGGTCGGCCCGAGGCATGGACCCGCGCGCCGGGCGCTTGGCCGGCGATCAGCACCCGCGCCGCGGGCCAGAACCACACGACCGGGCGCGGCTCATGTGCGGTCGCGGTCCGCGCGAAGTCCCCGGCGCAAAGCCGGCAGGCGGAGATCTCCTCGGTCACGGTCATGGCCGCACTCTGCCCGGCTGGCCGGCGCGAGAAAACCCGGAATCTCCTTACTTCGACGATCCTAGAAATATCTATTGCGTCGGAACGATATTTCTATAAATTTAGAAATATGAAACACACAGCCACCCCTGCCCCGATCTCGGAGATTCCCGTCGAAGTCGCCGCCTCGACCTTCGCCGCGCTCGGTTCCGAACAGCGACTCGCGGTGCTCGGCGCTCTGGTGCGGGCAGGGTCCGAGGGGCTGACGATCGGTGCGCTCGGCGAACGGTGTGGCGTGACCGGCTCCACCCTGACGCATCATCTGAAGATTCTCGCGCATACCGGCCTCGTGAGCCAGACGAAGCAGGGCCGGTCGATCATCTGCGCGGCCGTCGCCTACGAGCGGGTTCGCGCACTTTCGGACTTCCTGCTGCGCGAGTGTTGCGCCGATTGCGCCGACAAGAGGCACCATCATGGCTGAAACCGCCCATTCCCATGCCGGGCACGGCCACGGCGCGCGCGTCGACCGCGCCTGGCTTCTGCTCGCGGCGCTCCTGGCGGCGGTGGCGGTCATGGATGCCGCGGCACTCTGGCCCGTCGTGCGCTTCACCGGCGGCGCGCTTCTGGATACCGCGCCCTTCATCGCCTTCGCGGTCCTTGCCATCGGCGGTCTCAAGGCCAGCGGCGCCGAGAACCTCGTCGCCCGCGCCTTCCAAGGGCGCGAGACGCGGATGATCGTGCTCGCCGCCGTCGTCGGCGGGCTCGCGCCGTTCTGCTCCTGCGAGGTCATCCCCTTCATCGCAGCACTCCTCGCGCTCGGCGCGCCCTTGAGCGCGGTGATGGCCTTCTGGCTCGCCTCGCCGCTGATGGACCCGGCGATGTTCCTGATCACCTCAGGGACGCTCGGGCTCGACTTCGCGCTCGCCAAGACCGCCGCTGCGGTGGGGCTCGGGCTGATGGGCGGATTCGGCACCTGGGCCTTCGCCGCGACGCCCGTCCTCCGCGATCCGCTCAGGGCGCGGAGTGCGCCGACGTGCGAGACAAGCTGCTGCAGCTCGAAGACACCGTTTTCCGGGACGCCGGTCTGGCGGTTCTGGAATGACCCCGCGCGCCGCGCCACCTTCCGCTCTGCGGCTCTGGAGAATGCGGGTTTCCTTCTGAAATGGCTGACGCTCGCCTATGCGGTCGAGGCGGTGATGATCCGCTATGTTCCCGCCGAGTGGATCGCCGGCCTCGTCGGCGGTCCCGGCCTCGGGCCGATCGTGCTCGGCGCGCTTCTGGGCGCACCGGCCTATCTGAACGGCTACGCCGCGGTGCCGCTCGTCGACGCGCTGCTCAATCAGGGCATGTCGAACGGCGCGGCGATGAGTTTCATGCTCGCGGGCGGCGTGAGCTGCATCCCCGCCGCGATCGCCGTCTGGGCGCTGGTGAAGCCGCGCGTCTTCGCGGCCTATCTCGGCTATGCCTTTGCCGGCTCGGTCATCGCCGGCCTTCTCTGGCAGAGCATCGCCTGACCGTTCCACCGACCGTTGCCCCCTGTGCGGTTTTCCGCTAAGCCCGGCAAAACAGGGCCGTAGCGGGGAGGGAGAGCGCGGATGTATCGCGTCTGGAACTACGTCACCAACTATTCTCTGCTGCTGATCGCCGGCGCCCTGATCGCGCTCGTCTGGGCCAATATCGACGCGTCGAGCTACCATCATTTCGTCGACTTCGTGATCGTCGACAACTTCTTCATCGGCCATCTGCACGAGGAGGGCGGCCACGCCGTCCGCACGCTGACGCTGCACTACCTCGTCAACGATGTCGGCATGGCCTTCTTCTTCGCCATCGCCGCGAAGGAGGTCTGGGAGGCGATCATCCTCGAAAACGGTTCGCTCCGCGGCCGCAAGGCGATGACGCCGCTGATCGCGACCGCCGGCGGCATGTTTGGCCCGATCGCCGTCTATCTCGGCCTCGCCGCCGTGCTCGGCGTCTACGAGACGGTGAGCCGCGGCTGGGCGATCCCGACCGCGACGGATATCGCTTTCTCCTACCTCGTCGGCCGCATGGTCTTCGGTGCCGGGCATCCGGCGATCCGGTTCCTGCTGCTGCTGGCGATCGCCGACGATGCGGCCGGCCTCATCATCCTCGCGATCTTCTACCCGACGGGCGATCTTGCGCCGGAGTGGCTGATCGTGTCCTTCGGCGCCGCCGTCGCGGTCTTCTTCTTCTTCAACTGGCTGCCGCGCCGGATGGACCGCGGCAACCAGCTGCGCCCGAACTCGACCTGGGTCCGCCAGAAGCTCTCGTTCTGGCCCTACCTGGTCGCCGGCTGCCTGAGCTGGTACGGCTTCCAGGAATCCGGCATCCACCCCGCGCTCGGCCTGCTGCCGATCGTCCCGACGATTCCGCATGCCGACCGCGCCTTCGGGATCTTCGCCGAGGCCGAACAGTACCTCACCGACCTCCTCAACTGGATCGAGCACCACCTGAAGTATCCCGTCGAGATCGTCCTGTTCTTCTTCGGTCTGCTGAATGCCGGGGTCGAGTTCTCGGCGATCGGCGCGCCGACCTGGCTCGTGCTTCTCGGCCTCATCGTCGGCAAGCCGGTCGGGATCTTCCTCTTCGGCTGGTTCGCCGCCTATCCGATGCGGCTTGGCCTGCCGCAGGGAATGCGGCCCGTGGACCTCGTTGTGATCGGCTGCGTCGCTGCGATCGGCTTCACCGTTGCGCTCTTCGTGGCCTCGGTGGCCTTCCCGAGCGGCCCAGTCCAGGATGCGGCGAAGATGGGGGCACTCTTCTCCTTCGGGGCGGCACTCATCTCGCTCGCGGCGGGACGGATCTTCAGGGTCGAGAAGGTCTCCGGCTGAACCGGCACACCTCTGCCCGGGCGGCGTGATCGCCCGGGCGTTTCGCCATAATGCCGGCCAAGTTCCGGCGTAGCATGTATGTTAAGAAAAACGCCGTAACCACGGTCAGGCAGGCAGGGCAGCGCCAGGGCAATCGGATGCTCGAATTCGAGAATGTGAGCAAATCCTTCTGGACCGGAAGGGGCCGCAAGGTCATCCTCGACCGCGCTTCCTTTCGGGTTGAGCTCGGCCAGTCGCTGGGGATCCTCGCCCCGAACGGCACCGGCAAGACCACGATCATCAACATGATGGCCGGCCTCGAGAAGCCTGACGAGGGGGTAGTGCGCAAGTCCTGCCGCGTGTCGTTCCCGCTCGGCTTTATGGGCGGCGTCGTGAGCCGCCACACAGCGCGCGAGAACGCGCGCTTCATCGCCCGTCTCTACGGGCTCGATCCCGACTATGTCGAGGCGTTCAGCCGCTGGGTTTGCGGGATCGACGAGTATTTCGACATGCCCGTCGGCACGTTCAGCTCGGGGATGAAGGCACGGTTCAGCTTCTCGCTCCTCCTCGCGATCGAGTTCGACATCTACCTGATCGACGAGGGGATGCCCTCGACCACCGACGCGGAGTTCAACCGCAAGGCCGGCGCGATCCTGAAGGACAGGCTGAGGACCGCGACCGTCGTCGTCGTCTCCCATCAGGCCGAGACGCTGGAGAAATTCTGCCGCTCGGCGGCGGTTCTGCGCAACGGACGGCTACACATGTTCGACACCCTTGAAGAAGCGAAACGGATGTATGACTACGCCACCTAAGGCCCAGAAGTTCCGCATCCGGCGCCCCGAAACGCCGGCCACGACCAACCCTGGTTCCGCCGCGGACGACCTTGCCGCGATCGCGGCCGAGGGGCTCACCGGACGGCAGCTTCGTACGGCGCGCCGCCTTGCGCAGAAGCACGGTATCACGGCAACGACCGACTTCGACGCGGTGCTGAAGCTCCGCCAGCAGGGCATCGACCCGTTCCAGCCGAGCGCGGTCCTCAAGGTGATCACCTCCCGGAAGGCCACGCCCGATGAGGGCCGGGTTCAGCTGCCGCAGCCCGTCCGCACTCCGCCCGCGCCCGCCCCGCAGGTCGTGACCGAAGCCGACCGCACGCGCGAGATCATGGCGATCCAGCGCGACATCGTGCGCCGCCGCCGCCGCAACTTCGCGATGCTGATGGCGCGCCTCGCGGCATTGGTCCTGCTGCCGACGCTGGTGGCGGGTTTCTACTTCTTCCGGATCGCAACGCCGCTCTACGCTACCGTCAGCGAGTTCGTCATCCAGCAGGCCGACGGCCAATCCACGGGACTCGGCTCGATGCTCCGGGGCACGCAATTCGCGACCTCGCAGGATTCGATCGCCGTCCAGGGGTATCTTGGGTCGCGCGACGCGATGCTGCGGCTCGACTCCGATCTCGGCTTCAAGTCGCATTTCTCGCAGGACTTCATCGACCCGTTGCAGCGGCTCGACGCGGGCGCCTCGAACGAGGCAGCCTACAAGATCTATCAGCGCAACGTGAAGATCGCTTACGACCCGACCGAGGGGCTGATCAAGATGGAGGTGATCGCGGCCGATCCCATGATCAGCCAGAAGTTCTCCGAAGCCTTGATCGGCTACGCAGAACAACAGGTCGACCAGCTTTCCGCCCGCCTGCGCGAGGACCAGATGCAGGGCGCGCGCGAGAGTTACCAGGATGCTGAAGCCAAGGTTCTTGAGGCGCAGGAGCGTGTCCTCTCGCTGCAAGAGGAGCTCGGCGTCTTCGATCCGATGACCGAGTCGCACACCTTGATGAGCCAGGTCGCGACCTTCGAGGTCGAGCTGCAGAAGAAGCGGCTCGAACTGCAACAATTGCTCGACAACGCGCAACCGAACCAGGCGCGTGTCGCCGGTGTGGAGGGCGACATCGCCCGGCTTGAATCGATGGTGTCGAACATGCGCGCGGGCCTGACCGAGAGCACCGGCGGCGCGACCTCCCTGGCCCAGGTCACGGGCAAGCTCCGCATCGCCGACGCCGATCTGGAAAACCGCCAGCTGTTGCTGGGCCACGCGCTGCAGCAGCTCGAAACCGCGCGGATCGAGGCCAATCGCCAGGTCCGCTACCTCGAAACCAGCGTCAGCCCGGTCGCGCCGGACGAACCGACCTATCCGCGCGCTTTCGAAAACACGCTCTTGGCCTTCCTGATCTTCGGTGGCATTTACCTCATGCTGTCGCTGACCGCGTCGATCCTGCGCGAACAGGCGACCTCGTAAGGAGCCGAAGATGACCGAGATGAAGGACGTAAACGTCGGCGGGTTGACTGTCGGCAACGACCGGGCACTGACCGTGATCGCCGGCCCCTGCCAGATCGAAAGCGCCGACCACGCCCAGATGATCGCCGGAATTATGGCCGAGGCCTGTGCCGCCGTCGGCGCCCAGTACGTCTTCAAGGCAAGCTACGACAAGGCCAACCGCACCTCTCTCTCGGGCAGGCGCGGGCTCGGCATCGACGCGGGGCTAAAGGTGCTCGAAGGCGTGCGCGGAACGATGGGCCTGCCGGTCCTGACGGACATCCACGACGCCGAACAGGCCCGTATCGCCGCCGCCGTGGTCGACGTGATCCAGATCCCGGCCTTCCTCTGTCGCCAGACCGACCTCCTCGTCGCCGCGGGCGAGACCGGCTGCGTGGTCAACATCAAGAAGGGCCAGTTCCTCGCGCCCTGGGACATGGCCAATGTCGCCGCCAAGGTCGAGAGCACCGGCAACACCAGGATCCTCCTGACCGAGCGCGGCGCGAGCTTCGGCTACAACACGCTCGTTGCCGACATGCGGTCGCTGCCGACCATGGCGAAGACCGGCTACCCGGTGATCATGGACGCGACTCATTCGGTGCAGCAACCGGGCGGGCTTGGCGGCGCCTCGGGCGGCCAGCGCGAGTTTGCGCCCGCGATGGCGCGCTGCGCCGTCAGCCTCGGCATCGCCGGCGTCTTCGTCGAGACGCACGAAGCCCCCGACAGCGCGCCCTCGGATGGTCCGAACATGGTCCCGCTGGCAGATATGCCGAGACTTCTCGAGACGCTGATGGCGCTCGATCGCATCGCCAAGGCTGACCCGGTCCGGATCTGAGTAAAGGGGCGTTTCGCGGAAGGGCCCCGTTCCGCGACCGAACCCGAGCGATATGATCAGTCCTGCACGCTGCGGTCCAGAATCGCGGCGTTCAACCAGCGTATCTGGGTTGCACCGCGCAAGCCGGCCTTGGTGGCCGGATCGTTCGCAAGGAACCGCTCCGCTTCCTCGCGGGTTTCCAGATCGAGGAGAAGGACGCTGCCGGTCTTTGTCTCCCGGTCGTCCTGCCGCAAGCTGCCGGCCAGCAGAATTACCGAGCGGTTCGCGCATTCGTATTGCCAATGCGCCTCCATAACGCGGTCATCGGCCCGGATGGCCGCCCCGTTCGCCGCATCCTCGCTCACGATCAGCCAAGCCATCACCACCTCCTGCCTGTTCCGGACGCGCGCCTGCCCGCCTCCCAGCCGATGCGCCGTCCGGGCGCACCGGGCAGCGTATTCGGCGCCTTCAGACCGCCTGCCCCGCCGCCCAACCCGATGACCAGGCCCACTGGAAATTGTAGCCGCCGAGCCAGCCCGTCACGTCGACCGCTTCGCCGATGAAGTAGAGCCCCGGCACATTGCGCGCCTCCATGGTCCGAGAGTCGAGCCCGTCGGTATCGACCCCGCCGAGCGTCACCTCCGCCGTCCGGTAGCCCTCCGACCCCACCGGTTTGACCTGCCAGCGATGCACCGCCGCCCCGAGCCGGTCAAGCGCCGCATTCGACTGGTCGGCGAGGCGCCCCGAAACACCGGACAGGGACAGCACCATCGCCGCCACCTTCTCCGGCAGGAACCGCGCGAGCGCGGTCTGCACCGCGACCCGCCCCGCCTCCGCCCGCGCCGCCTTCAGCTCCGCCGCCACATCCCGGCCGCGCGCCAGATCGACGCTCAGTTCCTCGCCCTCGCGCCAGTAGGAACTGATCTGCAGGATCGACGGCCCCGAGAGCCCGCGATGGGTGAAGAGCAGTCCCTCCTCGAAGCCGATCCTGCCCGCCGTCACCCGCGCCTCGACCGACACGCCCGCGAGCGGCCGCAGCCGAACCAGCTCCTGTTCGGCGAAGGTCAGCGGCACGAGCGCCGGCCGGGTCTCGGTCACGGCAAGTCCGAACTGCTCGGCGATCCGGTAGGCGAGCCCGGTCGCTCCCATCTTGGGGATCGACTTGCCGCCGGTGGCGACAACCAGCCGGTCACTCCTTATCGGCCCGCGATCGGTGGCCACGACGAAGGCGCCGTCCGCCTCGATCCGCCGCACCGTATCCGCCAGCCGCACCTCGACCCCGACCTCCGCCATCTGGCCGAGCAGCATGTCGACGATCTGGCGCGCCGATCCGTCGCAGAAAAGCTGGCCGAGCGCCTTTTCGTGCCAGGCGATTCCCGCAGCGTCGATTCTCGCGATGAAATCGGCCGGCGTGAACCGTCGCAACGCCGACACCGCGAACCGCGGATTTCGCGACAGGAACCGCTCCGGCGGCACCGCCAGATTCGTGAAATTGCACCGCCCGCCGCCGGATATCCGGATCTTTTCTCCGGGTCGCGCGGCATGGTCCAGCAGAATGACCCTGCGCCCGCGCCTGCCGGCCTCGATGGCACACATCATGCCGGCCGCCCCGGCGCCAAGGATCAAAACGTCGGTCCGCTCCATGGCTCCGCGACTACTCCGGTTTGCGTGCATTCTCAACATCGGAAAGCGGAACTTTGGCCTTGCAGGCAGCAGCAGCCTTGGTTATGAACCCGCGCAGTTGGGGCGTGGCCAAGTGGTAAGGCGTCGGTTTTTGGTACCGTGTACCGTAGGTTCGAATCCTACCGCCCCAGCCATGAAACTCAGAAAATCCAGCAAGATCAAAGGCCGGACCCGGCCCACGCCCGCGCCTGTATCACAGGCGTCGCAGCCTGTGACACAGGCCGCGACACAGCCCGGGACCCGCTGCGAGTCGCCACGCCCGCGGCGGCCGCGTCGCGCCGGCCCCTACCTGATCCGCCGCGGCCGCATCTTCTATTTCCGCAAGCGCCTGCCGCGCGGGGAGTCAAACCCGCTGTCCAACCTGTTTCTCGTCCTCTCGCTGCGAACCGACCTCCCGCTCATCGCCGTGACGCGCAGTGCCGCGCTGCTCACGGTCTGCGAGCAGAAGGAAAAAGACATCGTGGACGCGCTGACCAAGAACATTCTGACCCCGGCCGAGGCCAAGGCCCTGCTGACCGAGATGCTGCGGGCCGAGCTCGAACGGATCCTCGCGCTGCAGCGCGGGATGGACATGATCCCGGACGCGGCGCTCGCGGCCCGCATCGCCGCGCTCTAGGCCGAAAACGCCCAGCTCCGCCGCGCCGCGCGCCTGGCCGACTGGGCCCAAGTCGCGGCGCTCATCGACGGCGCCGGCCGGCGCCTCTCGCTTGCCCGCCCGGAGCCGATCGACGCCGATCTCGGCCGCCAGGCGCTGTCGCTGAAAAAGCGCATCAACGAGGCCGAGCTCGGGGTGCTCGAGGGCGACGACGTCCGCCAGGCCGCGCGGGCCATGATCGTCGATCACGGCGGCGACGATTTCGAACGCTTCGTCGCGCCGCCGGTGCTTCTGTCGGCAACCTGGGACCGGACGCTGGAGAACCATCCGACCAAGGCGATGAAGGGCAATATCGACGCGATCGCCAAGCTGGCGCTGGCCTATTTCGGCGACGTGCCGGTCACCACGCTGACCGAGGATCGGCAGCAGGCGTTCTTCACCTGGATGTCGCGCCTGCCCAAGACCCAGGGCAGGAAGCATGGCAAGAACCGTTACACCTCGACGGGAAGGGAGATCTGCAAACATGCCGAGATCGCCGAGGCCGATGCGGCGGATGCCGCGGTCATCGCCGAGATCTGCCCCCGCGACGACATCTCGATCGCCGAGAAACGCGCCCTTCTTGCCGAGAGGCTGCTCCCGCGCCTGACGCTGGCGACGATCCAGCGCAACCGCAACGGCTTGAATCGGATGTTCAAGGCCGCGCGCGACCTCGGCGCCGCGGCGCCCAAGGCGCTGCCCTACAGGGCCATCGAGCGCCTCGTCGCGGCGCTCGGGCAGGACGATCCGCTGCATGTCCGGGTCACGCAGTCCAAGATCCGGATGCCCTGGACCGAGGAACGCCTGGCCCGGCTTCTCACCTGCCCGATCTATTCCGGCTGCGCCACGAAGAACAGGCGCTGGAAGCCGGGCCGGCTCATCCTCCGTGACGCCACCTACTGGGTGCCGCTGATCGTGCTCACGCTCGGCACGAGGATCGCGGAAGTGCTGCTCCTGAAGCGCAAGGACATCCGTCTGCGCAACGGCGTCCACTGCCTGGCGCTCGGCACCGGCTGCGACCAGAGCGGCAAGACCGAGAGCGGCACCCGCATCGTGCCGATCCCGCAGCTGCTGCTCGACCTCGGCTTCGTCGACTGGTTCCGGTCGCTCGGCGACGCGCACGGCGTGCTCCTCTTCCCCGAGGCCGCCCGCCGCTCGACCAGCGGCGACGTGACCAGCGCCTTCGGCAAGCACCTGCGGGGCATTCTCGCCCATCTCGGCCTCGCCGATTTCGACGAGGACTTCTACGCGATGCGCAAGACCTTCTCGAGCATGCTGCGCAGCGCCGAGGTTCACGATGACCAGCGCCGGGCCATCGCCGGCCATCGCGGCTGCAGCCTCGCCCCGTCGGAGACGCTCGCCGTCGCGGTCACGCTCGGCGAGGACGGCGCGGCGGAACGCATCACGGTTACCGGGAAAGGTGATGAGCCGGTGTTCCGGTTCGAGCGCGCCGCGCAGGGCTCCGGTGCCGAGCTGACAAGGGCCGCGCGGCGGCTCAAGGAGATCGTCGCCGGGCATGCGCTGGCCCTGCCGAAGAACGCGTCGAAGCGCGCCGCCTTCGAGCACCTGCAGGCGCTGGCGTGATCGTCATGCCAGGGCCGATGCGACGGCGTCCGGACGGGCTCTGCCGCATCGGCCCGATCCCGCCGGCGGCGGCATCGGTCCGCCCATGATCTGCGGGACCTCCAGGCTTAGCCCCGGGGCCCGATCCCGGTCACGTTCCCTTGTCGGCCGCGAGGCAGGCAAGGGCAACGGCCCGCTACCGGACAGATGGCCCGCCTGATTGACACGCCGTCTCATGCGTGTCGCGAGTCCATTGCCTGGTTTGGGACCGGTCAAGGGCGGCCTAATCCGCCGTGATGCCTCCAAGGCCTCTTGGACCTCGACCGATGCAGGCGGCACTGTCCACAACATCAAGAACCCCTTCGAGCAGGCCAAGACCGCAAAATACGCGCTGCTCGAGAAGGTGAAAGAAGCTCCGACATGGCAGAGATTGCGCATTGGCCGCTTCACCGTCGGCCATGCCGCATTCTTCCCGGATGTCGGCGACGCTGACCGCCTCAGTGATCCCGCCAACCCCGTTGCTTTGATCGGCGATCAGAATGACCTCCCCGCATTGTCCGGATGGGTCGAGAGGGCCTTCGACTTCTGGTTAGCGAGCGATGACGGCAAGCAGGGCGGCATCGGATAGAAAGGCGTACGGGCCTTTATCGATATTTTCGCCCGAGCTGCGACGACGCGTCCGCTTCTTTCGGCCAGGCTGAAGGAAGAAGAGGACAGGCGTATCGAACTTACCGAGCGCCAGGCGGGGATCCTTGATTTTCTCCAACGGCAAAGACGAGTCATGATCGCCGGCGGCGCGGGCACGGCGAAGACCTTAATCGCCAAGGAAAAGGCCATTCGGCTGGCCGGTGAAGGCATGCGGGCGCTGCTGCTCTGCTACAACCGTGGCCTGGCCGATCACCTTCGGGAACAATGCGCAGAGATCGAAGGGCTGGACGTCGCCTCGTTTCATCAGGTCTGCGATCTCTGGAACCGACGCGTGCTGGCCAAGACCGGGACCGATCTGCTCGCCGAAGCACGGCGGGACTATCCCGGCGCGGACCTCTACAACGAGCTCATGCCGATCGCGCTTTCGAACGCCGTCGATCGCAACGGGGGGATCTACGACGCCATTATCGTGGATGAGGCGCAGGATTTTGCCGATGATTTCTGGTTGCCCGTCGAAATGCTACTGACGGACCCCGAGGCCGCTCTGCTCTACGTGTTTCTCGACGAGAACCAAGACATCTATCGCCGATCGGCAAGCATCCCGGTTCCGGGTGAACCTCTCGTTCTCGATCGCAACTGCCGAAACACAGCGGCCATCCACGATGCGGCCTACCGTTACTACCGCGGCGGTTCAGTGCAGCAACCGGAAATCGCCGGCTCGCCGGTCGAAATCCTAACCGCGCCGACGCTGGAGCTCCAAGCACGGCAGATCTGCCAACTTGTTACCCGTCTCACGCAGACAGAGCGCATCGCCGCGCATGACATAGCCGTCTTGCTCTGCTCTGCCAGCAACCGAGAGACTTGTGAGAAGTTTCTGCGTCAATGCAACATGCCCAAGTCTATTCGGTTGGGTCGGATCGAGGATTATGGTCCAAACAGTCTCACAGTGGACATCGTGGCGCGCTTCAAAGGCCTCGAACGCGCCGTGACGATCGTTTGGGAATTTGGCGACTGTGACCCGGAGCGGGATCGCGAGACTCTATACGTTGGCCTCTCGCGCGCGAAAAGCCTGCTCTACGCGTGCGGGACTAAGGAGGCCTGTGCCGCGAAGTTCGAACGAGTTTGATGCGAGGGCGGGGAGCGATCGTTCGCCGCGATTCGTGATTCGCTCGGACGTCTACAATGTTGAAGGTTTTCCGATGCGGGCCGCGGCGTGAGGGTGGCGCTTGGCGGGTGATCGGCCGGCGTTGACAGAACTCGCAAGCAGGAAGCCGCGGGAGCTTGGCACTGCATAAGGGGAAAGAATGCTGATGGTGGGGGCCGTTGACCGTGTTCGATGTGGGCGTGATCACGGCGTTGTCGGTCGCTTCGGTCTTCGATGATACATCGCGCTTCAGACGCACATCGAGTGCGGTCGCTTAGGCGACAGTGACCCACCGCATTGTGTAAGAGGCCACGCGCGGAGCCTCCGGCGTAGCGCAGCGCACGGCCGGCCGAGCCGTTGTGCCGCGATCCAGATCAAGTAATCATGACGGATTAACACCGTGTGGGATACAAACCGGTTTCGTTTTTTCCGCTATTGACACCATATCCTAAGATGTGATATTTTTTTATTTGATATCAGCATCTTAGCTCGAAATCCTACCGCCCCAGCCAATCAGTTATCGAAATCGAGACAGCGCGAGGCTTCTCTCGGATAGTCACGCGTTTTCCGTGACTTGCGCGGCAGCGCTACCGGCGCAGACCGCCATGTCACCGCAAAAGCGGGCGCAAATGTCCGGAAGTCTGCGATTGGCATTTTCGCGGTGCGAGGTGTGGAGAGGGTCGATCAGAGCGCACTTACGACGCGGCGCTGGTCGTTCCAGCCGGACGGCAGCACATGGGTCTTGCACCAGTCTGACGTGAAGCCGTGCGGCTGTTTGCCATCGAGAACATCCCGGACGATCCTGGAGGCTAGGAAGGCGAGATCGATCATCTGCTGCACGCGGCGCTTCGAGATACCTTCGGCCACGGCGATCTCGTCAAAGCTGCGGCCTGCACTGTGCGTCGTCAAAGTGGACTGTCGCGCCAAGATCCGATCCACCAAATGCGGCGATCACACACCTAGATCAGCCGCCGAGCTGTCCTGAAAACTGAGACCCCTACACCTCAACCGCGGATGACGGAAAGCCCATCGGCGACGGCCAGTTCTTCGCGGCCGTTGCACCCGCCCTGTTTTCCGGCAATGTCTTCGCCGAGCGTATCGAGGCGCTCTACGCCTCGATCGAAGCACAGGAGGGTGCACGCATGCCCAACTCCGGCAGAACCGCGAACAGACGTCGGCTGGAGCGCGAGGGACTCGCGATCGAGCGTGATCTTCACGACCGGCGCCGGGCTTTCATCGGATGAGTGCAGAGGCTGTCGCCAGGGTGGAGGCCATTCTCAGGCAATCGGGCGTGATTGCCGGCCCCTGCGAGATCCGGCCGCTCACCGGCGGCTATGCGAATACGGTGCTGCGGATCGACACGTCGGATGGCCGGATCCTGGCCAAATCATTCGGGAAGCCGATGGCCGGCACGCTCTTCCCGAACCTGCCGGCCGACGAGGCCGAGGCGCTGCGGCGGCTGTCGGGCTTCGGCGTCGCGCCGGAACTGGTCGGCTTCTGGCCGGAGCACGATCTTCTTGCCTATGCCTATGTCGAAGGCGCGCCCTGGGACGGGGACGTTGCCGCGGTCGCGCGTCTGCTCCTGCGCAAGGAGGCCGCCGACGCGAAAGGATTCCGCAAGGTGTCGTTGACCCCGGCCGAGATCCTGCGCGAGGGCGACGCGCTTTTCGCCCGGTGCGAGGATGGCGCCCGGCCGCCGCGTCCGGTTCCGGCCGACCTCTCGCCGCCACGGCGCTGGTCGCTCATCCACACCGACGTCGGCCCGGGAAACCTCATCGGCTCGGGGGACGGGCTGCGGCTGATCGACTGGCAATGCCCGGCGATGGGAGATGCCTGCGAGGACATCTACGACTTCCTCTCCCCGGCCTTCCAGATCCTCAGCGAACGGACGCCGCTGGCGGCCCCGGAGACGGCCGCCTTCTTCGCCGCCCTCGACCGGAGCGATCTGGAGGCGCGCTACCTCGAGCTGCGGCCGTACTTCGCTTGGCGCATGACGGCCTATTGCCGACTGCGCGCCGAGCGCCACCCCGATGCCGCCGTCCGGGAACGCTACCGGCAGGCGGCGGCGGCCGAGATCGACCATCTTGCGGGATGACCCATGGACATTGACCTGACGATCCACTCCTTCAGCCTGTGGCACCATTTCGCCCACAAGCCCGGCTTTGACACCATCGCCTACGCCGATCTCGCCGAAGCTTTCGGGCTTTCGGGGATCAGCCTGTCGCTGAACGATCCGAATTACCGCCACCTCGGCGGGCGGGAGACCTCGCGCATGGACCGGCTGAGAGACCGATTGCAGCGCTTCGGCATGAGTCTCGAGATCGACACCTCCGGAACCGATCCGGCCCACATGATGGAGATGCTGGACGTCGCGGCGCGAATGGGCGCCACAAGCCTGCGAACCTACACGCGGCATGGCGGAACGACCGCCGAGATGATGGAAGCCACCACGCGGGATCTCGCCGCCGTGGCGGAGGCGGCGCGCCGGCACGGCGTGGTGATCGTGCTCGAGAACCACGAGGACTTCACCGGCCCGGAGCTCGCGCGCATCGTCGAGACGGTCGATCATCCGAATTTGAAGATCCTCTTCGACTACGGCAATTCGCAGATGGTTCTGGAGGATCCGGACGCGGCTCTGGACGCGGTCCTGCCGCATGTCCATTCGGTGCATGTCAAGGATCACGTCATGGTCCGGCCCGAACACGCGGGCCAGCTTACGGTCGCCGGCGTTCCGATCGGCGAAGGGTTCCTTCCCATCGCCGGCCTGACGAAGCGCCTTCTCGACGCCGGCCTCCGCCGCCTGACCTTCGAGAACGTCTGGGCCTACCGGGCGCCGATCCGGGGCGGGCGGACACCGCTGGCGGGAGTGGAGTTGGGCAAGGGCGCATTCGCTTTCCTCGAGCCCCCCTTCGACCCGGCCAGGCTTGTGCTCGATCAGTCCGAATTCGACGGCAAGCGGCTGGTCGAGCTGGAGTACGAGGCGTTGGTACGTGGGATGGCCTGGTTCAAGGACAGGCTGGCGGAACTGGGCTGCGCCGGGAAATGGTCCGCCCGCTGACGGGATTTGCGGAGCGTCGCCGCGCTGCTGGAATCGCCTTGTCACGATGCGCTCCGAACCGGACTTCCTATGCGGGTCCGAACATGCTCATACCGAAGGCTGGCGTCGGGTTGCCACCCTGTTACGCGGATCCGTAAAGGGATTCAGCTTGTGATCCCAGTGCTTTAGCCGCGATGCATGAGGAGACCGGCACTCCCAGGTGCCAAGGCGAGTGGCAAGCGCGCAAGTACGGCTTCCGCCAGCCGATCAGCCCCACCTGAGCGGCCCGGTTCGAGTGTCAGCTCATGATCGTGCTCTGGTGGATCCGGTCGACGTTGTCTCTTTCCCGACGCATGGATCTCACCATGAAACCGTGGGACCAAACACCTAGAGCCGGGCTCGCGGCATGGTCGGCAAGGCACCAGATACATTACGCCGGGTTTGCCTCGGCGGCACATGCATTGGCGGCGCCCCTCTGGACCGCTCGCATGCTTCACCCTAGCCTCGGCGACGGAAAGGGGCGGGACATGCTGCGCTATCTCCTCGGACGCCTGATCTCGCTCGGCCTGAGCCTCCTGGTCGCGAGCCTCGTCATCTTCACCGTGATAGAAATCGTGCCCGGCGATCCCGCCGCCTACATGCTCGGCCTCAACGCGAGCGAGGACACGGTGGCCGCGCTCCGCGAGAGGCTCGGGCTGAACGCCACCCCACCTATCCGCTATATCGACTGGATCACCGGCATGGCGCGGGGCGATTTCGGCCTTTCCTATACCTACAAGGTGCCGGTGGCCGATCTCGTCGCCCAGCGCCTCGCGGTGTCGCTGCCGCTCGCGGCCTATGCGCTCGCGCTCGCCACGCTGATCGCCTTCCCGGCCGGACTTCTCGCTGCCGCGCGGCGCGGGCGGGCGGCGGATGCGGCCGTGATGGGCGCGACGCAGATCGGCATCGCCCTGCCCAACTTCTGGTTCGCGATGCTCCTCGTCCTCGTCTTCGCGCTCCATTGGCAGATCTTCCCGGCCGGCGGCTTTCCGGGCTGGCAGAGCGTCGGCGCGGGCCTCAGGGCGCTGACGCTGCCCGCGATCGCGCTCGCCCTGCCGCAGGCCGCGATCCTCGCCCGCGTGCTCCGTTCGGCGCTGATCGAGACGCTCGACCATGACTACATCCGCACCGCCCGCGCCAAGGGGCTCACGCGCGGCCAGACGATCCTGCGCCATGCGCTCCGCAATGCGATGATCCCGGTCCTGACCATCCTCGGCATGCAGTTCTCGTTCCTCATCGCCGGCGCGATCATCATCGAGAACGTCTTCTCCCTGCCCGGCCTCGGACGGCTGATCTTCCAGGCGATCACCCAGCGCGACCTGATCGTGGTGGAAAGCGTGGTAATGATCCTCGTCTTCGCGGTGATCCTCGTGACCTTCCTCGTCGACCTCGCCTATGCCTCGATCGACCCGCGCCTGAGGCGGCGGGCATGAGGCTGCTGCTCCTCCTCGGCGCCGCGCTGTCGCTCGCCGCGCTTCTCGCGGCGCTCGTCTCGCTGGTCTGGACGCCCTATGACATCACCGCCATGGCGATCGCCGAGCGGCTTCAACCGCCCTCCCCCGCCCACTGGCTCGGCACCGACCATTTCGGCCGCGACATCGGCGCGATGCTGATGGCAGGTGCCCGGACCTCGATCGCGGTGGCGCTCGTCGCGGTCGGCATCGGCATGGGCGCAGGCGTGCCGCTCGGGCTTCTGGCTGCCGCCAGTAGAGGCAGCCTGATCGACGAGGCGGTGATGCGCCTCAACGACCTCGTCTTCGCCTTCCCCTCGCTCGTCATCGCGATCCTGATCACCGCGGTCTTCGGCCCCTCGGCCCTGAACGCGATCCTCGCCATCGGCATCTTCAACATCCCCGTCTTCGCCCGCGTCACGCGCGGGGCGGCGCTCTCGCTCTGGACGCTCGACTTCATCCGCGCCGCCGAGGTCGCGGGCAAGGGACCGGCCCGAATATCCTTCGAGCACATCCTGCCCAATGTCGCGAACCTCCTGATCGTGCAGGGCACGATCCAGTTCTCCTTGGGCATCCTCGCCGAGGCGGGGCTTTCCTATGTCGGTCTCGGCGCGCAGCCCCCCACCGCCTCATGGGGCCGGATGCTTGCGGAGGCGCAGACCATGGTGACGCTCGCGCCCCATGTCGCGATCTTCCCCGGCCTCGCCATCGTCCTCACCGTCCTCGGCCTCAATCTTCTCGGCGACGGATTGCGCGACCATCTCGACCCAAGGCTGAGGCGGATCCGATGACGTTGCTCTCGGTTCGGGGCCTGTCCCTGTCCATCGACGCGACCCCGATTCTCACCGGGGTCTCCTTCGACATCGCGCCGGGCGAGACCTTCGGCCTCGTCGGCGAATCCGGCTCCGGCAAGTCGATGACTGCGCTTGGCGTGATGGGCCTCCTGCCGCGCGGCGCGGTAGCCTCGGGAGAGGTGCGTTTCGCCGGTGAAAACCTGCTATCCCTGCCGGAACGACGCCTCACCGAGCTGCGTGGCAACGAGATCGGCATGATCTTCCAGGAACCGATGACGGCGCTCAACCCGATGCAGACGATCGGCGACCAAGTGGCCGAGACGCTCCTGATTCACCGCGCCGCAACCCGGTCCGAAGCCCGCGCCGCCGCCCGCGACCGGCTCGCCCGCGTCGGCCTGCCCGGGGAACGGTTCCCGCTCTCGCTCTACCCGCACGAGCTGTCGGGCGGCCAGCGCCAGCGCGTCGCCATCGCCATGGCCATCGCGCTCCGGCCGAAGCTCCTCATCGCCGACGAGCCGACGACCGCGCTCGACGTCACCACCCAGGCGCAGATCCTTGACCTCCTGAAGCGCCTGACGGCGGAGGAGAGCATGGCGCTGATGCTGATCACCCACGACCTCGCCGTTGTGGCGGGCATGGCGACCCATGTCGCGGTCATGCAACGGGGCCGCATAGTCGAGGACGGCGCGACCCGGACGGTGTTCCGCACCCGCGCGCACGACTACACGCGGAAGCTCTTTGCCGCCTCCGGGCACCGGCCCGCGCGCGTGGCCCGGCCCCGGCCCGAGACGCTCCTCGAGGTCGAGGAGGCGGTGCGCGAATACGTCCTTCCCCGCCCCTCGGCCTTCGCGCCGCATCCGCGCCTGCGCGCGGTGGACGGCGTTTCGCTGACGATACGCAGGGGTGAGAGCCTAGGCCTCGTCGGCGAATCCGGCTGCGGCAAGTCGACGCTGACCCGGGCGATCCTCGGGCTCGACCCGATCCAGTCGGGCCGGGTGCGGCTCGGCGGAGCCGAAGTGACGGCGGGGCGGACGATGCCACGCGCGCTCCGCGCCCGGATGCAGGTCGTGTTCCAGGACCCCTACGGCAGCTTCAACCCCCGCCACCGCGTCGGCCTCCTCGTCGCCGAGCCCTTCCACCTGACCGGCACCCCGAAGGACGCAAGCGACCGCATCGCCGCGGCACTTGAGGAGGTCGGGCTCAAGGCCAGCGACATGACGAAATACATCCACGAGTTTTCCGGCGGCCAGCGCCAGCGCATCGCCATCGCACGGGCGCTGATCATCCGGCCCGACCTTATCGTGCTCGACGAGGCGGTTTCGGCGCTCGACGTCCGGGTCCGCGCCCAGGTGCTCGACCTCCTCGCGCGCTTGCAGCAGAGCCACGGACTCGCATACCTTTTCGTCAGCCACGATCTCTCGGTCGTGCGCGCCGTCACCGACCGGGTCCTCGTCATGCGGTCCGGCCGGATCGTCGAGGAGGGCGGGACCGAGGCCGTCTTCACCCGCCCGTCCCATCCCTATACGCGGCAGCTCGTCGCGGCGACGCCGGTGATCCCGGCCAATTGGTAGGAGGAGGCCCATGACGATTGACCGGCTCTGGTTCGACCCGACCGAATGGCTCGCCGGCGGGGCCTGGCGCCCAGCGTCGCAGACGCTGCCGGTCGAGGACCCCTCGACGGGGTCCGAGATCGGAGCCCAGGCGAGGGGCGGGACGGCGGAGATCGACGAAGCAGTCGCCGCTGCCGAGGCTGCAAGGACCGGCGACTGGGGCCGCATGACGGCGGCCGAACGCGGCCGCATCCTCATGAAGATCGGCCGCATCGTCGAGACGCGCGCCGAAGACCTCGCGATCCTCGAATCCACCGATGTCGGCAAGCCGCTGAAGCAGGCCCGCGCCGATGTGGCAGCCCTCGCGCGCTACATGGAATTCTACGGCGGCGCGGCCGACAAGGTGATGGGCGACACGATCCCCTATCTCGACGGCTACACCGTCTACACGCTCCGCGAGCCGCATGGCGTCACCGGCCATATCGTGCCCTGGAACTACCCGATGCAGATCATCGGCCGCTCGGTCGGCGCGGCCCTCGCGATGGGCAATGCCTGCGTCTTGAAACCCGCCGAGGAGGCCTCGCTCACCGCCATCGCCTTCGCGCGCATCGCCACCGAGGCGGGCCTGCCTGCCGGTGCGCTGAATGTCGTCCCCGGCCTCGGCGAGGAGGCGGGTGCCGCGCTGTCCGCCCATCCCGGCGTCCAGCATCTGAGCTTCACCGGCTCGGTCGCGGTCGGCCGCCTCGTCCAGGCGGCAGCGGCGCGGAACGTCGTCCCCGTGACGCTGGAGCTTGGCGGCAAGTCGCCCCAGATCGTCTTCGCCGACGCCGATCTGGACGCTGCGCTCCCGTTCCTTGTCAATGCCGGCATCCAGAATGCCGGCCAGACTTGCTCCGCCTCCTCGCGGATCCTCGTCGAGCGGCCGCGATACGCCGAGGTCGTCGACCGCATGGCCGGGCGCTACCGTGCGCTGAAGGTCGGCCGCGCGCGCGACGATCTCGACGTGGGCCCGCTGATCTCGGCGCGCCAGAAAGCCATGGTCGAAAGCTACCTCGCCCGCTCTGACGACCTCACCGTCGCCGCGCGCGGCGAGATCACGGCGAGCGCGCCCCGGGGTGGCCATTACGTCGCGCCCATGCTTTTCGCCGATGTGCGCCCCGACCACGTCCTCGCCCGAGACGAGATCTTCGGGCCCGCGCAGGTCGTGATCCCCTTCGACGACGAGGACGAGGCCGTGGCCATCGCCAACGGCACCGACTACGGGCTCGTCGCCTCGGTCTGGAGCGGGAACGGCGCCCGCCAGATGCGGATGGCGAAGCGGATCCGCGCGGGTCAGGTCTTCATCAACAACTACGGCGCGGGCGGCGGGGTCGAACTGCCCTTCGGCGGCGTCGGCCGCTCCGGCCACGGACGCGAGAAGGGATTCGAGTCGCTCTACGGCTTCTCGGTCCTGAAAACCGTCGCTGCGCGCCACGGCTGAACGCGTCACCGACCGCGATCAGAAGCCTGCGCTTTGCCCTGCCTATCCTGCGGGCGGTTCCGGCTTTCAGGACAATAGAGCCATTGAACACGTCGAACGCCTGCACAAGGGCACCGTCGAGGAACTGGAGGGGCTCCTCAATGCCAAGAACGTGCTCGGCGACCCGATCGGATCGGACCGGGCGACGATCATCCCGATCGCCAGCCACGGCTTCGTCTTCGGTGCCGGCGGCGGCGTGATACAAAAAAGGGCGAGGGCGGCGGCACCGGCGAGCGCGGCCTCGCGCTGTGCTTGATCCGCGCGACGCCCCGGATCGCGCTCGACCTCTGCCCCGACTTCACCGGGCCGTGCTTGACCGGGCGGGCGGAGGTGTCACTGCGGCAAGAACGCGGTTGAGTTCGCGCCCGCAATCGGCAGGCTGGATGGCGGGAGGACGGCGATGCGACTCGAAGGCAAGACGGCGATCGTGACCGGCGCGGGATCGGGCTTCGGCGCGGGCATCGCGCGAAAATTCGCGGCCGAAGGCGCGCAGGTGATGGTGGCCGACATCAACTCCACTGCGGCCGAGGCCATCGCGGCCGAGATCGGCGGCATCGCCCGGCGCGTCGACGTCGCCTCGGCTGAGAGCGTGGCTGAGATGGCCGCGACCGCGACCCATGCCTTCGGCGCGGTCGACATCCTCGTCAACAACGCTGGCGTGACGCATCTGCCCACCCCCTTGGAAGAGGTGAGCGAGGCCGATTTCGACCGGGTCTTCGCCGTGAACTGCAAGGCGGTCTACCTGACGGCAAGGGCGCTCGTCCCGGCGATGAAGATAAGGCGCGCGGGTTCCATTCTCAACGTCGCCTCGACGGCGGGTCTCTCGCCCCGGCCGCGGCTCAACTGGTACAACGCCTCGAAGGGCTGGATGATCACCGCGACGAAGGCGATGGCGGTGGAACTGGCGCCGGCCGGCGTGCGGGTCAACGCGATCTGCCCGGTCGCGGGCGAGACGCCGCTTCTGAAAAGCTTTCTTGGCGAGGACACGCCGGAGGTGCGGGCGAAGTTCCTTTCAACGATCCCGATCGGGCGGTTCTCGACGCCCGAGGACATGGGCAATGCGGCATGCTTTCTCTGTTCAGACGAGGCGGCGATGATCACCGGCGTGGCGCTCGAGGTGGATGGCGGGCGCTGCATCTGAGGGCGGAGCCGGGGGCGCCGCCCGTCGTCCATTGGTTCTCGAACCAATGGCGCACCAACGGACACCCCCCGGGATATTTCGAAGAAGAAGGGGTGGGGCATGAAGGTCGTCAATCTCGCGGAAAAGCTCGCGCAGTTCGATGCGCATTGGCAGCCGAAGGTCGTGGCGGACTACAATGGCAACGACATCATGGTGGTGAAGTTCCGGGGCGAGTTTCCGTTTCATGAGCACCCTGACACCGACGACCTGTTCCTGGTTATCGCGGGTGAGGTGCTCCTCGATGTCGAGGAAGAGACCCATCGGCTGGGTCCGGGCGAGCTGTTTGTCGTGCCGAAGGGGGTGCGCCACCGGCCGCGGTCGGAGCGCGAGGCGCAGGTGCTGCTGATCGAGCCGAAGAACACACCCAATACCGGCGATCCGGCGACGGCGGCGGTGAAGGAGCGGATCTGATGCGGCCGGGGGCGCGCAACCTCATCACCGATGTCGCGGGGCTTGTGGTCGGCAATGCCGAGGACCACGGGCTCCGCTCGGGCGCGACCGTTCTTTCGGGCGCGCGGCCCTTCGTCGCGGCGGTGCATGTGATGGGGGGCGCGCCTGGCACGCGCGAGACCGACCTGCTCGCCCCGGACCGGCTGGTGGGCGAGGTCGATGCGCTGGTCCTGTCGGGCGGCTCGGCCTTCGGGCTCGATGCCTGTTCGGGCGTCGCGGACGGTCTTCGCGCGACGGGGCGCGGCTTTGCCGTGGGCGAAGCGAGGGTGCCGATCGTGCCGGGAGCGATCCTCTTCGACCTCCTGAACGGCGGGGACAAGGACTGGGACGAGAACCCGTACCGGCGGCTTGGCCGGGCGGCGCTGGACGCAGCCGGGGCGGCGTTCGCGCTTGGCACGGCTGGCGCTGGGACGGGGGCCACGGTGCATGGGCTGAAGGGCGGGCTCGGCTCGGCCTCGGCGGTGCTGGACAATGGCGTCACGGTGGGCGCGCTGGTCGCGGTCAACGCGCTCGGCGCGGTGACGGTGGGGGACGGGCCGCAGTTCTGGGCGGCGCCTTGGGAGATGGGCGCGGAATACGGCGGTTTGGGCCTGCCCGGCACCTTCGCCCCCGGCGCCGAGCCGGTGCCCGTAAAGCGCCCCGGCGAGGCCACCACGATCGCCATCGTCGCGACCGATGCCGCGCTCGACCGGGCGCAGGCGCATCGGATGGCGGTCGCGGCGCATGACGGCATGGCGCGGGCGATCGTCCCCGCGCATACGCTCCTCGACGGCGATCTGGTCTTCGCGGCGGCAACCGGGGCGCGGCCGCTCGCCGATCCGGTCGCCGACCTCTTCGCGCTTGGCCATGCCGCCGCGTGCTGCCTCGCCCGCGCCATCGCCCGGGGTGTCCATGCGGCGGAAGCGCGGCCGGGCGACCTCCTGCCGAGCTGGCGGCAGAAGTTCGCTCCCTAGCCGAGGAGCGCCGCCATCAGCGGGTTCCCGGGTGTCTCGAGCCCCTCGATGACGTCGAAATGGTGGCGCTTCGGCTCGATCGTCACCGGGCAGGCCCAGGCATTGCCGAGCCTGCGCGCCTGGTCGAGGAAGGCCGGGCGCTCGTCGCCGCCGACCCAGACATGCACGCTGGTTCCGGAGCGGCGCGGGTGCAGCGCCGGGCTCTCGGCCCGGGCTTCGGCCGCATCGAGCCGCAGATCCGCGTTCATCCCGGTCTCGATCAGCGGCCGCAGGTCGGCCAGCGGCGAGATCGGCACGATCCGGGCGATTCGCTCCGCCACCGGTGCCGACAGCGCGACATCGGCGGAAGCCATGCGCGCCGCGAGATGTCCGCCCGCCGAGTGGCCGGTGAGGACCACGGGACCCGCCACCGCGCCGGCCATCACCGGCAAGGCGGCGGCGATCTCGGCAGTCATTTCCGAGATCCGCGCCCGGGGTGCGAGCGTGTAGGCCGGCATCGCGACGGCCCAGCCGCGCGCCAGAGCGCCGGCGGCGAGATGCGAGAAGTCGCGCGGCCCGAAGGCCAGCCAATAGCCGCCATGGACGAAAACCATCAGCGCCAGAGGCTCCGCCTCGGGCAGAAAAAGGTCAAACCAGCCGGCTTCGGCGGGGCCGTAGCACAAACCGAGCCGCGCCCGCGCCCCGAGTGCCGCGCGGAACGCCACCGCGCGTTCCGCCCAGCGCGGCGGATAATCGGTGCCGCCGGGGATAAACTTTGCATTCGCGTAAGTGTCGTCATATCTCATGTGCGACCACCGCCACCCGGCAGGACGCTGGACTTTCGCGCCGGCCTCGTGCATTTGATCAAATTGCCAATACAGGGGGATTCCATGCTCGATTCCGTCACCGACCTCCGGTCGCTCTTGAAAGACCCGTCGCTTCTGGCCACGCAGGCCTATGTCGCCGGAGAATGGATCGACGCCGACGACGGCGCAACGTTCGAAATCACCAACCCGGCGCGCGGCGACGTGATCTGCACCGTGCCCGATCTTTCCCGCAAGGAGACCGCCCGGGCGATCGCCGCCGCCGACGCGGCGCGCAAGGCCTGGGCCGCCCGCACCGGCAAGGAGCGCGCCGGCGTTCTGCGCAAGTGGCACGACCTGATGGTCGCCAATGCCGACGATCTCGGCGCGATCCTGACCGCCGAGATGGGCAAGCCGCTGGCCGAGGCCAAGGGCGAGATCCTTTACGGCGCCTCCTTCGTCGAGTGGTTCGCCGAGGAAGCCAAGCGGGTCTATGGCGAGACCATCCCCGGTCACCAGCCCGACAAGCGCATCACGGTGATCAAGCAGCCCATCGGGGTCGCGGCCTCGATCACGCCGTGGAACTTCCCGAATGCGATGATCGCCCGGAAAGTGGCCCCGGCGCTCGCGGTGGGCTGCGGCTTTGTCGCGCGGCCGGCAGCCGAGACGCCCTTGTCGGCGCTCGCCATGGCGGTGCTCGCGGAACGCGCCGGGGTTCCGGCGGGGCTCTTCTCGGTCATCACCTCGAAGCGGTCGTCGGACATCGGCAAGGAGTTCTGCGAGAACCCGATCGTCCGGAAGCTCACCTTCACCGGCTCGACCGAGGTCGGCCGGATCCTCCTGCGCCAGGCCGCCGACCAAGTGATGAAATGCTCGATGGAGCTTGGCGGCAACGCGCCCTTCATCGTCTTTGACGACGCCGATCTCGACAAGGCGGTCGAGGGCGCGATGATCTCCAAGTTCCGCAACAACGGCCAGACCTGCGTCTGCGCCAACCGGATCTACGTCCAGGCCGGCGTCTATGACGCCTTCGCCGAGAAGCTCGCGGCGGCGGTGAAGAAGCTCAATGTCGGCGACGGGCTCAAGGACGGCATCACCACCGGCCCCCTGATCAACGAGGCGGCGGTCGAGAAGGTCGAGGAGCATATCGCCGACGCGCTCGCCGGTGGCGGGCAGGTCGTGACCGGCGGCCAGCGCCACGCGCTCGGCGGCACGTTCTTCGAGCCGACGGTCGTCACCGGCATCACGCCGGACATGAAGGTCTCGACCGAGGAGACCTTCGGCCCGCTCGCGCCGCTCTTCCGGTTCGAGACCGAGGAAGAGGTGATCGCGCATGCCAACAACACGATCTTCGGGCTTGCGAGCTACTTCTACGCCCGCGACATCGGCCGCATCACGCGGGTCCAGGAGGCGCTGGAATACGGCATGGTCGGCGTGAACACCGGCCTCATCTCCACCGAGGTCGCACCGTTCGGCGGCGTCAAGCAATCCGGCCTCGGCCGCGAGGGCAGCCATCACGGCGTCGAGGACTACCTCGAGATGAAATACATCTGCCTCTCTGTCTGAGGCGGCAACAGCGTCGGGAACCGGCCGCGGGATGCCTATCCTGCGGCCGGTTTCGTTTTCTGTGAGCGGCGGGTCATCTCCTGTTATCGTATCCTGAGAGGCCCGTTGGTCGGCTTCGCAGACGATTTCGGAGATGTACCCTTGGCCGAGGCACGTCTGACACTCCTGGGCGGGTTCGCCCTGCGGGACGCTCGGGGCGCGGCCTGCGAGATCCCCGGCGCAAAGCCCGTCGGACTGCTCGCCGCGCTGGCGCTCGCGCCCGAAGGGCGGCTCGGCCATGACCAGATCACCGCGCTCCTCTGGAGTGACCGCGCCGCGCCGCAGGCACGCGACAGCCTCAAGCATGCGCTTGCCGACCTCCGTCGCCGCCTCGACGCCGCCGGGCTCGACGCGCTGGATGTCGACCGCCAGTCGGTGCGGCTCGACCTCGGCCGGATCGCCGTCGACGCGTGCGAGTTCAAGGCCCTCGCCGCCGCCGCGGACCCCAAGGCGAAGTCACGGGCGCTGGAACTCTACGGGGGTGAGCTTCTCCACGGCGTCAGCGTGCGCGACCCGGCCTTCGACGACTGGCTCCGGCAGGAGCGCGCCACCTGCGCGGCGCTGGCGGAATCGACGGCGGCCATGCTCCTTGCCGATGCGGAGGCCGGGGCGGATAGCGCGGCGGTCCGCGAGGCCGCGACGCGGCTCCTCGGCCTCGATCCCTTGCGCGAGGACGCCGTGCGTGCACTCATGCGCCTGCACGCCGAAGCTGGCGAGCGGGCGACCGCGCTCCGCTGCTTCGAGGAATTGCGCGAACGGCTGACGGCCAACCTGCAGATCGAGCCTGCCCCGGAGACCGCGGCCCTTGGCGCCGCGATCCGCGAGGGCCGGATCGCGGTCAGCGTCACCGCAGCCGACCTGCCGCTGCCCGACCGCCCGTCCATCGCGGTGCTTCCCTTCCACACCCTCCCAGACGACCACGACCAGGCCTATTTTGCTGACGGCGTCGTGGAGGACGTCATCAACGCGCTCTCGCGCTACCGCTGGTTTTTCGTGATCAACCGCAACTCGAGCTTCGCCTTCCGTAACAGCGATCTGCCGATCAGAGAAATCGGCCAGAAACTCGGTGTCCGTTATGTCGTGACCGGCAGCCTGCGGCGTGCCGGGAGCCGCATCCGGCTCTCGGCCGCGCTGATCGAGGCGGATACCGGAATCCAGCTCTGGGGGGATCACTTCGACCGCGACCTGACCGACATCTTTGCCCTTCAGGACGAGCTGACGCGCCGGATCGTCGGTGCCATCGAGCCGGAGCTTCTGGTTGGCGAGGCCCGCCGCGCGCTCGACCGCTCGCCCGGCCAGCTTGCCGCCTATGACTGCCACATGAAGGGGATGTGGTTTCACAACCGGCAGCAGGGCGCCGAGGATTTCGCGCAGGCACTCCACTGGCAGCGCCGCGCGATCGAGCTCGATCCCGGGCTTGCGCGCGCCTACATGGTTCTGGCGCGCACGCTCTATGCGCGGAGCCTATTCGGCTTCAGCGACGATATCGCCCGAGACCGCGCCGAGCTGATGGCGGCGGCGGAGAAGGCCGTGGCGCTGGAAGAGGGGGACGGCTATTCGCACTACGCAATGAGCCTCGCCTGCCTGATGGACGAACGCCCGGTCGAGGCGCTGGCCGCGGCGGAACGCGCGGCCGCGCTCAACCCGAACCTGGCTCTGGCGCAGAACGCACTTGGCTGGACCCGCATCACCAACGGCCTTTTCGCCGAGGCGCTCGACCCGCTCGAGACCGCGCTCCGCCTCAGCCCGCGCGATCCCCTGACCTATCTGTTCCTGAGCCGCATCGGTCTCGCCCACTACCACCTACGCGACTACGGCAAGGCGCTGGAGTTCTCGCGGAAGGCCTTCGCGCTCCGGCGGCAGCCGTTCATCGCACTGGTCATCCTCGCGTGCCTCGGGCAGCTCGGCAGCCCGGAGGCCGAGCCGGTGCGGCAACAGCTTGCCGCGCTCGCGCCGGCCGGCGACCGGGACTATTGGCGGTTGCTGTTCGTCTACTCCGATCCGGCCGACGAGGACCATTTGCGCGACGGGCTGCGAAAGGCCGGTCTCGACGCGTTCCCGGAACCGAGCCAGTCCCGCAAGGCACCGAGCGCGCAGATCAGGCGGTAGACCGACCGTTGCGCCCCGGGCATCCGCTCGGCGCCATGGCTCTTCGTGCCGTTCGCGACGATTTCCCACGGCAGGAGCGGGATCTGCGTCATCCGGTCGGTTTCGCGGGGGGCTGTGTTTTTGCTGAGCATCGCTTCGTCTCCTGTTATCGTGAGGGCCTGTGCCATCTGTAAAACCCAGCATGCGCCCGGATGCGGGAGCGGGACGGGAACGCGGCGGGAAACGATCGGGAAATCGGCACCGAAGAAGGGGAAATCGCATCGTGGCCGAGGCAACCCTTTCGATTCTTGGAGGTTTCGCCCTCACCGACACGGCCGGTGGCGACTGCGCACCGGCCGGTGCCAAGCCGCGCGCCCTGCTCGCGGCGCTCGCCCTCGCCCCCGATGGCCGCCTCGGGCACGACCAGATCGCAGCACTCCTGTGGAGCGACCGCGCGGCGCCACAGGCACGCGACAGCCTGAAACACGCTCTGGCGGGGCTGCGCCGGGTGCTTGATCCGCTCGCGCCGGGCCTCCTTGACAGCGACCGTCACTCGGTAAGGCTTGATCTCACGCGGCTTGCCGTGGACGCCGTTGACTTTCGGCGCCTCGCCGCGGCGGAGGACGGCGCCGGCTGGGCCGAAGGCCTCGCTCTCTATCGCGGCGACCTTCTCGACGGGATCGCGGCGCGAGATCCGGCCTTTGACGACTGGCTGCGGCAGGGACGGCTGGAATTCAGCGCCATAGCCGAGTCGCTGGCGGCACGTCTCATGGCCTCGGCCGAAACCGAGGGCGACGGTGAGGTCACCCGCTCCGCCGCGATGCGTCTGCTCGTCCTCGATCCATTGCGCGAAGAAGCGGTGCGCGCGCTGATGCGGCTCCACGCCGCGCAGGGCGAACGCGCGGCAGCGCTGCGGCTCTTTGCCGAACTGCGCGACCGGCTGGCCGAGGAGGTGCAGGCCGAGCCGGACGGCGACACCGTGGCGCTGGAAGCGGAGATCCGCACCGGTGCGGGCCGGGCACCGGGTGCCGCGGCGCCCTACCCGCCGCTGCCCGACCGCCCGTCGATCGCGGTGCTGCCGTTCGCCAATCTCTCGGGCGATCCCGATCAGGACTATTTCGCCGACGGAATCGTCGAGGAGATCATCACTGCGCTGTCGCGCATCCGCTGGCTTTTCGTGATCGCCCGCAGTTCCAGCTTCACCTATCGCGGCCGCGCCGTCGACGTGAAGCAGATCGCCCGCGAGCAGGGGGTGCGCTACGTCCTGGAAGGCAGCCTGCGCCGGGCGGCCGATCAGGTTCGGATCACCGCCCGGCTCGTCGACGCCAGGACCGGCCTACAGCTCTGGGCCGACAGCTTCGACGGGGTCATGAGCGACATCTTCGACCTGCAGGGCCGGATTACCGCCCGCGTCGTCGGCGAGATCGCGCCCCGTATCGAGGAGGCCGAGATCGACCGGGCGACGCAGAAGCCGACAGCCCGGCTCGATGCCTACGACTATTACCTGCGCGGGCTCTCCTCGGTGCACCTGTGGACGCGGGACGGCAACGCGACGGCCATCGCGATGTTCGGCGAGGCGGTCAAGCGCGACCCGGATTTCGCGGCCGCCTACGGAATGGCGGTGCGCTGCCATTCGCAGCGCAAGGCCTGCGGTTGGGTCACCGATCCCGCCGCCGAGAAGCGCGCGGTCCGCGACCTCGCGGCGCGGGCGATCGCGACAGGCGGCGGGGATGCCGTCGCGCTCACGACGGCGGGGCTCGGCCTTGCCTTCGTCTGCGGCGAGATCGGCGGCGGCGGGTCGCTGATCGCGCGCGGGCTGGAGCTCAATCCCAACCTCGCCATGGCCTGGGGGTTCAGCGGCTGGATCAATGCCTGGGCGGGCCAGCCGGAGGAGGCAATCGCGGACCTTTCTCGCGCAATCCGTCTCAGCCCGCACGACCCCCATGCCGCGACGACCCACGGGGCGATGGCCTGCGCCCATTTCTTCGCCGAGCGGGACGACGAGGCCGTCCATTGGGCGGAAAGCTCGATCCGGCTGCGGCCGAGCTACCAGGTCGCGCATTGCATCCTCGCCGCCGCACTCGCCCGGTCCGGCCGGGCCGAGGACGCGCGGCAGGTCGTCGAGAGGCTCCGCCTGAGCGATCCGGGTCTGCGCATTGCGACCCTGCTCGAGGCGTATCCGTTCCAGCGCCCGCGCGACGCGGCGCGGCTCTCTGACGGGCTGGCCACCGCCGGCCTGCAGGAATGATGCGCTGAGGGGTCAGAACCAGCCAGCCGCGCGTAAGGACTTCTCGAACGACCGCCCGACCGGGATCACCGTCCCATCGGTCGCGACAAGAGAACGTTTGCGGTTTTCCAGGAGCGTCTCCGCGACCGCGGCGCGCGACACCCACCAGGACCGGTGGACCTGCAAGCCTTCGCACCCGGCGAGATCCTCGACCGCGTCGCTCATCCGGTGCAGCACGAGGCCGTCGCCCGAGTCCGTGTGCACCCGGAGGTAGTGATCCTCCATCTGCAGGTACCGGATCACACCCGTCAGCCCGTCGGGCCGCCGCCGCAGCATGCCGACGGTCGGCAGCGTCGGGCCGGGATCCGGTGAGGCGTCCGGCACCACGTCCGGCTGCTCGGTGCCGAGGACCGGCCAGCGCTCGATCAGGACGTACTGGATCACCGAGAAGACGGTGTTGATGACCACCACGTTGAGATAGGTGGCCCAGGGCGCCGGCAATCCGGCGTCAGGCGCGACGATCGTCTCCATCAGCCAGCGCACCTGGAACGTCAGCGGCACCGCCCCGAGAAAGGCCGAGGCCAGAAGCAGCGCCCAGCCCGGCCAGTTTCCGGCCCCGAAGGACGCACGCACCCCGCGCGCGATCAGGATCATCTGCAGCCAGCCGAGCGTGACCGAGGCAGTCCAGAACAGCATGAGCCCGCGCAGGTCTTCCCCCGCGCGCACCGCGTCCCCGGCCTGCCAGACCATGAAGGCCGCCGTCGAGAGAATCGCGATCAGGTAGCGCAGGGAGACGCTGTCGAGGATCCGTTGCGCTGCGGATCGGGGAGAGGGGTCGGTACGGTTCACGCTTCGCGAAGCGTACCACCGGCGGGATTGGCGAAACAACCGTGCCGGATCACGAAAGCCGGCTGGAACGGGCCGGGCGAGGACGCCAGAGCTGCCTCCATCGCAACCGGCATCCACTCGGACGAAAGGACATCAAGTGAAACAGAAGCTTGCGCTCTGCGCCCTGATCGCGGCACTCGGCACCGGCGCCGCGTCGGCCGCCGACATCGACCTCACCATCACCGGCTTCGGCGACGACACCGGCCTCGCACGCATCGTCGTGATGGACGGCGAGGCCGGCTATCGCGGCGAGATCCCGGTCGCCCGGATAGCCTCGGTCCCGATCCGCGCCGGTCGCGCCGAGTGGCGGGCGGACGACCTGCTGCCCGGCCGCTACGCGATCATCGCCCATCACGACCGCGACGGGGACGGCGCGCTCAACCGCCCGTTCCTCGGCCTGCCGCAGGAGCCCTACGGCTATTCGAACGGCGTCTGGACGAGCTTCGGCCTGCCCGATTGGGAGGCGGTCGCCGTCGATCTCGGCGAAGCGCCGGTCCGGCAGGCGATCCGGCTGCGCATGAATGCTTTCGCGGCCGTCTCGCAGATGGCGCTTGTCGGGCTTCCCGCGCTTGTCGCGGTGTTCGGCGCACTCGCTTTGCTGCGGCGGCTGCGCCGCACGGCAACGATCTGACCATTCTGGAACAGGAGAGAACCATGACCCGTGAAACGCTCATTCGCGCCGGTGCCGCCGGCATGATCGTCGCCGGTGCGGCGCTCGGCTATTCCTATGTCTCGCATCCGCACCACATGACACCCGAGACCATCGCCAGCCCCGGCTGGATCGCGATCCACGCGCTCTTCGCGCTGTCGCTCGTGCTCGGCCTGCTTGGCACGACCGCGCTCTATGCCGCGACGGCTCTGCGCAGCGGGGCGCTTGGTCTCGCCGGCTATGTGACGCTCTTCGTCGGCATGATGATGATCTTCGGCCTCGACTACTACGAGGTGCTGATCGCGCCCTACCTGGCGCTTCACTATCCCGCGGTCATCTCCGATCACGGCGCCGGCGACGCGATGGGCGCCGTGGCCGTGGCCTTTCCGCTGGCCGGCCTGCTCGCGGTCCTTGGCTACGCGGCCCTCGGTGCTGCCTGGCTCCGTGCCGGGATCATGCCGCGCGTGCCCGCCGTGGCGCTGATCGTCGCCGCGCTCGCCTTCGGCGCCGGGCTGAGTCCCCTTGGCGGTCTCGTGGCGGCACGGATCACGGCGGCGGCTTTCGGCCTCGCGCTGATCGCGATCGGGGCCGCCGCGTGGCGCGCCGCCGCGACCCGGAGGGCGGAGGCGTGACGGGCGCGTTCGGCACCGAAATGCCGATGGTTATCGAATAACCGAGGCCCGATGTTGCCTATCATGCGCGCCGGCTCCATTGCTGCCACATATTCGATCTCAACGAGGGAATCCCGATGCTGCACAAGTTCCGCACCTCCGCCATCGCCGCGCTCCTGATCGCTTCCACGGCCGCCGCACCCGCAAGCGCCTGGGGCCAGCGCGAGCAGGACATGCTCAAGGGCGCCGCCGCCGCGGCGGCGGTGGGCTACCTGCTGATGAACTCGCGCGCCAAGGCCCAGCAGCCGGCCCGCGCGCAGACCAGCTACCGGCAACCGCAGACCAGTTATTACCAGCCGCAGACGAGCTACCGGCAGCCGCAGACCAGCTACCGGCAGCCGCAGTCCAGCTATAACCCGCAGCCGACCTACCAGCAGCCCGCGCGCTACGAGCAGCCGAGCTACGGTTCCTCGGACGTCTATTCGACCCCGGCCGGACGCGCCTTCAACAGCTATCCGCTCTCGGATCGCCGCCGCATCCAGGCGCGTCTGTCCGAGTGGGGCTACTACAACGGCGGCATCGACGGCTCGTTCGGCCCGATGACCTACCGTGCCGTCACCGCCTTCGCCGGCGACTCGCAGGGCACGACCGAGCTTACCACGGTGGCCGGCGCCTACGACTTCTACGGCCGACTTCTGCGCTGAAGCCTCCCGGTCGGGAGGCCAGCGCTTCCCGGCAGGATGAGACACCAGAGCGGCGGGCGCATGTCGATCGCGCCCGCCGCCCCCCTTGGCAGAGCCGCAGCGCCGGCACTCTCCCCGCGCCCCGAGGGCGGCCCCCACCGGTTCGGCGTGAAATATTTCCCACCACCGCCAAGGATTGACGCCCCGCCCGCGTCATAGTTCCGTCATGCGCATGCAAACCCCGGACGAAGAGCTGGCCGAAGCCGCCGCAGGAGGAGACCGCAACGCCTTCGCGGCGCTTCTCGCGCGGCATTACGACCGGCTCCACGGCCTGTCGTTCCGCCTGACCGGCAGCCGGACCGAGGCCGAGGATCTCGCGCAGGACATCTGCCTCGCGCTCCCGGCGAAACTCGGGAGCTACCGGCGCGAGGCGCGGTTCACGACCTGGCTCTACCGGGTCACGGTGAATGCCGCGCATGACCGCCGCCGCCGCATGGCCGCCCACGCGAGGGCTGCCGACGGCTGGGGTGATTGGGAAATCAACCGCCGGGCCGGGATCGCCGAGGCGGCGGAGGCCGGGGACTGGCTCGCCGCGACCATGGCGCGGCTCTCGCCGGAACTGCGCGACACCGTCGCGCTCACGCTCGGGGAGGAACTGAGCCAGAAGGAGGCCGCCGAGGTGCTCGGGCTGTCCGAAGGCACGGTCGCCTGGCGGATGAGCGAAGTGAAGAAGCGCCTGCGCGAGATGGCGCGGGCGGAGGGCATGCTATGACCGACGATCTCGACCGCCTGCGCACCGCGTTGAAGTCGCACCCCGCCCCCGACGGGGCGGCGAAGGCCGAAGCCCTGCGGCTGGCGATGGAAAATTTCGATCGCCACCAAGAAAGCGCCAAAGCGTCGCGTCCCATTCAGGACCGCCCCGACCGGGCGGGTGTCCTGCAAGGAGTACGCGAGATGATTTCGAGACTGACCACGAGACCGGCACTGGCCGCCACCGCCTCGGTCGTCGCCATCGGCGTGGCGATCGCCGTCTACCCCGAACTGCGGCGGAGCGTTCCGGCGCCGTCCCCCGTCACCACGGCGACCAGCGAGGCCGAGATCGGCGAGACCCGCGCGCGGCAATCCTCCCCCGAGGTCGGACGGGACGACCGCACCGCCCTCGACAACCTTGCCACCCTGACTGAGCCCACCGCGCCAGCCATAACCGCGCCCCCCCGGCCGGAACCCGCCCCGGAAGCCGACGCTCTCGCCGACATGCCCATCGCACCCGCGGCGCCCCCCCTGCGGAAGGAGGCCGCCGCCGCGCAGAGCGGCATCGTGGCCGAGGAAGCGTTCCGGCCCTCACCCTCCGGCGATGTCGCGGGCTACGCCCTGCCCGAGGCCGAGCCGGTGCTGGCACCGGCGCCGCTCACCGAGGCCTATCCCGAAGCCGACCCCAATCCGGTGAAGGTCACCGCCGAGGAGCCGGTATCGACCTTCTCCATAGACACCGACACGGCCTCCTACGCGGTGGTCCGCTCCTCGCTCACCAACGGCTATCTGCCGCCCGCCGAGGCCGTGCGGGTCGAGGAGATGGTGAACTACTTCCCCTATGCCTACCCCGCGCCGGGGGAGGGCGACGCCCCGTTCCGCGCCTCGGTAAGCCTCTTCGAGACGCCGTGGAACGCCGAGACAAGGCTTCTGCGCATCGGCCTGCAGGGCGAGCTTCCCGCGACCGACGACCGGCCGCCCCTCGACCTCGTCTTCCTGATCGACACCTCGGGCTCGATGGACGATCCGAAGAAACTGCCGCTCCTGAAGCAGTCGCTCGCGCTGATGCTCGGCGAGTTGCGCCCCGAGGACCGGATCGCGATCGTCACCTATGCCGGCTCCGCCGGCCTCGTGCTGGAACCCACCGAAGCCGCCGACCGCGCCACGATCCTCGCGGCCCTCGACCGGCTCGACGCGGGCGGCTCGACCGCCGGGGCGGAGGGCCTGCAACAGGCCTATCAGACCGCCGAGAGCATGGCCGAGAACGGCCGGATCGGCCGCATCCTTCTGGCCACCGACGGCGACTTCAACGTCGGCATCCACGACCCCGAAGAGCTGAAGCACCTCATCGCCAGGAAACGCGAGAGCGGCATCTACCTTTCGGTCCTCGGCTTCGGTCGCGGCAATCTCGACGACGCGACGATGCAGGCGCTGGCCCAGAACGGCAACGGCACGGCGGCCTATATCGACACGCTCGCCGAGGCGCAGAAGGTGCTCGTCGACCAGCTTTCCGGCGCCCTCTTCCCCATCGCCGACGACGTGAAGATCCAGATCGAGTTCAACCCCGCGGCCGTCGCCGAATACCGGCTGATCGGCTACGAGACCCGCGCCCTCGCGCGCGAGGATTTCAACAACGACCGGGTCGACGCCGGCGAGATCGGCGCGGGCCACCAGGTGACCGCGCTCTACGAGATCACCCCGGTCGGCAGCCCTGCGCGCCAGACCGACCCCCTGCGCTACGCCGAGCAGCAACTGGCCGGCGACGCAGCCGAACTTGGCTTTCTCAAGCTGCGCTACAAGGCGCCGGGCGCGGCGACCTCGCGGCTGATCGAGACGCCGATCCCGATCGCGCCCGCCGAGGCCGAAAGCGACGCTCGCTTCGCCGCCGCGATCGCCGGCATGGGCCAGCTTCTCTCAGACCCGAAATACCTCGGGCAATGGGGCTGGGACGACGCCATCGCGCTTGCCGCCGGCGCCAGGGGAGACGACCCCTATGGCTACCGTGCCGAGGCGGTGCAGCTCATGCGGCTGGCCCAGAGCCTCTCGCGCTAAGGCAGCCTTCGGATCACGGCCGGGAGGGACGCTTGCCGGCCCTCCAGTCCCGCACCTGGTCGCTCAGCCCGTCATGGTCGCCCATCGGGCGGACGGGCGCATCCTCCCACCAATCGTCCCGCAGGGGCCTTTGTTCCGGATTGCGCGGATAGACGATGCGGTTCTCGCCCTTGGACGCCTCGCCCACGACAAGCAGCCGCACCTCGGCATCGGTATTGTTGATGAAGGTATGGCACTGTCCGGTTCCGGCCGGAAATCCGACGGCATCGCCGGGCGCAAGCCGGTGCAGATGACCGTCGAGCCAGACATCGGGCGTACCCTCGATGACGTAAACGAACTCCTCCTCGGCACTTTCGGCATGCGGGTAGGAGGTTCGGCGGCCGGGCAGAAGGCGTTCGTGATGGATACCGATCATTGTCAGCCCGAAATGCCGGCCGAACGGCGCGCCGATGGCGAGCCTTTCGTCGTCACCATCGTAGCAGGTCGTATCCCCCGCCTCGATCTCGCGCCAATGCGCGATGCAGTCCGGGCGTTCGTCTGCCGGCATCTTCGGAGCCTCCTTGGCCGTTACCCCCGGCAGCGTAGACGCGGCCGTCCAAAAGCAGAAGGGGCGCCGTCGGCGCCCCCCTTGTTTCACTCTTTGACGAATGTTCAGGCCTTCTCGACCGCCTTCGCCTCGACCGTATCGCCCCTGGCGATCTCGATCCGGCGCGGTTTCAGCGCCTCGGGAACTTCGCGGACGAGATCGACATGCAGCATGCCGTCGACATGCACAGCGTTCGTCACCTTGACGTGCTCGGCCAGCGCGAAGCGGCGCTCGAACGCGCGGGTCGCGATGCCGCGGTGCAGGTAGGTCTTGGCCTCGTCCTCGGCGGCCTTGCGGGCCGAGACGATCAGCGCGCCGTCCTTGACCTCGACATTCAGCTCATCGCCCGAGAATCCGGCGACGGCGATGGAGATGCGGTAGGCATTCTCGTCGGTCTTTTCGATGTTGTACGGCGGATAGGTCGGCTGGGCCACGTCGGCCGACAGGACCCGGTCCATCAGGTCGGCGACGCGGTCGAATCCGACGGTCGCGCGGTAAAGCGGGGTGAAATCATAGGTTCGCATGGTCATCCTCCATTGAGCGATGTCTCTCGCCCTCCCTCCTCGGGACGAGCGATTGATGATCCGGAGCCCTCAAGCGGCACCCCGGCAAACATCACATGTGAAGGCTTTTTGCGGTTTTCAAGGGTCAGGGACGCACGAACCGCGCCCCGGTGTCCGCCTTCGTGCCGGGGAGAATCCGGCGCGGCTCGATCCGGCGCGAACCGCCGGCCACGAGCACACCCTGCCCGGTCCTCAGCGCCCTGCGCAGCTCCGCGACCGGCTTTTCTAGTTCCATGCCGACCGAGACCACCTTGCCCTCTTCACGCGTGCCCGCGGCGATGATCGCGACGATCCTCGGCCTGCCGGCCGAGCGGTCGAAAACCGGCGCGCCGGACGAGCCGAAATGGACATCGCAATCGAAAGCGATGAGCCCCACGTCACGGCCGACGACCCGGCAACCGTCCTGCCACGACAGCGCGGCATCGCGACCTTTCGCGAAGGACACGACGTCGATCTGGCGCACCTGATTGCCGAGGCGCGCGATCGCAAAGGGCGCGGCGGTGGCGGCGGGGATTGGCTCCGCAAGCTCCAGAAGCGCGACATCGTGGCGGACGCTGTCGAGGTCCTTCGGATTGGCCGGATCATAGCGCGGATGCCCCACCGCGCGCGCGACGCCGCTCTCGGCCACCGCGACGCCGTCCCGCAACCCGGCGCGGAAACGCATGCCGGCGATGTCCGGCGCCTCGTCCGAACTGCCGCCGCGAAGGCAATGCGCCGCCGTTAGAACGAGGTCTGGCGCGATCAGGGCGCCGGTGCAATAGCCCTGCGCGCCGATCTCGACCCGGCCTACCGCCTCGAAACCGAGCACATCCTGGCGGAGCGTCAATCGCTTGAGCGGCGGCGCCTCGGCCGCCGCGGCCCCCGCGAGCGCGGCGACGGCCAGGGCGGCGAGGCCGATTATCCGCGCTGACGGCCTCACGGCTTGACGAATTTCGCGCCGATCGAGCCGGCCTCGACCGATGGCGACGCGCCAAGACGGGGCGCGGCCCTCTGGAACGGGCTTTCCCCGGCGGCGAAAGCCGCCCGCAACTCGTTCAGGGGCTGCGCCATCTGCGTCGCGAGCGCGACCCGCTTGTCGTCCATCTCCGCCTTCGCCGAGACCACCGAGACGATCTGCGCGTTGCCATCATTGACCGCGAAAACGGGTGCGCCCGAGGAACCGAAATCGACCGAGCAGGTCAGCACGAGCACGCCGGGCTGGCGGCCGAGCACGAGGCAGGCATCCTGCATCGAGGGCGCTTCGGACCGGTCGAACGCGTAGGACACGATGCTCACCTCGTCGCCGCGCATCGGATCGGTGCCCACGTCGAACGGCTGGATCGACGGCAGCCGGATCGGCTGGTCGAGTTCCAGCAGCGCGAGATCGTAGGCCACCCGGTCCATCGGGTTCGGCCCCTCGTAAACGTAGTCGGGATGCGCCATCGCCCGCTTCACACCGCGATAGGCCGCGGCGCGGCCGTTGCGCCATCCGGCAAGGAAGGTCAGTTCGGACGCGTCGATTTCCGAGCCGGTGCGCTGATCGACGAGACAATGCGCGGCGGTCAGCACAAGCGAGGGCCCGATCAGCGCGCCGGTACAGAAGGAGTTGTCGGCGATATTGAGCCGGCCGACCGCCTCCCAGCCGCGGGTCTCGTCCGCCGAGGTCATTGCATGGAGCGCCGCCGCGTCCTCCGCCGGGGCCGTCAGGGGCCAGCCCGCCAACATCAACGCCGCAATCCATGTCCGCATGTCGTCTCCCCTCCGTCATCCCGCACTTACCCGTCCGTTGGGGCAAATTTGTGACCGAGGGCAACCCGGCGCCGCGCCCACCTCGTCACGGCCTGCCACTTTCACGGGGTCTCGGCGAAGATCCGCTCTCTTGTTCGCGCGGCGACGGCGTTACCGCGCCAACGCCCTCGGCCGGGGTCCGCCGGTCGCCCAGTCCAGAAGCTCCACCGTATGAACGACGGGCACACCGGTCCCGGCACCGATCTGCATCATGCAGCCGATGTTTCCGGCCGCGATCACGTCCGGCGCCCGCGCCTCCAGCGTTGCGACCTTGCGCCGCTTCAGCTCGGCCGAAATCTCCGGCTGAAGGAGATTGTAGGTCCCGGCCGAGCCGCAGCAGAGATGCGCGTCGGCCGGCTCGACGACATCGAACCCCGCGGCCTTCAGGAGCGCCTTCGGCGCCGTTCGCACCTTCTGGCCGTGCTGCAGCGAGCAGGCCGCGTGATAGGCGACCACCAGCGACTCGGGCGCCTTGCCCGTCGGCCCAAGCCGCTCCAGCAGCTCGCTCACGTCGCAGGCGAGGCCCGCGATCTCCGCCGCCTCCTCCGCGAGCGGGTCGGTGCGGAACATGTGCCCGTAATCCTTCACCGTCGTGCCGCAGCCCGACGTGTTGATCACCACCGCGTCGAGCCCGCCCGCGCGCTTCTCGGCGATCCAGGCGCGGATATTGGTCGCGGCCGAGGCGTGGCTCTCGCCAGTCTTTCCCATGTGATGGGTCAGCGCCCCGCAACAGCCCGCGCCCTTAGCGACCACCATCTCGCAGCCAAGCCGCCTGAGAAGCCGGATCGTCGCGTCGTTGATGTCGGTGTTGAGCGCCTTCTGCGCGCAGCCCGTCATGAGTGCGACCCGCATCCGCCGAGTTCCCGTCGCCGGGAAGACCTGCGGCGCGTCGTTGCGGCTCGCCGGCGGCACCCTGTCCGGCGCCATCGCCACCATCGCCCTGAGCCGCGCATCGGGCAGCCACGCGGCGAAGGGCCGCACGAACCGGGCGCCGGTCAGCGCCAGCCGAAACCGGCCCGGATGCGGGATCACCCGCGCCAGCAGCCATCGCAGCGCCCGGTCGCGCCACGGACGGCGATAGGTCGCCTCGATATGGGCCCGCGCGTGATCGACAAGATGCATGTAATGCACGCCCGAGGGGCAGGTCGTCATGCAGGCAAGACACGACAGGCAACGGTCGATATGCCTGACCGTCTTCTCGTCCGCCGGCCGCCCGGTCTCCAGCATCTCCTTGATCAGGTAGATCCGCCCGCGCGGAGAATCGAGTTCATCACCCAGAATCTGGTACGTCGGACAGGTCGCGGTGCAAAAGCCGCAATGGACGCAGGCGCGCAGGATCTCGTTGGCGCGCTTGAGTCCGGGGTCCTTAAGCTGCTCTTCGGTGAAGTTCGTCTGCATCGTTCAGCCCATCAGCCCCGGATTGAGAATGCCGCGCGGATCGAACCGGGCGCGCAAGCCCGCCGAGATCGCGGCGAGTGCCGCGGGCTCCGGCGCAAAGGTCGCGACCCGGGCGCGGGTCGCCGCCGCCGCGCGAACCAGCGTCGCATGGCCCCGGAGCGGGCCGAGCGCCGCGCGCAAGTCGCTCCCTTCCGAAACCAACGCCCAGACGAGGCCGCCGCCCCAGTCGAGCATCCACTCCCCGCCGATCCGCACGACAAGCCCCGGCGCGTCCGAGGGCCGGACCGAGATCCGCCAGACTTCGCCCGCCTTGCCGTGGAACGGCGCCACCTCCCTGACCCGGCGCCAGAGCGCCGCGACCCGCTCCGCATCCCTTTCAACCGCGACCGGCCCATGCGCCCCGAGAGCCGCGGCGAGCCGCTCCGCCCGATATGCGACCGAGGCGGCAAAGCCCTCGATGCGCACCAGCGCCCCCTCGCCCGGAAGGAAAGCCGCGCCGGTCACGTCAAAGGGCGTGCCGAGCGCCGCAGAGAGAACCCGCACGGCCGCGTCCGCACCCTCGACCCCGATGACGACCGTCGCCGCCGCCTCCGGCGCCGGCAGCACCTTGAACGCCGCCTCGGTCAAGACGCCGAGCGTGCCCCAGCTTCCCGCCATGAGCTTCACGAGATCGTAGCCGGTGACGTTCTTCATCACGCGCCCGCCGTTCTTCACCACGGCCCCCGTCCCATCGACGAAGCGCACGCCAAGAAGCGCATCGCGGCACGCCCCCGCCTGCACCCGCCGCGGCCCCGAGACGTTCGCGGCCACCATGCCGCCCACCGTCGGCTCCCCCTCGGTACCGAGAAGCCCGCGCCAGTCCGCGGGCTCGAAGGCGAGCCGCTGCCCTTCCGCCGCAAGTGCGGCCTCGAGCGCGGCCAAGGGCGTGCCCGCCTTCGCGACGACCGTCAGCGCGCCCGGCTCGTAGAGCGTGATCCCGTCCAGCCCAGAGGTCTCCAGCACCTCGCCCGCGACCGACGCCCCGACGGGCCGCGTCCCGCCGCCCCGCACCACGAGCGGCCCCGCCGCCCCCCGGACCGCCTCAGCCAGCTCCTCTTCGGATGAAACCCTCACGCTGCCGCCTTCACCTTTTTGAAAATATCCTCCGGGGGTCCGGGGGTGGAAAACCCCCGGCGCCTCCGACTCACCGCGCCCGCCGCCCGGCACTCATGTGCAGCGGGAACACCTTAGCGGGATTGAGCAGCCAGCAGGGATCGAACACGTCCTTGACCCGCATCTGCGCTTCCATGTCCGCCGCCGAATACTGCACCTCCATGAGGTCGCGCTTCTCGATGCCGACGCCGTGCTCGCCGGTCAGGCAGCCGCCGACCTCGACGCAGAGCTTCAGGATCTCCGCCCCGAGCGCCTCGCAGGTCTCCAGATCCCCCGGCTTGTTGGCGTCGTAGAGGATCAGCGGATGCATGTTGCCGTCGCCGGCATGAAAGACATTCGCCACATCGAGCCCGAAGTCGCGGCTCATCTCGCCGATCCGCTTCAGCACCTTTGGCAGGGCCGAGACCGGGATCGTCCCGTCGAGGCACATGTAGTCGTTGATCTGCCCTACGGCGCCGAAGGCCGACTTGCGGCCGAGCCAGATCTTCTGCGCCTCCTCCGCCGACCGGCTCTCGCGGAACTCGACCGGATCGTGCCGCGCCGCGATCTGGCGGATCAGGCCGAGCTGCTCGTCGATCTCGGCCTCCGCACCCTCCACCTCGACGATCAGGAGCGCCTCGCAATCCGGATAGCCGGCATGGGCGAAGGCCTCGCAGGCGTGGATGCAGGGCCGGTCCATGAACTCGATCGCGACCGGCAGCACGCCCGCCTTGATGATGTCGGCGACGCAGGCGCCCGCGACCTCGTTCGAGCCGAAGGCGATCAGCACCGGCCGCGCCCCCTCGGGCTTGGGCAGGATCCGCAGCACCGCCTCGGTGACGACGCCAAGCTGCCCCTCCGAGCCGCAGATCACCCCGAGAAGGTCGTACCCCCCGGCATCGAGATGCGCACCGCCGATCTCGACGACCGTGCCCTCCATCGTCACCAGGGTGACGCCCATCAGGTTGTTGGTCGTCACCCCGTATTTCAGGCAATGCGCCCCGCCAGAATTCATCGCGATATTGCCCGCGATAGCGCAGGCGAGCTGCGAGGAGGGATCGGGCGCGTAGAAGAAGCCCTCCTCCTCGACCGCGCCGGTGACCGAAAGATTCGTGCGCCCCGCCTCGACCCGGATGAAACGGTTGTCGTAATCCACGTCGAGCACCCGGTTCATACGCGCCACCCCGAGGATCACGCTGTCCGCCGTCGGCAGCGCGCCGCCGGCGAGCGAGGTTCCCGCCCCGCGCGGCACCACCGGCACCCGCTCCTCGTGACAGACCTTGAGCACCGCCGCGACCTCGGCGGTCGAGCCGGGCAACACGACGGCGAGCGGTGCGCAGCGGTAGGCGGCAAGCGCGTCGCATTCATAGGCGCGGGTCTCGGCGGGATCGTCGATCACCGCCCCGTCCGCCATCGCAGCACGAAGCCGCGCGACGATTTCTGCCTTGCGTTCAAGAACGGAACGGTCAGCGATGGGAAGATCCATGGTGCACCTCGAAACTGGTAAGAAATTATAACCAGTTTTCGAGAAACGCAATCGAAACCTGCGCGCGCAGCCCTCGCTTCGGGAAGAAAACCAGGAACCCGCACATCAATGTGATCCCGATTCCGGCCCCGCCGTGGCACTCTGCGGCCATGTTCCGCCTGAGTCTCGTCGTCCTCACCCTGGCAGCCGGACCGGCCTGCGCCGACCCTCCTCAGGTTACCGGTGCGCGTGCGGAAGGCCACGGCGACAACCTCACCTTCAGCGTCACGCTGACCCATCCCGATACCGGCTGGGACCATTATGCCAGCGGCTGGGAGGTGCTCGCGCCCGACGGCGACCGGCTCGGCTATCGCGAGCTCACCCATCCCCATGTCGAGGAGCAACCCTTCACCCGGAGCCTCTCCGGCGTGGCGATTCCCGATGGCATCGACCATGTGCTGATTCGCCCGCGTTGCACGCTCGACGGCTGGGTCGCGACACCAGTCAGGCTGGATTTGGCCGATTAGATTGCCTCTGGAAATGATCTGACAAGAAATTGTCGCAATTCCGCGCAATGCTTACGCCGCGTCAAGTTGACCGGACATTAGCGTACCAAGAATCGTTTGGGTTGTGTTACGCTCCGGCCGTGCCGTCACCTTGCGCACCATTGCGCAACCAAAACAAACAATCGGGAGGATGTCATGAGCCAGGCGAAGCGCCGCGACGAGATTGATCTGATCGTGGACGATATTCTGGCAAAGCCCGAGCGTGCCGAAGAGCTGAAGCGCCTGCTGCGCGACCGTCTCGGAGCGCCGGCCGAAATACGGCAGAGCCGGCTGCGGGTCGTGGTCTCGAACGACGATCCTGACAGCCTGTGGGACAACATGCCGATCTGATCGAATTGCCGTAAAGGCGATCGAATTTCCCACCCTAATCAAAACGCCCTGACGCGCCCTTTCGGGCGCGTCAGCGTTGGCCCTCGCGAAGCCAGGCGAACACGCTGAGGCCCAGCGCGATCAGGAGGAACGCCCAGGCGGGCAGCAGCGGCGCGATGCGGATATCGGTGGTCCGGTAGGCGTCGCGCGGCGTGATCCCGACCCAGCCGCGCCCGATCGCCGGGCGCCCCGCGCGCACCGTGCGGACATCCGGAAGCCCGTCCTCGATCCGCAGGAACCCGCCCTGGCTCGCTTCCGCCGCCGGCGCGAGCGGCACCTCTGAGGCGATCGTCTCCTCGAACTCGCGCGGCGCCGCCGGGCCGAGCGCCACCACCCGGTTCAACTCGCCATCGGTCAGCCGATAGAGCCCGATCTCGGTCGCCGCGAATTCGGCCTTGTAGCGCCCCGGTGCGGCTTCGGTCAGTTGCAAAACCGTCTCGGTGCCGTCCGGCGCGGTCACAGTGACTTCACGGGCGCCCTCGCTCAGCGTGCGCCGGGTGATCGTCAGCGCCTGACCCTCGGCGGTCGCGACCAGCGCCTCCTCCTCCAGCTCGGGCTCCTTCATCATCCAGTGCGCCAGCCGGCGCAGCAGTTCGAGCTGCGGCCCGCCGCCCTCGAACCCGCGCCCCCAGAGCCAGGCCTGATCGGAGCCGAGAAGCGCCACCCGCCCCTCGCCCACCCGGTTGAGCACCAGGAGCGGGCGGCCACCGGGCGCCTCCATCACCACCTGCCCGGCAGGATCGGCAAGCTCGAGATAGCGCATCCAGCGCCCCCAATTGGGCGCCCCGACCGTCCCGGACGCCCCGCCCTCCGGCGTGAACACCTCTAGCCCCTCAGCCACCGGATGGCGCTGGCCGAGATCGGAGACGCGCGGCGTGAAGCCGCCTCCGATCACCCGCGCCGTCGGCCGCGCCGGCAGGATGTCGCCGAGCCCCGAGTGGTAGAGGCTCTCGGCCGAGGCGAAATCCGGCCCGGCCGCGACCAGCACCGCGCCGCCGGCAAGCACATAGTCGCGGATATTGTCGAGATAGGCCGACGGCAGGATGCCCCGCAGCCGGTATCTGTCGAAGATGATCAGGTCGAACTCCGTGATCTTCTCGACGAAGAGCTCGCGCGTCGGGAAGGCGATCAGCGACAGTTCCGACACCGGCACGCCGTCCTGCTTGTCAGGCGGGCGCAGGATCGTGAAATGCACCAGATCCACCGCGCTGTCGGATTTCAGGAGGTTGCGCCAGGTCCGCTCGCCCGCATAGGGCTCGCCCGAGACCAGTAGCACCCTGAGCCGGTCGCGCACGCCGTTGATCTGCACCACGGCCATATTGTTGCGATCGGTGAGTTCGCCCTCGGCGACCTCAACCCACAATTGCACCACGTTCTGCCCGCCGTGATCGAGCACCAGCGGCAGGTCGATATCCTCGCCCACCGGCACCGGATAGGTCTCCGGCGGCGCGCCATCGATCGCTACCGAGAGCATGACCGGCCGCCCGCCAAGCCCCGCCGGCATCCGTCCCTGCTCCTCGACGCGGATCGTGAGTTGCACCGGCTCGCCTATGATCCCGAAGACCGGCGCGGTCTTGATCATCAAGCGGCGGTCCCAGTCGTCGTCGTGCCCGGTCAGGAGCACGTTCATCGGCGCGGGCATGTCGGGCGCAAGCTCCAGGTCATGCACCTGGCCGTCGGTGACGAGGATCGCACCCGCAACGCGCGCCCTTGGCTCCTCTGCCAGGGCCTGCGCGAGCGCGGTCATCGCGAGCGTACCGGCATCCTCGGCCCCGTCGCCGAGTACGACCTTGCGCAGTTCGGTGTTCGGCAAGGCCGCGATCTCGGCCTCGACCCGCGCCACCGCCGCTTCGGTCTGCCGGGCGCGGTCGGCGATCTTCTGGCTCGCGCTCTCGTCGACGACGAGGATGACGATGTCGCTGAGGCTGCGCCGCTCCTCGGTCTGCAACGAGGGGCCGGCGATCGCCACCAGAAGTGCTGCGGCGGCAAGGCCGCGCAGCCACCAGCCCGACAGGCCGCGCCAGAGTGCCAATGCCATGAAGGCCAGCGCGAGCCCGCACGCGGCCCAGATCAGCGGCCAGGGCAGGAACGGATCGAAGACGACATGCCCGGTCATTGCCCCAGCCTTTCCAGAAGCGTCGGCACATGGACCTGGTCGGATTTGTAGTTGCCGGTCAGCACATACATGATCAGGTTGACGCCGAAGCGGTAGGCGATCTCGCGCTGGCGCTCGCCGCCGAGGCCGCGCCCCACCCGGAACATCGGCCGGCCGCTGTCATCGACCGCCCAGGCCGAGGCCCAGTCGTTGCCGCCGATCACCACCGGGGTCACCCCGTCGTTGAGGTTGCGGAACGGCATCCCCTCGGCGCGCTCGGCATCCGGCGGCGCGGCCTCGACCCAGACCGCGCGGCCGGCATGGCGGCCGGGGAAATCCTGCAGGAGGTAGAAGCTGCGGGTCAGCACATGGTCGCTCGGCAAGGGTTCCAGCGGCGGGATATCGAGGGGCGCCGCCAGCGCCTGCAGCCGCCGCCCCTCGGGCGTCGCCGCGCCGAAGCCCGCGACATCGCCGTCGCGGGTGTCGAAAAGGATCATGCCGCCGGACCGCAGATAGCGGTTGAGCCGCGCATAGGCCGCGGGCGACGGCGCCTTCTGGTCGGCGGTGACCGGCCAGTAGAGGAATGTGTAGACCGCGAGATCGTCGGCCTCGACATCGACGCCGCGCGGCTCCACCGGCTCGACGGAGGTGCGGGCGAAGAGGATCTCCGACAGGCCCCAGAGCCCCGCCTCGGCGACCCGGTCGGTCTCGGCGTCGCCGGTCAGGACATGGGCGAGGACGACATTGCCGGCGGCGCGGACGAGTTGCTCCTCCGCCGCGCCTTGGGCATGGGACTCGCCCGGCAGCCCCGCGGCGAGGATCGCGAGCAGGAGCGCCGCCATGCCCGCCCGCGGCCCCCGCAGCCGCCCCGAGAGCGCGAGCGCCGCGATCATGTCCAGCAGCAGGAGGAGGAGTGCTGCCCCGAGGAACCAGCCCTTCAGGAGCGTTTCGCGCGCGACAGCCAGCCCCTCGACCGCGACATCGTTGGGCCATTCCGCCGCCGCCAGCACCCGGTCGGGCGCGACCGCGTTGACCGCGAGCCGCCGGTCGCCCGATGCATAGAGCCCCGGCGGCAGCTCCGGCCCGATCCGCGGATCGGCCAGCGCCTCGCCGGGGATGCCCGGCAGATCCTCGGCCTCGCCCAGCGCGCCATAGGCGTCGAGCACCTTCTCCGCGACCCAGGTCGTGCCCGCGAGATCGGCCTCTTCCGGCCGCGCCGGCCGGCTCGACACCGCGAGCCGTTCGAGCATCTGCACGAAGAGCCCCGACAAGGGCAGGTTCGACCATTCGGCATTGGCCGCGACGTGGAAGAGCACCACCTGCCCCTCGCCGATCGCCCGCCGCGTGACGAGCGGCGTTCCGTCGGCAAGCGTCGCGACGGTCGCCGCCGCGAGATCCGGCCCCGGCTGGGCGAGGACCTGCGCGCTCACCGCGACATCGGCGGGCGCCACCAGCCCGGCGAAGGGCGATCCGTCCGCGAAGGGCGCAAGCGCCTTCGGCTCGCCCCAGCTCATCGTGCCGCCGACCGCGCGGCCGCCAAGCCGGAGCCGCACCGGCAGCAGCGGATCGAGCGCGTCCCGTCCGACATCGGAATTGGCAAGGCGCGGCCCGGCAAAGCGGACGAGCAGCCCGCCCTCCGCGATCCATTCCGACAGCGCCTCGCTCTCGGCCACCTTGGCGACATCGGCAAGGATGATCACGTCGGGGCTGGCAAGCAGCACGTCGCCGATGGTCCCCTCGACGAGATCGGCGGTCGGCACCAGCGCCTGACGCAGGTAATGGTCGGGCGAGAGCAGCTCCAGCCCCTCGCGCCCGGCGCCGCCGACCACGAGCCCGACCTTGCGCCGCTTCAGCGCGTCGTCGGTCAGCGCGACCGCACCCGCCGTGGCCTCGCCCGACACTTCGAAACGGGTGATGCGGTTTCTCAGTTCCGGCGGCAGGTCGAACGCCGCCTCGGCCATGCCGTCACCGTCGGCGAACGTGGCTTCTGCCCGCGCCAGCTCGCGCTCGATCCCGGCGGGGTCGAGCCCGCGCGCGACGATCTCGGCCGCGGCCGGGCCGGCATGGCGCGCCCTGAGAGCGGTGACCGAGACCTTGCCCTCGGCATAGCCCGCGCCGGAGAGCGCCACCACGTCCCGCGCACTCTCGACCGCCGTGACCTTGCCCTTCGCTGCGAGTGCCGCGGCAAGCTCCGCCCGCCCCTCCCGCGCGAGCCCGTCCGACAGCCAGAGCGTATCGAAGCCGCCCTCCGGCAGTGCTGCCGCCAGATCGGCCAGCGCCCCGGCCTCCGGCTCCCACGGCTTCGGCTCCAGCGCCGGCAGGCTCGCGGCGACCGCGTCGGCGGCCGCGAAGACCGGCCCGCCCGCAGACGGATCGGCGAGGGAGACGAGCGCCACCGGCCGCCCGGCGCGCCCGGCATCGGACAGCGCCGCCGAAATCCGGCCCGCGCGCCGCGTCCAGTCGCGCGCATCGGCCCAGCCACCATCGACGAGAACGAGTAGCGGACCGCCCCCCGCGACCTTTTCCTGCGGATTGAGCACCGGCCCGGCGAAGCCCGCGATGACGAGCGCCGCCGCGAGCATCCGCAGGAGCAGCAGCCACCACGGGGTGCGCTCGGCCTCCTGCTCCTCGTCCGTCAGCCCCAGCAGCAGCGCCACGCCCGGAAACCGCCGCCGGATCGGCGCCGGCGGGATCGCGCGCAGGAGAAGCCAGAGCACCGGCAAGAGTACGAGCCCCCAGAGGAGCCAGGGAATCGTGAAGCCGATGGGGCCGAGGATCAGCATCAGTGGTCCTTCCTCAGCGCCGCGTAGATCCAGAGGAGCGCCCCTTGCGCGGGCTCGCCGGTGTGATGGGTGGTGTAGAGCCAGCCCGCCTTCTGCGCGTAATCGGCAAGCCGCGCCTTGCGCTCGGCGAGCCGCTCCTGGTAGCGCGCGCGCAGGTCGCCGGCCTTGCGAGTCTCATGGGTCAGCGTGCCGCCCATGCTTTCGAAGATCGTGCGGCCGTCGAACGGAAACGCCTCCTCGACCGGGTCCAGCACCTGCATAAGCACGCCCGTCACGCCCTTGTCGGCGGCGAGCGCCAGCGCCATCTCGACCGCCTCGGGCTCGCCCATGAAGTCCGAGAGGAAGACCGCGCGCGAGCCCGCGAGGATCGCCCGCGCCTCGGGCGCGCCGAAATCGGCCTCTCCGGCGGCCCGCGTGAAGGCCTGCGCAAGGCGCAGGAGCTGCACCTCGCCCGAACGCGGCGGCGCGATAGGATCGGCGAGCCCGACGCGTTCGCCCGCCCGGATCAGGAGCACGGCGAGCGACAGCGCCAGAAGCCGCGCCCGGTCGGCCTTGGCCTGCCGCTTCGGATCGCCGGTGAATTCCATCGAGCGGGAATCGTCGACCCAGAGATGCACCGATTGCGCCGCCTGCCATTCCTTCTCGCGCACGAATTGCGCGTCGGCCTTGCCGGAGCGGCGCCAGTCGATCAGCCGCGCCTCGTCGCCGGCATGGGCGGGGCGGTACTGCCAGAACTCGTCGCCCATGCCCGAACGCCGCCGCCCGTGCTCGCCCAGCTGCACCGTCGCCGCCAGATGGCGGGCATCCGCCATCAGGGGCGGCAGCGCCGAGGCGAGCGCCTCCGCCCTGCGCCTCAGGCCCGCCGGACGGGCGGAATGGGGCGCGGCCTCGGTCATGCCGCCTCGGCCCGCGTCACGTCACGCGCCACGCTCTCGATGATCTCGGCAAGGCTCTCGCCCCGCGCCCGCGCCGCGAACGAGAGCGCCATGCGGTGGCTGAGGACCGGCCGCGCCAGCGCCAGAACGTCCTCGGCCGAGGGCGCGAGCCGGCCCTGCAGCAGCGCCCGCGCCCGGACCGTCAGCATCAGCGCCTGCGCCGCGCGCGGACCTGGCCCCCAGCTCACGCTGTCGGTGACCGCACCGCCCGCCTCGTCCTCGCCGGGCCGGCAGGCCCGCACCAGGTCGAGGATCAGCTCCACCACCTTCTCGCCGACCGGCATCCGCCTCACGGTGGTCTGCGCCGCGATGAGATCGGCGGCGGTGAAGACCTGCGGCGATTCCGCACTCTCCACCCCGGTCGTGGCCAAAAGGATGTCGCGTTCGGTGCCGCGGTCGGGATAGTCGACGTCGATCTGCACGAGGAACCGGTCGAGCTGCGCCTCGGGCAAGGGATAGGTTCCCTCCTGCTCGATCGGGTTCTGGGTGGCGAGAACGTGGAACGGCGCGGGAAGCCGGCGGTGCTGGCCGGCGATCGTCACCTCGCGCTCCTGCATCGCCTGCAAGAGCGCCGACTGGGTGCGGGGCGAGGCGCGGTTGATCTCGTCAGCCATCAGAAGCTGGCAGAAGACCGGCCCCTCGATGAAGCGGAAGCTGCGCGACCCGTCCTTGGCCGTCTCCAGCACCTCAGAGCCGAGGATGTCGGCCGGCATCAGGTCGGGCGTGAACTGCACCCGCCCCGATTTCAGCCCCATCACAGCGCCGAGCGTGTCGACGAGCATGGTCTTGCCCATGCCGGGCAAGCCGACCAGGAGCCCGTGGCCGCCGCACAGAAGGGCCGCGAGCGACAGCTCGACCACCCGTTCCTGCCCGATGAAGCGCCGCCCAACCGCCTGCCGCGCCTCGGCGATCTTTTCGCCCAGTGCCTCGATCTCGGCCAGAAGATCGGTGGTATCGGCCATGACAAGCCCTCCTCCATCGTTATACTTGTGAGCATAAAGGCAGAATTCCAACCCGGCACCAATGGCAAAAAAAGACCCAGAACAATTGATCGTGAAGCCCTCGGCGGAAAACCTCGCTGCCGCGGCCAAGGCCGCCGGCAAGAAGGGTCCGCCGCCGGTACACCTGTGGAATCCGCCCTTCTGCGGTGATCTCGACATGGAGATTCGCCGCGACGGAACCTGGTTCTATCTCGGCACGCCGATCGGGCGGCACGGGCTGGTGAAGCTCTTCTCCTCGATCATCCGCAAGGACGGCGACGACTATTTCCTCGTGACGCCGGTTGAAAAGGTCGGCATCCGCGTCGTCGACGCCCCCTTCGTCGCGGTGGATGCCAACGCGGCCGGGGCGGGCCGCGACCAGGCGATCACGTTCCTTACCAGTGTCGAGGACGAGGTGACGGCCGGCCCCGACCACCCGATCCGCGTCGCCCGCGACCCCGAGACCGGCGAGCCCTCGCCCTACATCCTCGTCCGCGCCAATCTCGAGGCGCTGATCGACCGCAAGACCTTCTACCGGCTGATCGAGCTCGGCGCCCACGAGGAGCGCGAGGGGCAAAGCTGGTTCGGCCTCTGGTCCGGCGGCACGTTCTTCCCGGTGATCCCCTCGGCGGAGCTCGCCTGAGTGCCGAAATTCTGCGCCAACCTCTCGTGGCTCTTTCCCGAACTTCCCTTCATGGACCGCTTCAAGGCGGCGAAGGAGGCCGGGTTCGACGCGGTCGAGGTGCTCTTCCCCTATGACTGCGCCGCGCAGGAGATGCGCGACCAGCTGGTCTGGAACGGCCTGACTTTCGTCCTGATGAATTGCCCGCCGCCGAACGCCACCGGCGGGCTGCAGGGTTTCGCCGCGGTCCCGGGCCTCGAGGACCGCTTCCGCCGCGACTTCGACCGCGCTTCACGCTTCGCGCAGGTGCTGAAACCGCGCCATATCCACATCATGGCCGGCGTCGCGGACGGACCCGAAGCCGAGGCGACCTTTACCGAAAACCTTCGTTGGGCCGCCGCCCGCGCGCCCGGCCAGAGCCTGACGATCGAGCCGATCAACCGCCACGACATGCCGGGCTACTTCCTCGCCGACTACACCACGGCGGCCCGCGTCCTCGACGCGGTCGCCGCCCCGAACCTCGCGCTCCAGTTCGACGCCTACCACGCCCACCGCATCACCGGCGACGTGCCGGGAACCTGGGCCGCCCACGGCCACCGCGCGGTCCATGTCCAGGTCGCGGGCTTTCCCGGCCGCCACGAACCGAAAGGCGGCGAGATCGACTACCCCGCCTTCTTCGCCCGCCTCGACGCGGAGGGCTACGCCGGCTGGGTCAGCGCCGAATACGCCCCGGCCGCCGCCACCGCGGAGGGACTCGGCTGGCTGCGCTGACCGCTGTCATCTTGCCCGAAATATTCCGGGGGAGTCGCCGCGCCAGCGGCGACGGGGGGGAGCGCCCCTAGCGCCGCTCCGACCTGCGCCGCGGCTGCCGGCCCTCCAGAACCCCCGATTCGAGGATGATCTCCGAGACCTGGTGCTCGCGCCGGTAGGCCATCACATGCACCCCCGCGACACCCTTGATCTCGCGGATCTGCTGGATGAGCTCGATGCAGATCTTCTTGCCCTCGGCCCCCGGCTTCTCGGCCTTCTCCATCCGGTCAATGAGCGCATCGGGCACATGGATCCCCGGCACGTTCGACCGCATCCACCGCGCCGCCTTGGCCGAGGCCAGGGGCCCGACGCCCGGAAGGATATAGACCTTCTTGTCGAGCCCGAGATCGCGCACCCGCGCCATGAACTTCTCGAAGAGGGGAATGTCGTAGATGTAGTTGGTCTGGATGAACTCCGCCCCCGCCTCGACCTTCTTGGCGAGCCGCTCGGGCCGCCAGTCATGCGGCGGGATGCAGGGGTTTTCGGCGGCACCCAAGAACATCTGCGGCGGCCGGGTGATCTTGCGGCCCGACAGGAACATGCCCTGGTCGCGCATCGTCCGGATCGTCCTGAGAAGCGTCAGCGAATCGAAGTCGAAGACCGGCTTCGCGCCGGGCTGGTCGCCCACCCCCACCCCGTCACCGGTGAGGCAGAGGACGTTCGACACCCCCATCGCCGCCGCACCGAGCACGTCGCCCTGGATCGCGATCCGGTTCCGGTCGCGGCAGGAGATCTGGTAGACGGTCGAATACCCCGCCCGCGTCAGAAGCGCCGAGATTCCGATCGACGACATGTGGCAGTTCGCGCCCGACGCGTCCGTCGCATTGATCGCATCCGCCACCTCGCCAAGGGGCTGCGCGGCCTCGAACACGTCCGACGGATCGGCGCTGTCGGGAGGGTTCAGCTCCGCCGTCACCGCGAAGCGTCCCGCCCTCAGCACCCGCTCCAGCCGCGAATGCGAGACATGGCCCTCGGGCGGCGGGGCATAGACCGGCACCTCGTCGGAATAGTCGCCCGTGCTCATTTCTTCAGCACCTCCCGGTTGACCGCGCTCGCCGGCTCCTCAGCCAGCGGCGCCACGGCGGGTTCTATCGCGCGTGCCTCGGGGAAGGCTTCGGCGACCGCGGTGCGCGCAGCCTCGCGCGCCTCCCTGAGCTTCGCCGCCTTCTCGCGGCTGACCCTCAGCCAGGACGAGGAGCCCTTGAGGCTGCGGTCGACCGGCGGCAGCACCTCGCGGATCTTCTGGCCGCCCTTCATCCGGGTCGAGCCGTCCCAGGCGGCCGCCCAGACGCATTTCATCCAGGGCTTCACCTCGCAGTAATTGCCCGGCCGCACGCCGCCGCAAGGACCGTTCCGCAGCTCCTTGGGGCAGTTCATCGGGCAGGACATGCCGGTCGAGGACAAGGCACACTGGCCGCACATCTTGCAGTCGAAGAGAACCGACTTCACCCCCTGCTCCAGCAGCGCGATCGGCCGCTCCACCCGGTTGTAGCCGATCTTGGCGAAGACCGGGTCGAGTGCCACCATCACCCCCTCGACACGCTGGTAGATCCACTCGAAGACGCCGGAATGACGGATCGCGAAAAGTCGAATGCGGTACATGGGTTGGCCCTGCTCGCCGCGCCGCCCTGAGCATGGCGGCTCGGCTTCAGGATCGGCGGGCGCCGCAGCGAATGCAAGCCAAATCCGAGACTTCCGCCATTTCAGCGGTAGCGTGGCGCCCGCCCTGCCATGGCCGCCATCACCGCCTCGATCTGGTTCGCGCCGCCGAGGATGTCCGCCTGCAGCCTCGCCTCAAGCGCGAGTCCTTCGCCCGTCGGCAAGACCCAGCCCGCCTCGACCAGCCGCTTCGCGGCGGTGAGCGCATCGGGCGAGCGCAGCGCAAGCTCCGCCGCCATCTCCCGCGCCGCCGCGACCGGATCGGCCGCGAGCCGCGTCACGAGCCCGAGCGCCAGCGCCTCTTCGGCGCCGACGACGCGGGCCGACATGATCAGGTCCTTGGCCTGATCGGCGCGCATCAGCCGCGGCAGGAACTGGCTGATCCCCATGTCGGGGATGAGCCCCCATTTCGCCTCCATCACCGACAGCCGCGCATCCGGCGCCGCGATCCGGAAATCGGCGGCAAGGGCGAGTTGCAGCCCGGCGCCGTAGGCCACGCCCTCGACCGCCGCGATCACAGGCACCGGCAGCGCCGCCCAGGCGGTGCAGGGCTTCTGGAACCGGTTCGCGGCTTCGCCCTCGGGCGGCGTCAGGATCTCGCGCTTCAGCCCCTCGATATCGGCCGCGAAACCCTGCAGCACCGAGAGGTCGAGCCCCGAGGAGAAACACCCGCCCGCGCCGCACAGGATCACCGCGCGCAGGCCCCTCTCCCGCGACAGCCCTTCGGCCGCCCCGGCGAGCGCGTCGAACATCTCCATCGTCCAGGCGTTCTTCCGTTCCGGCCGGTTCAAGCAGACCTCGGCCACGCCGTCCTCGCCCAGGGTCACGCGCACCACGTCGCCCATCGCCGCCTCCTTCTGCAAGTCGCGGCATCATCTCTGGCGTCGCCCACCGGGAAAACCCCGTCAGTGCGGCCGTGACGCGAGGTCACGAAATCGCGACCCGCAGGGCTCCTGACAGAAGGCTGTCAGGAGGGCTGTGCGACAAGGTCCGCGTCACCCCGCATGAAAGGAGTTCCCCATGCAGTCCCAACCCGTTGTCGTCTGGAGCGAAATCCCGGTTTCCGATATGAAGAGGGCGGTGGCCTTCTACAACGCGACCTTCGACTGGCAGATGACAATCGACGAAAGCGGCCCGAACCCGATGGCGATCCTCGGCGGCAACATGGAGACGACGGGCGGCCATCTCTATCCCGGCAAGCCTGCCCGGGATGACGGCCCCACCGTCCATATCGCCGTGTCCGACCGGCTCGAGGATGCCGCGATCCGCTGCCGCAAGGCCGGCGGCGAGGTGATCGGCGACATCATCACAATCCCGCCCGGCCGCTTCGTCTATGCCAAGGACCCCGACGGCAACTCGATCGGGCTCTTCGAACCGTCGAAAGCCGCCTGATGCGGCGAGCCGACCGCCTCTTCCAGATCGTCCAGTATCTCAGGGGCGGTCGGCTTCTGACCGCGAAGATGCTCGCCGAACGGCTCGAAGTCAGCGAGCGCACGATCTACCGCGACATCGCCGACCTCGTCGGCTCCGGCGTGCCGATCGACGGCGAGGCCGGGATCGGTTACCTGATGCGGGCGGGCTACGACCTGCCACCGCTGATGTTCTCGAAGGCCGAGATCACTGCGCTCGTCGCCGGCGCCCGAATGGTCCGGAGCTTCGGCGGCGCGGCCATGGCGCTCGCCGCCGAGGAGGCGCTGGCCAAGATCGAGGCGGTGCTGCCCCACGATCTGAAGGACCGCCCCGCAGGGGTCGCGGTCCATGCCCATGACGCGGGCGCGCTCTCGGACGCCGACCGCGCGATGGTCGACCGGCTTGATGCCGCGACCGATGCCCGGCTGACGCTCACGCTCGACTACCGCGACGCCGGGGGCGCGGCGACTCGGCGCAGGGTGCGGCCGCTTGGCCTCTGGTTCTGGGGCAAGGTCTGGACGCTCATCGCCTGGTGCGAACTGCGAGACGATTTCCGCATGTTCCGCATCGACCGGATCGCATCGGCCGAGCCGGCCGGCCCCTTCCGACCTGAACGCGACAAGAGCCTGGCAGCCTTCCTGCAGCAGGAAGTCGCGCGCACGGACTGCGCGCGGGACTAGCGCCATTTCGGGTCGATCACCTCGTATCCGAGCATCTCGGCCAGCCGCCCCACCGTCGCCGCCGCGACATCCGCAGCACCCTTCGGCAGCCGGGCATCATAGCCACCGGCCCGCCCGAGCACCCGCCCCGCCAGCGCGAACTTCATCGGATGGCGCGGCAGGCCGAGCCGGTCGAGCGCGATCTTGCCCGCCGCATCCCACTCGAAGATCGAGAAGAAGAACCCGAGCGTTTCGCGGATCGCGCCCGGCGCGGGATCGGTGACCGTCGCGTGCTGTTCCATCACCATCGGCCCCGAGCCGGTGTTCATCGGATGGACGTGGCGGATCTGCTCCGGCAGGACGGCGGTCTCCCCCGCCCTGACGGTCCCGACCTTGCCGTCCAGCCGGTAGGTGCCCTCGCCGGACAGGAGCTTGAACTCCTCGTGCCAGCCGACGTGGAAATGTTCCGCGAAATCGGGTGCGCGCGAGGGTTCGGCCATCGTGTATCGGAGGACGAAATGGGTATCGCTCATGTCGAGCAGTTCGAACTCGGTCCCGGACCTTGGATTCGTGACCCTCGCGCCGACCTCCAGCATGCCGCAGCCCCCCGACATTGACACCAGGGCCGAAGTCTACCGCATCTGGGCGCCAACACCCAAGCCAATCGGACCGCCGGAGCGTGGCCCTTCTTGCAGGGCGTCACGGCTCGGAGGCAGGCCAAACTTCCGGCTGTAGTCGCGGCTGAAATGGGTCGGGCTTTCGTAACCCACGGCGAAGGCCACCGCCGAAACCGGTTGCCGCCCATCGGCAAGCAGGCCCCGCGCCTCGATCAGGCGCAGGTCCTTCTGGTATTGCAGCGGCGTCGTCCCGGTCACCGACTTGAAGTGGTCGTGAAACGACGACGGGCTCATGCCCGCCGTTCGCGCCAGATCGGAAACCGCGAGCGGGGCGCGGAAATCGGCCCTGATCCGCAGGATGGCCCTGGCGATGCGGCTGGCATGGCTGTCGACGGACAGAAGGTTGCGCAGCATTGCCCCGATCGGCGACATGAGAAGCCGGTAGTGAACCTCACGCAGCACCGCTGGTCCCAGCACCCGGGCGTCGAGCGGGCGGTCCATCATCGCAATGTAGCGGCCCAGGGGTTTGAGCCATGCCGGATCGGCCGGCGCGGCCGACAGCGACCTTGCGCTGCCCGCCGGGGGCAGCGCCTCGCCGACCTGTTCGTAAAGGCTGCGCACCAGCGCCAGATCGAGCGACAGGATCAACGCAAGATAGGGTTCGGACGCACTTGCCTCGGTGATCCTCGAGACGACCGGCACGTCGTGACTGACCAGCAAGGCATCGCCCGCCCGCAACCGCGCGCCCTGATCACCAACGAACGTTTCCTTGGCGCCCTGAAGAATCAGGCAGATCACAGGTTGGTAGATCACCGCCTCGAAACTGCTGGCGACTTCCTTGCGAAGCACGAAGAGGCCGGGCAGACTTTCCGATTTTTCCTTGAATTTGGCCGCATACCGCTCGCTGAGAGCCGCCAGTTGGGTGAGATCCATGCGCGCATCCTCCACCTCCCCATTACCGGATAACGCTGCAATATGCACCAATTTCAACGGAGCTTCGGAGGAACAGGCAGGTCAAACGGAAGATGTGGCAGGCACGGGCACCCCCATGCCGCTAGAGTCACAGCCAGCAAGCAGCCGACGGAGACAGCCATGAGCGTCATGCAGCAAACATTTCCCGTGAACGCCGATACCGACATTCCCGCCGTTGGTTTCGGCACCTACCTGATCTCGAACGAGGAGGCGGTCGAGGCCGTCTGCGGCGCCATCATCGCCGGCTACCGTCATATCGACACCGCCGCCGGCTACCGGAACGAAGAGGGCGTCGGCGCCGGTCTGCGCGCCGGGCTGGAGGCGACCGGCCTGTCGCGCGGCGACATCTTCGTGACGACGAAGCTCTGGCCCGGCAACCCGGCCTGGGGCGACGCGCCCAAGACCGAGGCGCAGACCCTGGCCGAAGCCGAAGCGAGCCTCGCGCGGCTCGGGCTTGACCATGTCGACCTCTACCTGATCCACGCGCCCTTTGGCGGCGCGGAGCGGATCGGGCAGTGGCGGGCACTTCTGGAGCTGAAACGGACCGGCAAGGCCCGCAGCATCGGCGTGAGCAACTTCAACCAGGCGCATCTGGAAGAGATCAAGGCCGCCGGTTTGCCGATGCCAGAGGCCAACCAGATCGAGTTGCACCCCTGGTCGCAAAAACCCGAGTTGCTCTCCTACATGAAGGCGCACGGCATCGCGCCGATCGCCTACAGCAGCCTCGTGCCGCTGTCGACATGGCGCGCCGAACCCGGGCAGGACAGCAAGAAGACCGACGCGATGAAGAATGACGGCCATGCCTTTGCCGGAATGGCGGCGAAGTACGGCGTGACCGAGGCGCAGGTTCTGCTGCGCTGGGGCGTGCAGAACGGGTATGCCGTGCTGCCGAAGAGCCTTAACCCCGAGCGGATGCGGCAGAACATCGACCTCGCGGGCTTCTCCATCGACGACGCCGACATGGCACTGATCCGAACGATGAACCGCGGCGAAGGCGTCGCCTGGGCAAGCGGCGATCCTAGCCTGGCCGATTGAGCCTTTCGACTGGCAGGGCAACGCGGCACGCGCCGAAAGCGCCGCTCAATGCGCCTCGGCCCAGTTCGCACCCTGCCCGGCATCGACCACGAGCGGCACGTCGAGATGGGCGGCGGGATGGGCCGCCCCCTCCATGACCTCGCGCGCGGTCTTGATGAGCCTGTCCACCGCGCCCTCCTCGACCTCGAAGAGCAGTTCGTCATGGACCTGCAGAAGCATCGTCGCGGGAAGGCCCTCTATCGCTTCCGGCATGCGGATCATCGCGCGCCGGATCACGTCGGCCGCCGCGCCCTGAATCGGCGCGTTGATCGCGGCGCGCCGGGCAAAGCCCGCCGTCGTGCCCTTGGCGTTGATTTCGGGCGTATGGATCTTGCGGCCGAAAAGGGTCTGGACATACCCGTGCTCCTTCGCGAAGGCCACGGTCGCGTCCATGTAGGACTTGATCCCCGGGAACCGCTCGAAATAGCGGTCGATGAAGCCCTGCGCCTCGGCGCGCGGGATGCGCAGGTTGCGGGCGAGGCCGAAGCCGGAAATCCCGTAGATCACGCCGAAGTTGATCGCCTTTGCCCGGCGCCGCACCATCGGGTCCATGCCCTCGACCGGCACGCCGAACATCTCGGAAGCCGTCATCGCATGGATGTCGACGCCCTCGCGGAACGCCGTCTTCAACTCCGGGATATCGGCGACATGGGCGAGGATTCGAAGCTCGATCTGGCTGTAGTCGAGCGAGACGAGCCGCATTCCCGGCCCGGCGACGAAAGCCTCGCGGATGCGGCGCCCCTCCTCGGTCCTGACGGGGATGTTCTGCAGGTTCGGATCGGTCGAGGCGAGCCGCCCGGTATTGGCCCCGGCGATGACGTAGGAGGTGTGGACGCGGCCCGTCTCGGGGTTCACATGGCTCTGCAGAGCGTCGGTATAGGTCGACTTGAGCTTCGACAGCTGGCGCCAGTCGAGCACGCGGGCCGGCAGGTCGTGCCCCTCGGCGGCGAGGTCCTCAAGGACATCCGCACCCGTCGAATAGGCCCCGGTCTTGCCCTTCTGCCCGCCCGGAAGCGCCATCTTGTCGAAGAGGATCTCGCCGAGTTGCTTGGGGCTGCCGACGTTGAAGGGCTCGCCCGCGAGCTCCTGGATCTCAGCCTCGAGCCCGGCCATCTTCTGGGCAAAGGCATTCGACATCCGGTTGAGCGTCGCCGCATCGACGAGGATGCCCGCCATCTCCATCTCGGCAAGCACCGGCACCAGCGGGCGCTCCAGCGTCTCGTAGACCGTCGTCACCCGCGCCCGGTGCAGGTTGGGCTTGAACGCCTGCCAGAGCCGGAGCGTGACATCGGCATCCTCGGCGGCGTATTTCACCGCCTCGTCAATCGGCACCCGGTCAAAGGTGATCGCCGACTTGCCGGTGCCGAGGAGCGATTTGATCTCGATCGGCGCATGGCCGAGATAGCGTTCGGAAAGCCCGTCCATGCCGTGGTTGTGCAGCCCCGAATGCATCGCGTATGACATCAGCATCGTGTCGTCGATCGGGGCCACCCGCACCCCGTGACGGGCGAAGATCTTCCAGTCGTACTTCATGTTCTGGCCGATCTTGAGGATCGCATCATCCTCCAGCACCGGTTTCAGAAGCCCGAGCGCCTCGTCGAGCGCCATCTGCCCCTCGGCCAGTTCGTTCGAGCCGAAAAGATCGCCGCCGCCCTGCCGGTGGCCGAGCGGGATGTAGCAGGCCTCGCCCGGCACGACCGAGAGCGAGATGCCGACAAGTTCCGCCCGCATCTCGTCGAGACTGGTGGTTTCGGTATCGACTGCGACATAACCGCGGTCGCGGATCGCCGCGATCCAGCGCGCGAGCGCCTTGGCGTCGCGGACGCATTCATATTTTCCGGTGTCGAAGGGCGCCGCCTCGGCGACCGCCTGCGGCGGCGCCTCGGCGGCTTCGTGCGTGACCGGCACCGCCGGCGCCTCGGGGATCGCCGGGGCTTCGACCTTCAGCGCCTCGGCGACGCGCTTCGTCAGCGTGCGAAACTCCATCTGCGCGAGGAAGTCCATCAAAGGCTCCGCCTCGGGCGCCTTCACCTCGAGTTCATCGAGCGTCCATGCGACCGGCGTATGCGCGTCGAGCGTCACCAGCCGCTTGGAGATGCGGATGAGTTCGGCATTGTCGATCAGCGCCTGGCGCCGCTTCGGTTGCTTGATCTCCTCTGCGCGCGCCAGAAGCGTCTCCAGATCGCCGTATTCGTTGATGAGAAGCGCGGCGGTCTTCACCCCGATCCCCGGCGCGCCGGGCACGTTGTCGACCGAATCCCCGGCCAGCGCCTGCACGTCGACCACGCGGTCGGGCTTGACGCCGAACTTCTCCTCGACCTCTTCAATGCCGATCCGGCGGTTCTTCATCGCGTCGAACATCTCGACGCCGCCGCCGACGAGTTGCATCAGGTCCTTGTCCGACGAGATGATCGTCACCTCGCCGCCCGCCTCGGTCGCCTGCCGGGCGAGCGTCGCGATGATGTCGTCGGCCTCGTAGTTCTCAAGCTCGAGGCAGGCGACGTTAAAGGCCCGCGTCGCCTCGCGCGTGAGCGGGAACTGCGGGCGCAGATCCTCCGGCAGGTCCGGCCGGTTGGCCTTGTACTTGTCGTAGATGTCGTCGCGGAAGGTCTTGGAGGAATAGTCGAAGACGCAGGCGATATGAGTCGGGCCGTCCTTGCCGCTGTTCTGGCTGAGCAGGGACCAGAGCATGTTGCAGAACCCCGCCACCGCGCCGATCGGCAGCCCGTCGGACTTGCGCGTGAGCGGCGGCAGCGCGTGATAGGCGCGGAAGATGAAGGCGGAACCGTCGATCAGATGCAGATGGCAGCCCTTGCCGAATGTCATGTCGCCCCCCGTCCTGCTCGTGACCGACTATTCGCACGATCCTCGCGGGAACGCCACCCGCGGCCGGCGGCCCTGCTTAGAGGTGCGTTCGAGAGCAGTTCAGAATCCTCCGGATAGGGCGGCCGGTTGATCCGGCAACGCTTGGCGCCACAGCAGCGCAAGGATGACTCTCGTCGCGGTTGCCTCATCAAGTGGCGCGCGTTACATGTCCTCAGGGGCAGCCAAAAACAGGCACAATCTATGTCGAAGCATCCGCTTTCCAACATCAATGCGCCGGTCAAGGTCGTGATCTGGGACCTCGACGAAACATTCTGGAAGGGAACGCTTTCGGAAGAGGGCATCGAGCCGATCCCCGCTCATGTCGAGATGGTGCGGACGCTTGTCGACCGGGGCATCATGTGCTCGATCTGCTCCAAGAACGACTTCGACACCGCCAAGGCCAAGCTGGAGGAGCTTGGCATCTGGGACATGTTCGTCTTCCCGCATATCGACTGGACGCCGAAGGGCCAGGCCATCAACACCATGCTGGAACGCATGGGTCTGCGGGCGGAGAATGCGCTCTTTCTCGACGACAACCACCTGAATCTTGAAGAAACGACCTTCTTCAACGAAGGCATCATGTGCGTCGACGCAACCCTCGATCTTGCCGGGCTTCTCGACCTGCCGCAGATGAAGGGCAAGGACGACCGCGAGCATTCGCGCCTCAAGCAATACCGGGTGATGGAAGGCAAGTTCGCCGAGATGAAGTCGAGCGGGCTGTCGAACGAGGATTTCCTGCGGCAGTCCGAAATCCAGATCCGCATCATCACCGACATCGACGACAAGATGGACCGGGTTCTGGAGCTGCTGAACCGGACGAACCAGCTCAACTTCACGAAGGTCCGCGCGAACACCGACAAGGAGCGGGCAGACCTCGACAATCTTCTGAAGACGTCCGGCATGCATGCCGGCCTGATCCAGGTGAAGGACCGCTACGGCGACTATGGAATCGTCGGGTTCTTCTGCGTGCGGACGAAGTTCTCGGGCACGACGGTGCACCATTTCGCTTTTTCGTGCCGGACGCTCAACATGGGCGTCGAGCAATGGGTCTGGCAATATCTGAACAAGCCCGAGTTCAAGATCGTCGGCCCCGTGTCGGGCGACCTCGACGCAGACAAGGAGGTCGACTGGATCACCGAAGTCGCGGATTTCGACGCCGCGGTGGAAGAGGAGCAGAAACGACTTGTCCTCGTCGGTGGCTGCGATCTGCTGCAGGTCTCGTTCTACTGCGGCACCAACCGCGACGAATTCGTGAACAAGCAGGACGAGATGGGGCTCCTCGTCCGCTACGACGATGTCGGATTCTTCATCAACCCGCGCGACATGGAGCTGAAGCACTCGAGGGCATTAAGAAACTTCATAGGCTGGTCTTATGACGACATGTTGAACCTCGACCGGAGCCTTGGTGAAGCCGATCTGGTTCTTCTCTCGATGTATTTCTCGGTGCCATCCGACAACCTCTTCACCTTCGGCGGCAAGGAGTTCGGCGGCAAGTACTGGGGAACGGTACCTCCGCGTCGGCTCAAGCGGCTGATGAAGGACCCCGATCACGCCTTGCGCTTCGCCAAGGAGATGTTCCACCGCCGCCTGCCGCTCGAGGACCGGCTCGACCTGACGCGCCAGGCCTTCGCCCATGCTTATGGCCATAAGAAGCCGGGCGCGCTGCTGTTCATCCTCTCAGCCGTGGCCGACCACGGTCAGCAGGCCGAACGAACGCGCGACATGCGCCTGGCCTTCAACACGATGTGCCGCGAATTCTGCGCGGACAATCCGGAGGCGGTGTTTGTCGATATCGATACGCTGCTGCTCCCGGAGGAGTTCGCCGACAGCGACCATTACACCAGAACCGGCTATTTCAAGATTGCTGATTTCATGAACCGGAGCGTTGGAAACGCCTCGGGCGCGAAGGCTGCATAATTAAGTACAACGCGATCAGTGGCCCCAAAAGCCAGAACCATCACAGGAACCCACCATGACTTCGGAAACTTTAGGTGATCGCAGGATCGGCGAGGCTAGCCAGCCCCCTAGCGCCATGGAGCGCTATATGGGCTTTCTGCTTCAGGAATGGGAGAAGATGCGCGTTAAGGCGTTGCGTGCGCCCGACTTGCAACCGTCATCGTCCACTGACGTTTTGAAATCGACCGTTGATATCGTAGGAGGCGCATCCGGCCTTCGGCTCGAATTCGGCGTGTGGCGCGGCAAGTCCATCCAAATGTGCGCCGCACGCTTTCCCGATCAAAGATGGTACGGTTTCGACAGCTTCGAGGGCTTCCCGGATGACGGCAGAATTGACTGGCAGAAACCGTTCAAAGTCATCGAAATGCCCGACACGCCCAATAACGTGACGCTCGTTAAGGGGTATTTCTCAGACTCCCTCGATCCTTTTCTAGCCAACACTTCTGGTGAGGTCGCCTTCGTAAACATCGACTGCGACCTCTATTCCTCGACCGTCGACATCTTCAGCGCGTTGGAAAAGCACAATAGGCTAAAGCCCGGTGTCGTCATTTATTTCGACGAGCTGATCAATTACGCTGACTACATGTGGAACGAAAGCCTCGCGCTGTTCGAGATGTGTGAGCGCACCGGCCTTGGAGTAGAGTGGATCTGCTACGACCACCACCTGCGATCGCCCGAAGAAACGACCGCGTTTTTTCATAAAGGCAACCACCCGACTTGGAATGACGATATCCGAGAGGGATACTGGGTGCAGGCTAGCTGCCGACTGACCAAAGGGCCGATCGACTGTGGACCGATGCATGATCCTGCTTACCGCGCACGGATCGCGCGGATGATCAAGGGGTTCACGAAGCAGGAAACCGTGCGCACTCGCTCATTCGAAAAACGTCAGGAACGGCTGGCCGAGCAGGAGCGTGAACGAGAATTAAGACTTGTTGAGCGTAAGAAGCTTGAGAAACAACGGCAACTGGAAAACCTCGAACGCCGCCGCTTGGAAAAGGCGGGCCGTCACTGAAGGACCACGCTCCGCGCGGTTTCTTACCACGTTTTCAGTAAGGCGATGAAAGTGATGAGGAAGGCACCGCGACAATCCCCTTTACCTCGGTCAGCTTGAGTGTTTTGGCAAGCCTTCGGGTATCAGACAAACTGACGACGGACGCTATTCGTTGAGCTTGGCATGAACCTCGTCGAGGTCGACTTCGCCCTTCGGCATCTTGTTCGCCGGGTTCTCGAAATCGTAGCGGAAGAGTTCGAAGTCGCGCTTGTAGATCTCGTAGACGATATGCATCGAGAGGTCGTCAAAATAGGCTTCGACCGGATGGGCGCGCTTCGGACCGTGGCCCTCGCTCTCGTTGAAGCGCGGGATCGCGGCGAGGTCCACCGGAACCGGAGTCTCGATGGCGTCGAGCACCTTTTGCATGCCGTCGTTGAAGGTCTCGGTGAAGATGATCGAGTTATAGCGCCCGCCGTTGGCGATCAGTGTCGCGACATGGCCCGACATCGCGGACCAGTGGATGTCGGGGTCCATCGGCCGCTTCCAGCGGATCGTGTCGCGCGCGAACAAGAGGAAGCGGCGGAACGACTTGATCTGGTCGAAATCGAACCCGGTTTCCGGGGTGCCGACCTCGATGCCGTATTTCTGGGTCAGGAGCGGCACGAGATTGCCGCGGTAACGCTTGCCGTTCCTCTGGATGCCGCAGATCTTGTCGAAGAAGGACGACAGGATCCGCGTGTAGGGATTGCGCACGCAGGTGAAGGTGTAGCTGCGATGGGCCTTCACGTTGGCCTCGATCAAGGGCTGGCTCGGTTCCTGCGCCCACTTGTGCATGCCCGAGGTCGAGTCATGGATATCCCCGTCGAAGAAACGCCCGTGATCGGAGTAGAACATGATCTGGCCGATCGTCGAGCAGGCGCATTTCGGCACCACGCGGTAGACCACGCTTTCGCTCTCCGTCATCCAGGTGCCGGGAAAACCCATGAAATCGCCTCCAAAACCGGGCCGCATCGCAACCCGCGCACGAATTGCTGCATAAAGAGCAAAGAAGCACTGTCTTTTCAACGGCTGTTGGGGGTAATTAGCCCCACAAACAGCCAAGCAGCGTCTTCCAGGTTTCACCAATGGCAAGAATCGCCTTCATACTGCTGTGCCACCGGGATCCCGAGGGGATCATCGACCAGGCCCGGCGGCTCACCGCGACCGGCGACTGCATGGCGATCCACTTCGACGCGCGCGCGAATCCCGCCGACTACGCGCGGATCCGCGCCGAACTGGCCGGCAATCCCAATGTCACCTTCGCGCGGCAGAGGGTCCGGTGCGGCTGGGGCGGCTGGAGCCTCGTGCAGGGTACGCTGAACGCGACCCGCGCCGCGCTCGACTCTTTTCCCGACGCGACGCATTTCCTGCTGCTGTCGGGCGACTGCATGGCGATCAAGTCCGCCGAGTATGTGCATGCCTTCCTCGACGCCGAGGATGTGGACTATGTCGAAAGCTTCGACTTCTTCGACTCCGACTGGATCAAGACCGGAATCAAGGAAGACCGGTTGATCTATCGCCACCCGTTCAACGAACGCCGCCACAAGCGGCTCTTCTATGCCTCGCTGAACCTGCAAAGGCGGCTCGGCCTCAGGCGGACGCCTCCAGCCGACCTGCAGATGATGATCGGCAGCCAATGGTGGTGCCTGAGGCGCCACACTGTCGAGGCGGTGTTCGAATTCACGCGCGGCCGGCGCGACGTCATGCGGTTCTTCCGAACGACTTGGATCCCCGACGAAACCTTCTTCCAGACGCTGGTCCGTCACCTCGTCCCAGAACGCGAGATCCGGTCCCGAACGCTCACCTTCAAGATGTTCACCGACTACGGGATGCCGGTGACGCTCTACAATGACCACTACGACCTCCTCCTGGGGCAGGACTTTCTCTTCGCCCGCAAGATCAGCCCGGACGCGCGTGAACTGAAGGCGCGGCTCGGCGATCTCTATGCGGCGCGGGGCATCGAGTTCCGGATCTCGAACGAGGGGGAGCGGCTTTACACGTTCCTCGCGGGGCGCGGTCGCTCGGGTCGGCGCTTCGCCCGGCGGTTCTGGGAAACCGAGGCGAGCCTCGGCGCCGATCGCGAGCTCATGATCGTGGTGTGCAAGAAATGGCATGTCGCCAAGCGGCTCGCCCGGCGCGCCGGGCAGGTCGCGCAGGTGCCGGTGATCGAGTACCTGTTCAACGAGGAAGGGACGCCCCTGCCCGATCTCGGCGGCATCGAGACGACACTGGAAAAGCGCGCCCGTCACCACCGGGCGCTGATGCGGATGCTCTACGGCTATCACCGGACCGACCGGCTGATCATATGCCTCGATCCCTCGAGCATCGATCTGATGCAGGATTTCTGCTCGGACCGGGCGACCGTGCGGATCCTCGAGGTCGACTGCCGGTATTCGGACGACAACCTCGCCGGCCATGCCCGCCGAGTTGGCCTCGCGGGCGAACACACCGGCGCAGAGGCGCTCGGCCGGCTCCTGCCGTCGATCCGCCACGACCTGCGCCACGAGAGCGACCGGATCCGCGATTCCGGTTTCTCTCATCTCCACCGGATCCGCGAGGGCCGCTCCGTGGAGGAAAACGCCGTGCCTTTGGCGGCGTTTCTCGATATTTCGGTAGGCGCCGCGCGCGAGATCGCGGCAAAAGAGCACATGTTCGACGATTGAGGAAGCCATGGCCTACGTTTACGACGACACCAATGTCTTCGCCCGCATCCTGCGCGGCGAGATCCCCAACAAGACGGTGCTAGAGACCGAGCATACGCTCGCGTTCCACGACATCGGCCCGCAGGCCCCGGTCCATGTGCTGGTGATCCCGAAGGGCAAATACGTGAACTTCGACCACTTCTCCGCCGAGGCCTCGACAGAGGAGATCGCCGATTTCATGCGCAGCGCGGCCGCGGTCTGCGAGACGCTCGGCATCCGCCCCGGCGACGGCGGACAAGGCTACCGGACGATCTCGAATGCCGGGACACATGGCGTGCAGGAAGTGCCGCATTACCACATGCATATCCTCGGCGGCCGGGTGCTTGGGTCGATGTTGAAGCGGGTGGATTGACAGGCGGCGCGCGCTTGTCCATCCACCTACAATCGCTATCATGCCGCAAACTTTCGTGACGGAGCCCAGACCATGCCCATCCCCGCCCCAGAGACCGAGGTCGTGTCCTCCTGGAAAGTGGCCTGCGACGGCGGCGAGGGCGCGCTCGGCCATCCGCGCGTCTGGCTGACGATCCCGCAGGAGACGGGTTTCGTCGAGTGCGGCTATTGCGACAAGAAATACGTCATCGACCGCGACCACGCCCACGACGACCACTGACGGCGCCGTCCAGGCCGCCTGAGGCGGGCCGCCCAGGCGAGCCCGGATGACGGCGCGGATGCAGGCGGCCGGTCATTCCGCCGCGACCCTCGTCGCAAAGCGCCTCAGGAGCGAGGCGATCTCCGGCCGGCAGGATCCGCAATTGTTTCCCGCGCCGATCGCCGCGCCCACCGCCTCGACCGACAGCAGGTCCTGGGCGAGCACGGCCTCCACGATCGTGTTCACGCCGATGCCGAAACAGGAACAGAACGTCGCGCCGGGGTTGGGTCGACCGGCGGCCGGCTAACCGGCAAGGGTCTCCAGACCGGCGCTGCCAAGCTGGTTGGCCAGATGCTCGCGCGAGACCGCCACGGGCTCCGGCCCGGCGAAAAGCGCGGCCAGCGCCCTACCCTCGGCGATCAAGGCCACCCGCCCCGGGCGCGGTCGACGACGTTCTTGGCCTCGGCGGACGGCAGACCGAAGGCGGTGCGGGCGAAAGCCTCCCAGTCCGTTGGCAGAGTGGCACCGGCAAGCTCCATGCGCCAGCCGCTCGCGACCAGTGTCCGCGCGGCATGGTCCGTATCTGGCAGCGCATCGGCCCGGGTGACCGCGAAGCCGTACCAAGCGGCGTTTTAGGCGCGCAGGATAACCGCGCCGGCCTTGCTTTCTGGCCGTCCCGCGACCGGGTCGGTGACGGGCGAGACGAGCGCGCCGACGCGGCCCGTGGGGGCGTGCTCGACGGTCCAATGCATCGGTGCGAAGACCTGGCCGGGGCGCCCTTCCGGTGCGGGTCCTCGTGTGCAACTGGTCGCAGATACGGCCGGTGTTGAGCCGGAAGGGGTAGCAGCCGTCGGCGATGGCGGGTCCGCGCGAGATGACGGGCACCATTCGCGCCTTGCCGTTCGGCGTGAAGAAGCCCGCCTCGGCGAAGAAGCGCCCGCCGGTCCGGGTCGCGCTCACCGGTCAGCAAACCGGCGCCAGCGCATCGTATGCGGCCTGGTCGAGCGCGGAGAGACCGGGAATGTCGAAGTCGCGGACCTGTGTGCCGCCGCCCGACCGGAAAGCGCGGCGTATTCGCGGAGGATTTCCGCCGGCGCGGCATAGTCGAAGGTGGAGGCCCAGCCCATGCGGCGCCCGACCTCGGCGAGGACCGCCCAATCGGGCCGGGCAGAACCGGGCGCGGGCAGGAAGGGGCGCTGGCAGCTGATCGTGCGGTCGGAATTGGTCACCGTGCCGTCCTACTCGCCCGAGCCTGCGGCCGGCAGCAGAATATCGGCGAGGCGCGTAGTGTCGGTCGTGGCTAAAAGGTCGCTGACTCCGGTGAAGTCGCATCCCGCGATGACGTCGCGCACAGCGTCCGCATCAGGCAGGGTCGCCGCGGGATTGGTGCCGATGATCCAGAGCGCCTTGATGCGTACATCGGCAACCACCCTGAACATCTCGACCGCCTTCCACGGCTTCTCAGGCATCGCCGGCGCCTCCCAATACTCGCGCACGAGGCGACGATGATCGGGGTTCTCGATCTCAAGGTGCCAGGCAAGCATGTTGGTGAGCCCGCCGACCTCGCGCCCGCCCATCGCGTTGGGCTGGCCCGTGACGCTGAACGGCACCATGCCGGGCCTGCCGATGCGGCCGGTCGCGAGGTGGCCGTTGAGAATCGCGCCCACCTTGTCGGTGCCGGAGGCGGACTGGTTCACGCCCTGGCTGAAGACCGTCACGACCTTCTCGGTGCCGATCCAGAGGTCGAGGAAGGCCGCGATCTCCGCTTCGCCGAGTCCGGTTTTGCCCTTGTCGGCGCGGGCGGCGGCGGCGGCCTCGTCGAAACCCTCGAGATGGCACGCAAAGTCCGGGTCGACCGCACCTCTGTCAGCAATGGCGGCGAGCAGGCGGTTGAACAGTGCCACGTCGGCGGCGGGATCGATCTTGAGGTGCAGATCGGCCAGATCGCAGGTCGCGGTGCGGCGCGGGTCGACGGTGACGACCCGCATCTCGGGCCGCGCCGACTTCGCGGCAGCGATCCGCTGGTAGAGGACCGGGTGGCACCAGTCGAGGTTCGATCCGACAAGGACGACGAGATCGGCCTCCTCCAGATACTCGAAGGTGGCCGGCGACGGTCGAGGCCATGCAGAGACGCGAATTCGAGTCGATATTGGCCGACCCGATGAACCCCTTCATCAGCTTGTTGGCGACGTAGTAATCCTCGGTCAGGAGCTGGCCCGAGACGTAGAGGGCCACCGCATCCGGACCGTGCACGGCGATGGTCTGCCGGAACCGGTCCGCCACCAGATCAAGCGCCGCGTCCCAGCCCGCCTCGCGGCCGCCGATCCGAGGGGCGAGAAGCCGGCCGTCGAGGCCCAGCGTCTAGGCCAGCGCCGTGCCCTTGGAGCAGAGCCGACCGCTGTTTGCCGGCTGATCCGGATCGCCCCGCACCGCGAAGCCGCCCGCTCCGTCGGGTGCCACGATCACGCCGCAGCCGACGCCGCAATAGGCGCAGGTGGTGCGGATGCCGGGCGCGTCGAGAAGGATCCGCCCGCCCTCGAGCCGGGCGGGATAGGTCGGGACCTCGCCCGCGTCGGCACCCTGCGCCTGCCCGGTCTCGAGGCTGAAGACCCAGCTGTGCAGCGGTCGGAAAGCGCGAAGACCTCGTCGGCGGCGGTGCGGAAGACCGCGACGCAGCCCTCAGCGGTCTTGACCACGCGGGCGCCGCGTGTGGGGATGTCGTCCACCGCCCCGATGTCGTTCGAGGTGGTCATTCCGCGGCCTCCAGCATGAGATTGGCGAGCGGCGCGCAGCGCGCCCGATCGGATTGGACATGGTCCGCCCAGGGGGCCCTCTGGTAGACGGACTGGCTGATCCGAAACCGCTCGATCAGGGCGGCGCGGCTCTCAGGGGCGTCGACGACGCGCGCCTTCACCCAGTCGAGCCCGACCTTGGCGATCCACTTGTAGGGCCGGTCGAGGTACTTGGCGTTCTCGCGGTAGAGCTGGACGAAGGCGATGGTGAGCGCGATCGCCTCCTCCTCGGTCCTCACGCCGGCGGGCCGCTCGGTCTCCTTCACGTCCATCCCGGCAGCACCGCCGACACCGACCTGGTATCCGCTGTCGACGCAGACGATGCCGACATCCTTGCAGGTCGCCTCGGCGCAGTTGCGCGGGCAGCCGGAGAGGGCTTGACCTTGTGCGGCGTCCACGAGCCCCAGAGCGCCTGTTCGAGCTTCACCCCGAGGCCGGTCGAATCCTGCGTGCCGATGGGCGTTGTTTCAGAACTCGGCAGCGGCGGGATTCACGTAGCGAATCCGGCAGGTTAAGACGCCCGGCATGAACAAGCCCGAACCTGCTCGCTACCGCGCGACGAGCTGGAAGCCCTGCAATGAAGCGCTGAGGCGTCGCGGATCACTGCTGATCAGGCTCGACAAGGACATGGTGTGGCTTGCCCCCAGGGCCGGGCGTTCAGGCCGACCGCCGGTATTCTCCGATGCCGCGGTACAGTTCTGCCGGATGCTGAAGGGTGAAGGGCGTCCCGGAAACATGCCTGCGGCATGTTTCGGCCCTGAACGGGCGGAGCCCCGGGCAAGTTCAGCCTACCGCTTCGGCAGACGACGGGGATGGTGTCCAGCATCCTGCAGATGGCCGGGCTGGATTGGCCGGTCCCCGGCTTCTCCACCCTGAGCCGCAGGCAGAGGAACATCGCCGTCGGGATCTCGAGCCGCCGGTCGCCGGGCCCGCTGAGCCTCATGGTCGACATCGAGCCGGTAAGCGCCACCGGTTCGAGCGAACCGGCAAGGGGGGACCAAGTTCCCGGGCGACGGCGAATGGCTGGCCCGCAAGCATGGCACCCATCGCAGACGCCACTACCGCGAGGTACATCTGGCGATTGACACGGCCACCGGCGACATCCGGGCCGAGGAATTCACCTCGAGCTGCGAAGGCGACAGACCCGTCCTTCCTGACCTGCTCGGCCAGATCCCGCCGGATCAACCGATCGGCACGGTGACCGGCGATGGGGCTTTCGACACCCGCCGCGGCCACTCCGCGATCCTCGCGCGTGGCGGCACCGCTTTTGTACTCATCCGCAAGAACGGGCGCTTTTGGAAGGAGGACTGCCCTGCCGCAACGGCGCGCAACGAAATCCCCCGGGCGGCCAGACGCTTCGGGCGGGCGACCTGGAAGCATTGGCCTGGCTATCACTCCGCTGTCGGATCGAGGCGAAGATGCCCTCGCGGGTTCGCTCGACCCTGTGGCGCTGAACCTGCGCGGCCTCAAATCCGTCAGCGAAAGTATCGCATCGCGAGACCCCGACCGCCAGACCGCCGACATCCACATCCGCATTGTCCTCGTGAACCGCTTCAACGCCCTCGGCCAAGCCAAGATCGAGCGCGTCACCCGAGATCAACGGGCAAAGGGGGCATCACGCCCAGACCGCGACTCTTGCAACAACGCCGGGTCGATGTGGCGAGGATCGCGCCGGGCAGGAAATGCGCTCGTCGGTCTGGCCGTCCCGTTCACGGCTGCGCGGTGATTTCCTGCGCGTCCCCGCAGCCACTTCCTGTTTTGTGTGCGCCCTCCGGACGGCACGGTCGACGACGATCAGGCAGGGCGCGCAGAGTCCGCTAGTGCTTTATCATCACGTGACGCACGGCCGTGTAGTCCTCGAGCGCGTACATCGACATATCCTTGCCGTAGCCCGAGCTCTTCAAGCCGCCGTGCGGCATCTCGTTGACCAGCATGAAATGCGTGTTGACCCAGGTGCAGCCATAGCGGAGCCTCGCCGCCGTCGACATCGCCCGCCCGATATCCTTGGTCCAGACCGACGACGCGAGGCCGTAGTCGCTGTCGTTGGCCCAGCCGACCGCCTGCTCGACATCCTTGAACGGCGTCACCGACACCACGGGGCCGAAGACCTCGCGCTGGACGATCTCGTCCTCCTGCCGCGCCCCGGCGACCACGGTGGGCGTGTAGTAAAAGCCGTTGTCGCCATGAGCCTTGCCGCCGGTCGTGATCTCGACATGCGGCAACTCGCGCGCGCGTTCGACGAAACTCGCGACGCGGTCGCGCTGGCGGGCCGAGATCAGGGGCCCGATCTCGTTCACCGTGTCGTCGCTCTGCGCGAAGGCGATCCCTTCTACGGCCGTTGTCAGATCGGCGACGAGCTTCTCGTAGGTCTTCTCGGAGGCGTAGATGCGGCAGGCCGCCGTGCAGTCCTGACCGGCGTTGTAGTAGCCGAAGGCGCGCAGCCCTTCGACGACCTCGGACAGGTCGGCATCATCGAACACGATGACCGGCGCCTTGCCGCCAAGCTCCAGATGAGTGCGCTTGACCGATTTCGACGCCGCCTGAAGCATCTTCTTGCCCGTCGCGACGTCGCCGGTCAGGGAGATCATGTCGACCTTCGGATGCGAGACGAGCGCGTTCCCCACGGTCTCGCCGCGCCCGGTCACGATGTTCACGACGCCGGGCGGCAACTCCTCGGCCAGGATCCGCGCCAGCTTGAGCGCGGTCAGGGGCGTCTGCTCGGAGGGCTTGAAGACGACGGTGTTGCCGCCGGCGATCGCGGGGGCGAGTTTCCAAGCCATCATCATCAGCGGATAGTTCCAGGGCGCGACCGAGGCGATGACGCCGACCGGATCGCGGCGGACCATCGAGGTGAAGCCTTCCATGTATTCGCCCGCCGCCGGTCCGTGCATGTTGCGCGCCGCGCCCGAGAAAAAGCGGTAGACATCCACGATCGCCGGGATCTCGTCGCCGATCGCGGCATTGATCGGCTTGCCGCAGTTCAGCGCCTCGAGCCGTCCGAAGGCCTCGCCCTCGGCCTCGATCCGGTCGGCAATCCTCAGAAGCGCCGCGGCGCGGGCCGACGGCGAGGTGCGCGCCCAGCCGGAGAAGGCGTCCGAGGCCGCCGCGACGGCCGCTTCGACCTGCTCCGCCGAAGCCTCGGGCAGATGGAGGATCGCCTCTCCGTTGCGCGGGTTCAGGATCGCCTCTTTTGTCTCTGTTCCCTCGGTGAAAGCGCCGTTGATCAGGAGCTTGGTATCCATGTCTTATCCTCGCTATGCGGATGTCATTTGCCGCCCCCGGCGGTCTCGGTGCCGCCGCGGGTCAGGTAATAGGCGCCCAGGATGGGCAGGAAGGTCACCAGCACGACGACCATCGCGACCACGTTGGTCACCGGGCGCTGGCGCGGCCGGACAAGCTCTTCGAGCATCCAGATCGGCAGGGTCTGCTGCTGGCCGGCGGTGAAGGTGGTCACGATCACCTCGTCGAAGGACAGCGCGAAGGCGAGCATCCCCCCGGCGAGTAGCGCGGTCGAGATGTTGGGCAGTATCACGTGCCGGAAGGTCTGGAAGCTGTTCGCGCCGAGATCCGCCGACGCCTCAACGAGCGACCCCGACAGCCGGCGGAACCGCGCGACCGCGTTGTTGTAGACCACGACGATGCAGAACGTGGCGTGGCCGAGTACGATCGTCAGCGTCGAGAACGGGATGTCGCCGAGGTTAAAGGCCGAGCGCAGCGAGATGCCGGTGATGATACCGGGCAGGGCGATCGGCAGGATCACCAGAAGCGAGATCGACTCGCGCCCGAAGAACTTCGCCCGGCTCACGGCGGCCGCGCAGAGCGTGCCGAGCGCGATGGCGATCACGGTGGAGACCGCGGCGACCTTCAGCGAAAGGCCGAGAGAGGCCCAGACATCCGGGCGGTTCCAGGTGACGCCGAACCATTTCAGCGTCAGCCCCGGGGGCGGCCACTGGTACGATCGGTCCTCGGTCGTGAAGGCGTAGACGAAGATCAGGATGATCGGCAGGTGCAGGAACGCGAGCCCGGCGAAGGCCGCGATCTTCAGTCCCAAAGGGGCGCGCTCAGAGTGCATCGAACGCCCCCTTCCGCTTGGCCATCCAGAGATAGAAACCCATGATCACGATCGGCACCACGGCGAAGGCGGCCGCGAGGGGGATGTTCCCGGCGGTGCCCTGATGGGCATAGACCGCCTGCCCGATGAAGAGCCGCGAGGAACCGATGATCTGGGGAATGATGTAGTCGCCGAGCGTCAGCGAGAAGGTGAAGATCGAGCCGGCGATGATCCCCGGCAAGGCAAGCGGCAGGATCACATGGCGCAGCGTCTGGCCCGGGCTGGCCCCGAGATCGCCCGACGCCTCCAGCAGGTTCTGCGGCACGCGTTCGAGCGCCGCCTGCACAGGCAGGACCATGTAGGGAAGCCAGACGTAGAGAAAGACGAGGAACGTGCCGATGTAGCTGACCGACAGGGAGCCTCCGCCGATCACCGGCATCGACAGCACAGCGTTCAGGACCGCGCTCGCGCCGATCCCTTCCACCATCCAGTTCAGGATGCCTTCCTTGGCGAGGATCAGTTTCCAAGCGTAGACCTTCACGAGATAGCTCGACCACAGCGGCAGCATCACGCCGAGATAGAAGAGCGCCTTCATCGGGCCCTTCGCGTAGCGCGCGGCATAGTAGGCGATCGGAAAGGCCACGATCGCGGCGGCGACGGTCACCGCGGCCGCCATCAGGGTCGTGCGCAGGATGATGTCGAAATTGGCGGGCTGCAGCAGCTCCGCATAGGTCTTGAGCGTGACCTCGTAATTGATGAGGCCCGTGAACTCGTCGATCGAAAAGAAGCTCTGGACCAGTAGGGCGAAGAGCGATCCCACATAGACGATGCCGAGCCAGAGGAGCGGCGGCAGCAAGAGGACGAGCAGAAGCAGGCGAGGCTGGCGCCAGAAGGCGTCCGAGACCCGCTGGGCGAGGCCCTGATGGCTTGCGACCATCACTCGTCCTCCATCCGGTGGATCGAGGCGTCGCTCCAGTTGAGCCCGACCCGCGTCCCAGGTTCCGGCACCGTCCGCTCCGCCGGAACCGCCACCGTGAGCTGGTCACCGCCAAGGTCCACGGTCACGCGCTTGACGGGTCCGATGTAGCGTATCGACGCGACCGTACCGGCCAGGCGTCCGCTTTCCGCCTTCGCAAGCTCCATCGACTCCGGTCGCAGGCTGTGCCACGCCTTCGCGCTGCCCGCCGACTGGCTGAGTGCGGGCGACAGCACGTTGGCCGAGCCGACGAAATCGGCGACGAACCGCGTGCGCGGGCGCTGGTAGATGTCTTCCGGGCTGCCGGCCTGCACGATCCGCCCGTCGTTGAAGACCGCGACGCGATCGGCCATCGACAGCGCCTCGCCCTGGTCGTGGGTCACGAAGACGAAGGTGATGCCGAGCTGCTTTTGCAGCGCCTTGAGCTCGTCCTGCATCGCCTCGCGGAGCTTCAGATCGAGCGCGCCGAGCGGTTCATCGAGCAGAAGGACGCGGGGCTTGTTGACGAGCGCGCGGGCGAGCGCCACGCGCTGCCGCTGCCCGCCGGAAAGCTGGGCGGGTTTGCGGTCGCCGTAATCGCCTAGCTTCACGAGCGCCAGCATCTCGTCCGCCCGGCCGTGACGGCTGCGCTTGTCGACGCCCTGCACCATCAGCCCGTAGGCGACGTTGTCCCGGACGTTCAGGTGCGGAAAGAGCGCGTAGTCCTGGAACACCGTATTCACCGGGCGGCGATTGGGCGGCAGGTTCTCCGAATTCTCGCCGAAGATCCTCACATGCCCCGCATTCGGCCGCTCGAACCCGGAGATGAGCCGCAGGCAGGTTGTCTTGCCCGAGCCGGACGGGCCCAGCATGGCGAAGAAAGTGCCCTCCTCGATCGCGATGGACACGTTGTCGACCGCGCGCACCGCGCCGAAACTGCGAGAGACTTCGTCGAATTCTACAGCATAGGACATGGACATACCGGTTCTCTGACCCGGCGGCTCAAGTGCCGCCGGGCGGATTTCGTTGGATCAGGTGCAGGATCAGCGGCCGCCGATCACCCCGATGTAGTCGGAGACCCAGCGGTAATAGGGCACGCACTCGCCCTGGCTCGCGCAGCTCGACACCGGCGTGGTCCAGAACTTGATCTTCTCGAAATCGTCGAGGCCGTTCTTGGTGCAGCCCTCCGCCGTTTGCATGCCGCGCCCGTCGGTGCACGCCGCCGGCACGGACGGGTTCGCGCCGAACCAGACCGAAAGATCGGATTGCAGGTTGGACGCCAGCGAATGCTCCATCCACAGGTAGGCGCAGTTGGGGTGCGGCGCATCGACATGCATCATCGTCGTGTCCGCCCAGCCGGTCGCCCCCTCTTCAGGAACCACAGATGCGATGGGCTGCCCTTCGCCTTGCATGATATTGACCTGGAAGGGCCACGAGCCCGAGGCCACCACGCCCTCGTTCTTGAAGTCGTCCATCTGGATGAAGGCGTCGTGCCAGTAGCGGTTCACCAGCTCCCGCTGGCCGCGTAACAGGTTGAGTGCGGCGTCGTATTGCTCCTGGTTCAGCTCGTAGGGCGAGGTGATGCCGAGTTCGGGCTTGTGAAACATCAGGTAGTTCGCCGCATCTGCGATGTGGATCGGCCCGTCATAGGCCTGCACCCGCCCCTTGTTCGACTTCCCGTCGGCCAGGGTCACCTCCTCGAATACGACGTTCCACGAGGTCGGCGGGCTGTCCCCGAAAGCCTCCGTGTTGTACATGAGAACGTTCGGGCCCCACATGTAGGGCGTGCCGAAATGCTCGCCATTCACCGTGTGCCAGGCTGCGTCCTTCAGCCGGTCGTCCACGGTGGACCAGGAAGGGATGAGGTCGACGTTGATCGGCTGCACCCGCTTGCCGGCGATCAGCCTCAAAGAGGCGTCGCCCGACGCGGTGACGAGGTCGAAGCCGCCCTCGTTCATCAGCGCCACCATCTCGTCCGAGGTGTTGGCGGTCTTCACGTTGACCTTGCAGCCGGAGGCCTCCTCGAACTTGGTCACCCAGTCGAAGGCGGCGTCGGTCTCGCCGCGCTCGATATAGCCGGGCCAGGCGACGATATCGAGCTGCCCCTCGCCCGGTCCGACCTCGGTCATCTGCGCCTGCGCGAGGCCAGTCCCCGCAAACGCCAGGATCGTTGTCGAAATTAACAGTTTCTTCATCGTCCGTCTCCCTGCTTGCCCGTGGCTCACATCAGCCCGAGCTGTTTGTAAAACCCAAGCGCATCGTAGTAGTCGGCCTGGTTCTGGATCTCGTCGCCGTCGACGCGAAAGACCGAAGCGCCGTGGAAGCTGAAGGCCTTTCCGGTGGCCTCCGTACCGTCAGACCATGCGCCGGTGTTTGTGCCCGAGAAGGTCCATTCGAATGCCACCGAATTGCCCTCCACGATCGGTGCGCCCTCGATCTTCCATACCGCGTCAGGCGCGGCGTTGAGAAAGGCGTCGATCACCTGTGCCTTGGCCGCCTCGCGCCCCTCAACGGGCGTACCGACGGACGCGTCGTAATAACGCACGTCTTCGGCGAGATAGGCGGCCGCCGCCGCGCTGTCATGCGCGTTCCAAGCCGACAGGTAGCCTTCGACCGTGTCGAGCGGGCCGCCTGCCCAGGCCATCCCGGCCGAAAGTGTCAAAGCCGCCGACACCAGAAGCGCGTGTTCGGACCGAGAAGCAATGCTCCACATGAGTTCCCCCTGACCACCTCAAAGAGGTGAATTGCGGCACTCTTTCCGCGCTGAAAATACTGCGCCGCCTGCGAAAATTCGCAAACGCAAAATACAAAAGGTTATTATCGGATTATCCGATAGCTACGCCGCGGGTCAGAACGACGCCTGCGCGAGACGCACGAAATCGCGCGTGATCGGCGACAGAGGCGCACCACGGCGCCAGGCCATGCCGACCTGGACGGTGGGCAGGTCGCCCGAGACGTCGCGGATCTCGATGCGGTCGCCTTCAAGCGACCAGGGCCGGTAGATCAGGTCCGGTAGGATCGCGAGTCCAACTCCAGTCGCGACGAGGCTGCGCACCGCCTCGACCGACCGGGTCCGGAAAGCCACGTCCGGCCGGGTTCCAAGCGACGCCATGAGCCGGTTGGTGCTTTCCTCGATCTCTTCGAGCGAGAGCATGATCAATGGCTCGCGCGCCACCTCGTCGAGCTCGATCGCCTCCTTCGCGGCCAGCGGATGACCGAGTGGCAACCAGAGCCGCATGGCCGACGCGGCGATGCTCTCGACCTGGAAGGCGCTGCGGTTGTGCATGTTCGAGACCAGAAGGAAGGCGACGTCGATTTCGCCGCCTATCAGGAGGTGTTCGAGATACTCGCCGGAATCCTCGATGGCCGAGATCCGCACGGAGGGAAAGGTCCGCCGGAACCGTGACAATGTCTCCGCCAGCCCGTATCCCGCGACGAGCGAGGTGACGCCGAGCCTGAGTTCGCCGCTCCTCTCAGAGGTTTCAAGCTGGAAGGCACGGCGGGCGTCCGAGACGTCATCCCGGATCTTGCGCGCGTGCCGCAGGAACTGGTGCCCCGCATTGGTGATCGCAATGCCGCGCGCCCGGCGTTCGAACAACACGATGCCGAGATCGGCCTCCAGCGCCTTGATCGCTTCCGTGACCGAAGACTGGGAGATCGCGAGTGCCTTGGCGGCGCCCGACACGCTTCCGTGCTCGGCCGCGGCGACAAAGAACTGAAGCTGTCTCAGGGTAAAGGCCATCTGGGATCTGCCTTATCCGCGTCGGTTGCGGCGCCCGTCCAGAGGGTGCCTACCTGCCATCCAGACGCCTCGAGCGATCCGGCGCAACAGATTTCTCGGGGATGCCGCCCCCGGATCCCGTATGCACCGTCGCCGCCGTCCGGAAACGACGGCCGCCCGGACGGAGCCGCATGGAACGGCGGATCGCCCCGGACAGGCGCGAGCCGTCCGGGTTCGCAAGGTTTCATGGCGCAAAAGGGCACCGCGGCACCGAATCGCCAAATAAAAACAATCAGATTGTCAAGGTTGACCGAAATATCTTTTCGCCGTCCACTTGAAGATTGACACGACCCCACGGAACCGAACTCCAGCAAGGGGAGTGACTTGATGTCATCGTTCAAAGGCGCGTCTTTCAACACAGTCTTCATTGTCGCCATGACGCTCTGCCTCGCCATCGGCGTCTGGGGCGTGATCAGCCCGTCGAGCATGACCGGTTCGGCGCAGGCCTTCACCGGCTATCTCCTGAACGGTGCGGGCTGGATGTGGCTCGCCATGTGTTCGGGGTTCCTCCTGCTCGGCGGCTACATGGCGTTCGGGCCCTACGGGCATATCCGCCTCGGCAAGGACGACGAGGAGCCGGAGTTCGACACCGGCTCCTGGATCGCGATGCTGTTCGCGGGCGGCATGGGCTCGGGGCTTCTGGTCTGGGGCGCGGCCGAGCCGATGTACCACTTCGTCTCCCCGCCGGGGATGGAGGGCGAGACGCCCGCGGCCGCCCGCGAGGCGCTGGTCATCACCAACCTGCACTGGGGCCTGCATGCCTGGTCGATCTATGGCTGCTGCGCGCTGGTGATCGCCTATTTCACCTTCCGCCGCAACGAACCCTCGATGATCTCGACCCCGATCAAGCATGTCTTCAAGGGCCCGGCCGGCGAGACGGTCGGCAAGGCCGCCGACATCCTCGGCGTGATCTCGGTCGTCTTCGGCCTCGCAGGCTCGCTGGCGATGGGCGCGCTCGCGGTGCGCTCGGGCATGTACTACGCCTTCGGCACCGAGCAGAACAACACGATGTCGATGATCATCCTCGTCGCGCTCTTCGTCGCCTACATGCTGTCGGCCACGACCGGCGTCGACAAGGGGATCAAGATCCTCTCCAACATCAACATGGTGCTGACGGTCGCGATCATGCTGATGGTCATCTTTGCCGGCCCGACGCAGTTCATCATGGAGACCTTCGTCGACTCGATCGGGCGTTATTTCAGCGCGATCATCACCAAGTCCTTCACGCTCTACCCGTTCGAGGGGCTGACCGGCTGGACCTCGGGCTGGACGCTCACCTACCTCATCTGGTGGCTGGCCTGGGGGCCGTTCATCGGTATCTTCGTCGCCCGAATCTCGCGCGGGCGCACGATCCGCGAGTTCATCTTCGGCGTCGTTCTGGTGCCGACCATCTTCTCGATGCTCTGGTTCGCGGCCTTCGGCGGCGCGGGCTTCTACATCGAGATGTACGGTGGCGGCGGTCTCAAGGAGATCATCTTCGAGGACGTCTTCGCCGCACTCTTCGCCTTCCTCGGTTACTTCCCCGGTGCGACGATCCTCGCCGGGCTCGCGGCGGCGCTCCTCTTCATCTTCCTCGTGACCTCGGCGGACTCGGGCACCTTCGTGCTGTCGATGATGACGACGAACGGGGACCTCAACCCGCCGGTGATCCAGAAGATGATCTGGGGCATCCTGATCGCGGTCCTCACCTTCTCGACGCTCGTGACCGAATCCGTGACCGTCGCCAAGGCGATGGCCATCACCGGGGCGATCCCCTTCGCGATCATCGTGCTTTTGCAGATCGTCGGCTTCATGCGGGAGATCCGCAAGGAGATCGAGGAGCCAGAAGTCATCGAGGCACGCGGCGAGATCGAGGGCCGCGGGCCGGCCGGCGCCGCCGAGGCGGCGCAGGACAGCGCGTCGTGACCGGGCGCGGAAAGGAGGGTCACATGTCCATTCGCGCAATCATCGCCATTCTGGCCACCCTGGCCGCGCTCGCCGGCTGCACCGAGGAGGACGGCAAGATCCGCATCGGCGCCAAGAACTTCGGCGAGAGCAAGATCCTCGCCCACATGATGGCGGCCGTGATCGCGGAACAGGGCATTCCCGTCGAAGGCGTCGTGGAATACGAGAACACGCCCGCGATCCTCGAAGCCCTGAAGCGCGGCGATATCGACGCCTATCCCGAATACAACGGCACCGGCCTTGTCATGCTCGGCCAGAGCCCGCTGGCCGACGGCGATGCCGCGACCGAGCGGGTGAAGCAGATCTTCGAGCCGCTCGGCATCTCCTGGCGCGAGCGGGTGGGCGTGGCCAACAATTACGGGCTCGCGATGCTGCCCGAGCGGGCCGAGGACATGCGCCTGACCGACATGTCGCAGCTCGTCCGGCGCAGCTCCGAGGTGACGATCGGGATCGAGGACGACTTCACCAAGCGGCCGCTCGACGGCCTCACCCCGATGACACAGCGCTACGGCTTCGAATTCGGCGAGATCGTCGAGGTGCCGCTTTCCGACCGTGGAACGCTCTACGACCAGCTTCTCGACGGCGAGGTCGACGTGATCGAGGTCTACACGACCGACGGCCAGATCGCAGATTACGGGCTGACGCTTCTGAAGGACGATCTCCAGTTCTTCCCGGTCTACGAGCTCGCGCCGATCGTCCGGCTGGAATCGCTGTCGAGATACCCCGCCCTCGGCGGCGCGCTCGACGCGCTCGGCGGCAAGTTCACCAACGAGGAGATGCAGGCGCTCAACCGCCGCGTCGATCTCGAGGGCCGTTCGCCCGAGGCCGTGGCGCGCGACGCGCTGGCCCGGCTCGGGCTGATCGCGGCGGGCGCGGTGGAGGCGGAAGAACCGCTGATGATCGCCGCCTCGCCGCTCCTGGCCGAGAGCGATCTTGCCAGCACCGCGCTGCGCTCCGCCCGGCGGGCCTATGTCGGCCGCGAGGTCACGATCGACCCGAACCACGATCCGTTGGCGGAGGTCGCGAATGGCAACGCCCGGCTCGCCCTCGTCGGCGCCGAGAGCTTCTTCGACCTCTCCGGCCCGACGCCGGTGCGGACCGAGGCCTTCGAGGGCCTCGCGGCGGTCGGTGCGAACGCGGTCCACCTCGTCAGCCCGACCGGCGACGCGGGTGTCGGCGCGCTCTCCGAGGCCACCGCGCTCATCGTCGGCCCGGAAGGTTCGGCGTCCTACCGGATCGCCACGATCCTCACCGACGCGCTCGGCCTGACGGCGGCGCTGACCGTAACCGACGCGGCAAGCGCGGGCGATCTCCTGGCGCTTCTCGACGCGAAGGGCAAGGTCGCCGTGCTTCCCGCGCCCGTCGGCAGCGACATGATCGCGGATGCATTCTCGACCGCGGATCTGAAGCTCCTGCCGGTCGATGGCTGGGCGCAGGGCGCCAACCTCGTGAAATACCCGTTCCTGCGCCAGACCCGCATTCCCGGCGGCGCCTACGGCGGGCAGTTCTCGGCCGTCGAAACGCTGTCGAGCCAGGCGGTTCTGGCCGGGCCCGCGCCGGTTCCGGCGGTCGCCACGATTGGCGACCAGGGCCCAGGTGCCACGGCCGCCCCCGCCCTGAAGCCGGTGCCGACGAGCACGGTGCAGGCCCTGGCGGCCGGCATCACCGGGGGCGAGCTGATCGACCCGGTGCTGCCGCTCGCGGCGGCCTTCGCGCCGACGCTGCCGACGCCGCCTGCGGCGATGAATCCCTCGGCCGACGTCTCGGTGCTGAACGTCGCGCTGGTTTTGATGTTCATATGGCTTTTCTGGCTCTATTTGCGCCGCGAAGCCCGGTGAAACAGGGAAGGAGAGCAGAAGATGGGCGAAAAGATCCTTGTTCCGATCGACATGGCGGACCAGAAGACCGGCCTCAAGACGATCGCCGAGGGCGTCGTCCAGGCCAAGGTCCGCAAGGCCGAGCTGGTGGTGATGACCGTCGTGCCGGACATCCTGTCGGGGCTCGATTACCGCTACGCGATCCGCGGCGAGATGGGCGGATCGGAGAACTATGACCTGAAGGCGATCGTCAAGGAGGCGCTCGACAAGCTGAACGAGATCGTCGCGGACCATACGCCGGGCGGCATGAAGGTCAGCACCATCGCGCGGCATGGCACCGCCTACGAGGAGATCCTGAAGGTCGCGAAGGATATCGGCGCGACGATGATCGTGCTCGGCGCGCACCGCCCCTCGCTGAAGGACTACCTGATCGGCCCGACGGCGGCGCGCGTCGTGCGCCACGCGAATTGCTCGGTCAACGTGATGCGAGACAACTAGACGGGAAGCCCAAGGGAAGCGAGTATCGGATGCAACGCGCGAAGGCGAACCCGCCTTGGAGCGCCCCGTCGCCCAAGATCACGCTTCGCCCCGCACGGGCCCACAGGGAGAAGCCCGATGGAACTCAACGCCGATTTCGACCTCCGCGTCGCGGTCCATGCCGACCGGATGGACTGGACCCCCTCGCCGATGCCCGGCGTCGAGCGCAAGATGCTTGACCGGATCGGCGACGAGGTGGCGCGGGCGACCACGATCGTCCGCTTCGCTCCGGGCAGCCGGTTTTCGCCGCATACTCATGACGGCGGCGAGGAGTTCCTCGTCCTCGACGGCGTGTTCCAGGACGAGCAAGGCGACTTCCCGGCGGGCAGCTACGTCCGCAATCCGCCGACATCGCGCCACACGCCCGGCTCCGCGCCGGGCTGCACCATCTTCGTCAAGCTCTGGCAGTTCGCGCCCGACGACCGGAACGAGGTCACGCGCGACACGCGCGACCTCGACCTGCAGGCGCCTCCCGGCCGGCCGGGCGTCGGCAGCGCGATCCTGTACGAGGACGCCCGCGAATGCGTCCGGATCGAGCAGTGGGCGCCCGGCGCGACGGTCGAGGTGACGCCTGTCGGCGGCCTGGAGATCCTCTGCCTTGAGGGCGGGTTTCTCGAAGGCGGGGAAGGCTTCGCGCCGGGATCGTGGCTGCGCCTGCCGATCGGGGCCAGGCTCTCCGCCGTCGCTGGGAAGGACGGCTGCCGGGTCTGGATGAAAGAGGGTCACCTTCGGTTCGCGGGCAAAGACCTGCCGTCGCGCTGACCGGACAGGCGCGCCTTCCCGGCCGAAGGCGGATCGGAAATGGATTGGATCGGCCGCCGGAAGTCGTCTAGATTGCGTACATGGCTCTTTGCAGGAGGCGCCGCCCAGGACCAGATGGACGATCAAGCATGAACGACGACTTGATCAGCGTTGTCATCCCCGCGCACAACTCGGGCTGGTCGATCCGGGACACGATCCGCTCAGTCCGCGCCCAGCGCGGCATCGCCTACGAGGTGATCGTCGTCAATGACGGCTCGACCGACGACCTCGAGGCGATCATGGCCCCCATTCTCGCCTCCGACGCCCGGTTCCGCATGGTGACGCAGGAGAACCGCGGCCTCGCGGCGGCACGCAATCGCGGTCTGGACGAGGCGAAAGGCGGATACGTCGCCTTTCTTGACGCCGACGACCTCTGGCACCCGGACTTTCTGGAGAGCCTGCACGCAGCACTGGAGGACCATCCCGAAGCCCCCTTCGCCTATGCCTACCTGCTTCGCGTCGACACCGCGAACCGGCTGATCCCGGCCCCGCCGTGGCGCCACGAGCCGCGCCACGACTTCGAAGGGCTCCTGACGCTGAACTCGGTCGGCTGCGGCAGCGCCTCGCTGTTCCGCCGCGCCGCGGTTGCCGAGGCCGGCGGCTTCGACCCGTCCCTGCGCGCGCGCGGCGTCCAGGGAGCCGAGGACTGGAAGCTGGTCCTGCGCCTCGCTGCCCGGCAGGCGCCGGTTCTCGTGCCGCGCTTCCTCGTCGGCTACCGGCTTGTCGAGCATGGCATGTCCCAGCGCGAGCCTCGCCGGCAGCTCAAGGCCGTCCGCGCAGTGATGGACGATATCCGCGCGGAGTTTCCCGATACGCCCGACCGCTGCTTCGCCGACGCCCGCACGCTTCTGAACGGCTGGCTGATGACCGCCTTCCTGCGCAACCGGGACTACCGGACCATCGCCCGGCTGCTGGTCGAATCCTACCTGCTCAATCCCTTGTGGTTCCGCTCCCGCGAGTTGCGCATGGTGCACCGCCAGAAGATCGTCTCGCTGATCCGGGACAGGGCCGGGCCGCGCACCGACCTTCGCGACCTGATCCAGAACGGCGAGCGGCCCTTCGCCTTCCTCTCCGAGCCCTGAGACCGCGAACCCGCATCACCCGCCCGCGATACGCCAGTGTCGCGGCGGGTTGAGCATGCCGTTCGGACGGGCGTCGCCCTCGATGGTGAGCGGACAGGCGCTCCAGTGGCTCAATTGCGAAGGATCGCTTCCGCCGGGCCGCAGGCTGACGCTGACCGTGTAGTGCCCCGGCGTGAGATCGAGGCGCGCGATCTCGACCGACAGGTCTGCGTTGCCGGTAAGGTCAGGCATATCGACGCCATCGGCCAGGCTGTCGGCATCGAAGCAGACATGCCCCGAGGCATCGGCGATCGTGATGCCGACTTGCGGCCGGGAAATCGGCCGCAGCGCACGCAGCGCGACCCCGACCGTTAGGCCGGCACCCGGCGCGAGCGTCTCGATCCCCGCCCCGGCAGGGTCGCGCAGGGTGACGCCGGCGACCTCGCCCCAGCCATCCATGCTGGTCACGCCACTGCTTTCGCCCTCATAGGCGGAGACGACACTCTCGGGCGCGCCGATCGCCCGGACCTGCCCGCGGTCCAGCCAGAGAACCCGGTCGCAGACCCGCCGGACCGTTCCGAGGTCATGGCTGATGAGAACGATGGCGCAGCCGTTTTCCTTGAACTCGGCGATGCGCCTGAGGCACTTCTTCTGGAACTCGATGTCGCCCACCGCCAGAACCTCGTCGATCAACAGGATCTTCGGCTCGACATGCACCGCGACCGAGAAGCCGAGCCGCAGCTTCATTCCGCTGCTGTAGGTGCGCACGGGGTCGTCGATATGGTCCTGCATTTCCGCGAAGGCGATGATGCTGTCGGACCGCGCGCGGACCTCCTCCCTGAGCAGGCCCGAGAGCACGCCGTTGATCACGATGTTCTCGCGCCCGGTCAGTTCCGGATGCATGCCGGTGTTCAGCGCCAAGAGGCCATTGACCGGCGCCGTGGCGATCACCCGCCCCCGGTCCGGCTGCATCACCCCGCCGAGCAGCCGCAGAAGCGTCGACTTGCCGGCGCCGTTGCGGCCGATGACCCCGAGCATCTGGCCCGGCGCCACCTCCAGGCTCACATCGTCGAGCGCGCGGATCATCTCCCCGCGCGGCCGCGTCCGCCAGCCGCCCTCGACCCAGCGCCGGAAGGTGCGCGGCGCGTCCGCACCCTGATGGCGGAAGCTCTTTTGCAGGCCTTCGGCGCGCAGCGCGGTCACTGTCATATCTCCTCCAGGAAGCGCAGGCTGGCGCCGCGGAAGAAGCGATAGGTCAGCGCCAGCAGTACGAGCGAGGCCACGAGCAGGATGCCGATCGCGCGCCAGTCCGGCCATTCGCCGTAGATCAGGACGCTGCGGTGGGCCTCTATGATCTGAAGCATTGGGTTGAGCGAGAGGATCTGCCGCGCGCGCTCGGGCAACGCGTCGGCGGAATAGAAGATCGGCGTGGTGAAATACCCGAACTGCAAGAGAATAGGCACGATGTACTGCAGGTCGCGGAAGACCACGTTCAGCGCCGAGACGAAATAGGCCATGCTGAGGACGAACACGAACTGGCAAAGCGTCAGGATCGGCAGCGCGACGAGCGCCGGCCCGACTTTCGCGTCCTCGACCCACAGGATCACCACCAGAAGCGGAAGGGTCAGGAGAAGGGTCACGAAGTTCGACACCGTGGCGGCCAGCGGCAGCGCGGCGACCGGGAAGCGGGGCTGATTGACCAGGCCGGGGTTGCCGACGATGGTGCCCACCGCCTCCATTGTCGTGGTCTGGAACCAGGTCCAGAGGATGAGCGCGATGAAGAGATGCGAGGCGTAGTTGGGAATGTTCAGGGGCAGCATGACCTTGAAAAGGACATAGAAGGTCATGAGGAACAGCGCCGGGCTCACGACCGCCCAGAAGACGCCCATCGCCGTGCTCTGGTAGCGCGCCTTCTGGTCCCGCGCGACCAGCACGCCGATCACGTCGAGCATGTGCCGTATCGACCTGCGGTCCGGAATCCTCATGCCTCGCGCCCCTCCGCGAGCGGTGCGGCCGGGTCGTCCGGCGCCCCCTGACGGCGCGCCGTGACCCGCGCCCGCCGGTATCGTCCCGGAGCCCGGAAGAGGCCCGACAGCTCGGCCAGCGTGAGGCGCCGGTGGCTGCCCTGCGGCCAGATCAGGCGGCGGATGAGCCAGCCCCAGATCCAGTCGTACAGGGCGAAGGCCAGAAGCGTCGCCCGGCTGACCATGCCGCTCCGGCCCACGGCGAGAAGATAGGCCGCGAACCCCGACCCGTTGTCGCGCATCTGGTCACGCAGCGCGCCCATGCTGCTCCGGTGCTCGTGCCAGACGACAGCCGAGGGCGTATAGGCGAGCGCGCCGCCACGGCGCACGACCCGGTGGAACATCTCGAGATCGCCGCCGCCGCGGGTCGCCGTGCCGACATCCAGCGCCGGGTCGAAGCCGCCGATCCAGTTCAGCGCCGAGCGGCGGAACGCCATGTTGGCGCCGACGCCGAAGCGGTTGGCCCAGAGCATCGCGCGCGGGCTGAGATCCGTGCGGCGCCAAGTCACCGGGTCAAATCCCTTGCCCATGCCGCCATAGACATTCTCGAAATAATGCTCCGCCGCCGTCCCGAGCGCCATCGGCAGGACCAGCCCCGTCACCGCCGCGACCTCCGGGTCGGCGAATGCGGCCGAAATGCCCGAAAGCCAATGCCGGTCCACCTCCGTATCATCGTCGGTGAAGGCTACGATGTCGGTCCGCGCCTCGGCAAGTCCGCGGTTGCGCGCCCAGTCGAGGCCCGGCCGGTCCTCCCGGACATAGCGGACATTGGGCAGCGCCGCGACGAGCCGCGCCGTCGCCTCCGTGGCCGGCGCGTTGTCGACGACGATGACCTCGAACTCCGGGTGGCCCAGCCCCGCGATCGCGGCGAGGCACCGCTTCAGCCGCTCGGTCCGGTCGCGCGTGCAGACCACCACCGTGAGCGGCGCGGGATCGGGCTCCGGCGGCGTGCCGGTCAACGCATCCGCCAGGAGCCGCTCGCAGATCGCCGCATCGCGCACCACCCCGTCCCGCAGCGCCGCCGCGAGCGCCCCCGCCGGCGGCCGCTTATCGACGGAAATCCAGCCGAGGGGCCGGGCACCGCGGCGCACCAGAACGCGCAGGGGATAACCGGTCCGGCCGCCTCGGGGCGTGAAGCGCCAGTCGGCGAGGTCAAGCTCCGCCAGCGCCGTCCCGGCATCCGCGTCACGCTCGGCCGGATCCCCCTGCCCCTCCAGCGGCGCATCGGGCAGGGGCGGCATATGCTCCGCCGCCATGACACCGGGCGCCCAGTCGCGGATGCGCGCGTTCAGAGCGGCATCGAACTGCCGCAGACCCGGCACCACAAGGCCGGGCTGCGCGCCGACCCGCGCAACGGGCTTGCCGCCGAGCCGCAGCTCGAACGCGAGGGGACCGCTCTCGATGAATTGCCGTCGCGCGGCCTCGATACCCCCGGCGAGCTCGATCCCGAGGACCGGCGGCACCTGAGCCTTCGCCGCCTCGGCCGCGCGCCCGGCGAGCGCATCGAGTTCCCCTTGCGCGCCGAGGGCCTCGGCCACGCTGCGATGATAGGCATGGGTTCGCACCATGCGGCTGCCCCGATGCCAGGTGCGGCGAAGCCCGGCCGCCTCGAAGACCGGCAAGAGCGCGCCCAGCCCCGCCGCCGCGAGCCGCGCCGGCCCGGCCAGCCGGAACACCGACTGGCGCAAAAGCCATGCCCGGACGCCCGGCGCCGTCATCTCGGCGGCGAGCAGGAAGGGAAACAGCTCGGGATGCTTGCGCGCGATGGCAACATCGGCCCGCCCTTCCGCGCGGGCCCGGTCGAAACTCCGCCGCAGGTCGCTCGTGTCGTGATGCAGGCCATGCGCGTCGGCCGCGTATCGAATCCTCGCTCCCGCCGCGACGAGGCGGTAGCCGAGCTCGTAGTCCTCCCGGCAATCGAGGGTCGTATCGAAGCCGCCAAGGCGCTCGAACAGGGCACGGTCAATCGAGAGGTTGCCGCTCATGACGTCGGAATAGGCGAACCGGTGATCCGGTGCCGACAGTGCATGGAACCGGTCGGTCCACCACCGCCGCAGCGCCTCGGCGAAGAGCCCGTCCCCGGCGATGGCCGGGGCCGACTGTCCGACCACGACAACGGCCGGGTCATCGCCCGCCACCCGAAGATGCGCCGCAAGGAAATCTGCGCCGACGATGATGTCGTCGTCGAGAAAGACCAGCCGCCCGGCCCGCGCGATCGCCGCGCCGGCGTTGCGGGCAGCGCCCGCCGCGCGCCGCGCGGATTCGGCCTGGCGCAGATCGAACCGCCAGCCGCGCTCCGCGAGCGCGGCGGCGGTCCCGTCGGCGGCGGCGTCGAGCGCGACGATGACCTCGAACCGCGACCGCTCCAGGCTGTGGCGTTCGAGCGCCTCCAGCGTGCGCAGAAGCTGGCCGCAGCGCGCATGCGTCGGGATGACGACGCTGATCTCCGGCCGCGGCTCAGTCAATTACCGCCCCGCCCGCCTGCCGCCGCGCCCGGAGATAGGCGAAGGGGCCTTGCCAGCAGCCCCGCAGTTCCGCCCAGAGAAGGTCGCGCGGCCGGTCCTTCGAGGGGGCAAAGGTCGCGCGGACCAGTGCCGGCAGCTGGTCGTGGCGGAACCAGCCCAGCGCGCGGCGGAACACGCCCCAGTCGTGGTCGACGAGAAACGCGCGGGTCCATCCGGCATAGACCCCGACGCCGTAGCCCTGCATGGTCGCGACGAGCTCCTCCCAGCTCCGGCGATGGCGGTGCCAGTTGACCGCGCCCGGCTCGTAGACGATGTGGTGGCCGGCGCGCAGGATGCGGGTCATGTATTCGTGGTCGCCCCCCGACTTCGTCGGCGTTCCGGCATCCAGCGCCGGGTCGAACGGGCCGATCGAGTGCACGAGGTCGCGCCTGATCGCCATGTTGGCGCCCGCGCCGATGGGGCCAGTCGCAAGCGGATGGGTCGGCGGCGAGGAAAACGTCCTGCGGGCGAAGCCCCGCCGCGAAAACCCGGCGAGAGATTCGAACACCTCCTGCGCCTCGGTTTCCAGTTCCAGCGGCATCGTCAGGCCGGTCACGCAGGCGACGCGCGGATCCTCGAACCCGCCGAGCAACGCGTCGAGCCATTCGTCCTCCGCGACGGCATCGTCGTCGATGAAGGCGACGATCTCGCCGCGCGCCTCCGCCAACGCCCGGTTGCGGGCGTTGTCGAGGCCCTTGACCGGCTCGCAGACGTACCGGACCGACGGAAAGCCGTCGACAAGACGGCGGGTCGCGTCGGTGGACGGGCAGTTGTCGACGACCAGGATGTCCTGGCCGCGGTCCGCGAAACCCGTGAGCGCGGCAAGAGCGCGTTCCAGATCGTCGGGCCGGTCCCGCGTGCAGATCGCGATGGTCGCCGTCGGGGCCGAGGACTTGTGCGGCGGGAAATGCGAGCGGCGCGCCAGTTCCACGGCAAGTTCGCGGCGGATCTGGGGTCCGATCGCGCGCCGGACCGCGCCGCGCGCGACCGCCCCGTCGCGCACCGGCACCGTCACCATGCCGAGCGGCCGCCTGTCGAGCCGGATAAGAAAAAGCGCCCGGTCGTAGCCGCCAAGGCCGGTCCATTCCCCGCCGGCCTCGGCAATTCCGATGTCGAAGATGCGGGTCGCCATCGGTCTAGCCGCGCCGATCCGGCCGGGCGTCGCCGCGGCCCTCACGCCCGGCCGCCCGCGCCGTTCCCTTACGTCCTGATCTCAATTTGTGCCAACCTTCAATCGCATGCACCACTTAACTCAATACGGCTTTGCCGGACCACATCGGGCGGCACCGCGAACGGCACCGGAACCAGCGCCAGCGGCCGGCCGCGCGCGATCAGATCGTCCCGAAACCGACGCAGACCTGCCTCAAGCGCGATTTCGGCGCGCCAGCCCAGAACCTCACGGGCACGCGCGGGATCTCCGACGAAACCGCGCACATCGTAACTCCGCCGGTCCACACCCGTTACCGGCGTCGCGGACCCGGCGGTGGCGACCGCCGAGCGGGCCAGTTCCAGCAGGGTCGTCGGCACGCCGCTCGACAGGTGCACGGTCGGCACCGATGCCGCGCCCCCCGAAAGCATCTCGGCCGCGACCAGCAGCCCCTTCACGCAATCCTCGACATGCACGAAGTCGAGAACCATGTCGGAGCCCGAAACCTGCAATTCCTCGCCCGCGAGCGACCGCCACAGGAACGCGGGCACGGCGCGATCCGGATGGTCGTTCAGGCCGCCATAGACGTTCGAGAGCCGGAGGATGCCGCACCGAAGCCGGTCGGCGCGGGCGGCTTCGATCAGACCCTCGCTCTCGGCCTTGCTGCGGCCGTAGTGGTTGATCGGGCGTATCTCCGCGTCTTCCGTCACCGGAAGCATGAGCGGATCGCCGTAGACCTCGCGCGAACTGGAGAACAGAAGCCAGGGCTCGGGGCGCTGCCGGGCCACGGCAGCGAGGACGGCCGCCGTTCCGCCCACGTTGACGTCATGACAGAGCCGCGGATGGATTTCGCCCCACATCACCCGGGAAATCGCGGCGAGATGGACCACCCCCTCGCAGCCGCGCATCGCGCGTTCGAGGTTGTCCGGATCGCGAATGTCGTCGCCGAGACGGATGTCGTAGGCGACCACATCGTGTCCGCCCGCCCGAAGCGACTCCGAAAGCCAGCGCCCCACGAGCCCCTCGCTGCCGGTCACAAGAAGCCGCATCACCGCCCCTTTCCTTCGCGGGGACAATCACAAACCCCATCGCGCCGACCTGCATGCCACCGCCCGGCCAAGACATCCGGTTCCGGACAGCCGGGCGCGTTGGAGGCATTTGTCCACCGATCCTGCATTCGGCCCGTCCCAAGAGCTGCCAGAGGTCGCGACCTCCGGGAACCGCGACTGATTGTGCGCAGATACTACACGCGAAGGCATGTTTTCGGAACAGGTGTGTTTGCCGCATTCCATATCACATCCGAAAACCGAAGCCGCCCCTGCGGCACCCACTTGCCTGCCGCAAAGTCTTTCCCTGATAATGACATGCGCATCCGACGGCATGCCGGTGCGTACCGATCGAGGCAACCCGCAAGGCCGCACCGATGTCAGCCGGAAACCGCAGGCACATGGCCCGAAGCGCCGGGCACAGGATCGTTCCGGTATCGCGGCTCGGGACGCGCCCGCCCGTGAGCCTGCCCCCTGTCGCGAGCCGGACGCGATGACGACGATGCGCCCCGCCCTCTGGAGCGTTCTTGCCGCCGGGCTCTGCCTTTCGGTCTGGCTCGCCAACGGGGCGCCGCTCTTCTACTTCGACACCATCGGCTTTCTCGATCAGGGCGACAACATCCTGACGTCGCTGGGCCTGCCCGCCGATGACCCGGCGGCGGCCGGGCCGGGCGACGCGGACACGCAGCCCGCCGCCGCACCGGCCGAGGACCGCGTGGTCAATGCCAGCCGCTCGGCGATCTACGCCCTTCTGCTCGCAGGTCTGGAACGGGCGACCGGCCCCGGCGGGATCATCCTCTTCAACCTTTGCTTGCTCTGGCTTGCGGTGTGGATCGCCGCCCGGCAGATCCGCCGCGCGGGCCCGGCCGCGCCGCCAGCCTCGGGCATGACGGCGATCGCGCTCGCCGCGGGCTGCCTCGGATCGGCGCCGTTCTACGTCGCGTTCCTGATGCCGGACATCTTCGCGCCGGTCCTGATCCTCATGCTCGCGGTGCTGTGCGCCTTCTGGGCGAGGATGGGGCGGGCCGACCGGCTGGCGGCGATCGCGCTGTCCCTCGCGGCGATCCTCGTCCATCCGTCGCACCTCTTGATGGCGGCGGTGATCCTGCCGGTCGGCCTCATGCTGGCGCCCGCGGCGGCGGGCCGCCGGTGGTGGACCGCGCTCGGCCTGATCGGGCTTCTGGTCGGCACCGGCGTCGCCGAGCGGATGCTCTTCGGCTATGCCGTCGAGCGTTTCGAGAAGAAGACCGCCCACTACCTGCCCTTCGTCACCGCGCGGCTCATCGGCGACGGCCCCGGACGCCTCTATCTCGCCGAACATTGCCCTGACCCGGAACTGGCGACCTGCGCGCTTTTCGACGTGCTGGCGGCGGGCGAGGATCCGCAGCGGTTCTATGCCCCGAACATCATCTTCGCCCGGAGTCCGGAACTCGGCTCGCTGAGGCGCCTGCCGCTCGACGCGCAGCAGGCGATTTCGCGCGAGCAGTTGCGGTTCCTCGCGGATGTCGCGAGGAGCGATCCCGCGGGCCTCGCCTGGGCGCTGATGCGCAATGTGGCGACCCAGATCGGCTATTTCCGGGTCGACATGACCATCCCCTCCGAGGCGCTTCTGGCCATGCCCGATCCCGACGGGCCCTCCTCGGCCTTGCGCGCGGGGCGCATGACCGGGGCCGATCGCCACTGGCTCGCGCCCCTCGCCTGGCTCCACGGCGCGGTCTACCTGCTGTCCGCCGCCGGCCTTGCCGGGCTGTGCCTCGGCCGCCGCCTGCCGGCCGATCTCCGCGCGATGGCGGTCATGGTTCTCATCGGCATCGCCGTGAACGCCCTGGTCTGCGGCGGCGTGTCCGAACCGGCGCACCGATACGGCGCGCGGGTCTTGTTCCTGCTGCCGCTGACCCTTGCCCTGCTCCTCTGCGTGCGTCCGGCCGCGGCCCGCGACAGCGGAACCCGGCGCCGCAGCGGGATCGGGCGCTCGGACCCGCACGACGGCGCTTGACGCCCGCTCGCTGCCGCGCATAACGTGCCGCTACGTCAGGGGAGTCCCGCCAAGGGGACTGAGAGGCTGACAGCATGGGCGACCATGCGGTGACGCGACCCTTTGAACCTGACCCAGTTGATGCTGGCTTAGGAAGACCGAAGGGTGCCATCCGGCCTCTTTGGGCCGTGTGGCCCGCCAACGGGGCCGAAGCGGTCCCTTTCTGCCTCATGTGTTGCTTGGGTCTCATCGAGTGCACTTGAGGAGACGCCATGACCACGCCCACCACCGCGCCCCGGATCACCACCGGCGCCCTGCCCGCTTCCTGCAAGATCCATGTTCCCGGCCAGATCCACGACATCCGCGTGCCGATGCGCCGGATCGCGGTCGGCGGCGGCGAGGCGCCGCTGACGGTCTACGACAGCTCGGGCCCCTACACGGACCCGGCCGCCGCGACCGACATCGCGACGGGCCTGCCCGTCGTCCGCAACTGGCTCACGCCCCGCGACGACCTCGAAACCTACGCGGGCCGCGAAGTCACCGCCGCCGACAACGGCTTTGCCGAGGGCGCGCGGCTGGTGCCGGCCTTCCCTTCCCGCCGCCAGCCGCTCCGCGGCAAGGACGGCCGCGCGGTCACGCAGATGGCGAGCGCCCGCGCCGGCGTGATCACCCCCGAGATGGAATTCGTCGCGATCCGCGAGAACCTCGGCCGAATGGAGGCCTGGCACGCCGCGCGCGACGGCGAGGACTACGGCGCGTCGATCCCCGACCTCGTGACCCCCGACTTCGTCCGCCGCGAGATCGCCGCCGGCCGCGCGATCATCCCCGCGAACGTCAACCACCCCGAATTGGAGCCGATGATCATCGGCCGCAACTTCCTCGTGAAGATCAACGCCAATATCGGCAACTCCGCCGTCACCTCCTCGATGGAGGAGGAGGTCGACAAGATGGTCTGGGCGATCCGCTGGGGCGCGGACACGGTGATGGACCTCTCGACGGGCCGCAACATCCACAACATCCGCGACTGGATCCTGCGCAACGCCCCGGTGCCGATCGGGACCGTGCCGCTCTACCAGGCGCTGGAGAAGGTCGGCGGCATCGCCGAGGACCTGAGCTGGGAGGTGTTCCGCGACACGCTGATCGAACAGGCCGAGCAGGGCGTCGACTATTTCACCATCCATGCCGGGGTGCGGCTCCACATGATCCCGATGACCGCGAGCCGGGTGACCGGCATCGTCAGCCGCGGCGGCTCGATCATGGCCAAGTGGTGCCTGCACCATCATCGCGAGAGCTTCCTCTACGAGCATTTCGACGAGATCTGCGACATCGCGCGGGCCTATGACGTCTCGTTCTCCCTCGGCGACGGCCTGCGCCCCGGCTCGATCGCGGATGCCAACGACGCGGCGCAGTTCGCCGAGCTGGAGACGCTCGGCGAACTGACTAAGGTCGCCTGGGCCAAGGACTGCCAGGTGATGATCGAGGGGCCGGGCCATGTGCCGATGCACAAGATCAAGGCCAACATGGACAAGCAGCTTCAGCATTGCCACGAGGCACCGTTCTACACGCTCGGGCCGCTCACGACCGACATCGCGCCGGGCTACGACCACATCACCAGCGCCATCGGCGCGGCGATGATCGGCTGGTTCGGCACCGCGATGCTCTGCTACGTCACGCCGAAGGAGCATCTCGGCCTGCCCGACCGCAACGACGTGAAGACCGGGGTGATCACCTACAAGCTCGCCGCCCATGCCGCCGACCTCGCCAAGGGCCATCCCGGCGCGCAGGCGCGCGACGACGCGCTGTCCCGCGCCCGGTTCGAATTCCGCTGGGAGGACCAATTCAACCTCTCGCTCGACCCCGACACCGCCCGCGCCTTCCATGACGAGACGATGCCGAAGGAGGCGCACAAGGTCGCGCATTTCTGCTCCATGTGTGGGCCGAAGTTCTGCTCGATGCGGATCAGCCACGACATCCGCGCCGAGGCCGAGAAGGCCGCCGGCATGGCGCGGATGGCCGAGAAGTTCCGCGAGGGCGGCGAACTGTACCTGGACGTCGCGGAATGATGTTCTCGGTCCTCGGGGCCGGCGTCGCGGGGCTCTGCGCCGCGACGATGCTGGCCGAGCGCGGCGCGCTGATCGAGGTGATCGACCCCGCGCCCGATCCGCAGGGCGCCTCCTGGTATGCCGGCGGCATGCTCGCGCCCTTCTGCGAGGGCGAGAGCGCGCCCCTTTGCGTCGTCGAAAACGGCCGCCGCGCGGTCGATTGGTGGGCGGCGCGCGTGCCGGGCGTCGTCCGGCGCGGCACGCTCGTCGTCGCCCCGCCGCGCGATCGGGCCGAACTCCGCCGCTTCGCCCGCGCCACCACCGGCCACGCACCCGCCGATCCCGGCAGCCTCGAGCCCGACCTCGCCGGGCGCTTCGCCGAAGGGCTCCACTATGCCGACGAGGCGCATATGGATCCCCGCGCGGCATTGGCCGCGCTCCGGGCGCGGCTCGCCGCGATGGGGGTCGCGCTGCGCCTCGGCACTGACGCGAAACCACGCGGGCAAACAATCGACTGCCGGGGCCTCGCTGCGCGCGACGCCCTGCCCGAACTGCGCGCGGTCCGGGGCGAGATGCTGCTGGTCGAGGCGCCCGAGGTGACGCTGACCCGCACCGTCCGGCTCCTCCATCCGCGCTTTCCCTGCTACGTCGTCCCGCGCGAGGGCGGCCGCTTCCTCATCGGCGCCACGATGGTCGAGAGCGACGACCCCGGCCTGATTTCCGCCCGCGCCACGATGGAGCTCTTGTCGGCCGCCTACGCGCTCCACCCCGCCTTCGCCGAGGCCCGCGTGATCGAGACCGGTGCCGGCCTGCGCCCGGCCTTTCCCGACAACATCCCCCGGATCGTCGAGCGGAACGGCCGGATCCACCTCAACGGCCTTTACCGCCACGGCTTCCTCCTCGCCCCCGCGCTCGCCGGGGACCTGGCCGCCACGCTTTACCAGGAGACCCGCCATGCGTCTTGAACTGAACGGCGAGCCCGTCGAGGTCCGCGCGACGACGCTGGCCGAGCTGGTCGAGGAGCAGGGCTACCAGCCCCGCGCCGTCGCCACCGCGCTCAACGGCGTCTACGTGCCACTCCACTGCCGCGCCGCGACCGCGCTCCGCGACGGCGCCAAGATCGAGGTCCTGTCGCCGATGCAGGGGGGCTGAGATGGTCTACGGCACCGCGCTTTCCTCGCGCCTGATGCTCGGCACGGCGCAATACCCCTCGCCCGCGGTCCTCGCCGAGGCCATATCCGCCGCCGGGGCCGAGGTCATCACCGTCTCGCTCCGCCGCGAGGGGCCGGGCGGCGGCGCCTTCCGCGAATTGGTCCGCGCCTCGGGCTGCCGGATCCTGCCCAACACCGCCGGCTGCCACAGCGTGAAGGAGGCGGTGACGACCGCCCACATGGCGCGCGAGCTTTTCGGCACGAACTGGATCAAGCTCGAGGTGATCGGCCATGCCGACACGCTGCAGCCCGATGTCTTCGGCCTCGTCGAGGCGGCGCGGATCCTCGCCGCCGACGGCTTCGCGGTCTTTCCCTACACGACCGAGGACCTGATCGTCGGCGAACGCCTGCTCGCGGCGGGCTGCGAGGTGCTGATGCCCTGGGGCGCGCCGATCGGTTCCGGCCAGGGCCTGCGCAACCGCGAGGGGCTCCGGGCGATGCGGGCGGCCTTTCCGGGCGTGCCGCTGGTGATCGACGCCGGGCTCGGCGCGCCGAGCCAGGCGGCCGAGGCAATGGAGATGGGCTATGACGCGGTGCTCCTCAACACCGCCGTCGCCAAGGCCGCCGACCCGGTCAGGATGGCCCGCGCCTTCGCGCTCGCCGTCGAGGCGGGCCGTGCCGCGCATCTCGCGGGCCTGATGCCGAAGCGCGACATGGCGCAGCCCTCCACCCCGGTCTTCGGCATGGCGGAGCTCGCCTGATGGACCGCTTCTACCTGATCGTTCCGGACGCGGAGACCTTGGCGAGGCTCGTTCCGCTCGGCGTCCGGCTGGTGCAACTGCGCCTCAAGGACGCGCCCGACCGCGCCGCCCAGATCGCGCGCGCCATCGCGCTCTGCCAAAGCCACGGCACGGAACTGGTGATCAACGATCACTGGCGGGAGGCGATCGACCTCGGCGCCGGCTTCGTCCATCTCGGGCAGGAGGATCTCGACACCGCCGACCTCTCCGCGATCCGCCGCGCCGGTCTAAGGCTCGGGATCTCGACCCATGACGAGGCCGAGCTCGGCCGCGCGCTGTCCTGCGACCCCGCCTATGTGGCCCTCGGACCGGTCTACCCGACGCTCCTGAAGCAGATGCCCTGGGCGCCGCAGGGGCTTGACCGCGTGCGGGAGTGGAAGCGCCGGATCGGCGCGCTGCCGCTCGTCGCCATCGGCGGTCTCACGCCCGACCGGCTGCCCGGCGTCTTCGCCGCCGGCGCCGACAGCGCGGCGGTGGTGACCGACATCCTCCGCGACCCGGACCCCGAAGCGCGCACAACCCACTGGATCAAGGCCACCCGATGAGCGGAGCCCGCAGCGCATGAAGACCGTGCTCGTCATCGCCGGGTTCGATTCCGGCTGTGGCGCCGGGGCGGCGCGCGACCTCGCCGTGCTGTCCACGCTCGGCTGCGCCGCGCGGGTCGCGCTGACGGCGGTGACCGCGCAGACCGACCGGGGCGTCACCGCCTGCCAGTTCGTGGCGCCCGCGCTCCTCTCGGCGCAGATCGCGGCGGCCTTCGACGCAGGCCCCATCGACGCCGTGAAGATCGGCATGCTCGGGGACGCGGGCTCCGTCGCGGCCGTCGCGGCGGCTCTGCCCCGCGGCATTCCGGTCGTCCTGGATCCGGTCCTCGCCGCCTCTTCCGGCGCGTGCCTCCTCGACGCGCCGGGGAGGCACGCCCTCGTCGCGACGCTCATGCCGCTGGCCACGGTCGTCACCCCGAACCTGCCCGAGGCGGCGTTGTTGACTGGACGCCCGCCCGCACGAGACGAGCCGGAACGGGTGCGCCAGGCCAAGACGCTGCTCGCGCTCGGCGCTGGGGCGGTCCTGCTCAAGGGGGGCCACGACGACGGGCGGGACGCTTGCGACTGGCTGTTTTCGGCGGGGGGCCTGTTGACGCTCCGCTCCCCGCGCCAGCACCGCGGGCGCAGGGGAACCGGCTGCACTTTCGCGACCGCCATAGCCGCGGCCCTCGCGAACGGGGCGCCGCTCGATCGGGCCGCGCAGGACGCGAAGGCGATCACGGCAACGTATATAGCGGGACGCTAGGGGGCCGGTGGAGGTCATCTGGACCGACCCGGCGGGAAGCGGGCTGTTCCGATGAGCGGGCCGGACAGGACCCGCGGGCGACGCGCGGGCCTTTCACACGGCCAGATCTGCCGGGCAATCCGGCAGCGGGTCCGGTTCAGGGCGCCGCGGCATGTCGCTTTGCGGTCAGTCTCTCAGGCGATCGTCGGAGCTACCGACCACCCTGATGAGCGGCCGCTCCGTGAAGAACGTGAAGAAAACGTCAACTACAAGAACGGCTGCCCTGGTCAACGGCCAGAGCGCCAACATGGAAATCGCGGTCTCGAGTTCCTGCATCACAAAAAACAAGCAAAACGAAAACAAGGCCAGAACAAGAGCGATGCGATCGATAATCCTATAAAGGGTCATGTCTCACCATCCGTCTCGTTTGTTTTTAATCTCCTCTCAACTGCTCAACCTCATTTGTTTCTTGTTAGTGCCGGCGCAAGCTGCCGGCTCCGGCGGCCTCACTCGATGACAGGCGCCGGATCCTCCACCACGAACTCGGGCTCCTCGACCGGCAGATCCGCGACCTCGTCGAACTCCGCATCGGGCAGCGCCCGGCTGACACCAAGCTCGGAGGCAAGCTCGTCCAGAAGATCCTCTGTACGCTCCGGGCTCAGCGGCTTGTTCGACTCGCCGACGATGCGGGCTTCGGAGTCGGACAGGAAGCCGTCGAGGGCCATCTGCTCCTCGGTCTCCTGGATGTTCATCGCCTCGGCGTCGGCGGCGGCCTGGGCGCCCGCCAGATCGACGCCGTCGCAGTTCGCGTCGCAGCGCACTATGCCGTCCTCGACCGAATAGACCGGGTCGCTGACGAGCGCTCCTTCATTGAGGAAATCGGCCAGATCCTGGTCTGAGACCTCGATCGCGTCAAAGTCCACGAACGTGTCGAGCGCGGCCTGCTCGCTTTCCGACAGCTCCTCGCCGGCCGCCGCCTTGGCCGCGAGCTGGTACTGCGAGAGCGCGCCGATCGTGCCGTTGAAGTTCTGATTGCGGATATGCGCGTCAAGCGCCGCCTGGTTGGCATGCGCGGCGTTCCACTTGCCCTTCTCGCTCGGATGAAGCGGCTTGCTGACGTCGTCATCGTATTCGGCTGCCGCGAGCTTGGATTTGCCGTAGGGCATCGGCCTGACCCTGGATTTTCCCGGGACATCACCGCTGTCGAGGCTCTTGTGCGCGCTCTTCGCCGCGCTCTTGGCGCCGTTGCTTCCCTTGCTCTTGCCGTTCCCCTTGGTGCTGCTCTTGCTGGCGCCCTTGCCTGCGCTCTTTCCGGAGTTCTTTTCGCCGCCTTTGCCGTTGCCGTTTCCATTGCCGTTCTTGGCATAGGCGGCATCGGGCATGGCAACCGTCGCGACGAAGGCCACAGCCCCCAGCGAGGCGATCGCGAAGCAGGCGGCTTTCAGGATTGTGTTGGCAGACGAGGGCATAAGTCGCTCCGGCAAATTCAGGTTGCAAGGCCCTCTCGCCACCTGTCCGGCAGGGCCGCGGGATCGGCGGCCATTGCACGGGAATCGAAGACGGACCTGTCGTTATCCTGAAAAAAAGCACAGACCGCTTGAACCGAATGACAACATGTCGTTCATCTTCGGTTCATCTTGGGTTTGCTAAGAATTTTTAATGATCAGGCGCGTCGTACTCGCATGTCTTGTTGCTCATGCCCTTGCGCCCGTCCCGGCGCAGGCGGCGAGCGTACGCGAACTGAGCCAGAAGGAATTGCGCCAGAGCGTCAACGCGGGCCGCAGCCTCGGGCTTCAGAAGATTCTGTCCTCGATCTCGTCCAGGGTTTCCGGCGACCCCGTCGATGTGCGCGCCTTCGACGCGGACGGCATCTGTTACAATGTCCTCGTGATGCAGCCCAACGGAAAGCTGGCTTCCGTGGTCGTGGATGCCTCGACCGGGGCCGTCCTGTCGCGGTTTTCGACGCGCGCCAAGGCGGTGCGGGAAGCCGCCCGCACGAAGAACAACGGCAAGACCGCCGCCGCGCAGAAGGTCGGCAAGGCAACGAGCAGCAAGAGCACCGCGAGCAAGAGCACCGCGAGCAAGAGCGGCGCGAGCAAGAGCGGCGCGAGCAAGAGCGGCGCGAGCAAGAGCGGCGCGAGCAAGAGCACACCCGGCAAGAGCAAACCAAGCAAGAGTAAACCAGGCAAGAGCAAGAGCAAGGGCGGCGGCAGCAGCAACGGCGGCGGCAGCAGCAACGGCGGCGGCAGCAGCAACGGCGGGGGCAGCAGCAACGGCGGGGGCAGCAGCAACGGCGGCGGCAGCAGCAACGCCGGCGGCAGCAGCAACGGCGGCGGCAGCAGCAACGCCGGCGGAAACGCTGGCGGCAACAGTGGCGGCAACAGTGGCGGAAACGCTGGCGGCAAAGGTGGCGGCAAAGGGCCTAAGTAGTCTATCATCCGCGAAGCACTCACCAGCCGGGGCCGTAACGAGACATGCGGATACTGATTGCCGAGGACGAAACCGTTCTGTGCGAGCAGATCAAGCGCGCGTTGATTGCCGAGGGCCGGGCCGTCGATGTCGTTCATGACGGCGATGAAGCAGCCTTCATGGGCGGCACCGAGCCTTATGACCTGATCATCCTCGATATCGGCCTGCCGAAGAGGGACGGGCTCTCGGTCCTGAAGGAATGGCGCGGCCAGGGCGTCGCGACACCCGTACTCATCCTGACCGCGAGGGATGGCTGGACCGAACGTGTCGACGGCCTCGACGCGGGCGCGGACGACTACATGTCAAAGCCGTTCCACATGCCCGAGCTCTCGGCCCGCGTCCGCGCGATGCTGCGCCGCCGGTCAGGAACGGTCAACCCGGTCTTCCGCAAGGGCAGTGTCGAGTTCGACACCCGCAACAACCGCGTTACCTCGGGCGGCTTCCCGGTCGAGCTGACCTCGCAGGAGGCTGCGGTCCTGTCCTATCTTGCGCATAATGCCGGGCGGCTCGTATCGCGTACCGAACTGGTCGAGCATATCTACGAATATGACAACGACCGCGATTCCAACACCATCGCGGTCTTCATCACACGACTGAGAAAGAAACTCGGGCCCGACTTCATCCAGACGGTCCGCGGCCGCGGTTACACCATAGACAACAGCTGATGCGGTCCCTTCGGCAGCGCGCTATCGTCGGCGGCCTGATCTGGGCCGCCATCGCCCTGGCGATCGGCGGGGTGGCGCTCTACTACATCTTCGATGCCGCGACCCAGCGGCGGTTCGACGACACCCTCCTCGACCGGCACCTGCAACTCGTCTCGGCGCTCGGAAACACCGGTGGCGACGTCGAACTGATCGAGGACTTCCTGACCGATCCGGCCTATCTTCGCCCCTATTCGGGCCGCTACTGGCAGATCTCGGGCGCCGACACCGACACGGTCGCCTCGCGCTCTCTCTTCGACTCGCTCCTGCCGGAGCCGCGCGACCCCGCGCCCGAGCCGCAGTTCTGGACCGGCGCCGGCCCGCAGGGCACCGTGCGCGGCGCCTATAGCCTGGTCGAACTGGATGACGGCACGTCATGGACCGTGATGATCGCGGAATCCCTGGCCGCGCTCGAACTTGAACGCCAGCGGTTTCGCCAGGGCTTGTTCTCGACGCTGGCCCTGATCGGCGTGCTCGGGATCGCCGGCGCGATCCTGCAAACCTCGGCGATCGTGCGCCCGCTGACCAAGCTGCGCGAGGATGTCGCGCACCGCTGGGACCGCGAGGAGGCGCTCGATCCCGGCGACTATCCCAGCGAGGTCGCCCCGCTGGTCTCCGACATCAACACCCTGCTGGAGCGCAACCGCGACATCGTCGAGCGCGGCCGGCGGCAGGCGGCCGATCTCGCCCATGCGCTGAAGACGCCGTCGGCGATCCTGCGCAACGCGCTCGACTCGCTGGAGCGGGACGGCACCGACATCGGTCCGGCGAAGGAGGCGCTGGACCGGGTCGATGCCCAGCTCCTGCGGTCGCTCGCCCGGATCCGCGCCGCGAACAGCGGCGGCGCGACCCAGGCGCTCACGAACCTTTCCGGTTCGGTCGACCGCATGGCGCGGCTTTTCCGGTCGATGCCCTCCACCCACTCGAAGAGGTTCCTCACCGAGACGGACCCCGATCTCCGGATCCGGATGGACATGCAGGATCTCGAGGAGGTTCTGGGCAACATCCTGGAAAACGCCTTCCAGTGGTCGCGCCGGACGGTGCGGCTCACCTGCGGCAATTCCGAAAACGAAACCTGGATCGCGGTCGAGGACGACGGCCCCGGCATTCCTGACCAGGATCGCCGTGAGGCTTTGCGCTCAGGCGGGCGTCTCGACACCTCCGCTCCGGGGACGGGCCTCGGGCTCGCGATCGCGACCGATCTCGTGCAGGCCTATGGCGGCGCGATAGCGCTTAGTGGGTCGGAGGATCTCGGCGGACTGAGCGTCCGGATCTCGATCCCGACGCGGCTCGGGCTCGGTCCGGTCCGGACATGATCGCGGCGGCCACGGGGAGTGGCCGCCGCGCCGGTTCGGACCCCAGGGAAGCGGGGGTCGAACCTATTCCGCCGCCGCCCGGGCGGTCCCGGTCTGCAGGTAGGATTCGAGCGAGTCGTCGAGCGCGTCCTTCCACGGCGTGTGGTGCAGAGGCGCCATCGTGCCGGTGATGACCGAGCGGTAGGCGTTGTTGCGGAAGCCCATGATGTCCTGCTTCTTGTGGTCCTTCCACTCGAAGAAGGCCTCGCAGGCGCCGTCGACGTCGAAGCTCGGGTAGTCGGTCTCGGAGATCAGTTCCTTGACGTAGTCGCCCTGGTAATGGATCGCGTCATGCGCGTCCTTGCCGGCATCCTCGCCCGCCACGCGGTCGACGACGTCCTTCATCAGCACCGCCTTGTCGGACGGGATCGCGATCCGCCCCATGATCGCGTCGCGCACCCACCAGGCCTGCGCGTCGAACATGTTGAAGGTGAACCACTGGTCCTGCATCCCGAGGTAGAACATCGCCGGATTGTGGACATAGACGACGCCCTTGTAGAGATCGTTCGTCGCTAGCCGGTTCGCGGTCTTCAGCCGCAGGTCGTCCGGCAGGAAGTTGAAATAGTGCTTGTAGCCGGTGCACAGGATGATCGCGTCGACGACCTTCGTGGTGCCGTCGGCGAAATAGGCGGTGTTGCCGTCGACCTTCTCCAGCGCCGGCTTCTCTTCCCAGTTGTCGGGCCACTTGAAGCCCATCGGCGCGGAGCGATAGGACGACGTGACCGACTTGCAGCCGTACTTCCAGCACTGCGAGCCGATGTCCTCGGCCGAGTAGGAGGCGCCGACGATCAGGATGTCCTTGCCGCGGAACTCGCGGGCATCGCGGAAGTCATGGGCATGCAGGACACGGCCATTGAACGTGTCGAAGCCCTCGTAGAAGGGCACGTTCGGCGTCGAGAAATGGCCCGAGGCGCAGATCACATGGTCGAAGTCCTCGCTGTAGGTGCTGTCCTTCTCGTGGTCATGCACCGTGACGGTGAACTTCTTGGTCTTGTCGTCGAAACTGACCCCGCGGACCGCGGTGTTGAACCGGATCCACTTGCGCACGTCGGCCTTCTTCACCCGGCCCTCGATGTAGTCGAAGAGCACCGCCCGCGGTGGGTAGGAGGCGATCTGCTTGCCGAAATGCTCCTCGAAGGAATAGTCGGCGAATTCGAGGCCTTCCTTCGGGCCGTTCGACCAGAGGTAGCGGTACATCGAGCAATGGACCGGCTCGCCGTTCTCGTCGAGGCCGGTGCGCCAGGTGTAGTTCCACAGGCCGCCCCAGTTGGACTGCTTCTCGAAGCAGACCAGTTCGGGGATCTCGGCGCCCTTCTGTGCGGCGGACTGGAAGGCCCGCAACTGGGCCAAGCCGGACGGGCCGGCACCGATGATGGCTACGCGTTTCCTCATTTCGACCTCCTGGTGGTATGAACCAATTTCGCGATTTGGTTCCTTTGGTTTGGACCAGACTGGCGAACCGGTTGCCCGCCTGTCAATAAAAAGTTTTGCCTATGGGTAATATTGCGCCGTGAAAGGGCTACACAACGCATGAAAAGGACGTAATATCGGTGACATGAGCTCAGGAAGTTTTGCGCAGAGATTGGCCGTGAAGGGTGCGCTTCCCCGGCTGACCACCGGGATCGCCGACACGATCAACATCGGATTCGTCGCCCCGCTGACTGGTCCAGTCCAATCCTGGGGCCTGCCCGGCCTCAACGGCTGCCAGATCTGGGCCGACCGAATCGGCCGCAAGGGCGGGCTCCAGCTGGGCGGCCGGCGCCACAACATCCGCATCCTGCCCTACGACTGCCGCTACGACCCGAAACTCGCGCGGGAGGGCGTCCGCAAGCTGGTGCAGGAGCATGACGTCAAGCTCATCCTCTCGCTCGGCGGCGACACTTTGTCGGCGGTGATGGACTACCTCACCGACCGCAAGATCCTGACGGCGACGCTCCTGCCAAGCGACCTGTCGCCCGACACGCCCTACCTCATCGCGCCGAGCGAACTGCACCCGATCTACAACGTCACCGGGGTCGACTGGCTGTCGCGGACCCGCCCCGAGATCCGCCGCGTCGCGCTCTGCAGCCAGACCGACGCGCTCGGCCTGCCCTCGCTCGCGACCTACCGGGCGGCCTTCGACGCCGCCGGGATCGAGGTGGTCAAGGAGATCCGCTACGACCCGGACGCCGCCGACGCGGGCGCGATCGTCGCGGCGATGCTGGCCGACCATCCCGACATGCTCTGCTGGTGCACGAGCTACACGCCGATGGTCCATGCCCTGACCGAGGCCGCCCATGCCGCGGGCTTCACCGGCCAGCTCCTCTCCTGCACGCTCGACGCCTATCCGCGGCTGGTCGCGCGCACCTCGCGCGCCTTCATGGAGGGCTTCGTCTTCCAGTTCCCCGATTTCGACGACCCCGCGCTCGCCGAAAAGGCCTTCTTCTTCAACCGCCCGAAGGATTTCTACGACGAATACCAGCGCCGCTTCCCCGACAGCTGGAGCGCGGTTTCCTGGGAATATGCCGCGATCCTCGACATCTGGCACACGGCGGCAGAACGCGCGGGCAGCGTGACCTCGATCTCGGTCCTGGCCGCGATGAAGCAGTCCGGCGCGGTGATGCATGCCTTCGGGCCGGCCGCCTGGTGGGGGGCGGAGATCTTCGGCATCGACAACGCGCTTGTCGGCGACTGGCCGGTGGTGCGGCTCACCGACGGCAAGGCGCGGATCGTCGAGTTCGGCTCGATCCCCGACTGGCTCGCAGAGCACGGGCCCCGCCTCAAGGCCCAGATGATCGAGCTCGGCCAGATGTGGGACCAGCGCCAGGCCCGCGCCGGCAGCAAGACCGCGCTCGCGCGCCGCAGCCTCTAGGCTCACATCTCCTGCAAGAGCAGCTTCTGCTCCTCGATCAGGTGGAGCTTGATGAACTCGACCGCCGCCTCGATGTCGCGCGAGGCGATGGCGTTGAAGAGCGTGTTGTAGCGTTGCTGGTACTCGCCGATCCGCTTCGGAGTCAGGTGCCGCCGGAGAAGCGCGGCGCGGAAATTCTGCCGGCAGGAGTCGATGGCAAGCTCGTAGCAGGCCGCCAGCAGCGGGTTGCCGGTGCCATGCGCGATCTGGCGGTAAAGCTCCTCCTCCTGGCGCACGAAGGCGGCAACGTCGGTCCGCACCTGCTCCATCTGCGACAGGGTCTCGCCCAGCGCCTCGATCTGGCGCGGCGTCATGTTGATGATCGCGAGCCGCACCATCTCGGGTTCGAGGATGCCGCGCACGACGAGGTGGTTCAGCGGGCTCGTGTTCGAGGCGAGCGCCGAGGGCGCGGCGTTCGTCTGCGCCTCGGCGTTGTAGGTCACGAAGCTGCCGCTGCCGGCGCGGCGGCGGATCACCTTGCGGGTCTCCAGCACGTCGAGCGCCTCGCGCACGGTATTGCGCGCGACCCCGAGCTCGGCCGCGAGCGTCCGCTCCGAGGGCAGGCGCTCGTCGATCGCGTATTCCTCGGCCTCGATGCGGCCGAAGATCGTGTCGATCACGGATTGCACGGTGGCGCCGATGGTGCTCTCGGCGGCCTCGGCGGGTTTGGACATGGCCAGACGGTTGTTCACGGCGGGATCCCGGTTCGGTCGCCCGGAGTTAACCAGATCGCGACAGAGGCCACAACTGCGCCCGTCAGCCCAGCCCTGCGCCGCTCACCCCCATTGCTCGACAAGCGCGCGCAGGACGTCGGCGCGGCTGACCTGCCCGACGAGCCGCCCCTCCGACACGACCGGAAAGCGCCGGTAGACGCTGCCAAGAAAGGCCTCCGCCGCCGCGACGATATCCATGTTCGCGTCGAGCGTCTCGACGTCGCGGTTCATGTAGTCGCGCACGCAGTCGCCCCACTCCTGATAGTAGGACGCATTCAGCGCCGCCCGCAGACAGTCCTTCTTCGACAGGACCCCGACAAGCTGGCCCGCCGCATCGACCACGGGCGCCCCCGAGATGCGCCGGTCGAGCAGGATCCTCAGCGCATGGTTGATCTCCATGTCCGGGGTCAGCGTGATCAGCTCACGCGCCATGCAGTCGGCGACCTTGGGGCGATCAGTCATCGCGGCCCCCTTCCCCGCCCCCGCATCCGGCGCAGGCCGCGACCTTGCGGCAGGCGACGCCGCCGCAGGATCCCTTGAGCGGGCGGCGCCCGGCAAGGAGCCCGACCGCGAGGCCGGCCTGGACGAGAAGCAGGATCGCGAGGGTCAGAAGGAAGGTCGCCATGTCATCTCTCCGTAAGGGTCAGGGGCGGTTCCATCGCTCAGGCTCCGAAATCGTCGTTGAAGATGGCGCTGTCGTCGACGCCCGCATCGGCGAGCATCGCGAGCACCGCCTTGATCATCAGCGGCGGGCCGCAAAGGTAGTATTCGCAGTCCTCTGGCGCGGGGTGATCCTTCAACAGCCGCTCCTCGACGACCCTGTGAACGAAGCCGGTGGCCCCCTGCCAGCCATCCTCAGGGCGCGGGTCGGAAAGCGCGACCGTCCAGCGGAAATTGTCGTGCCGCTCGGCCAGCGCATCGAACTCATCGGCGTAGAACAGCTCGCCCCGGTTCCGCGCGCCGTACCAGAAGCTCATCCGCCGCTGCGTCCCCAGCCGTTCCAGCTGGTCGAGGATGATCGCGCGCAGGGGCGCCATGCCGACCCCGCCGCCGATGAAGACCATCTCCCGGTCGCTCTCCTGCGCGCGGAAGCTGCCGAACGGACCGGCGATCTCGATCCGGTCGCCCGGCCTAACCGCGAAGAGATGCGAGGAAACCTTGCCCGGCGGCGCCTCCGGCTCATGCGGCGGCGGCAGCGCGAGGCGGATGTTGAAGACGACGCGCCCGGCCTCGCTGTCCTCAAGCCGGTTGGAGATCGAATAGGCCCGCGTCTCGCTCTGCCGGCACTCGGAGACGAGCGGACGAACCGCCCGCCAGGCCCGCTCGTGTTCCGCCGGCACGTCGAGCTCGTCGAACCGCAGCCGGTAGGGCGGCGCGGTGATCTGGAAGAAGCTCCCCGCGGGCAGCTTGGGCCGCGCCCCCTCCGGCAGCGCGACCACGAGTTCCCGGATGAAGGGCGCGAGGAAGCGGGCGGAGTGCACCGTGCAGTCGAGGCTTTCGGCGCCGATCAGGCTGTCCGCCAGCTCCACCGCGACATCGCCGCGCAAGGTCACCTGGCAGGCCAGCCGCATCCCCTGCGCCAGCTCCGCCCGGCTCAGCCGCGCGGTCTCGGTCGGCAACACGGTCCCGCCGCCCCCGGTCACCGTCACCCGGCAAAGCCCGCAGGTTCCGGCCCCCGCGCAGGCCGAGGGCACGAGGATCCCGGCCTGCCCAAGCGCGGAGAGCAGCTTGTCGCCGGTCACCGCGGCGACGTTCTCGCGCCCGTTGACGGTGATCGAGACCGGCTTCGCGGGCAGGAGCACCCGCCGCGCGGCGGTGACGACCGCCGTGAGGACAAGGACGATCGCGGTCAGGAGCACGCTGCCAAGGACGATCTCGGTCATGGCCCGCCCGCCCCCGCCAAGGCCGAGATCCCCAGGGACATGAGCCCGGTCACCAAGAAGGCGCTGCCGAGCCCCTGCAGCCCCGCCGGCATGTCGCTGTAGCGCAGCCGCTCGCGGATCGCGGCGAAGGTCACGATCGCAAGCGCCCAGCCGGCGCCGCTGCCGAAGCCGTAGACGACCGCCTCCGCGAAATCGTACCTGCGCTCGACCATGAAAAGACTGCCGCCGAGGATCGCGCAGTTCACCGTGATCAGCGGCAGGAAGATCCCGAGCGCGCGGTACAGCAGCGGCGCGAAGCGGTCGAGCGTCATTTCAAGCACCTGCACCGAGGCCGCGATCACGCCGATGAAGGTCACGAGCTTCAGGAACCCCAGATCGACCTCCGGCAGCCCCACCCAGCCCCAGGCGCCTTCGGACAGAAGCTGCGTCTGGATCAGGTTGTTCAGGGGCACCGTGATCGTCTGCACCACGATGACCGCAAACCCCAGCCCCGCCGCCGTCTCCACCCGCTTCGACACCGCAAGGAAGGTGCAGATGCCGAGAAAGAACGACAGCGCGAGGTTCTCCTCGAAGATCGACCTGAAGAGGAGCTCGGTCATCGCTCCTCCTCCGTCGCCTCAAGCCGGTAGTCCGGCGCCTCGGCCTGCGACCGGCGCAGGGCCCGGATCGCCCAGACCAGGAGCCCGAGGATGAAGAACGCCGCCGGCGCCCGCTGCATCAGCGCGAGCGGCTCGAACCAGCCGCCCTCGGCCACGGTCGCCACGACCGGCCGGCCAAGGAGCGTGCCCGCGCCGAGGAGCTCGCGCAACGTGCCGACGACGATCAGGACGAGGCTGTAGCCCATCCCGTTGCCGAGCGCGTCGGCGAGCGTCGGCAGGACCGGGTTCTTCATCGCGAAGCTCTCGGCCCGGCCAAGGACGAGGCAGTTGGTGACGATCAGCCCGACGAAGACCGAGAGCCGCCGGCTCATCTCGAACGCGTAGGCGCGCAGGAGCCCGTCGATCACGATGACAAGCGAGGCGATGATCGTGATCTGGACGATCAGCCGCACCGAATGCGGAATATGTTGCCGGATCAGGCTGATGAACAGGCCCGAGAGGCAGAGCACCACCGTCAGCGCAGCCGCCATCGTCAGCGCCGTCGCCAGCGTCGTCGTCACCGCGAGCGCCGAACATATCCCGAGGATCTGCAGCGTCACCGGGTTCTCGTCGACGAGCGGTCGGGTCAGGCGGTCGATGAACGTGGCCATGTCACCCCCCCTCCCGCTTCAGCCGGTCGAGGAACGGGCCGAACCCGTGCGCGCCGAGCCAGAACGCCAGCATGTTGGAGATCCCGGCCCCGGTCCGGGTCGCGCCCGATATCCCGTCGACCTCGTAAGGCGCCTTCGCCGGGGTCTGCACCACCCGGATCAGGACGCGTCCCGCGTCATCCGCGACCCTGCGGCCGGTCCAGAGCGCCTGCCAGTCCGGCTCCTCGATCCGCGCGCCGAGGCCGGGCGTCTCGCCCTGCTCGACGACCGTGAGCGCCGCGACGGTGACGAGATCGGGCTCAAGCGCCAGGTAGGCGCGGATCAGCGACTGGTACCCCATCCCCGAGACCGGCAGCACGACGAGCGCGAGCCGCCCGTCGCGTTCGAGAAGATGGACCGGCGCAAGGGTGGCGATCCGTTTCAACCCGGCTGGATCGGCCTCGGGGGGAAGCTCCTTGCTCGTCGCGGGATCCCTCGCGGCCGCGACGGGATCGAACGCCGCCGGATTGGTGGCGGTCTCGTAGTCGCCGGTCTCCAGCACCACGAGCCGCGTCTCCAGCGCATCGACGCCGGCCTCCTCCATCAGCTCGCGCATCGCCGGAAGGGCCGCGACCATCGCCGCGAGCCGCGCCTGCCGCTCGCGCTCGACATGCGCGTCCTGCAACGGCTTCAGGAGGACCGAGGCCGAGGAGACGACCAGCGCGCAGACGAGCGCGACGAGGAAGGTCACGCCGAAAGCCTTGCGCGGATCGGTGTTCGGCAGGCCGAGAAAGCGCCGCCAGGGGCCCGTGCGCTCAGACATGCCGCCGCCTCCCGTCCCGGCGCCGGGCAAGGGCGCGGATCACCAGATGGTCGACCAGCGGGGCCGCGAGGCTCGCGAGCAGCGCGGCGAAGACGAGCGCGTTGACCGGCCCCATGCCGGCCAGAAGGACCACGAGCCCCCCGGCTATGAGCCCGTGAATCCAGCGCCCGGCCTGCGTCGCCGCAGCCGCGACCAGATCGGCGATCAGGAACACCGCGCCGAACGCCAGCGATACCCCGAGCGACGGGCCGGGCAAAGCGCCCGAGGCGAGAAGCGTGGCAAGGCAGAGTCCCAGCGCGAAGCCCGCGAGCAGCCGCCAGAAGACGAGCCCCGCCGCGAAAAGCAGCGCCAGTCCGGGGACCGTCGCCGCCGCGACGGCGGGCTCGGCGCCGGCAAGCCCGGTTCCCGGAAAGGAGAAGGCGAGAAAGGCCAGCGCCGCGACCGCCGGGCTGAGGAACCCGAAGCCGCGCCCGCCGAAGACCTGCTCGCCAAGGACGACGCCGAAGCTCGCCGCCAGCGCCACCTGCCAGAGCGGCACGTCCGGCGGCACCGCCACCGCGAGGATCAGCCCGGTCGTGACGCTGTGCCAGGCCAGCGAACCGGCGCGGGCGCGGGCAAAGACGAGGTCCCAGATCAGCGTCGACAGAAGCGCGACCGCCAGCACCGCCGCCGCCCCCGCGCCCCGCGCGAGGACCGCCACCGCGACCGGCGGCAGAAGGGCCGCCGCCTGCAGAAGCGTGACGCCCGCCGGAGAGGCTGACCGGATCATGCCGCGCCCTCCATCCGGTCGAGAACCCGGCGCAGAAGCCTTCCGTAGTCGCTGCCGCTCGTGCAGAGATGGGTCAGCCGGGCGACGTCCTCCTCGACAAGGCCGCGCGCGCCAAGCCGCTCCGCCGCCTCCAAATCGCCGATCGCGAGCGCGCGCATCAGCGGCACCGGAGGGATCGCGACCGGCAGTGCCGTATCGAGCGCGGCCCGGGGCAGGATCGGCTTGGGGCGCGGCTTGCCCCCGGCCGCGAGATGTTTCGCGAGCCGGTCGAAGAACGATACCCGCCGCACCGGCACCAACGCCGCCTGCGTGTCATAGCGGCCGAGAAACCGCGCCTCGCGGCCCTCGATCCGGGCGCCGGAGACCAGACGGAAGGCTGCACCCGCATCGCCCGGCAGGTCCGCAAGGTCGCTCAACTCCGCCCCGAGCAGGGTCGGGAACAGGGCGGCCTCGCCGCGCCCGTCGTGAAACGCGATGACGCGCTGGCCGTGATAACGGCCGGTCCGTGCCAGCTCCCCCATCGCGACCACGTCCTGCCAGCCGACGGTCCAGACGCTTTGCCCCCCGAGCGGCGCCCCGAGCCGGTCGATGTGATGCGAACTGAGCCCCGCCGCCGCCAGATCGGCGAAATGCGCGGTGCGGATGCGCTCGCGGCCGGGCGTCGCGAAGGCCGCGCCCCGGCGCTGGCAGACGAAGACCGGCCCCCCGGTCAACTCGGCCACCATGTCGAGCCCGCGGTCGAAGCCCGCCCCCGCTTCGGCAAGGACCGCATGCGGATCGGGCGCGCCGTCCCGCTCTGGCATCGCGTTGACGAAGATCGCCTGCGGCACCTCGTCGGGCGCCGGGATGCGCCCGTAGGGCCGCCTGCGGAACGCCGGCCAGAGGCCGCCCGCAAGCAGCGCCGCGCGGGCGTCCCCGACCCGCACCTCCCCAACCGGACTTTCCCGCTCCGGCGCCGCATCGAGCCGCACCAGCAGCAGAGACAACCCCCGCCCCGCGCCCAGCGCCACGGTCTCGACGGTGCCGGACGCCGGCGCGACGAAAGCGATCTCGGGGTGGCGGCGGTCGGTGAACAGCGCCTGCCCGGCCCTGACCCGGTCTCCCTCCGCGGCCACGAAAACGGGCCGCAGCCCCGGATAATCCGCGCCGACCAAGGCGACGCGGCCCGGCCGGCGCAAGGCTCCGACCGGCCCCGCAACGGGGCGGCAGCGCCGCCCCCGGATGGCGTTCAGTCCAATCATTCGCGGTCCAGACCGTCCTTTTGCATGACACTCAGCCCGTTGACGCCGGTGCGCCTTGATCCGTGTCAACGAACGGCCCCCGGCGATCCGGCAGCATGGAGCGATCGGCCCGAGCACCGGAGGTTTCCCGACATGATCCCGAAACTCTTGACGCTGACAGTGACGACGATCTTCCTTTCCGGCCTTTGCGCAACCGTTTCGCCGGCCCAGGAAGCGGCGCCCTCGCTCGCCGACGTGGTCGAATCCTGGCTCGCCTCGCCGCATGCCGACCTGAGCTCGGAGTCCTTCCGCCACTGGAACGAGGATGGCGCCGTGCCGCCGGCATGCGCCAACTGCCACACCAGCGCCGGGTTCCGCGATTTCCTCGGCGCCGACGGCAGCGAGGCCGGCGTCGTCGACCACCCCGCGCTGACCGGCTCCACCGTCGACTGCGCCGCCTGCCACAACCGGACGGCAACGGCGCTCGACAAGGTGACCTTCCCCTCCGGCACCATGACCGAGGGGCTCGGCTCCTCCGCCGTCTGCTGGGTCTGCCACCAGGGCCGGCAATCCTCGGTGAGCGTGGAAAGCGCGCTCGCGGGGCTCGACGAGGACGCGGTCTCGCCCGATCTCGGCTTCATCAACGTGCATTACCGCGCCGCTGCCGCGAGCCTGATGGGCGCGGCTGCTCATGGCGGCTACGAATACCCCGGCAAGACCTACGCCGGGCGCTTCACCCATGTGCCCGGCTTCGACAACTGCACCGGCTGCCACCAGCCCCACACCCTTGCCGTGGACGCGACAGGCTGTCTGGACTGCCACAAGACCGCCGACATCGCCGACATCCGCACCCGTCCCGGCGATTTCGACGCGGATGGCGACTCTGCCGAAGGCATCGCCCACGAGATCGCGGGGCTGCATGCCGCGCTTGGCGAAGCCATCGGCGCCTACGCCGCCGCCGTCGCGGGAACGCCGGTGATCTACGCGCCCGAAAGCTACCCGTATTTCTTCGCGGACCTGAATGCGAACGGGCAGGCCGACGGTGACGAGGTCGGCTATCCGAACCGCTATCAAAGCTGGACGCCACGGCTGCTGAAGGCGGCCTACAACTACCAGTTCGTCGCCAAGGATCCCGGCATCCACGCCCACAATCCGGCCTATGCCGCGCAGATCCTGATCGACAGCCTCGAAAGCCTTGGCGAGAAGGTCGATATCGCGATCAAGTCCGGGCCCCGGCCCTGACGCGGCCACTCTTGCCGGTCAGGCGCAGGCGCACAGCTCGGCATCGCCCTCGGCGAGGCACCGCAGGCAGTATTCATCCCGCACGACCATCGTGTTCGAGTCGTCGAGCGCGATGACATTCTGGGCGCGCAGCTGCGTGATCGACCGGCTCACGGTTTCGGGCGTTAGCCCGAGATAGTCGGCGATATCGGCGCGGTTCATCGGCAGCCGGATCAGCCGGTAATCAGCGAGCGGCTCACCGATCCTGTCGAGCAGCAGCACGAGAAACGCCGCGACCTTCTCGCTGGCAAGCCGCCGGCCGAGGATCAGGAAGTGGTCCTGCAGCATCCGGATCTCGTTGAGCGCGGCGTCCATCAGCCGTGCGCGCAGCTGCGGGTCCATGCCGGACGGCTCCGAGATGTCGTAGCGGCGCGGCACGACCTCGACCGTGGTGATCGCGTCGCATTCGGTCGTGTGGCGACCCTCGCAGGGCAGCCCGATCACGTCGCCCGGAAAGCCGAAGGCAATGACCTGTCGCCGGCCGTCCTTCTGGGTGCGGGTCAGGCGCAGGACGCCGGACGTGACCTTGAAGACGAAATTGGCCCGGTCGGATTCATAGAAAAGGTGCTGGCCGGGCGTCAGCCTGCGCGTCACGCCCTCGACGGCCGCGCTCCGCCCCTGCCGGCGCCGCTGAAGCGACGTCGGGACCGTGCCGAGATCAGCGGGTTTTATTGCGTACATCTTCCCCCCCCACGCAGTGGTGCGGATCGAGGGTGACACGCGACTGTCGCAGGAGTTCATGCGCTATTGTATCAAATTGTACCCGTGCGGCCGTCCGGCATTTGCCAATTGATCCGCCACTGGAAAGCACTATCCTTCCAGCAAGGCGCGGAAATCAGGAATATTTGTCCAAGGAAAAGGGATGGCCGATACGAACATACTCGTGGTCGAGGACGATGCCGGCGTGCGCAAGCTTCTGCGCAGCTGTCTTGAATCCGACGGCTACGCTGTTCAGGAAGCCACTACCGCCGCCGAGGTTCGCGAGGCCCTGTCCCACACGCGGGTGAATCTCATCACGCTCGATCTGAACCTGGAACGGGAAAGCGGTCTCGACATCGCCCAGGAGATCCGCAAGGTTTCCGACGTGCCGATCATCATGGTGACGGCCAAGGACGATCTCATCGACCGCGTCGTCGGGCTCGAGATCGGGGCGGACGACTATATTCCCAAGCCGTTCCACGTCCGCGAGCTTCTGGCGCGGGTGCACAGCGTCCTTAGGCGCAGCGGCGAGCGGCCCGCAGAACCCGCCAAGGCCGACGCCAACGCGAGCCGGGAGCTTTCCTTCGCGGGCTTTCGCGCGATCCCCGACAAGCTCGAACTGACCGGTCCCGACGGGCAGATCGTCGATCTGACCGCGGGGGATTTCCGGCTCCTGACCGTGTTCCTCGAAAGCCCGCGCCGGGTGCTCTCGCGCGAGCAGATCATGGACATCCTGAACGGCCCCGGCTGGTCGCCCTACGACCGGACCATCGACAACCAGGTCGCGCGGCTGCGCAAGAAGATCGAGGTCGAACCCGGCGCCCCGAAACTTATCAAGACCGTGCGCGGCGTGGGCTACATCTTCACGCCCGAGGTCACGCTAAAGGCCGGAGACACTCGCCCGGCCTGACAGCAGGACCCGCAGGCGGGTCGCCAGCTCCGCCTGGTGGTAGGGTTTCTTCAGGACCGGAAACGGCGGCGCCAGTTCCTTCTGCGGCTGGATGAGATCACCGGAGAATCCCGAGGTCAGCAGGATCGCGACATGTGGCCATTCCGCGCGGACCCGCAACGCCAGATCGGTCCCGTTCATCGGTCCCGGCATCACGATATCGGTGAACAGCGCGTCGATCGCCGGGTTGCCGCCGAGGATCTCCAGCGCCTCCTCGGAATCGGCCGCCGCGATCGCGCGGTAGCCCATCGCCTGAAGCCGCGCGACCGAGAGCCGGCGGATGTTCTCGTTGTCCTCGACGACGAGAACCGTCTCGCCCGCGCCCGGCTCGACCACCGGCTTCGGCCGGGGCGCGGGCTCGGCCTCGGACCGCGCCGGATCCCGGTCGGCGGGGAAGTAGAGGCTGACCGTCGTTCCGAGCCCGGCCTCGCTGTAGATGGTCGCGCGCCCGCCCGACTGGTTGGCAAAGCCGTAGACCATGGCCAGCCCCAGCCCCGTACCCTTCGTTTCTGCCTTGGTGGAGAAGTAGGGTTCGAACGCCCGCTTGAGGATTTCGGGCGGCATTCCGGTGCCATTGTCCGTAACCGAAACCCGCACGAACTCCCCCGGCGTGAGACCGACCTCATGCGCGACGTAGTCGTCGTCGATGGCGACCATGCTCGTCCGGATCACGATGTCGCCGCCATCCGGCATCGCGTCGTTCGCGTTGACCACAAGGTTGACGAGCGCGGCCTGCAATTCGGCCGGATCCGCCTGCACCGCCCACAGGTCGGCGGCGAGGGCGCAGTCGAGACGCACGTTCGGAACGAGCGTGCGGCGCAGGATCGCCACCGTCGCGCGCACGGTCTCGTTCACGTCCAGCCGCACCGGCTTCAGATGGCCGCGGCGCCCGAGCGCGCGCAGCCGCTGGATCAGCGAGGATCCAATCTCGGCGGCGGCGAGCGCTTCGCGGATCATCTCCTTGCCGCGGTTGCCCTCCAGCTGGCCTTCCAGCAGTTCGAGATTGCCGACGATCACCGTCAGCAGGTTGTTGAAGTCATGGGCCACGCCGCCCGTCAGCAGGCCCAGCGCCTCCATCCGCTGCGCCGTGACCAGTGCCGCCTCGGCGGACTTGCGCCGCGATATGTCGTGCAGGAGCGCCACGAACAACACCCTGCCGTCGATCCTGCTCTGGCCGACCGAGAGATGCAGCGGAAAGATGCTGCCGTCGCGACGCAGCCCCTCCACTTCGCGCCCCTTGCCGATGATCCGCGCCTCGCCGGTCCTGAGGTAGCGCTCGATCACGTCGGCATGGCGGAGCGTGTCCGCATCCGGGACCAGCATGTCGATGCTCTCGCCCACCATCTCGCCGCTGGAATAACCGAAAAGGCGGCACGCCGCGGGGTTGACCCGGACCATGCGGCCATCGGTATCCGCGACGACGATCGCGTCGACCGCCGCATCCAGCAGCGAGTCGAGCAGATATGCGCTGCGGTCGCTTTCAGCCATGCGGTACCGATCCGTCCCCCTCGGCGCAGTCTCGCGCGGGGGCGGCGAGGCGTCAACGCTTCCGTGCCGGCATCAGCTCCCCGGCGGAACCGACCGCGCGCTCCCCCCGGCGCCGCGTCCTGCGCCCACCTCCTGCAGCACCGCCAGGTAGGCCAGCAGATCGGCGAGCGTGATGACGCCGAGAAAGCGCCCCCGCTCGGCAACGAGGAACTTGCGCCGCCCTGTCTCGGCGATGCGCTTCATCAGCGCCTCGGCCGAAAGGCCGGGTTCCACCGTGCTCGTGTCATTGGCGCCCATGTAGATATCCGCCACATGCGTGTCGTCCCAGTGGTCGCGGTCGATCCCCTGCAGAAGCGCCGTATCGACATATCCCAGCAGGTGATCGCCCTCGACCACCGGAACGAAGCTCACCGCGTGGCGCAGCATGATCGTGTCGACCACGAAGGCCAGCGTGTCGTCGGGCGAGGCGGCATGCACCTGCTCGGTCATCAGCCCGCGCACGCTCTTGCCCGACAGCGAGGCCTTGACCAGAAGCTGCTGATACGTGCCCCGCGCCGCGGAAAGCAGAAAGAGCCCGATCAGCACCTGCCAGATACCCCCGACCGTAGCCCCCGAGAAGAGCGAGACGAAGCCGAAACCGATCAGCGCGTAGGCAAAAAGCGACGAGATCACGGCGGCGTTGCGCGTCGCGCCGATCAGGTCGCCCCGCATCCGCCACAGCATCGCGCGCAGGATCCGGCCACCATCGAGCGGGAAGGCCGGGATCAGGTTGAACAGCGCGAGCACGAGGTTGATCAGGGCGATATATTCCAGCACCGCCTGCAGCGGCGCCGAGACCTGCGCCCCCTCCAGCGCCCGATGCGCGAGCCAGGCGACCGCCGCGATGGCGAGGCTCATGACCGGCCCCGCGATGGCGATCCAGAACTCCGAATGCGGGCTTTCCGGCTCCTCGTCCAGCTCCGCGACCCCGCCGAAGACGAACAGCGTTATCCCGCCCACGCCAAGGCCGAAATGCCGCGCCACCAGCGAATGCGCCAGTTCGTGCAGGATCAGCCCGGCAAAGAGCGCCAGCATCGAGATGACCGCAAGCGCGAGATAGTCGCCCTGGCCAAGCCCCGGCAGCGCCTGCGGGAAATAGCCCGAGGACAGGGTCCAGACGATCAGCGCGGCAATCAGAAGCCAGCTCGGATCCACCTTGATCTGGAACCCGAAGATATCGACCAATTTGACCGCCCTGGAAAACATCGGGCCATCTCTCACCGTTGCCTATGATCAGACCCTATATTCTACCCGGATTCGCGAATTGACGCCGATCAAAGCGGACACGCCCGGATCGGGGCCGAGCGCCGATCCGCAAGCTCCCCCTCCCGCACGCCCCCGGACAGGCCTATACTCCCAGCCATGCCCGCCCTTTGCCGCGATTGCCTCCACCCGTTCGAGACCGGCAGCCGCTGCCCGGCCTGCCGCAGCCCGCGTGTGCTCTCGCATCCCGAGCTCTTCACCCTCTCGATCGCCCACATGGATTGCGACGCCTTCTACGCCTCGGTCGAGAAGCGCGACGACCCCGCGATCCGCGACAAGCCGGTGATCGTCGGCGGCGGCAAGCGCGGCGTCGTGTCGACCTGCTGCTACCTCGCGCGGATCAAGGGCGTGCGCTCGGCGATGCCGATGTTCCAGGCGTTGAAGCTCTGCCCAGAGGCGGTGGTGGTGAAGCCGCGCGGCAGCCATTACGCCGCCGTCTCGCGCGAGATCCGCGCGCTCATGGACGAGCTGACCCCGAAGGTCGAACCCCTCTCGCTCGACGAGGCCTTCCTCGACCTTTCCGGAACCGAGCGGCTCCACAGGGCGCCGCCGGCGGTGCAGCTCTGCCGGCTCCTGAAGCGGATGGAGGCGGAGCTTGGCCTGACCGGCTCGGTCGGGCTGTCGCACAACAAGTTCCTCGCCAAGGTCGCCTCCGACCTCGACAAGCCGCGCGGCTTCTCGGTGATCGGCCGCGCCGACACCGCCGCGTTCCTCAAGGGCAAGCCGGTGCGGATGATCTGGGGCGTCGGCGCCGCGACCCAGATGACGCTCGAAGCCGCCGGGATCCGCAGCTTCGACGACCTCGCGCGCTGGGACCGCAAGGACCTCAACCACCGTTTCGGCGCGATCGGCGACCGGCTCTGGCACCTCGCCCGCGGCGAGGACCACCGCCGCGTCAACCCGCACGAGCCGATGAAGTCGATCTCGGCCGAGACCACCTTCGACGAGGACATCGCCGACCGCGACCTCCTCGACGGCCATATCTGGCGGCTGGCCGAGAAGGTCGCAGACCGGACCAAGGCCAAGACGCTCGCGGGACGCACCGTGACCCTGAAGCTCAAGCGCGCCGACTTCACCGCGATCAGCCGCCGCCACACCCTGCGCGAGCCGACGCAGATGGCCGACCGGCTCTACCGGGAGGCCGCCGACCTCTTGGCGCAGGTGAAGGAGCCGGGTCCGTTTCGGCTGGTCGGGGTGGGCCTGTCGGACCTCGTCCCCGCCGCCGAGGCCGACCTCACCGCCGACCTCCTCGACCCGCAGGCGGTCCGGCGCGCCGGCGCCGAGCGCGCGACCGACGCGATCCGCGCCCGCTTCGGCCCCGACGCTATCGTCAAGGGCCGCTCTCTCAGGTGATCATTCCGCCGCGAGCGACAGCTCGCCGGTGCGGCCGATGTCCGCGATCTCGGCGAGGATCCCGGTCAGGATGCGCTTGAAGCCGGTGAAATTGCCGTTCGGCCGGATCTCGCGCTCGTTCATGTAGAGCGAGCGGTCCATCTCGATCTGCACCGCATGCATCCGCTGCGCCGGCCGGCCGTAGGTCTGGGCGACATAGGCCCCGGCGAAGGGCGCGTTGCGCACGGTCGGAAATCCGGCCGCCACGAACGCCGCCTCGATCCGCTCGACCAGCGCCGCGCCCGCCGTGGTCCCGAACCGGTCGCCGATCACGATCTCGGCCCGGCGCCGCCCCGACGAGGCGACGGCATCCATCGCCTCGTGCGGCATCGAATGCATGTCGATCAGGATCGACTCGCCGAACCGCGCGCGGGCATCGTCGACAAGGCCGCTCAGGCAGGCGTGGTAGGGCCGCCAGCAGGTCTCGATTCTCCGGCAGGCCTCCGACAGCGGTATCTTGCCGCGATAGATCGCCCGCCCCCCGGCGACAACGCGCGGGATCACGCCGAGCCCCGAGGAGATGCGCGGATTGTGGGTGTTGATCCGCACCCCCTCGATCACCGCCGGGTCGAGCTCGTCCGCCGCGCGGTTGAGGTCGAGATAGGCGCGCGGCACCCGCGCGGCGATGAGCGGCGCGCCGAATTGCGGAACACCGGCGAGAAGCTGGTCGACGAAGGCATCCTCCGACGAACGAATCGTGCGCTCGTCCAGGATCGATTCGCGCAGGAATCCGGTCGGGTAGTCGCGCCCGGAATGCGGCGAGGCGAAGACCACGCTGGTCATGAGCCGCTCGGGCAGGGTCAGATCGTAGGGCGCAGCCGGCATTCGGGCTCCTTGAGGTCAAGAAAACTATAGCGGCAAAAAGAGCTGTGCCAAAACCCCTTGAAAGCCTCTCCGACTCCTTTTATAGACCCGGGACCGACGCGGTTCCGCCGCGGTCCGGCGCAAGCGGGATCGGCGGAAACAGCACCGGAACGGGCGGTTAGCTCAGCGGTAGAGCACTACGTTGACATCGTAGTGGCCACTGGTTCGATCCCAGTACCGCCCACCATCGCCCCCCTCGCGGGGGGCATCGTTGTTTTCAAGGGCGCGACGCGCGCCGCGAATAGGAGAAGACCGATGAAGGTCAGGAACTCGCTCCGCTCGCTGAAGTTGCGCCATCGCGACTGTCAGATCGTGCGCCGCAAGGGCCGCGTCTACGTCATCAACAAGACGCAGCGCCGCTTCAAGGCCCGCCAGGGCTGAGCCGCCGCAAGGACGGATTTGAAAAGGCCGCCGGTGAAAACCGGCGGCCTTTTCCTTTCGCGACCCCTCAGAACGAATCGACGAGGAGCCGCGCCACCGTGTCCTGCGACAGATAGCCCGTGACCGGCAGGTTGCGCGCCTGCTGGTAGCGGCGGATCGCCCGCCGGGTGTCGCCGTCGAAATTGCCGTCGGCCCGCCCCGGCTTCAGCCCCATCCCAGAGAGCCGCTGCTCGACCATCGCGCGCATCGTCGAATTGAGCCCGAGCGCCTGCTCCACCTGCTCGGCCCGCTGCCGCTCGGCCTCGGCCGCCGCGTTCACGTCGCGCCCGGAAAGGATCTGCCGGGCATCCTCGGCAAAGGCGCCGTCGGGATGGGCGGCGAGGTAGTCGCGATACCCCTCGGCGCTGTTGCGCCGCACCGCCCGGTCCCAGTCGGCGCGGTCGGAGCTCTGCGCCCCGCCGAGCCCGCCGCCCGCCCCCGCGAGCCGCTCCCGCGCGAGATCGGCATAGATCCCGTCCGGGTAGCGCCGCAGATAGGCCCGGAGCCCCGCCTCGTCGCCCGTCGCCCCGGTCTCTTCCCAGAAGAGCCGGTCGAGCCGCTCCGCATCGCCCTGCTGCGCCGCCCCGGCCCCGACCTGGCCCTGCCGCGCCGCCGCCTGCGCGGCGATGGCCTCCATCTGCGGCCCGGTGATGTAGCCCGTCGGCGCATGGCCGTTCTGGCGCTGCCAGCCCGCGATCGCATCGCGCGAGCCGCGGCCGAAGACCCCGTCGACGCCGTTGGTGTCGAACCCGATCGTCGTGAGGTCGCGCTGAATCTGGCGCCGCTCGCCACGGCCGAGCCGCAGCGCCGTCTCCGCCGCGAGGCCCTGCGCCGCCGGGTCGGCGGGCCGGTCGACATCGGCGATCGCCGCCCGCGCCGCATCGGCAAAGACCCCGTCCGGGTAGCGGTTGAGATAGGCCTCGTAGCCCGCCTTGCCGTCGATCGACCGCGCCGTCTCCCACACCGCGCGCTCCTCGGCGAAACCGGCCTCCGCCTCGACGGCCGGCGCCGCGGGCGCGGGCGCCGCCGCCACCGGCAGGCCCGGACCCATGTGCTCGGGCAGGAGCGGCGTGCCGGTGCCGAGATAGCCCTCCGCCACCAGGTCCTCGGCGCGCTCGGCGAGCCCCGCCGCCGACAGCGCACGGTTTTCCATCGCCTCGGCGGCGAAGGCCGCGACCGTCTCGGCATCGCCGGAGATCACCGTCACGCCCTGCGGAATGTCGAGCCGTCCGAGCCCCGGCGCCAGCCCGCGGCCAAGCTCGATCCGCCGCTCCTCGGTGCCAAGCAGCACCAGCGCCCCGCCCGGCCGCTCCGCCGCGATCCGCAGGAGCGTCGCCACCGGCACGCCAGCCCGGTCGGCCCCGGCCAGCGTCGGCGCATCGGCGTCGATCCCCAGAAGCCAGCTATCCTCCCCGGCATGGGCGAAATGGCCAAGCGCCAGGATCACGCTGCGCCCCGGCATCTCGGTGCGGCCGTAGAACTCCGCGATCAGCGCCCGCATCGCCTCGGCGGTCAGGTCGCCGCCGCTCGACGTGGCGAAGCCCGCCGCCGCCAGCGCCTCGGCGGCGTCGAGCGCGTCGAGCCCGGAAGAGATGTCGCTCGCGTTGTCGTAGTTCTCGTTGCCGATGACGAGGGCCGCGTCCTGCGCGAAGGCGGGGGCGGCGAGGAGGGCGGCGAACGCGAACAGGCTGATGTGCTTCATGGGGCGGCTTTCCTTCTGGTAACGGCGGCGAACCTAGCGAGGTGCGCGCCGTTATCCCATCACAGATCGCCCCAACGGGGGTGCAGTCGGCTAACAAGAAGCGGAAAGCCGCCGGTCGCGCGCCGCCTCACTCGTACTGGCGCTGGTCCTCGATCACCTTGCCGTCGTTGGGCAGCGACCCCCTCGGCACGAGCTGGATCCGGCCGCGCAGCTTCAGCGTGTCGATCACCGACTTCTCGAACGCGGCGGCATCGCCCGCCTCGGTCTCGACCATGACCGTCATCGCGTCCATCTCGCCCTCGCGGGTGGCGACGACGCGGGCGCGGGCGATCTCGGCATGGCGGGCGACGAATTCCGCGACCTGCTCGGGGCGCACGAACATGCCCTTGATCTTGGTGGTCTGGTCGGCGCGGCCCATCCAGCCCTTGATCCTGAGGTTGGTGCGCCCGCAGGGCGAGGCGCCCGGCATCACCGCCGAGAGGTCCCCGGTGGCGAAGCGGATCAGCGGATAATCCGGGTTGAGCGTCGTCACCACGACCTCGCCGACCTCGCCCTCGGGCACCGGGTCGCCGGTGCCGGGGCGGACGATCTCGACGATCACGCCCTCGTCGACGATCATCCCCTCCATCGCGGCGCTCTCGTAGGCGATGTTGCCGAGATCGGCGGTGGCGTAGCATTGCAGGCAGGCGATGCCGCGGTCGGCATATTCGGCCCGGAGCGACGGAAAGAGCGCCCCGCCGCCGACGGCGGCCTTCGCGATCTTCGGCCGCTCGCCCATTTCCTCGGCACGGTCGAGGATCACCTTCAGGTAATCCGGCGTGCCGGCATAGGCGGTGGTGCCGATATCGACGGCGGCGCGGACCTGCAGATCGGTCTGGCCGGTGCCGGCCGGCAGCACCGCCGCGCCGACCGCGCGGGCGCCGTTCTCGAAGATCATGCCCGCGGGCGTCAGGTGGTAGCCGAAGCAGTTCTGCACGATGTCGCCCCTGCCGATCCCGGCGGCATGGAGGAAGCGCCCCACCCGCCACCAGTCATGGCCGACGCCGCCCGGCTCGTAGATCGGCCCCGGCGACTGGAAGACATGGGCGAGGTTCGAGACCGGCAGCCCGCCGAAGGGCGGCTTCGCCTTCTGTGCCGCGACGAGATCGGACTTCCTGAGGACCGGCAGCTTGGCGAGATCGCCGAGGCTCGCGGCCGGGTCACGCCCGTTCAGCGCCAGTTGGGCATTCAGGGCCTTCAGCTGGTCCGCGGCGCGCTCGTCGGCGGAACGGGTTTCGAGGGTGTCATATCCGGTCATCGTTCAGTTCCTCGACACAGCGCGGACGTCCAGCCGACGCCGCCATGTGGATTTTCTCTTGAAGACTTCGGGGTTTGCCGTCCGGCGTGGTACGCTGGGCGCGCGCGAAGGGAGGACAGGATGGCCTATCACATGCACACGATCTTCAATCTCAAGCCCGGCATTGCGGAGCCCGACTTCGCCGCCGCCCTCGCGGATTTCGCGGCCCATCTGCGCGACGAGAACCTCCTCCTTCGCGTCGGCCCCCTCGGGCGTCGCCACCGAAATCCGACGCTCGACACCGACACGGACCGCGGCCATCAGTTCTTCGTGACGATGACCTTCACGGGCCGCCGCCAGGCCGACGATGCCGTCGACCGAATCCGGGCGCGGACCGAGCCCCTGCTCGGTCTGCATCGCGCGGTCTATGGAAAGGTTCACGATCAACTGTTCACCTGTTTCGAAGACATCTGACCCGATCACGCCAGCCAGCGCTTGCGGCGGCGGTAGGAGCGCACGTCGCGGAACGACTTGCGGCCCTCGTCCGACATGCCAAGGTAGAATTCCTTCACGTCGGGATTCTCGCGCAGCTCCTTCGCCGGCCCGTCCATCACCACCCGGCCGCTTTCGAGGATGTAGCCGTAATGGGCGTAGCGCAGCGCCACGTTGGTGTTCTGCTCGGCCAGGAGGAAGGTCACGCCCTCCTTCTCGTTGACCGATTTGACGATTTCGAAGATCTGCTCGACGAGCTGCGGCGCGAGGCCCATCGAGGGCTCGTCGAGCAGGATCGTCTCCGGCTTCGACATCAGCGCCCGGCCGATCGCGCACATCTGCTGCTCGCCGCCGGAGGTGTAGCCGGCCTGGCTTTTGCGGCGCTCCTTCAGGCGCGGGAAATAGCTGTAGACCATCTCGAGGTCGCGGGCGACCGCGCCGGCGCCATCCTTGCGGGTATAGGCGCCCGTGAGGAGGTTCTCCTCGACCGTCAGGTGCTCGAAACAGTGGCGCCCCTCCATCACCTGGATGACCCCCATCTGCACCAGATCGGCCGGCGCCATGTCCTGCACCTTCTGGCCGCGGTAGACGATCGAGCCCTTCGTGACCTCGCCGCGCTCGGAATGCAGCAGGTTGGAGATCGCCTTCAGCGTCGTGGTCTTGCCCGCGCCGTTGCCGCCGAGAAGCGCGGTGATGCCGCCCTTCGGGACATTGAGGCTCACGCCCTTCAGGACGAGGATCACATGGTTGTAGATCACCTCGATATTGTTGACCTCGAGCAGCGTCTCGGTCTTGCCGGCGTCGAGCATGGGGGCCTCCCGTGCGGAAGTTGATCCAATGGACCCCGGCCCTGGTCGGGCCGGGGAAGAGATGCATGCCGCTCAGTTGCAGCGTTCGGCGATATTGTTCTCCGCGGCGAAGGCGGCGGAGTCCTCCATCACCAGCGGCGTCAGCACCTCGTCATCCGGCGCGATGAAGCCGGTGATCAGGTTCCACTGCTTGGCTGAGGCGTCCCACTGCTGGATCATCGCGGCGCCCGGACCGCCGTGATCCTCGCAGGACGAGGCGAAGGGCTGGCCGAAGTTCGGCAGGCCAAGCTCGGCCATCCGCGCCTCGGTGATCTCCAGCGCCTCGAACCCGTCGCGGAGCTCGGCCGCCGTGATCGTCGCGTGGCCGGCGAGTTCCTGCGCCTTGCGGATCGCTTCCGAGATCACCAGCGCCGCGTACATGCCGCGCGAGTAGAGCACCGACCCGACCTGGTCGCCCGCGCCGGAGGACTTGCCGGCGTCATAGACATACTGCTTGAGGTCGGCATAGACCGGGTAGTCCATCCCGGTGCCGTGCATCGCGAGCGACTTGTAGCCGTTGGCGCCATCGCCGGCGGGCAGCACGTCGTTCTCCGAGCCCGACCACCAGACGCCGATGAAGTTCTCCATCGGGAAGCGGATGTTCGCGGCCTCCTGGATCGCCACGGCGTTCATCACGCCCCAGCCCCACATCAGCACGTAGTCCGGCTTGTCGCGGCGGATCTGCAGCCACTGCGATTTCTGCTCCTGGCCCGGATGGTCGACCGGAACCTCCACCAGTTCATAGCCGTGCTTCGCGGCAAGATCCTGGAGCGTGCGGATCGGCTCCTTGCCATAGGCCGAGTTGTGGTAGACGAGCGCGATCTTCTTGCCCTCGAGGCTGCCGCCGTTCTCGTCGAGCAGATACTTGATCGCCACCGAGGCGGCGTCCCAGTAGTTGGCCGGATAGTTGAAGACGTTGGAGAAGACCTTGCCGTTCGCGGCCGAGGTCCGGCCGTAGCCCGGCGTGTAGAGCGGGATGTTGTCCGCCGTCACCTTCGGAATGAGCTGGTAGGTGATGCCGGTCGACAAGGGGTTGTAGACCAGCGCGCCGGAGCCCTTGGTGGCCTCGTAGCATTCGACACCCTTTTCGGTGTTGTAGGCGGTCTCGCATTCCGGGGTCGCGACCTTCTCGCCGCCGATGCCGCCGTCGCGCTCGTTCAGAAGCGTGAAGTAGTCGTTGAAGCCGTCGGCATAGGGGATGCCGCCCGGCGCGTAGGGGCCGGTCCGGTAGCTCAGGTTCGGCACGACGAGCTCGGCCATCGCCGGCGTTGCCGTGGCCATCGCAAGAGCCAGGGCGGTCATGGTCTTTCTCATTCTGGGTCTCCTCCCAAGGTTAAGCGTTACGACATGCCGGCGCGCGGGCCGGTCTTCTGGTTGGGCGGCCCCTCAATGCGGGAAGGGCCAAAGCCGGAGTTTCTCCTTCGCCAGCCGCCAGAGCTGGTTGAGCCCGTGCGGCTCGGCGATCAGGAAGATCACGATCAGCGCGCCGACGATCATCAGCTCGACATGCGCGGCAAGGTCCGTGGCCCAGCCGAGCTGGCCGACGAGGACGTTCTTCAGGAGCACCGGCAGCAGCACCATGAAGGCCGCGCCCGCGAAGCTGCCGAAGATGCTGCCCAGCCCGCCGATGATGATCATGAAGAGGATCAGAAACGACTTCTGGATGCCGAAGGCCTCGCCGACCTCGGCCGCGCCGAGATAGACCGCGAAGAACAGGGCCCCCGCCACGCCGATGTAGAAGGACGAGATCGCGAAGGCGGAAAGCTTGGTCGTCAGCGGGTTCACCCCGATGATCTCGGCCGCGATGTCCATGTCGCGGATCGCCATCCACTTGCGGCCCACGGTGCCGCGCGTCAGGTTCCGCGCGAGCCAGGCCAGCGCGACGAGGATCACGAGGCAGAAGAGGTACTTGGCGCTCGCCGTGGTGTTGGCGCCGGTCACCGCATGGCCGAGGATCGTCCGTTCCGGCGCCGAGATCTGGCCCGAGGCGGAGTAGTTGTAGAACCACGGCACCTTGTTGAAGAGCCAGACGAGGAAGAACTGCGCGGCGAGCGTCGCCACCGCGAGGTAGAAGCCCTTGATCCGGAGGCTCGGCAGGCCGAAGAGGACGCCCACGCCCGCCGTGATGCCGCCCGCGAGGAGGACGTGGATCAGGATCGAGACCTCGGGGAAGGCGGTCATCAGCTTGTAGCAGGCGTATGCCCCGACCGCCATGAAGCCACCGGTCCCGAGCGAGACCTGCCCGCAATAGCCGGTGAGGATGTTGAGCCCGATCGCCGCGATGGCATAGATCAGGAACGGCACGAAGACCGCGTTCGCCCAGTAGTCGTTGATCAGGAACGGCACCGCCCCGAAGGCCACCGCGAGGATCGCATAGTAGCGCCAGCGGTCGAACCTGATCGGAAAGGTCTGGCTGTCGTCGACGTAAGACGTCTTGAAGTCACCTGCCTCACGGTAGAACATCAGCCAAACTCCTTCGCTTCGCCTGGAAAATCATCGCCCTGCGGCTGGACGAGGCAGAACCGGTGCCCGGTCGGCGCCTCCATCACGATCCACGTCCTGACCCGCGCCACTTCCTTCGCACCCAGCGCCTTCAGCCGGGCGCATTCGGCCTCCACGTCGTCCGTCTCGAAATCGAGATGGACACGCGGCTCGTGATCGACCGCCTGCAACAGCACGCGCGGATAGCCCTTGTGGCCATCGAAGGCGGCGTACTTGCCGCGCTCGTCGATCTCGCCCTTCATGCCAAGCATCTTCGACCAGAAGCCCACGGCCTCGGTCAGGTCGCCGGTCTTGCAGTCGATGCAGACGACGCCTATGCGGGACCTGTGGCTCATGCCTCGCCCCCGTCCGTGCGGTGATGCTCGCGCGGCACCTGGTTGGCACGGCGGGCGTAACCCGTGGCCTCGGAGTGCCTCACCAGCCAGAGCCAGGCGACGATGCCCACCGCCGCGCCGACGGATGCGAGGATCGTCGCCACAACCGCCCGGCCTGCACCGTCGTCGCTTGTCAGCGCGAGGTAGCCGAAGGCCCAGAAGCCGCCCCAGGCGATGACGTTGAGGATCGCGATCAGCTTTGCCACGTCACACCCTCTCGATGATCTTTTCGCCGAAGAGGCCCTGCGGCCGGAAGACGAGGAACAGGAGCGCCAGCACATAGGCGAACCAGTTCTCGGTCGCGCCGCCGATCATCGGGCCGGCGAAGAACTCGAAGAGCTTCTCGCCCATGCCGATGATGAGCCCGCCGACGATGGCGCCGGGGATCGAGGTGAAGCCGCCGAGCATCAGGACCGGCAGCGCCTTCAGCGCGATCAGCGAGAGCGAGAACTGCACCCCGGACTTCGATCCCCACATGATCCCTGCGACCAGCGCGACGATCCCGGCGATCGACCAGACCAGCACCCAGATGAAGCGGAGCGAGATCCCGACCGAAAGTGCCGCCTGGTGGTCGTCGGCCACCGCGCGCAGCGCCCGCCCGTACTTGGTGTACTGCGAGAACAGCGTGAGCGAGAGCACGAGGAGCGCCGCGACCACGGTCGCCACGATGTCGAGATTGTCGATGAAGAAACCGTAGCCGAAGGCGTTGTAGGTCACCGTGTCGATCGTCTCGTTGATCCCCTGCGGCAGGCCGACGTCGAGCTTCTTGATGTCGGCGCCCCACATGATGTCGCCGAGCCCTTCGAGGAAATAGGCCAGCCCGATCGTCGCCATGAAGAGGATGATCGGGGCCTGGTTGACGAGGTGCTGGAGCACGAACTTCTCGATGATCACCGCGAGCAGGACCATCACGGCGGCGGTGAGCACGATCGCGACCACCGCCGGCAGGTGCCAGCCGAAATGGTGCAGGTTGGTCCCGAAGATCGCGTTGATGAGATGGGCGAAGGGCACCTGGCCGTTCTGGAACCCGACGAGCGTCAGCGCGGCGAAGAGCGCGAGCACGCCCTGCGCGTAGTTGAAGATGCCGGACGCCTTGAAGATGAGGACGAAGCCCAGGGCCACGAGCGAGTACATCACCCCGGCCATGAGGCCGTTGAGCGTGACCTCCATCGCGAAGAGGATCTGGTCAGACATGGCGGATCTCCCTGTTCCGCTGGCGGCGGGTGTCGGTACGGGCGCTGTACGAAAGCTGTACGCGGGCGGTACGGAGGCGGTCAGTCATGCGAGACCCCCAGATAGGCGTCGATCACGTCCTGGTTGTTCCTCACCTCGTCCGGCGTGCCGTCGCCGATCTTCTTGCCGTAGTCCATCACGACGACCCGGTCGGAGAGGTCCATCACCACGCCCATGTCGTGTTCGATCAGCGCGATCGTGGTGCCGAACTCGTCGTTCACGTCGAGGATGAAGCGCGACATGTCCTCCTTCTCCTCGACGTTCATGCCGGCCATCGGCTCGTCGAGAAGGAGGAGCTTCGGCTCGGCGGCAAGCGCGCGGGCGAGTTCCACGCGCTTCTTCAGCCCGTAGGGCAGCCGTCCCACCGGCGTCTTCCGGATCGGCTGGATTTCGAGGAAGTCGATGATTTTCTCGACTTTTTCCCGGTGCTCCGTTTCCTCGCGCTGGGCACCGCCCCACCACATCGCCTGCGACAGGAGGCCCGATTTCATCAGCGTGAGCCGCCCGGTCATGATGTTGTCGAGGACCGACATCCCGTCGAAGAGCGCGATGTTCTGGAAGGTGCGGGCGATGCCGAGGCGGGCGACCTGGTAGGGCTTCATCGGGCCGCGCTTGTAGCCCTTGAACCAGACCTCGCCCTCCTGCGGGACATAAAAGCCGCTGATGACATTGAGCATCGAGGACTTGCCCGCGCCGTTCGGCCCGATGATCGCACGGATCTCGCCGTCGCGGATATCGAAGGAGATGTCGGTGATCGCGTTCACGCCGCCAAAGCGCAACGTGATGTTCTTCATCTCCATCAGCACGCCGCCGATCTTGCGGCCATCAGCGGTGGTGTAACCCTCTGAATTCATGTCCTTCATTCCGCCGCCATCCTTTCCGCCACCCGTTCCACCTTCGCGTCGCGCAGGGTCAGCGTCGCCTTGATCTTGCCCTTGCGGCCGTCTTCGTAGGTCACCTCGGTCTCGGTGTAGATCTCGTCCTTGCCGCCGTAGAGCGCGTCGATCAGGTCGGCGAACTTCTCCTCGATGATCTTGCGGCGGACCTTGCGGGTGCGGGTCAGCTCGCCGTCATCGGCGTCAAGCTCCTTGTGCAGGATCAGGAAGCGGTGGATCTGGCAGCCCGCCAGCATCGGGTCGGCGGCGACCGACTTGTTCACCTCCTCCACGTGGGACTGGATCATCTCGTAGACCTTCGGGTGGCCGGCGAGTTCCTGGTAGGAGGCATAGGCGATGTTGTTGCGCTCGGCCCAGTTGCCGACCGCGTTGAGGTCGATGTTGATGAAGGCGGTGCACATGTTGCGGCCCGCGCCGAACACCACGGCTTCAAGGATGTTCGGGTAGAACTTGAGCTTGTTCTCGACGTATTTCGGCGCGAAGAGCGTACCGTCGGCCATCTTGCCCACATCCTTGGCGCGGTCGATGATCCGAAGATGCCCAGTGCCTTCCTCGAAGAAGCCGGCGTCGCCGGTCGCCACCCAGCCTTCGGCATCCTTCGTCGAGGCGGTCGACTCGGCGTTCTTGTAGTATTCCACGAAGGTGCCGGGCGAGCGGTAGAAGACCTCGCCGTTGTCGCCGATCCTGACCTCGACGCCGGGCGAGGGCACGCCCACCGTATCCGACCGCACCTCGCCGTCCGGCTGCTGGGTGATGAAGACCGAGGCCTCGGTCTGACCGTAGAGCTGCTTCAGGTTGATCCCCAGCGACCGGTAGAAATCGAAGATCTCCGGCCCGATCGCCTCGCCGGCGGTGTAGCCGACGCGGACACGGGAAAAGCCGAGCGTGTTCTTCAGGGGCCCGTAGACGAGGATATCGCCGAGCCAGTAGCGGAAGCGGTCCATGCCCGAAACGGGCTTGCCGTCGAGGATCGCCGGACCGACGCGGCGCGCGATGTCCATGTAATGGTCGAACATCCGCTTCTTCAGCCGCCCGGCATCCTCCATGCGGATCATCACGTTCGTGAGCTGGCCCTCGAAGACCCGCGGCGGCGCGAAGAAGTAGGTCGGCCCGATCTCGCGCAGGTCGGTCATCATGGTCGAGGCGTTCTCGGGGCAGTTCACCGTGAACCCGGTCCAGAACGCCTGCCCGACAGAGAAGATGAAATCGCCGACCCAGGCCATCGGCAGGTAGGCCAGGACCTCGTCGTCGCGCTTCAGATGGTCGAAGGCGGCGGAGTTCTTCGCGGTCTCGATGATGTTGCGGTTCGACAGCACGACGCCCTTGGGCTTGCCGGTCGTGCCCGAGGTGTAGAGCATCACGCAGGTATCGTCATAGGTCAGCTCGGCGATGCGCTTGTCGAGTTCGGGCCCCACGCGCTGCGCCGCCGCACGCCCCTCGGCGGCGATGTCGGCGAGCGCGTTCATGCGGGTGTGGTCGTATTTGCGCATGCCGCGCTTGTCGAGATAGGCGATGTGGTGGATCTGCGTGCCCTTGTCGCCGAGCGCCTCCTGCACCTCGAGCACCTTGTCGACCTGCTCCTGGTCGCCCGCGACGATGAAGCGCGCGCCGCAGTGCTCGAGCACATAGGCCATCTCCTCGGCCACGGCGTCCTGGTAGAGCGGCACCGGTACCGCGCCGCACATCTCGGCGGCGACCATCGACCAGTAGAGCGCCGGACGGTTGCGGCCGATGATCGCGACATGGTCGCCCCGCTCCATCCCCAGCGTGAGGAAGCCGAGGGCGATCGCACGGACCTCCTCGGCGGTCTCGGCCCAGGTCCAGCTTTGCCAGATGCCGAATTCCTTCTCACGGAAGGCAGGCGATCCGCCCCACTTCGCGGCGTTGCGCGCCAGAAGCGCCGGGATGGACTGCAAGTCGCCCGTCGTCGCGTTATGTGCCACCGATGGTCCTCCCCCGCGCCGTCGGGCGGCGCCTGCTTCGCCTGCGGACGATTCCTCCGATGTCCGCAGCTTCCGTGCAAGACGATTGCGGCCAAAGGTTTCCGGACTTTTTCTCAATCCTTTCGAATTGTAACAGGCCCGTCTTCCCCTTTGCGGCCCGCGCCCGCCGGTGCTAGCGATAGGGCGAAAGGAGCCCTCGCGGATGGAGCGGACCGACACGCGCGCCAAGCTGACCCAAGCCGGGCTGAACCTCATCCAGCAGGCGCTGTCGATCTACGACAAGGACCTCCGGCTCGCGGTCTGCAACCGCCGCTTCCAGGAGATGTTCGAACTGCCGGAGGAGCTTGTGACGCCGGGCGCGGCGTTCGAGGACACGATCCGCTATCTTGTCAACCGCGGCGAATACGGGCCGGTGGAGAACGAGGAAGACGCGATTCGGACACGCGTCGAACAGGCCCGCGCCTTCCAGCCGCACTACATGGAGCGGACCCGCGCCAACGGCCGCACGATCTCGGTCGAGGGCTCGCCCCTGCAGCAGGGCGGCTGGGTCACGGTCTATACCGACATCACCGAGATCAAGGCGCAGGAAGCACTCCTGCGCACCCGTTCCGAGGAACTGTCGGACCAGCTCCTCACCCATGCCGAGCGGCTTGCCCAGGCCAACCGCGCGCTCGGCGCGACGAACGCGGCGCTGACCGAGGCCAAGCGCGAACTGACCGAGATGGAGGCGCGGACCCGGCTCGTGACCGAGATGATGCCGGCCCATATCGCCCATGTCGGACCCGATCTCGTCTATACCTATTCGAACCGGCGGCTGTCGGCGGTGATGCCGGGCAGCCTTTCCGACATCGTCGGCCGCCCGGTGCCCGAGGCGCTGGGCGCCGAGACCTTCGCCAAGATCGAGCCGGGCCTCGGCCGCGCGCTCTCGGGCGAGCCGAACGTGTTTGAGTTCACCCACGACGCCTCGGGCCGCCGGATCCGGCTCGCGCTGACGCCCGACCGCGGCACCGACGGACGGGTTCAGGGCGTCTACATCCTGTCGATGGATGTCACCGAGGAAACCCAGGCCCGCGCCGCATTGAGCCAGAGCGCAAAGCGCGAGCTTGCGGCCCAGCTGACCTCAGGTCTCGCGCACGACTTCGCCAATCTCCTGACGATCATCCTCGGGCTGCAGGGGCGGTTGGAACGGATCGAACATCTGCCGGCCGACGCTTCCGACCTCGCCCGCGCGACGCTCGCCGCCGCGCGGCGGGGCGGCACGCTCCTCGACCGGATCGCCGCGATCTCCGGCCCGCGCGAGATCCATCCCGCCGCCACCGACCTTGCCGCCCTCCTCGACGAGCTCCGCATCATGGCGGGGCCGTCGCTGCCTGAGGGGATCGGCCTCGACATCCTTGTCGCAGCGACCATGGGACCGGTGCTGCTCGACGCCGGATCGCTGCAGGATTCGCTCCTGAACCTCGTCCTGAACGCCCGCGACGCGATCGGCGCGGGCGCGGGGCGGATCACCCTCACCGTCCGCCCGGTCCGCGACACCTGGATCGAGATCAGCGTCGCCGACACCGGGCCCGGCTTCTCGGCGGCGGCGCTCGAACACGGGCTCGATCCGTTCTTCACCACCAAGGGTGGCGAGGGGTCGGGGCTCGGCCTGTCGATGGTCTATGACCACACAAAGCTGATGGGCGGCAGCGTGAAGCTCGCCAACCGTCCGGAGGGCGGCGCCAAGGTGACGCTGCGGCTGCCGCTGAGGCCGGTCGGCCCGGCGCCGGCCGCGCCGCTTCTGGTGCTGCTCGTCGAGGACACCGAGGAGATCCGCACCGACATCCGCGAAATGCTCACGGCGATGGGCCACAATGTCATCGAGGCCGCGAGCGTCGCGGAGGCGGAGGAGCTTGCGGACCTGCCGGGGGTCGATCTGATCCTGTCGGACATAAGCCTGCCGGGCGACCGTAACGGCGTCGATTTCATCCAAGGCCTGGCCGCCCGCGACCACCCGGCGCGGCGGCTCCTGATGACGTCGCTGCCGCCGGGGGATGCTTTGCGCGCCCGCGCCGGGGCGGTTCCGATCCTCACCAAACCCTTCACCGCCGCCGAGCTCGCCGCCGAGCTCGCCACCCGGGAGGCCGCATGAGCCAGACCAACCCGCGCGGGCCCGATACCCGGCCCCATGTCGCGATCCTCGACGACGAGACGGAGATTCGCCGGATGCTGTCGGACGCGCTGGAGGAGGCGGGCTTCCGCACCTCTAGTTTCGCGCGCGCGACCGAGTTCGAGGCCGCGCTGAACCGGATCACCCCCGATGTCTGTCTCGTCGATCTTGGCCTGCCGGACCGCGACGGGCTGGCGCTGGTGCATCGGCTGGCGCTGGAATCCGGCGCCGCGATCATCATCATCTCGGGCCGGGCGCAGGTGCAGGACCGGGTGACGGGGCTCGAGCTTGGCGCCGATGACTACATCATCAAGCCTTTCGATCCGGCCGAGGTCGTGGCGCGCATACGCGCCCGGCTTCGCAAGGGCCGCGCCGATCCCGAGCGCGCCGCCACCGTGGCGCGCTTCGCCGGCTGGAGCGCCGATTTCGACCGTTACGTTCTTGTCGACGAGGAAGGTGCCGAGGTGCCCTTCTCCCATGCCGAGGGCGAGGTTCTGCGGCTCTTCCTCGACAGTCCGAAACGGCTGATCTCGCGCGCGCAGATGCAGGAGAGCCTTGGCGGCGCGGCGGGAGAAAGCTTCGACCGGGCGATGGATGTGCGGATCTCGCGGCTCAGGACCAAGCTCGGCGAGGACCCGAAGAACCCGCGCCTGATCAAGACGATCTACGGGGCGGGCTACATCTTCCTCGGCGACGTGCACTGGCGCTGACGGGGCTGCGGAAAGGGAGGAAAGCGATGCGAATTCACTGGTGCGGCACCGGCCTTTCGGCAGTTCCGGGCCTTAGGCGGCTGATCCTCGCAGGCCGTCCGGTGACGGTCTGGAACCTGCCGGTCGAGGCGGCCGTGGAGGCGGTCGGCGATCTGACCGACGAGATCCGGGCGATGGAGCCCGCGACCTTCGACGCGGCCCTCGGCCGGGGCGACATTGTCGTCTCGATGCTGCCAGCGCATCTGCACGGCAGCCTCGCGCGGACTTGCGTGGGTCGCGGGGCGCATTTCATCTCGTCGAGCTACATCACCGACGAGATGCGGGCGCTCGACGAGCCGGCGCGCGAGGCCGGGGTGACGATCGTCAACGAGGTCGGGCTCGACCCCGGCATCGACCACCTGATGGCGCATGACCTCGTCGCCCGCTACCGCGCCTCGCCGGCCTATGACGTGGCGAACGTCCTCTCGTTCACCTCTTATTGCGGCGGGCTTCCGGCGATCCCGAACGCCTTCCGCTACAAGTTCTCCTGGTCGCCGCTCGGCGTTTTGAAGGCGCTGATGGCGCCGGCGCGGGCGATCCGGGACTTCTCGGAGTTGCGGGTGGCGCATCCCTGGGACGCGGTCACGAGCTTCGCCGCGCCGCTGCCGGTGCCGGAAACCTTCGAGGTCTACCCGAACCGCGACAGCCTGCCCTATGTTGCCGATTACCGCTTCGACCCCGCCTGGAAACTGCGCGACTTCGTGCGCGGAACGCTCCGGCTCAACGGCTGGGCCGATGCCTGGGCGCCGGTCTTCGAGGCGCTCGCCGCGGAGCCCGACGCGGCAACTCTCGAGGACCTGTCGGACCGGCTGCTGAAGGAACACCCCTTCGGCCCCGGAGAGCCGGACCGGGTCGTGCTGTGCGTCGCGCTGAAGGCGGAGCGGGCGGGCGTGCCGGTCTGGCACGAGAGCTGGGCGCTCGACGCGCGCGGCGATGTGCGCGGCTCGGCGATGGCGCGGCTCGTCTCGGGGACGGTGGCGCTTGCCGTCGAGGCGGTGATGGCGCGGGAGCTGCCCGTCGGGCTCCATGCCGCGCCGCACGATGCGCGGCTCGTGGCGCGCTGGCTCGAGGCGATCGGGCACGAGGCGCAGGTCATGCGGCGGATCGACGTGACCAGGCGTTGAGCTCGCCCGGCGGCATCCCGCGCGATGCCGCCGCCGGCGACGCACGGATCATGAATCTCGGATCCGACCATATCGGACATCGCGAGGGCCTCCCCGTTCGTAACGGCCGCATTCGCTTTCTACCGAACTGACCGCGCCTGGAAGCAAATCGGGCTCGCTACCGTTCGTTTTCCTTTCTCTATCGCCGCGATGTTCGATTCCCGGGGAAAATGTGGCAGGGTGGACCCAGGCAGCGCGTTCACTACGGTTCCGGCAACGCCTGCAACGCGGTTCTGCGGACATGGCGGAGCTTGCCATGCTCGGTCTTGTTCGTTTTTCAGAGAAGCCGGCGTGAAAAGGAGCCTTTCGGCTACCGCCACGCCCGGCCCCATCAGAGAGCGGCCCAGCCAGATTGGAGCTCCGTATGTCTCAATCGTTCAGGCAACCCGAAATCCTCGATATCGCCCGCCGCGAAGGACGGGTGACGGTCGAGCGGCTGGCGGAGCATTTCGGCGTCACCCATCAAACCGTGCGCCGGGATCTGACGGAGCTGTCCGATGCGGGGCAGCTCGAGAGGGTGCATGGCGGCGCGATCCTGCCCTCCGGCACGATGAACATCGGCTACGAGGACCGGCGCGCGCTCAATGCCGGAGAGAAACAGGTGATCGCGCAAGCCTGCGCCAGAGCGATACCGGACAACGCGTCGGTCTTTCTCAATATCGGCACGAGCACTGAGGCCGTCGCGCGCGAGCTCTTGCGTCACCGGGATCTCATGGTCGTCACGAACAACATCAACGTCGCGAACATTCTTGCCGGAAACGCCCAGTGCCAGGTGATCGTCGCCGGCGGAACGCTGCGGCGATCGGACGGGGGACTCGTGGGGAGCCTGACAACCCAGACGATCCGCCAGTTCAAGTTCGACCTCGCCGTGATCGGCTGCTCGGCGCTCGATCAGGACGGCGACATTCTGGACTTCGACATTCAGGAGGTCGGCGTCAGCCAGACGATCATCCGGCAGTCCCGCAAGACCTTCCTCGTCGCCGACCACTCCAAGATCCAGCGCAATGCGCCCGCCCGGATCGCCTCTCTCGCAGAGATCGACGTGGTGTTCACGGATGCCGAGCTTCCGGGCTCGCTGTCGGCGAAGTGCCGCGACTGGAGCACCGACGTCGTGGTCGCCTTGACCTGAACCACTCTGGCAGAAAGCGCGCCCGACGGGACGCAGAGCCGCCCGGCCCGGCCAGCACGGCCGTCATGTTTCCGGCACCCGAGGGGCCGCAATCCCGCGAAAGGACTCGCCGTATCGCGCGCGGATGGCCGGCCCAGCCGGCCGTTCCGCGCCGGAATCGTTCGGCAGGCCTTGACGGCAGGCCGATCAACCGGAAGAAACATGAACAGTCCCCAGACCAACATGCCTGGGAACAGGGGTTGTTTCGCCGCCGGTGCGACGCGTCTTCCCCATATGCCGTTATGCCAGAAGGAAAGTTCCATGAAGTTTCGCTTTCCCATCGTCATCATCGACGAGGATTTCCGCTCCGAGAACTCCTCGGGCCTCGGCATTAGGGCAATGGCGCAGGCCATCGAAAACGAGGGTTTCGAAGTCCTGGGGGTGACCAGCTACGGCGACCTTTCCCAGTTCGCGCAGCAGCAGTCGCGGGCCAGCGCCTTCGTTCTTTCCATCGACGACGAGGAATTCAGCCCCGGCCCGGACGTCGACCCGGTCGTGACAAACCTGCGCAGCTTCATCGAGGAAGTGCGCTGGAAGAACGCCGACGTGCCGATCTACGTCTACGGCGAGACCAAGACAAGCCGCCACCTGCCCAACGACATCCTGCGCGAACTGCACGGCTTCATCCACATGTTCGAGGACACGCCGGAATTCGTGGCGCGTCACATCATCCGCGAGGCCAAGAGCTACATCGAAGGCATCCAGCCGCCGTTCTTCCGGGCCCTGCTCGACTACGCCGAGGACGGCTCATACTCGTGGCACTGTCCGGGGCATTCGGGTGGCGTGGCCTTCCTGAAAAGCCCGATCGGCCAGATGTATCACCAGTTCTACGGCGAGAACATGCTGCGCGCCGACGTCTGCAACGCGGTGGAGGAGCTCGGCCAGCTTCTCGACCACAACGGCGCCATCGGCGCCTCCGAGCGCAATGCCGCGCGCATCTTCAACGCCGATCACTGCTTCTTCGTCACCAACGGGACCTCGACCTCCAACAAGATGGTCTGGCACCACACGGTGGCGCCGGGGGACGTGGTGGTGGTGGACCGCAACTGCCACAAGTCGATCCTGCACAGCATCATCATGACCGGCGCCATCCCGGTGTTCCTCAAACCGACGCGGAACCACTACGGAATCATCGGCCCGATCCCGCACAGCGAGTTCGAAGTCGAGACGATCAAGGCCAAGATCCGCGCCAACCCGCTGCTCGCCGATGTCGATGCCGATACCGTCAAGCCGCGCATCATGACGCTCACGCAGTCGACCTACGACGGGGTGCTCTACAACACCGAGAGCATCAAGGGCATGCTCGACGGCTATGTCGACAACCTGCATTTCGACGAGGCCTGGCTGCCGCACGCGGCCTTCCACCCCTTCTACGGCAGCTACCATTCCATGGGCCGCAAGCGCGGGCGCACCAAGCACTCGGTCACCTACGCCACGCAGTCGATCCACAAGCTCCTCGCCGGCATCAGCCAGGCCAGCCATGTGCTGGTCCAGGACTCGCAGGACACGAAGCTTGATCGGCACCTCTTTAACGAAGCCTACCTGATGCACACGAGCACGAGCCCGCAGTACAGCATCATCGCCAGCTGCGACGTGGCCGCGGCCATGATGGAGCCGCCGGGGGGCACCGCACTCGTCGAGGAGAGCATCGCCGAGGCGCTCGATTTCCGCCGCGCCATGCGCAAGGTCGACGAGGAGTTCGGCCAGGACGACTGGTGGTTCCAGGTCTGGGGGCCGGACGAGCTTGTGGAGGAAGGCATTGGCCGCACCAAGGACTGGGTGCTGAAACGGACGGACGCGGATGGTGTGCAGCCCTCGGACGGCGAGGATTCGTGGCACGGGTTCGGCGATATGGCGCCCGGCTTCAACATGCTCGATCCGATCAAGGCCACGATCATCACGCCCGGCCTGAACCTCGACGGGCGGTTCGAGAAGACCGGCATTCCCGCCTCCATAGTGACCAAGTATCTGGCCGAACACGGGGTGGTGGTCGAAAAGACGGGCCTCTACAGCTTCTTCATCATGTTCACCATCGGCATCACCAAGGGCCGCTGGAACACGCTCCTGACCGCGCTGCAGCAGTTCAAGGACGACGTCGCCCGGAACCTGCCAATGTGGCGCGCCATGCCGGAGTTCTGCGCCAAGCAGCCGCGCTACGAGCAGATGGGGCTGCGCGACCTCTGCCAGCATGTGCACGCGCTCTATGCCAAGTACGACGTGGCGATCCTGTCCACCGACATGTACCTCAGCGACCTCACGCCGGCGATGAAACCCAGCGAGGCGTTCTCGCATATTGCGCGCCGGACCACGCAGCGCGTGCCGATCGACGACCTGGAGGGCCGGATCACCACCAGCCTTGTCACCCCCTACCCGCCGGGCATCCCGCTGCTGATTCCGGGCGAGGTGTTCAACAAGAAGATCGTGGAATACCTGAAGTTCAACCGCGAGTTCGCGCGCGAATGCCCGGGTTTCGAAACCGATATCCACGGCCTCGTGCAGGAGGTCGGCGCCGACGGTTCGGTGCATTACTTCGCTGACTGCGTGGGCGCATGACCTAAGGGCCGGATACCGGTCGCGAGGCTGCCCGGCCAACGCGCCCGGCGCCTGACCGGATCAGGCAGATTCCCCTCGAGGGGTCTTGCCAGCGCAGGTTGACGCGGCTGCCCTGGTCCTGACCGTGTCGTGCCCGCCGCTCTCTTGCCGCCGGGCTGCGGCCGCGCGCGGGATTGGTTTGCAAATCGCCCGCCCGAGCATCCGCATCCGGCGCCAGCCCGCGATTCCACGCGCGGATTCTCCCCGTTCCGGCAGAAATTCGAAGCCCCTTTAATCTTACGTCAGGGCAGGCGCCGCTCGCGCCCTGATCGCCCTCACCGGTCGCTCCAGCGCGGCGCGCCCGACCCGGAGACGGTGGCCGATATGCGCGCTCGCCTTGAAACGCTGTTGCCGCATCATGGATGCAGCGGCAGGGCACGGCTTCTTGGCGGAATCCGGGAGCAAGCCTTCAATCATGAACACGAAATCGACGGCACCCCCGGCTCGCGATGTCGATCTAAAGCGGAAGTCCGGCGCTCCCCAATATAAGGTTCCGAATTGGAAGGCAACCGGAACTGCTGCAACGGATGCTCAAGGGGCGAAAGAATCACACTGTCCGAATATGGCTAGCATCCTTGATTTGCGCGATGCAATAGTGACGCTGCTAAGCATCGCGGGGTTCACCAAAGGTGACCTCTGCTGTGCAGCCCAGTTAATGGAAACCGTGATTGAATTGGAGAATACCCATGAAAAAGCTGCTCTCGCTTGCGGTGCTGGCATGTGCTTTCGGCACCGCTGGCATGGCGCAGACCTACGCCGAAAAGCTCTATGAAAACGGCTCGCTCACCCTCAACAATACGGAACAGTATCTCAAAGACCTGCTGCTCGATCACGGCGTGTCCGAAGAATGTCTCGGCAAGCTTTCCTGGGCCGATGCGTCTGAGATGCAGATGATCATCGACGGCAGCGACAACCGCGAGGGCAAGAAGACCCAGATCAAGCTGATTCTCGACAAGCGTTGCAAGTGATCTAATACTTTTTGGGTAGGGCGGATCCGCCCTACCCTTATAACCCGGCGCGGAAACGGCGCTGGAGAATGAGCGATTTACAATTCTCGATGGGTGAGATTCAGGCTTGGAGAGAGACCGCTGAAAATGCGAGTTCCTATGATCTCCAGCCGTGCATTCGTCGGCTTCGCGGACCCCGTCGAGGAAATGATCGGACCGCGCGCATTGGCCTCGCTCTTGGAGCGAGTCGACCTGCCTGAAACGGTCCTGCGCAGTTTCAAGCACTATGTCCCCCAGAGCCGCCAGCTGAGTTTCTTTGAGGGCCTGTCACAGGCAATCAAGGGGGAAGCGTGCCTGGAACTTGCAAAGCACGCCTCGATTTCAACATTTGGCAAGTTCGCAGATTATGTGTCCGCCGCCGAGACTTTTGGTGACGCGATCCATCTGGCTTGCGCGATGATGCCCTACCATACCTCGCACGACCGCCTCTCCCTTCAGACCAAGGGTAATCTTGCCTTTTGGAATTACCACTCCGTGTTGCGCAATGTAAAAGGCTATAGACACTATGCGGTGCTGGCGGCGCGGGTTATGGCCTCGCTGGGCGAAAGGTACATTACTGGAAAGTCTCTCCTCGATCACGTCGGTTTTGATTTTCCAAAGCCGGCAAATGTAGCGAGGTATGAACAGCTGTTCGGATGCGAAATACGTTTTCAGCAGCCTTCGATCACCCTGGCTTATAAGCGCTCCGCGCTGTCCTGTGCGCAATTGGTGCGGCCATCGAAAATGACGACGCTGAACGACATCGTACTGGAAGTGACCACGCCTGCCCCGAAGGAGTCATTGGCCGCGGTGGAGGCCATGATCCGCCTCGGCCTGGAAGAGGGGAGCGTCGAGATGGGCCAGGTCGCGCGGCGGCTGGGGTTCGGGGAACGGACCCTGCGGCGGAGGATGGACGAATTCGGCATCTCCTACCGCGATCTCGTGCTGAAGACGCGGATCGACAAGGCGCGCGAGCTTATCGCCGAGACCGACATTCCGATCATCGAAATCGGCTTGATGCTCGGCTACTCCGACGCATCGCATTTTGGCCGCGCGTTCAAGCGCCTGACGGGCATGGCCCCCAGCGAAGTCCGCAGGACGGACACGGAAAAGTCAACGCTCGACCATCCGGCACCGTCGGCGCAAGCCAATGGCGGTGCGGTCTAGGTGCCCTGCCCCTGATCGGACGCGACCGTTATTCGCGGCGCCCCTTTTCGTAGAATCGCGACGTCTTTTCGCCCGTGTGACACGCGGAGCGGACGACTTAGCTCGCTCGAACAGACGCGAGGCGCTGTTCCGGTACGACTTTCAGGACACCTCGCCGAGCGCCGACTCCGAAGCCATGAACCTGTCTGCTTTGCGCGCTCTGCCCGTACTTCTCGCGGCAGGAGAACTTCGCTCTCGTAGCCGTGGCGCCAGTTCACCACAACGACACTCGCGTCGGGGGCTGCGCGGCAGAAGTCGAGGAAACGTGCGGGGCATACGACGCCGTGCCGGCATGACGGATGACCGATCTCGAACGCCCGGCCGCACGCTTACCGCCACCAGGAGCGCGATCCTCGGTGCCGGCTCCCCTTGGCGGCACCGCCGCAATGCGCGGACATAACTGCCGACGATGGGGTGCTCGTGTCCTTGACCATCGACCGCCGCTCATGATGGTACATGGGGTCCATGCGGCCATCGCAGGCGGCAGGCGGTATGTCCAGCCGCGGTTCGCCATTGTACAAGGGGGCCGTGTGGTCGGGTGCCCGCCGCGGAGACAGGGAAGAAGGGGTCTTTCTTTTGCGAGGAGCGCAGTCGGGCGATGCCGGAGGTGTTGCTCCGAAGAAATGGGAGGGGTTCGCCGAAACGCTGAGGCGCTTGCGCCGCGAGGGGCCGTTCCGCGTAACCTTTCTGCTCGTCGAGGGCTTCTCCATGATGGCCCTGAGTTCCGCAATCGAGCCGCTGCGCGCGGCGAACCGGCTCCTGGGGGCGCAGCGGTATGAATGGACGCTTGCGGCGGACCATGCCGGCCTGATCGCCGCCAGCAACGGCATCGAGATCAAGGCGCAGCATGGCGTCGACACCGCCTCGGAAACCGACCTGACGGTTGTCGTGGCCAGCCTGTTCCCCAAGGATTACCAAGCGCCACGGACATTCGCTTGGCTGCGGCGCCTTCGGGCCCGTGGACGGCTCTTGGGTGCCATCAGCAGCGGGGCGCTGCTGTTGGCCCGTGCCGGGGTCCTGCACAACACCCGCGTGACGATTCACTGGGAGACGGCGCGCGAGCTGGAGAAGTCGTTTCCCGATCTCGATGTCTCGCAGGAACTCTATTGCTGGGATCGAGGGATCCTGACCGCGGCCGGAGGTGCGGCGGCGATGGACATGATGTTGGCGCTCATCACGCAGATCGACGGCGAGGATCTGGCGATCGACGTCGCGAACCAGTTCCTGCATGGCCCGATCCGCCCGTCGTCCCATGCCCAGCACGAGGACCTCCGCTGGCGGTTCCGCATCACGGACGAGCGGCTTCTCGCGGCCATCAAGATCATGAAGCGCCGGCTGTCCGAGCCGGTCAGGATTACCGCGATCGCCGAGCAGGTCGGCATTTCGGAGCGCCAGCTGGAGCGCCTGTTTCTCGCCGAGGTCGAGAAGCTGCCGTCCGAGTTCTACATGGGGCTCAGGCTGCAGGCGGCGCGGGGGATGCTCCTCGCCTCCACCGAGTCGCTCGAGACGATCGCCGAGCAATGCGGGTTTTCGAGCCTCGGCCACTTCAGCCGCAGCTTCAAGGCGCGCTTCGGCGAATCGCCTTCGGTGACCCGGCGTCGGCGCCCGCGCGGGCATGGCGGATTCGTGCAAGAGGATGGCGAACTCCCGTAACGTCTGACGTAATGGGGCGTCGTATCTCCCTAGCGAACCTGCCGAGACGGACTGTCTGGCGGGTCGGGGGGAGAGATGGAAATACTCAGCTTCGTCGCGAACAACTGGTCCGTGATCCTCGGCCTCGCGGCCGAACATATCTCGATCGTCGCGGTGGCCGTGGGCCTGGCGATCCTGACCGGCGTGCCGATCGGCATCGCCATCACCCAAAGCAAGCGCGTGGCGGATGCCGTCCTCTATGTCGCGTCGATCATCGTCACGATCCCCTCGATCGCGCTCTTCGGCCTGATGATCCCGCTCCTGTCGACGATCGGACAGGGGATCGGCTGGCTGCCGGCGGTCATCGCGATCCTGCTCTATTCGCAGCTCCCGATCGTCCGCAACACCTACACCGCCATCACCAATGTCGACCCAGCCCTGCGCGAGGCGGCGAAGGGGATGGGCATGACGCCGCTGCAGCGGCTCCTTCAGGTCGAGATCCCGATCGCCGTGCCGGTCATCATGGCCGGGGTGCGGACCGCGGTGGTGATGAACATCGGCGTGGCCGCCATCGCTGCCTATATCGGCGCGGGCGGTCTCGGTGTCCTGATCTCGCGCGGGATCTCGCAGACCGATCCGCGCCAGCTTGTCACCGGCGCGATCGCCGTCTCCCTCCTCGCCATTGCCGCCGACTGGGCGCTTCTGAAGCTGCAGAAGCGCCTGACCCCGGCCGGCCTGAAACGCTGACGCGCCCCGACGAAGGACCACCCGAATGATCCGTCTCGAAGACCTCACCAAGACCTTCGCCACGCCGAACGGCCTCGTCGTGGCCGCCGACAAGGTGAACATGGAAGTGCCGACCGGCGAGATCTGCATCCTGCTCGGCCCGTCGGGATGCGGCAAGACGACCGCGCTCAAGATGATCAACCGGCTCATCGCGCCGACGAGCGGCAGGATCCTCATCAACGGCGAGGACACGTCGAAGCTGAACGACATCGAGCTGAGACGGAACATCGGGTACGTCATCCAGCAGATCGGCCTCTTCCCGAACATGACGATCGAGGAGAACATCTGCGTCGTCCCGAAGCTCCTCGGCTGGGACATGAAGAAGGCCAAGGCGCGGGCGGCCGAACTGCTCGACCTCGTCGGCCTTGATCCGCGACACTTCCTGCGACGCCACCCCAGGGAGCTTTCGGGCGGTCAGCAGCAGCGGGTCGGCGTGATCCGCGCGCTCGCGGCCGATCCACCGGTCATGCTGATGGACGAGCCCTTCGGCGCCATCGACCCCATCAACCGCGAGATCATCCAGGACGAGTTCCTGAAGATGCAGGCCGCGCTGAAGAAGACGATCATGTTCGTCAGCCACGACATCGACGAGGCGGTGAAGATGGGCGACAAGATCGCGATCTTCCGCGCCGGCAAGATCGAGCAGTATGACTCGCCCGACCGTATCCTCGCGCATCCCGCCAATGCCTTCGTCGCGGATTTCGTCGGCGCAGACCGGACGCTGAAGCGCCTGCGCCTCGTGACCGCCGAGGAAGTGGCCAGGGCCGACGCGGCCTCTGCCGCTCGCTCGGCCTCGGTCGCGGACGTGCGCCAGTCGCTGGCGTCGTCCGGCGAACGGATCGCGGTCGTGATCGACGGCGACCATCACCCGGTCGGCTTCGTCACCGCCGACGAGCTTCAGGGCGCGTCCGGGCGGATCGGCGATTTCGCCCATCCGCTGCCGGCCAGCGTTCCGGTCCGGGCCGACCTGCGCGCCGTCGTCTCCGAGATGTTCGCCCATGACACGATGTGGCTCGCCTGCACCGACGACAACGGGCGCTATGCGGGCGTCGTGACGCAACCCGCGGTCACCGCCGCATTGCGCGCGACCTATGGCGGCGCGAATGCCGGAGCGGCCTGAGACATGAGGCGCGCTATCGCACGACCCATCGGCCTTGGACGCGGCGCCATGCTGGCACTGGGGCTTCTGGCCGGCCTCTGGGTAGCCAACTCGGGGCTTCTGGACCAGATCATGGTCTATTGGGACGACATCGCCTTCCTGTCGCGCCAGCACATGATGCTGGTCGCCGCCTCGGGCGGGGCGGCCATCCTCGTCGGCGTCCCCGTCGGCGTCTGGCTGTCGCGCCCCTCGGCCGAGCGCTACGCCGAGACCGTAATGCAGGTCTTCAACATCGGCACGACCATCCCGACGCTCGCGGTGATCGCGCTGTCGATGACCATTCTCGGCATCGGCTTCCCGCCGGCCTTCTTCGGCCTCTTCGTCGCCTCGCTGCTGCCCATCGTGCGCAACACCTATGCCGGGCTCCTGGCCGTGCCGTCGCATCTGAAGGAAGCGGCAACCGGTATGGGCATGACGCCCCTCCAGATCCTCTGGCGGGTCGAGCTGCCGAACGCGCTCTATGTGATCTTCTCGGGCATCCGCACGGCGCTGGCGATCAACTTCGGCACCACGCCGCTCGCCTTCCTGATCGGCGGCGGCGGCCTTGGGGAGCTGATCTTCACCGGCATCGACCTGATGGACACCGGCATGCTGCTCGCCGGGGCCGTGCCCACCGCCATGCTGGCGGTGCTCGTAGACTTCCTGATGGGCCAGGCGCAGCTGCACCTGATCCCGAAGGGCGTAAACCCGCTTCGCTGACGCGCGGCGATCCCATTCCAACGTGGAGAAGACGGAATGAACATGACTATCAAGACCGCCCTGACCGGACTGGCATTCGCCGGTTTCGCGATGACCGCCCAAGCGGCCGACATCGTCGTCGGTGGCAAGAACTTCACCGAGCAACAGCTCCTCTCGTCGATCACCGAGCAGCTCCTCGTGGCCAAGGGCCACAGCGTCGACAACCGCGCCGGCATGGGCTCCGCCGCCGTCCGCGAGGCGATGGAAAGCGGCCAGATCGACGTCTACTGGGAATACACCGGCACCTCGCTCATCACCTACAACAAGGTCGAGGATAAGCTGAACGCCGCCGACACCTACACCCGCGTCAAGGAGCTTGACGCCGAGAAGGGCATCACCTGGCTCGACGCGTCGGCGGCGAACAACACCTACGCGCTCGCCATGCGCGCGGCAGATGCCTCCGAAAAGGGGATCACCACGCTCTCGGAACTCGCCAAGGCGGTCAACGGCGGTCAGGAGATCTCGTTCGGGTCCAACGCCGAGTTCTACGCGCGTCCCGACGGGCTGAAGCCGCTCGAGGTCGCCTACGGCTTCGAGTTCGGCCGCGCGAACGTCAAGCGGATGGATTCGGGTCTTGTCTACCAGGCGCTGAAGGACGCGCAGGTCGATGTCGGGCTGGTCTTCGCCACCGACGGCCGCATCCCCGCCTTCGACTTCGTCGTCCTGAGCGACGACCAGGGCTACTTCCCGGCCTACGCACTGGCGCCGGTGGTCCGTACCGAGGTGCTCGAAGCCAACCCCGAGCTCGGCGATCTCCTGAACCAGGTTTCGGCCAAGCTGAACGACGACGTGATGGCGGCCCTCAACGCCCGCGTCGACGTCGAGAAGGTCTCGATCGAGAACGTCGCCGCCGACTTCCTCAAGGAAAACGGCCTCATCTGATACACTCCCCCCGGGAGGCGGACGCCGCCTCCCGGATCCTCTTGTTTCGAAGGCAGGAAGGTCATGTCGACCGCTCAGAAGATCAAAGTCGGCGCCGCGCAGTTCTCCAGCGAGATCGGCGACGTGGACGCCAATATCGACCGCCACCTCCACTGGATCGCCCGCGGGCACGAGGCCGGGCTCGACTTTCTCGTCCTGCCCGAGCTTTCGCTGACCGGGCATTACGGACCCGACCGCCTGCTGACGGCGGCGATGACGCGCACCGATCCGCGGTTGATGCAGCTCGCTGAGGCCGCAGGACCGATGGCGGTGTCCGTCGGCTTCATCGAGGAAGGGCCGGCCGCGCAGTTCTATAACGCGGCCGCGGTCCTGAAGGACGGCAAGCTCCTGCACCTTCACCGCAAGGTGAACCTGCCGACCTACGGCAAGCTGGAGGAAGGCAAGCACTACGCCTCGGGCCGCTTCGTCGAGACCTTCAGCCTCGCCGGGCGCTGGACGGCGGGCCTCCTGATCTGCGCCGACGTCTGGAACCCCGCGCTCACCCATCTGGCCTTCCTGCAGGGCGCGACGCTTCTCACCTGCCCGGTGAGTTCGGGCATCGAGGCCGTCGGGGCCGATTTCGACAATCCCGCCGGCTGGGCGCTGACCTGCCGTTTCTACGCGATGATGTACGGCGCACCGGTCATCATGGCGAACCGTACCGGGACCGAGCGTGACCTGCATTTCTGGGGCGGCTCGCGCATCATCGACCCGTTCGGCAAGGAACTGGCCGTCGCCGGAGCCGAGGCGGAGCTGATCACCGCCGAGCTCGATTACGACGTGGTCCGCCACGCCCGCCACCTCTTGCCCACGGTCCGTGACAGCAACATCGCCCTCGTCCTGCGCGAGACGCAACGGCTGGTGGAGACGCTCGGCATCCCGGACTTCGTGCGCGAAAACCACTAGGGGCAAGCAAGATGCACGACTTCTTCCTGACCGACGAGGACCGCGCCTTCCGTGCCGAGGTGCGCGACTTCATGGCGCGTGAGCTTGGACCCCGCGTGGACGCCATCGAGAAAGACCAGGACTTTTCTGCCCAGCTCGCCGTCGCGCGGGCTTTGGGCGAGGCGGGCTACCTAAAGGTCATGTTCCGCGACCTTTACAAGGGAAGCCTCGCCAAGCCCGGCCTGACCCATGCGGTGATCGTCTCGGAAGAGGCCGCCTATCTGAACTACGCCTTCGAGACGACGATCGCGACGGCCCTGTCCTGCGCCTACCCGATCCACGCCCATGCTCGTCCGACGCTGCGCGAGCGCTACCTGACGCCGATCCTCGAAGGCCGGGCGGTCGGCTCGATCTGCATGACCGAGCCCAATGTCGGCTCGGACAGCGCCGGCATGGAGACCCGGATCCGCTTCGACGAAAAGACTCGCGAATGGGTCATAGACGGCTTCAAGCGGTATATCTCGAACGCCTCAAAGGCCGATGTCTACATCGTCTGGGGCATCACCGATCCCGATGTCGCCCCGCAAAAGGGCATGACGGCGATCCTCGTTCCCGCCGGCACGCCCGGCCTGTCCTTCCCGCGCACCTATGATTTCATGGGCCGGCGCGGCTCGGTCGTCGGCGAGGTCACGCTGGAGAACGTCCGCGTTCCCGAGGAGAATCTCCTCGGCGAGGTCAACGCCGGTTTTCGCATCATGCTCGGCGCCTTCAACTTCGAGCGCGTGATCCTCGGCGGCTCCGGCCTCGGCGTCGCGCGGTCGGCGTTCGACCTCGCGCGCGAGCACGCGCAGACCCGCGAGAGCTTCGGCCAGAAGCTCGGCCAGAAGCAGCTGATCTGGGACATGATCGCGCAGATGAGCTGGCGCATCGACGCGGCCGAGCTTCTCACCCACCGCGCCGCGAAGATGTACGACGCCGGGATCGACGGCAAGGAACTGATGCGCGAGGCGAGCCAGACCAAGCTGGTCGCGACCGAGACGGCGGTGTTCTGTTCCGACCGCGCGGTGCAGATCCTCGGCGGCGACGGGGTTACGCAGCAGTACGGCCGGGTCGAGCAGCTCTACCGCGACGCGCGGGCGCTGCCGATCGTCGGCGGGACGTCGGAAATGTGCAAATACCTGATCGCCGCGCGGGAAATGCCGGCGATCCGGCCCAATCTCTGACCCCTCGGAGGGGAAACGCGATGCATATCGCACGCCTGCTGGAAGCTTCCGCAGACCGCTACCCTGACCACCTCGCGCTGGTCTTCGAGGACCGCCGCTGGACCTATGCCGAATGGCTCGGCCGGGTGCGCCGCTTCGCGCAGGCGCTTTCGGATCTCGGGGTCCGCCCCGGCGACCGGGTGGCGTTCTACGTCTCGACCTCCGAGAACTCGGTGACGACCTATTTCGCCTGCCAAGTGCTGGGTGCCGTCGCGGTGCCGATGAACTTCCGCCTGTCGCCGGGCGAGGCGGCCTATATCCTGCAGGATTCCGGCGCCCGCGTTCTCGTCTATGGCCGCAACCTGACCGAGAACGCGCTCAAGGTCGCCGGGCAGGTGCGCTCGGTCCACGATTTCATCGGCTGCGCCTACGACAAGGCGAACATCCCCGACAGCCACCACCATTTCGACACGCTGGCCGAGGAGACCGTCGACCGGCACGAAACGCGCCCGATCCCCGCGAGTGACGCGATCTCCTCGCTGGTCTATACCTCGGGCACGACGGGCCGGCCGAAGGGCGTGATCCACACCCATGCCAACGACATCGCTATCGCGATGAACTGCGTGATGGAATACTCGCTCAGCCATGCCGACAGCGCGCTGCACATCGCGCCGCTCTACCATGTCGGGGGCATGCAGGCCTATTTCATCCCGCATCTCCTCGTCGGCGGGACCAATGTCGTGATCGGCCGCTACGAGGCGGAAAAGACGCTGGAGACCATCGCGTCCGAGAAGATCACCACACTCTTCGCGGTGCCGACCCAGATCCAGGAGATGCTGTTCCACCCGCGCTTCGCCGACTACGACGTCTCGTCGCTGCGGCTCATCACCACCGGCGGCGCGGCGATCTCGTCGACGACGATGGAACGGGTGATGATGGAGTTCTGCCCCGGCATCTTCAACGGCTACGGCATGACCGAGGCGTCTTTGACCCTGGTCCTGCATCCCGAGGACGCGCTGCGCAAGCTCGGCTCCTGCGGCAAGCCGACGCTTATCTCGGAATGCCGGATCATCACCGACGACCAGAGCCGCGAGGTGCCGCCCTCCGAGACGGTCGAGCAGGGCCGGATCGGCCAGCTCATCGTGCGCGGCGCGCAGGCGATGGAGGGGTACTGGAACAACCCCTTTGAGACGCAGAAGAAGCTGAAGGCGGGCTGGATCTATACCGGCGACCTCTTCAGCCAGGACGCCGACGGGTTCTACTATTTCCACGGCCGCGCCGACGACATGATCGTCTCGGGCGGCGAGAACATCTACCCGCGCGAGGTGGAGGAGCTCCTCTACCGCTGCCCCGGCGTGCAGGAGGCCGCGGTGGTCGGGCTCGCGGATGAGAAATGGGGGGCAGGTCGTCACCGCCTTCATCGTGCGGTCCGATCCGGCGCTGACGGCGGACAAGCTCGACGCCTTCTGCAAGGCGGGCGATGATCTCGCGCCCTACAAGCGCCCGAAACGCTACGAGTTCCTCGACGAGCTGCCCTTCAACCCGAGCGGCAAGGTGCTGAAGCGCGAACTCGTCGCCCGCTACAATCCGCCCGCGGCGGCCTGACAGGAGACCCGGAAATGTCTGACAAGCTGATCTTTGAGCAGGACGGCCACGTCGTCACGCTCACCCTCAACATGCCGGAGGCGCGCAACCCGCTGACCGACCACGACCTCTGCGATGCGATCGTCGCCGCGATGGCGCGCATTTCGGCCGACCAGAGCGTGCGGGTGGCGATCCTGACCGGCGCGGGCAAGGCGTTTTCCTCGGGCGGCAACCTCAAGCACATGAAAGACAAGCAGGGCACGTTCGCAGGCGATGCGGTCGCGGTGAAGGACGGCTACCGGCTCGGCATCCAGCGCGTCGCGCGGGCGATGTGGGACTGCGAGGTTCCGCTGATCGCCGCCGTGAACGGCCCGGCTTATGGCGCGGGCTGCGACACGACCTGCCTGTGTGACATCCGCATCGCCTCGACCCGCGCGACCTTTGCCGAGAACTTCGTCAACGTCGGCCTGATCTCGGGCGACGGCGGTGCCTGGCTCCTGCCGCGCCAGGTGGGCCTCAGCCGCGCCGCCGAGATGACATTCACTGCCGATCCGGTGGACGCCGAGACAGCGCTGGCCTGGGGGCTGGTGTCGAAGGTGGTCGAACCCGAGGCGCTGATGGACGAAGCTCGCGCGCTCGCCGCCCGGATTGCACGGAACCCGCCGCGCCAGCTCCGCATGGCCAAGCGGCTCTTGCGCGAGGGGCTGAACACGCGGCTTTCCTCGGTCCTTCAGCTCGCCGCCGCCTATCAGGGGGCGTGCCACCAGACGGCGGACCACGACGAGGCCGTCGACGCGCTTCTTGAAAAACGTCCCGCCGTCTTCGACGGGCGCTGACCCGGCCGCCCAACCCACAGGAGTTGAACACATGTCCTCGCGCTTCATCGACTTCCTCCACGAGACCGACGCGTCGAGCCTGCCCGACGAGGTGCTGGACCTCGGCCGCCGCTGGCTTCTCGACCTGATCGGCGTCGCAGCGGGCGGGGCCGGCACGCGCATGTCGCGGATCATCCGCGACCATGCCGCCGGGCATTTCGGCCCCGGCGCCCGGCAGGCACGGATCCTCTTCGACGGCCGCGCCGCCAGCCCCGCGGGCGTGGCACTCGCCGGCGGCATCACCATCGACGCGCTCGACGGCCATGACGGGCACAAGCTGACCAAGGGCCATGTCGGCTGCGGCGTCTTTCCCTCGCTGCTGGCGGTGAGTGAGGCCGAGGGGCGGCTTGACGACCGCGCCTTCCTCGCCGGCCTCGTCACCGGTTACGAGATCGGCACGCGGGCGGGCATTGCGCTCCACCGCACGGTGCCCGACTACCACACCTCGGGCGCCTGGGTGGCGGTGGCCGCCGCCGCGCTCGGAGCGCGGGTGCTCGGCCTCGACGCGGCGCAGAGCCGCGAGGCGATCGGGATCGCCGAGTATCACGGGCCGCGCAGCCAGATGATGCGCTGCATCGACCACCCGACGATGGTGAAGGACGGCTCGGGCTGGGGCGCGATGGCGGGCGTGTCGGCCGCCTATCTCGCCGCCGACGGCTTCACCGGCGCGCCGGCGATCACCGTCGAGGGCGCGGATGTCGCCGATCTCTGGGACGATCTCGGCACGCGGTGGCGGATCGCCGAGCAGTATTACAAGGCCTATCCGGTCTGCCGCTGGGCGCAGCCGCCACTGCAGGCGGTCCTGAACCTGCGGTCGGAACACAAGCTCACCTCGGGCGATGTCGAGCGGATCGAGATCACCACCTTCCACCAATCCCGGCGGCTTGCCACGCGCGACCCGAAGACCACCGAGGAGGCGCAGTATTCCACCGCCTATCCGACCGCCGTGGCGCTCGTGCGCGGCCGCGTCGATCCCGTCGACGTGGCCGAGGCGAGCTTCGCCGACCCCGAGATCCGGCGGCTCGCGCAGTCGATGACCGTGACCGAAAGCGACGAGTACAATGCCGCCTTCCCCGCGCGCCGGATCGCCCATGTGGCGCTCGTGCTGAAGGACGGCCGCCGCTTGCAATCCGAGCCGACCGAGGCGCTCTACGATCCCGAGGCGCCGGTCGACATGGCGACGGTCCGCGCCAAGTTCCGCGCCTATGCCGGGCCGGCCCTGGGCACCGACCGCGCGGCGGCGATCGAAGCGGCGGTCGACCGGCTTGGTGACGGCAGCGGTATCGCGGACCTGATCGAGCTGGTCCAGGCGCCGGCGGCGGAACCCGGCGACGTCGCGGCATGAGCGGACTTGTCCAGTACGAGACACGGGACGGCATCGCCGTCCTGACGCTCGACCGGCCGGAGCAGCGGAACGCGGTCAATGCCGCGCTCGCGGCCGACCTGCGCGATGCCGTGGCGCGGTTCGAGGCCGATGACGCGGCGCGTGTCGGTGTCCTCACCGGAGCAGGGCGCACCTTCTGCGCCGGGATGGATCTCAAGGCTTTCCTCGGCGGCGAGCGGGACGCGATCCTGTTCGCAGAGAACCGCTTCGCCGGCTTCGTCGACGCGAAACGCACCAAGCCGATGATCGCGGCGGTCAACGGCGCGGCCCTGGCCGGCGGGCTCGAGATCGCGCTGGCCTGCGACCTGATCGTCGCCGAGGAGGGCGCGGTCTTCGGCCTGCCCGAAACGGGCGTCGGCATCTTCGCGGTTGCGGGCGGCCCGTTCCGGCTCGCGCGGCGCATCCCGCCCGGCCGCGCGCTGGAACTGGCGCTGACCGGCGCACCGATCGGGGCGGAGGAAGCGAAGGCGCTCGGCCTCGTGAACCGGCTCGCTCCGAAAGGCGAGGCCGTCGCCGCCGCGCGGGCGCTGGCGCAGGAAATCGGGCGCAATGCGCCCCTCGGCATCGCGGCGACGCTCCGGCTCACCCAGGCGGCGCTGCGGGAGCGCGATGCGGAGCTTTTCGTCCTGTCGGAAGAGCTCTGGCCCGCCGTCGCCGCGTCGCGCGATGCCGAAGAAGGACCACGCGCCTTTGCCGAAAAGCGGGCGCCGAAATGGGCGGGACAATGACCCGATACGCCGAAGAGAGGACTACCGGATGAGCGATGCAGAGATGACCACCGAGAAACGGACCACGGGGCGCCGGGCGAGAGCCGCCCGCGGCGGAGGGGCGATCTCGCAGCTGCCCTGGCGCGCCGTCCAGAACCCCTACGCGCCGCTGGAACTCGCGACGCCCGATCAGGTCGAGGCGATCCACCGGACCT
>NZ_JAWQFN010000050.1:0-3045 GCF_033436765.1 Defluviimonas sp. D31
ATTTTCCTATCCTTAATATTTGTTTCTTCGTAGTTGATGTGTGTTCGGGATGGTGCTAGCGTTTTGGTGAGGCGATCCAAGGGAGTCGAAGATGTGCGGGATTGTGGGACTGTTTTTGAAGGACCGGTCGCTGGAGCCGCGGCTCGGGGCGTTGCTGACCGAGATGCTGGTGACGATGACGGACCGGGGTCCGGACAGCGCCGGGATCGCGATCTTCGGGGCGGATGCCGATGACGAGGGCAAGCTGACGGTGCAGTCGGCCGATCCGGCGCGCGATTTCGCGGGGCTGGCCGAGGCGCTCGGCGCGGCGGTCGGGGCGGCGGTGACGCTCGAGGGGAAGGACAGCCACGCGGTGTTGCGGATGCCGCTCGGCGCGCTCGGCGCGGCGCGGGCGGCACTCGCTGAGCTGCGCCCCGAGGTGCGGGTGATGAGTGCCGGCGACATCATCGAGATCTACAAGGAGGTCGGGCTGCCGAAGGACGTGGCGGCGCGCTTCGAGGTGTCGAAGATGAGCGGCCGCCACGGCATCGGCCACACCCGCATGGCCACCGAATCCGCGGTCACGACGATGGGCGCGCATCCCTTCTCCACCGGGCCCGACCAGTGCCTCGTGCACAACGGGTCCCTGTCGAACCACAACGGGCTCCGGCGCGAGCTGAAGCGCGAGGGGATGCGCTTCGAGACCGAGAACGACACCGAGGTCGCGGCCGCCTATCTCAGCCACAAGCTCGACCAGGGCCTGAGCCTCGGCGCGGCCCTCGAGGCCGGGCTCGAGGATCTCGACGGGTTCTACACCTTCGTGGTCGGCACGAAGGACGGCTTCGGCGTGGTGCGCGACCCGATCGCCTGCAAGCCCGCGGTGATGGCCGAGACCGACCAGTACGTCGCCTTCGGCTCGGAATACCGGGCGCTGGTCAACCTGCCCGGCATCGAGACCGCCCGCGTCTGGGAGCCCGAGCCCGCAACCGTCTATTTCTGGAACCACTGATCATGCAGACATTCGACCTCTCCAAGAGCAGCCTGCGCGAGCTCAACGCCACGCTCCACGCCCAGAAGGCCTCGACCAACCAGACCGCCTGGGAGATCGCCAACCCGCGCGGCCACCACGCGATCGCGGTCGGGCTCGACGCGCCGATCGAGGTCACGGTGAAGGGCTCGACGGGCTATTACTGCGCCGGCATGAACAAGCAGGCCACCGTGGTCGTGAAGGGCTCGGCCGGGCCGGGCGTGGCCGAGAACATGATGTCGGGCACCGTCATCGTCGAGGGCGACGCGAGCCAGTATGCCGGGGCGACCGGCAATGGCGGGCTCCTGGTGATCAAGGGCAATGCCTCGTCGCGCTGCGGCATCTCGATGAAGGGCATCGACATCGTCGTTTTCGGCAGTATCGGCCACATGTCGGCCTTCATGGCGCAGTCGGGCAACCTCGTCGTGCTCGGCGATGCCGGCGACGCGCTCGGGGATTCGCTCTACGAGGCGCGGCTCTTCGTGCGCGGCTCGGTCAAGAGCCTCGGCGCGGACTGCATCGAGAAGGAGATGCGGCCCGAGCATCTCGAGATCCTGCGCGATCTTCTCGCGCGCTCCGGCGCGCCGGCGAAGCCGGAGGAGTTCAAGCGCTACGGCTCGGCCCGCAGGCTCTACAACTTCCACATCGACAACGCGTCGGCCTATTGAGGAGCGCAGCCATGAAAGACGGAACCAAGGGCACGCAGATCCCGCAGACCACGCCGCGCCAGTCCTGGACCTTCTCCAACGAGATGAACTCCGAGATCCGCCGCGCGGCGGCGACCGGGATCTACGACATCCGCGGCGGCGGCTCCAAGCGCCGGGTGCCGCATTTCGACGACCTCCTGTTCCTCGGCGCCTCGATCAGCCGCTACCCGCTCGAGGGCTACCGCGAGCGCTGCGACACGAAGGTCGTGCTCGGCACCCGCTTCGCCAAGAAGCCGATCGAGCTCGACATCCCGATCACCATCGCCGGCATGTCCTTCGGCTCGCTCTCGGGCCCGGCCAAGGAGGCGCTCGGCCGCGGCGCGACGCTCGCCGGCACCTCGACCACGACCGGCGACGGCGGCATGACCGAGGAGGAGCGCGGCCATTCCAACAAGCTCGTCTACCAGTACCTGCCCTCGCGCTACGGCATGAACCCCGACGACCTGCGCCGCGCCGACGCGATCGAGGTCGTGGTCGGCCAGGGCGCCAAGCCCGGCGGCGGCGGCATGCTTCTGGGCCAGAAGATCTCCGACCGGGTCGCGAAGATGCGCAACCTGCCGAAGGGGATCGACCAGCGCTCGGCCTGCCGCCACCCGGACTGGACCGGGCCCGACGATCTCGAGATCAAGATCCTGGAGCTCAGGGAGATCACCAACTGGGAGAAGCCGATCTACGTCAAGATCGGCGGCGCGCGGCCCTATTACGACACCACGCTCGCGGTCAAGGCCGGCGCCGATGTCGTCGTCCTCGACGGCATGCAGGGCGGCACCGCGGCGACCCAGGACGTGTTCATCGAGCATGTCGGCCAGCCGACGCTGGCCTGCCTGCCGCAGGCGGTGAAGGCGCTGCAGGACCTCGGCATGCACCGCAAGGTGCAGCTGATCATCTCCGGCGGCATCCGCTCGGGCGCCGATGTCGCCAAGGCGCTGGCGCTCGGCGCCGACGTCGCCTCGGTCGGCACCGCGGCGCTGATCGCGCTCGGCGACAACGATCCCCATCTCGAGGAGGAGTACCGCGCCCTCGGCACCACCGCCGGCGCCTATGACGACTGGCACGAGGGCAAGTGCCCGGCCGGCATCACCACCCAGGACCCCGAGCTGATGGCCCGGCTCGACCCGCTGGCGGCGGGCCGCCGGCTGGCGAATTACCTCAAGGTGATGACGCTCGAGGCGCAGACGATCGCCCGGGCCTGCGGCAAGAATCACGTCCACAACCTCGAGCCCGAGGATCTCTGCGCGCTGACGATCGAGGCCGCGGCGATGGCCGGCGTGCCCTTGACCGGCACCTCCTGGATCCCCGGCCGCGGCGGGTTCTGACCCGCCCCGGCCCCCG
>NZ_JAWQFN010000051.1:0-2958 GCF_033436765.1 Defluviimonas sp. D31
ATGACCGCTTCCGGGAAGTCGTGCCGCAGCGCGGCGGGCCGTTCCATGACTCGGTCGAGCCGCCGACTTGAGTTTCGCTGCATCGGCCTCAGGCGGCTTCGTCCGCATAGCGTGAATTCGCCCGACGCCCGATGGCGCAGATGCAGCGAATGTCTCCTCTGACGGGCCGCAGCGCGGCGTCAACCTGCCATCGTCAACGACTGCTTTCGAAAGCAGTCGTTCGCTGCGCCGATCACCAATGACCGCTATGCGGGAAGATCCGGACCTATGCGCCCGCGGCATGGGGAGTCGCCCAGATCACTACCTGTCAGCTTTTTCGTCGCTGGAGCGCAGCTCGATTTCCCGAAAACGGCCGTTCGAGCAAGCCTGGATAGAGCAGATCCGAACCGGTCGTTCGCCGCGCGGCTGATTGATGTCTCACATGCGGACGAAGCTGCCGTCGGGAAGTTCCAAGTGCCGGGACCTTGGTTGCACCAGGTCGCGAAGGCGGTGCTTAGGTTCAAGGCAGCGCAACGGCCTCCAGAAACGCGACCGTCATACCTTCAGCAGTAACCAACTCCATAGTTGGCCCTGTCACGATAGCCTTGCTCACCGAGGATATGCCCTGAGTCCACGCGCGCTCAATCTCATCAAGTGGCGGTGGGCATGCCATCATCGTCATGGGACCAGCACCCAAGGACAGCGCGGAGCCTGCGAGTGTGTAACTTCCATTGATAGTGTTGCAGCCGACAGTAGACGTAAAGGCTCCTTCACTTGGGCGTAGTATGATGTGTGGTTCTCGTTCGATCTCGGTATTCTCGAGCACGTCGCCAGCAATCGATAGAATACGCCAATAAGTGTTTTCAACATCCGAGTCCGCCATTGCGCGCTCACAGGTCAGCCCCGGGACGAATCCGGCAAGCCGATTAATCACCAGCATATCCCGCTTGCCGCCTTCGGTCCCCTCGCGTTTGGCTATCTCCCCTTCGAGCACGACAGCGACTGGTGCCATGGGCTCGGACTGTGCATTCAGGTATCCGCGTTCAGCATCGAGGTAAGCGCCCTCGATTGTGACGGGGTAGACTTCTTTTGTCCCGCATTCGGCAAACGTGGCGGCGTCTGCGAAATAGACAAATTCACCGATCATTCTGTGGGGCGGTTCGGACACAGTTTGTACCTGAACCATAGTGATCGCCACCTCGTTGCCCGCGCCGCCCGTCAACACCGGTGTATGGGTGTCAGTGGTAAACAGCAACCGCTCGCCCAATCGCAGGCTCGCTCGAACAGTGTATCGCCGCGCATCCTGAATAACCTCGGGGTTGTATGGAATCGTGAATTCGTAAGGCGGGTTTCCCGCTTCGTTCAACGTCACGGTGCTGAGGATTTTTGACGGAACATCCATCAGTGACACGTCCTCAAGCCGAACCTCAAAGGTCACACCGGGCGGCATGGCGATCCGTTCCCGGTATGTGGCTGTTCCCTTTATTGCTTCCATTGCATTCACCCCAAGCCCGGCGAAGGCAAGAACCGTCACCAAGACTGATGCCAAAACTCGCATCGCCGTGATCCTTTCGATTACTTGTCGACTTCACCCTATGGCAGGTGCCGAGCAAAGGTCCATGCTCAAGCCTCTCCAAGGCATGATCCGGTTCGGCGGTGTAGGCTTTACTGAAGCTGCCGTTCGATCCCGCGCGCAGCATTTTCGGCAGCTGAATGACCGCTGTGCGGGACGAAGCCGACAAATAGCTGATCACTTGGCTCAGTCGGCTTGGGAGGAAATGCTAGGCTCAGGACTTCGGTAACGGGGCGGTCCAGGTCAAGCGCTTTTGCGCATGCCACAAGGGCCGCCGAGCTGCAGCCTTGTCGTTTGTGCGATTGACATGCTTTCCTATCTGGCAGCCTTCGTTTGAGATCGACCCGGGTGCATGCTTCGGTCCGTGGTCGGCGCGACGGCCGCCAACATGATGCTGGTTCAATGCAATTCCGGTGTGCCCATCTCATTGGCGTGCTCGACATGGTCGGCTTCAGTCCTGAGCACGGCATCACCGCAACCGCGTCCCGTGGGGACCTCGAAGGCCCGCCATCAGGCGGGCAACAGTTAGGAACTGTTATCTTCAGCCGGCGTGTAGCACCGGAGTATCGAAGCGGAAGTCGGCGTCGTCTGTCCACATGCGGTGCAGGATCACGGCGATGCGCCGCGCCAGTGCAACCATCGCGCGCTTCGCACCACGGCGCCGTGCAAGTTTCGCGGCCCAGGTTCTCAGCCATGTTGCCCGTCCGCGATGCATCATGACGGTTGCCGCCTGGCACAACGCACGGCGCAGGTTGACGTCGCCTGCCTTGGTGATCCCGCCCGAGATGTCTCGCTCGCCAGACTGGTTTCGAGAGGGTGTCAGGCCAACCCACGGTCCGACTTTCTTCGAGGACGTGAACCGGGCCGGGTCATCGACCGCAGATCGATATGTCAAGGCAACGACCGCACCAATCCCCGGCATCGACATCAGTCGACGACAGACCGGATCATCCTGAGCGAGTTCGCGGACATGGCGTTCAAGGCCCGCCAGCTCTCGTCGCAGCGCCGACCGTGCGCGGAGCATGGGTTCGGTTGCAGCTTCCAGCATCGGATTGCCTGCCGCCAGTTCTCTGATCCGTTGTTCGAACCGGCCACGAGATATGGTGCCGACCTTGAGGCCAAAGTTCCGCAACAGCCCGCGCAGGGACATCTCCAAAGTGATGAATCCTTGTTGCACGGCCTTGCGGGCGGTGAGTACAGCGCGAACCTCTTGTGCCGACACCGATTTGCAGTGAACCGGCCGGAACCAGGCGAGGTGGAGCAGACGCGCGATCCCTTCGGCATCACGACGGTCCGTCTTGTGAATCCCGGAGACAAAATGGACAGCGGAAACGGTCGGATGTTCTGACTGTCGCGGAGTAATATTCCGCATCTTTCGCCTTAGGCAACGAGCTGAAGGCGGGGAG
>NZ_JAWQFN010000052.1:0-2917 GCF_033436765.1 Defluviimonas sp. D31
ACGGCCAAGCTCGTCGCGGATCGAGCCGAAAAGCTCCGGGTCGCGCGAGGAAAGCGGTTCAGTGAAAAATCCGGTGTCGCGGATTGCGGTGTCCATAAGCGTCTCCTTGGTCAGCCGGTCCAGCCGAGGCCGGCGGCAATGCAGTGCATGGATTGCATCAGCGGCACCGAGATGCCGCTCCTCTTGGTGTCGGCGCGCACCTGGCGCAGAAGCTCGACCTGCAGGCTGTTGATCCGGTCGAGCTCCGGCCGCACCCGGTCGAACTGCTCGCGGAACTGCGGGAACCGCTCGGCGATGCCGCGCTGGCCGGTGAGGTCGAGGATCGCCGCCACGGTCGCCTCGTGCTCGCGCCGGACCTTGGCGAAGACCGCCTCGCGCGTCGCCGCGTCGCCGACAAGTGCCGCGTAATCGGCGGCAATCCGCATGTCGGACTGGTAGAGCGACTTCTCCACCTCGTCGACGATCAGCCGGAAGAGCCGCGAGCGGTCGAACATGTCGCGCAGAAGCGCGGTCCCCGCGCCCCCCCGCACCTTCACGAAGGCATCGAGCGCCGAGCCGATCCCGTACCAGCCGGTCAGCATGTGGCGGTTCTGCGACCAGGCGAAGACCCAGGGGATCGCCCTCAGATCGGCGAGCGTCATCGCCCCGAAGCGCCGCGCCGGGCGCGAGCCGAGCTTCAGCGACGACAGCTCCTCGACCGGGCTCGCCTCCTGGAAATAGCCGACGAAGCCCGGCATCCGCACCAGCCCGACATAGGCCGCCTGCGACATCCCCGAGAGCGCCTCAAGCGCCTCGTCATGCTCGGGGTCGTGGCCGCTCTCGCGCAAGAGCGGCGAGAGCGCCGCATGGGTCAGGACCGAGGAGGCCAGCAATTCCAGATGGTTGAGCGCGGTGCCGCGGTTGGCGTATTTCGACGACACCACCTCGCCCTGCTCGGTGAGCTTCATCATGCCGTCGATCGTGCCCGCCGGCTGCGCCGCGATGGCGCGCTCGGTCGGCGCGCCGCCACGGCTGACCGAGCCGCCGCGGCCGTGGAAGAAGCCGGTGCGGTAGCCAAGCCCGGCCATCCGCTCGCTGATCCGCCGTTGCGCCTTCTCGAGCTCCCAGGTCGAGCAGAGAAAGCCGCCGTCCTTGTTCGAATCCGAATAGCCGAGCATCACCTCGACCACGCCGCGCCGCTCACGCGCGGCGGCGCGGGCCGCGCTGGACAGCATCAGCTCGGCGAGGATCTCCGGCGCGGCGCGCAGATCGTCGATCGTCTCGAAGAGCGGCACGACGGCAAGGACCGGCCGGTCGGCGGGCAGGTCGCGCCCGGCCACCGCGTAGCGCGCAAGGAGATAGACGGCGAGAATATCCTCGGCCGAGCGGCTCATCGAGACGATGAACGGCCCGAAGGCCTCGGGGTCGCGTCCCGGCTGCTGCATCAGCGCGAGAAGATCGAGAAGCTCCAGCGCCACCGGCCCGAGCCTGGCCCGGTCGACGACCGGCACATCGTCGGCCGAAAGCACCCGGCGCAGCGCGGCCGCCCCCTCCGCCGTTTCCGGCGCCGTCGCGATCCCGAGCGCGGCCCAGATCTCGGCGAGCACCGCGTTGATCACGGTCGAGTTCTGCCGCACGTCGAGCGAGGTGGCGCGGAAACCGAAGACCTCGGCGCGCCAGCGCACCGGGCGGATGAGTTGCTGGGCCAGGTCATCCGCCTCGATCGCGACGAGCCCGGTCTCGACGACGAGCAGATCGTCCACGAGCGCATGCGGCGCGGCATAGGCCGCGGCGCCGCCCGTGCCGGTCGCCTCGATCCGGATCATGATCGCGCTCACGGCCTGGCGGAAAACCTCGCCGGGATTGCGCGCCTCGAGCGTCGCGGCCGCCCCGCTCCGCGCGATGAGCGCGCCGAGCGCCGCGAGCGTCGGCGCCGGGATGCCGGCGATCCGGCGCGAGATCGAGAGCCGCTGCGCGGCGGTGCGCAGCCCGTCGAGATGGCAGGCGACGGCCGCGTCGCGGCCCATCACCAGCGCCCGCGCGGTCACTTCGGCGGTGACGTTCGGGTTGCCGTCGCGGTCGCCGCCGATCCAGGAATGGAAGCGGATGCAGGGCCGGACCGGCGTCGCCGCGCCGGGGAAGTGCCGCTCGCGCGCATCGCCATACTGGTCGAAGAGCTGCGGCACCGCGTCGAAGATCGAGTTGCGGAAGAACTGCAGACCCCAGGCGATCTCGTCCTCGAGGCTCGGCCGTTCGATCCGGAGCTCGCCGGTCAGCCACAGAAGGTCGATCTCGGCGCGGATCTCGTCGCCGTGGCGGGCGCGTTCGCGCGGGGTCCAGCGATGGGTCTCGAGCTCGACGAGCTTGCGGTAGATGCGCCGATGGATCTCCAGGATCGTGACGCGCTTTGCCTCGGTCGGATGCGCGGTCAGCGTCGGCACCACCGCGAGCTTTCCGATCGCGGCGTCGATCGCGCCCCGGCCGAGCCCGCTCTGGCCGATCCGCTGGAAGGCGGCGGCGAAGGAGCCGGGCACCGCGTCGGGGCCCTCCTCCGCCTCGGTCCTGCGGCGGGCGCGGATGCGGGCGTTTTCGTCGGCGATCTTCTGGAGCTGGAACCAGATGTTCTGCGCCTGAAGATAGGGCACCGCCATCGGCCCGGCCGGGATCGGCCCGGTGCCGCCCGCCGTGAGCCAGTCCGCGACTTCCGGCGCCCGTCGCCCGACCACCTGCATCAGGAGGCGGTGGAGCAGGTCGCGCAGCTCGCGGGCCGCGGCGGTCTGGGCGGGGGCGGGGTCGGTCTGGCTCACATGCGGTTCGGCGAGTGTCATCACGCAACCTTGTCCTGGGGTGTTTTTCCTTCGAAGTATTCGGTGAGGTTCTGGAGGACTCGGAATCCCATGCCTTCTCGGGTTTCGCGTGTTGCGGATCCGAGGTGGGG
>NZ_JAWQFN010000053.1:0-2896 GCF_033436765.1 Defluviimonas sp. D31
CACCTCAAACCATTGCGATTGATGAAGATAATTCCACTCAGGACGCGCCGGTCGTCCACACGCGGCTTGCCATGGCTCTTGGGGAAGAAGGGCTGAAGACGCGCCATTTGCTCGTCCGTCAGCCAGAAAAGGTTGCTCATGCTCAGGTCTCCTTGCGGAGCCTGAATCACGCCGAAAGTCGGAAATCAATGGGTCTGGAGCCTAGGGTTTTTTGCCGCCGTGCAGAAACTTTGCGTACCCATTGAGCTCGTGGATAACCTTCATTGACAGCACAGTCTCGAGATCATGCAGCGCCTTGTGGAGCTTGTGATCGTTGTTGCCCTTCACGCCCATGTGGATCAGCTTCAAGTACTTGGAAGCCTCATTGTCGGCGTCGGACACCGCTTTCTGAGCTGCCTTCTTGAGACTGTCGATTTTGTCTTGCCCGGTATAATCCGTGTAGGCGTCATAAGATTTTTCGGCTTTATCTAGCTTCGGGCCAAGTTTGTTTTTGGGCAAGAAATCCGCAGGCAAGCCGTTCTTGATCGCATGGTTTTTCGCATTACTCCAAGTCTTGCGTAAATTGCTGGTCATGACATCTCCCCTTCTATTTAGTCCATTTCGCCTTGTGCCAAGCTGTAATCGTCCAGATGTATGTAGTTGACGTTCGCGTAATCCCAGCGACCAACCACGCTGCGATCGCTGTCGTTGCGCATCAAGGTGTAGCGGTCCATCAGAACCCAGACCGATATGCCGAACGGCTGCTCACGCGCTGAAAGCGTGAATTCCCGCGTGATATCCTCGGTCTGCTCGGTCTCGACTTCGTCCGTGACCTGCACCTGCAGTTCCTTCTCGACCTCGAACTTGATCTCGGGAGAAAAGACATCGAGCATCTCTAGGGTGCCCTCGACCGAGACGTTCATCCGGATCGTATTGGTCATGTCCTCCGTATGGGTCGATTGGACTCTCTTGATTTTTTGCTGTGTGACTTTGCTTTCGGATTGTGCGGGGTATTCTACGCTGCTGTTGCGGTGCCAGAATTGTTCGCGCCGCAGGATATAATACGGCATGCGGCGGCGGTTCGCATTGTAGAAGCGGCTGTCGTCGACATGCCGGTAGTGTAGCGTGACTTCGCCCACGAGTTCCGGGGCGGTGTCGGCCGGCGGCATCGGCGCGCCAGCCTCCACGCGCGGAAACGGCTGGATGGCGAAGGGTGCAATCTCCCCAGTATCGAGAGCGGGCGGATCGAGGAAATCGGCACCGACGAGGATGTTGCCATCCCCCGCGGCGACCTGCGAAAAGACGAACACCGGATCGCCGGGCAATTGGATCTGCGTATCGACGCCATCGAGCGGACCGAGACCAACCCTCGCCCGCTCCTTAATATCGATGCTGTCGACGATCCCGGCCTGAATCGCCTGCGCGATCCCTGTGATAATCGCCGTAAAGCCCGCAAGAATGGGGCCAGCCGCCGGACCCGCGAAGACCGCGAGCGGCGCACCTAGCCATTTCACAACGTCTTTGATCCCGTGGACCTCGAAATTGCCCTTGAATTCTGGCTTTGGCGCATCGTCGTTGTGCGCCCCCGTCTTCAAATCGAAGGTCAGAAGACCCGCTTCGTCCACTTTGAGCACGAGGTCAAACGTAAGGGATTTTTTTATAACGACCTCGACGATCGAGAAATCCACGCCGTCAGGACCGTCGTCGCTCTGCAGATGTTCGCGTGTCTCGAGGATCAAGTCGATCTTAATGCGATCGTCTTTTAGGACCGCCTCCGCGCCGTGAACGAACATGCCGCGGCGCTCGAGTTTCAGATCACCCTTCTGATGCAACCGCGCCGGAAGCGGTGCTGGATCCAGCACTAATTCGATGCCCGGGAACGCCTTTTCTAGTATTGGCTGGGCAATAGCAGACAGCAACACCCTGTCTGACAGGACAAGGACCGCGTCGTGACCTTTCCCGCTCTCGGTGGCAACAAACGGGGTCACAAACCCGTTCTGAGCGTGTTCGTCGGCAGCCGTGGGTAGGGGCTCGCCCCGTGTCATGAGCAGGAAATCCAGTTCACCGATCTCGGGATGTTCTGGCGCACAGGACGCAGCCATCGCAGCAGCGGTGGGCGCGAGCGGTCCAACAGTGTCCGGAACTTTCGGCACCTGAATGCGGCTTATCAGAAGCTGGCGATTGTCTACGGCCTTTTGCATCTCGGAAACCATGCCACGCATTACATCCTGCATCATCGCAAGGTCCGCAGTGTCCAGTTCTAGGCTGAACGCGTCGATATTCGATATCTCGGTGAGGTCCAGATAGATCGCCTGCGCCGTGAAGTTCACGTCGTGAAAATGCTCGACATTTAGCCGGTTCAGGTCCGTTTCGAAGGACACGGATTTGCCGCCGAGCTTGTATTCCTTCTTTTTGACCGTATCGGTTTCGAAATCGACGGTTTTCTTGACGAGCACGCCAGAAACGAAGGGCAGCATCAGGCGGACGCGCGATTGTTCATTTGGAAGAAACCTGACCGCCGGAGTCCCCAGCTTTGCCTTCTTGAGGTGCCAATCCTCACCGGACAGCTCGATGTCGGCCACTATCCCGTCGCTCATCATCTTGGAAAGCCCCTTGTTCAGAGCTGCCTGAGAAATGCCGATCACGGCGTCTGTCGAAATCTTCATGACAAGTCTATGCCTTTCAATTTTATTGGGGGAATTTGAGCGGCACACCACTGAAAACGATAGAAGAACGAATCGTAACGATGACCAATTCTCAGTCTAACGATCTCGAGGAACGATGTTAATTCTAGAAGCGCAGGGGCCCTGTTAGGCTCCAGACTCATTGATTTTCAAAGCCAGAACATGACGGTTGCGGCGAGGGCGACGGCGGACAGGAAGACCTTTGGGCATCGATCGTAGCGGGTTGCAACGCG
>NZ_JAWQFN010000054.1:0-2386 GCF_033436765.1 Defluviimonas sp. D31
CCGCGCTGCGGCACGACTTCCCGGAAGCGGTCATTGAAACAGGCCAATTCGGTCAAGATCCGAACCGGCCCTTCGCTGCGCGCTGCTTCGATGTCCTACATGCGGACGAAGCATTCATTCGCCAAACCCTAAGTCAGGGTGAACGGCGAAAACTACAACTCATCTACGTGAGTTCAATCCATGCATCTCAGATCTCCTCGGTTCTGGTAGCGTGAGAGGATCGAACCACCTTAGGGGGAGAAAGACGTGGATGGCATTAACCACCTTGTTCTCGCTGGGCATGATCTTGACGCGATGCGAACATGCTATGAAGAACTTGGCTTCACACTGGCACCGCGCGGCCAACACCCGTTCGGCACAGGAAACACCATCATCCAACTACACGGCAACTACCTCGAGTTGCTAGCATTGACGCGACCTGAAGACGTTGTCGAACATGGCGTCGACAGCTTTTCGTTTTCCGCCTTCAACCGAGATTATCTTGCGCGCCACGAGGGGTTCTCGATGGTCGTTCTCGGATCGCAAGACGCAGCTGCAAACCAGCTCTTATGGCAGTCCCGTGGACTTCCGACATACCGTCCATTCGAGTTTTCTCGTATGGCAGAACTCCCTGACGGCACGGAAACGTGCGTCGGTTTCGTGCTGGCATTCACATATTCGCCGGCGGCACCATGGCTCGGTCATTTCGTCTGCCAGCATTTTCGGCCCGACTATTACGAACAGCCGCAGTATCTTGCCCATGAGAACACCGCCTTGTCGGTCCGCGATGTGTGGATTTCGGGACCCGGCGCGCTCGATCTTGCCGGGCACTTCGCGACCTTCACGGGAATAGACGGACGAAGAAGTGCCGATAAAGTGGATTTCGACACGAACAGCGGCAGGATCACGTTAGCAACTGGTCTTGCCTTTCAGAGCGCGTTCGGCGTGCCTCCGCCGCACCCGCATGACGGCCCTCACCTTGCAGGACTGACAATCAATTGCGCATCTTTGGAACCGCTAAGGAAACGCACGCTCGTCGAAGTAGGGAGCCGCCTGGTGCTGCCGCCGGAACGTGCCTTCGGTTTAGCTCTCGCCTTCACGGCCTGATGTGTAGTGAAGATTGAATCAAAAGTAGGGGGTGGTAGCAAACGGTGTTGGCCTGCTTTGCGGACAAAGCGGACCGTGCGCCTCCCATTAGGGCTCTACGCAACGACATTCAGCTCCCTGGCACGGCAGAGCCTGCATCCAGGGCTACCAGTGTACTTGTTGCGGAGCGAAGCCGAATGTCCCTAACCTGAGCGTACTCAGCGCATTGATACCAGTCCCGAAGCGCCGCCATGCTTGGAAACTCGATTATCACCATACGCCCCGGAGACCAACCATTCCCGTCTTCCAGTACTTCCAAATCGCCACCGCGTGACAGAAAGCGCCCACCGAACTTGGTTATCAGTGGAAGAACTGCACGCTTGTAATCCTCAAAGACGTCGGGGTCCGTGATGATTTCGTCGGCGATTAGAAAGGCGGACATCGGGCATCCCATTCGGTTGGTTCGATGGTGCGGAGCCTACATAGACGTCGCATGTCCGACAATTTGGAAATGTGTGAATTGAGCTCGAAGCGGTCATCATGAGTGCTCGAGCGGAATCAAATTCCCCCAGCGTCCGGTATCCAGCGACGTATAGCGCCCTCGTTGTCGTCGAAATGTGCTTCGAATACGGGTGAAGCGAGGACTGCAAACATATGCAGTTCGCCATCTCCAATATTGCGGAAACCGTGGCGTCTCCTTGCGGGTATCACTGCCGAGTGACCCGCGCTCGCCTTAACCTGTTCACCTTCAATCCAGATCTCCGCTTGACCCGATAGCACTGTCAGGACTTCTTCGACCGGGTGCCAATGAGTCGGGGCCCCAAGCCCTGGCACGCACCACTGCTCAAAAATCGAAAGGGCAGAAGCGCCAGTCAGGGCAGAAATACGCATGCGCGTCGAAACTCCGGGACGCCAGTCAATTTGGGCTTGATTGTTGTGATCGATGAGGTCCACGGCAATACTCCCCTTATGCAGACAGAACCGGGCTGCAGTATTCGACCCGGCCAAGAAAAGTCCCATTGTCTTTGCGATGCTGGAAAAGAGATCGCCATGTGCTCTTCTCCGCGAATTGAGCACAGGGACGTCCCACGCAGAGCTCTTATGCGAACTCTATCACCTCTCGCGGCAAGGCGCACGAATGTCCGCTTTGTGCTCACTGCCGTCGTTCATCCCCAGTTCGCCCAACGACCGCTTCCGACCACTGAAGGTCCCCACTGTGAATCCCGGAGACAAAATGGACAGCGGAAACGGTCGGATGTTCTGACTGTCGCGGAGTAATATTCCGCATCTTTCGCCTTAGGCAACGAGCTGAAGGCGGGGA
>NZ_JAWQFN010000055.1:0-1866 GCF_033436765.1 Defluviimonas sp. D31
ACTCATCGTCCGACATCAGGTCTCGTGCCAAGCTGGTCTCCATCGCAGATACCAGCTTGAATCATGATCAGGCGTCCCTGTGAATCCCTTTTGTCAACAGGCCCTAGAAGATGGACACAGAGCGCGGTCTAAGCGACCAGCGTCTCGGGCACGAAGCCAGCGGTCTTGGCCGCCGATATGAAGGCCCGTCGGGCAGACCCAACCGTTGCGAGACAGTGCATGGCGGCATCTAGTTGGTCGAGAGCGCGATGCCGGGCATCATCAGAAATCGGCCATTTGTTTTGAAGCCAGTACGATGCTTGTTCGATTGTGCTGAACTTTTGGACGTCACCTTCAGCGGTGACGACGAAAGTAAGGGGTTTACCCCAGTTGATTTCTATCAAGAATTTCTTCTTCCGTAAGGAAAACGCGGCACCCCCCGGCGGCGATGCCGATACAAAGGAAAATGCGAGAATGGCTCACGGCCATTCCCGCATTTGACGTTAATTCTGCAAAGCCTTAAGCGAGCACGAGATTTGTCGCCGACTGCCGGCCGTCGCGCCCGGCCTCGATATCAAACGTGACTGCCTGGCCGTCATCCAGCCTCTGGATGCCCGCGCGTTCGAGCGCAGAGCTATGGACAAACACGTCCCTGTCGCCAGATTCAGGCGCGATGAAGCCGAAACCTTTGCCTTGATTGAACCATTTCACGGTGCCGTTGGCCATCGTGATATTCCTTTTATAGTGCCGCTCACACAGCGCAGCGGCCCGGCAAAGCTGAAGATCGAAAGCTGAGCCACATAGGAACAGGTCCGAAAACAAGAGATGCGCAATCTATATAGGTCGGAAGCCAGTGATTTGCGAGGAAATTGTCTCGGAGATCGTCAGCTATCACGTTAGTCCTTGATCGCGTTGAGAACTATTTCCGTTTTTAATTGAAAGCCTACGCTCAATTCACGTCGGGTTTGGCTGGTGGCGCGGAACGGGTGTCGGATTTTTCTGGTTTGGTGGCAGTCGACAGCTTTTTCCAGCGGGGCTTTCGGACGTGGTAAGGAGTGCCTTTCTGGCTGAGGAATTCGGCGAGGTTTAGCGGTGGTTTGGGGACCGAGTAACCCATGTTCTGTTTCCTCTCTTGGATCTACATCTTGCTCAGCAAAACGGCGAGGCTGGCCCCGCCGTTTCACCTCCCGGCTACTCTTTGATGACCGGTGCCGACGACCGACAACGATGTATCGCCTTTTCCGGCCAATTCACACGGGAACTCGCGCCGATCTGCCGGCAACGGTATCCACTGACACGGGGGTTTACTCTTGAATGGGCTTTGCCGGAGAAACGCTGGGCGCGTCCAACGTTCCATTTCCTAGACGGACGAAGAACTCGGGCCACGCGTATCCGCCGCGCGGAATCTTGCCAGAAACTCGATCCCTCGGTGCAGGACGCCGAGTACGGGTCTCGCGGGCCAAGTCGGTTGTCGGGAATCGATGTGAAACGTCTGTGCCAGTCGCCCTTGCGGCAACAGTCGCATTCTTGGTCCTCATGTGCGGGAATCCCTACTCCGGCGAAGAGATACCCCGCCGTTAAAATCAAGATGGGAGTGGAACGTCCAGAATACCAGTCCCGCGAAGAAACTTTCCTTCAGGCACCTGATACAATGAGCAACTTTCCGTATCATGAGCTAACTGCAAGCTCAGTTGAGCACTTCAGAAATGCGGCAAAGGCAAAGTTGGAATGGGGCTCAAAGCCTACCTACACCGTTTTGGGACGTGGCCGTTATCTTTTTAGGCGATGTCAGAGGAACCTAGCTTGCGGCGAGGCAGGGCGCCGACTAGCGTCGCTTGATGTCGAAACCTGACCCGTTCAAATACTTCAAGACGAGCCGCGAGATCA
>NZ_JAWQFN010000056.1:0-1838 GCF_033436765.1 Defluviimonas sp. D31
TCAGCGGGCTTCCGCGTGTCCGAACTGGTGGTCGTAGAGGGTTCGGAAGAGGCCGTTTTTCTGGAGCAGGCTCTCCGGGGCGCCCTCCTCGTCGACCTGGCCGTCCTTGATCACGACGATGCGGTCGGCGCTCATCACCGTCGAGAGCCGGTGCGCGATGACGATCGTGGTGCGGCCCTCGGCCAGCCGGCCGAGCGCCTGCTGCACCAGGAACTCCGATTCGGAATCGAGCGCGCTCGTGGCCTCGTCCATCAGGAGGATCGGCGCGTCGCGCAGGAGCGCCCGGGCGATCGCGATGCGCTGGCGCTGGCCGCCCGAGAGATTGGCGCCGTTCTCGCCGACATTGGACTGGTAGCCCTCCGGCAGGCCGAGGATGAAGTCATGCGCATTGGCCGCCTTCGCCGCCGCGATCACCTCGTCGTCCGTGGCCTCGCGCCGGCCGAGCCGGATGTTGTGCATCACCGAGCCCGAGAACAGGAAGGTCTCCTGACCGACGAAGGCGATCCGGTCGCGCAGCGAGGTGAAGCTGGCCTCGCGCAGGTCGAAGCCGTCGATCTCGACCCGGCCCGAGGTCGGGTCGTAGAGCCGCATGATCAGGTTGATGATCGTCGACTTGCCGCCGCCCGAGGGGCCGACCAGCGCCGTCGTCCGGCCGGCCTCGAAGCTGAGGTCGATCCCGCGCAGGATAGGCCGCCCGTCGCCGTAGCCGAAGCCCACCTCGCAGAGCCGCACCGCGCCCGGCCCCGCCGGCAAGGGCCGCGCCTCGGGCGCCTCGGTCACCGAGATCGGCGTGTCGAGGATGTGGTACATCATCCCGACCCCGACCATGCCGCTCTCGAGGCTGACCCGCATCCGCGCCAGCCGCTTGGCCGGCTCGTAGGCCATCAGGAGCGCGGTGACGAAGGACATCAGCTCGCCCGGCGTGGTCGCGGTGTCGCCAAAGAGGCTGACCGCGCTCAAGGCCACCACCGCGGCGATCGCGAAGCCCGAGAGCGTCTCCATCAGCGGGCTCGTCGCCGCCTCGAGCCGCGCCAGCGCATTGGCGCGGCTCTCGACCGAGGCCACCGCGCTGCGCATCCGCTCGGCCATGCTGTCCTCGAGCGCGAAGGCCTTGACGACGCGGATCCCCGCCGAGGTCTCCTGGATCACCTTGATGATCTCGGCCAGCGAGGCCATCTCGGCCTCCATGATCTGGCGCACCCGGCCGAGGATCTTGCGGATCCCGTACATCGCCGCCGGGCCGAATATCAGCGAAAAGAGCGACAGCGTCGGCTGCTGGTAGATCATCACCGCGACGAGCCCGATCAGCGTCAGGAGGTCGCGCACGAAGGACATCACGATCGTGTCGATGACCCGCCGCGCCGATTCCGCCGAGAGCGTCACCCGCATCAGCAGGTCCGAGGAGGCGCGCTCGTTGAAGAAGGCGACGCCGTGCTGGAGGATGCGGTCGTAGAGCTTGCGCTGCTGGGCCGCGACGATGCTGTTGCCGGCGCGGCTGAGCGAGACCACCTGGACATAGGTCGCAATCCCCTTGACCGCGAAGATCAGCGCCACCGAGGCGGCGACCGCGAAGACCTGGGCGCGGTTGCCCGAGGCCATCATCGAATCGATGATGTCGCGCATGATCCAGGCCGTCAGCGCCGTCGTCACCGCGATCACCGCCATCGCCGCCATGGCGGTGCCGTAGTTGAACACCTGCAGCCGCACGTTCTCGCGCAGGAGCCGCCACAGCATCCTGTCGGACAACCTTGAAAGCAGTTTGCGGATCATGCGGAAACTCTTCTGCGGCACGCGACCCGGCCTAGCTAGGCGTGAACCGCACGCCTGTAAAGGCCGGC
>NZ_JAWQFN010000057.1:0-1755 GCF_033436765.1 Defluviimonas sp. D31
TGCAGCAGGTCCTCGACGTTACGGAGCGAGAGCGGGAAGCGCACGTACATCATCACCGCCAGGCGGATGATCTCGCGGCTCGTCTTGAAGTATTTGAACGGGTCAGGCTTCGACATCAAGCGACGCTAGTCGGCGCCCTGCCTCGCCGCAAGCCGGGTTCCTCTGACACCGCCGTGGATCTCCATCGGGTCCGCTTCGAGTCGGAAGGTTGTGTCCTGCGCGTAGGACGCAGCAGTAGTGGCGGCCACAAGGGCCGTGGAAATCAGCAGCTTCTTCATGGGGAGAGACTCCTTTGACTGTCGGTTCAAGAGCGTCCGGACGCCTGCATGGAGAACTCTCCCAAGCCCGACTGGTTCCCCGGAGCGAATTTTCTGTCGGCGAACCTCCCCTGTCCGCCAGCTCCGCGCTGTTCATTCCACGATTGCCGGAATCTGCTTCTTGACCGACGCGATATCCGCGGCATGGTGGCCGGTGCGCTCCAGATCGAACAACAGGATCTCGACATGTTCGGCGACGGCTTCGCGCGCCTCGCTGTTCCCGGCCTCGAAGAGGCGTTGATAAGCACGAGCGAGCCCCTCGGCCATGAGGATGTTTGTCGCCGCAGAGCGTCGCAAAGGGCTGTATGCCTGATCGAGCAGACGCCGGATCGACGCGCCCGGCAGGATCACCCGAGGGCTGCCGGCCTCGTCGAGAATGACTTCCGGTCTGGGCTTGGTCTGCGCGATACGAGCGAGCGCCCCTGAGAGCATGTCGCTGACGGCAAGCGCGGTGAAGGTGTCGTTCACGCCTGGAGAGAGCGCCCGAAGGGCGATCTCGACGAGGAGGTTCATCGAGAAATGCACGGTGCCGGCGTCGGATCGCGCCGGTTCCTGGCGGACCGCGGTTTGCAGCGACTCGCAGGTTTCCCCGTCGACCGGACGACTGACACTGATGACGGGCGTGCCCTCGAAGAGATACTCGCCCGGCGTATGGCCGACCTGCACGACGATATCCTCGGACTTGGCCAACCGGACCAGCGCGTTGCGGTCGATCTGGGCTAGATAACCCGCCTGCGCGGTCTTTGCAGCAACGTGAAACGATTTCGCATCGGGAAGCTCAACGCTCAATGCGCTGCTGTCCTTGAGCCGCGCAAGGTCGCGTTCAAGCCGCGCCGCGATCTTGGCGAGCTCATCGTCGATGGAAACGGACTGGGCGACCGTCCGCACGAACCATATCAGTTGAACGACCGATGCGATCGCAAGCAGGCCCGCTCCGACCGTCGCGAGCCGTGGCACCTCCGCGCCCGAGAGACCGAGAGCTATGATGGCGTAGAGGAACGTGCCGCCGAGCAGCCCTGCCGTGATCTGGTTGGACCGTTCCGTCGTAAAGCGTTTGAGAAGGCGCGGACCGATGCTCGACGCCGCGAGCGTGAAGACGACCAGTGTCAGAGAATAGGCCAAGGCGAGTGCCGTCATGGCGCCGGTCGCAACCACGGAGAGGATCGTATGCACCGACGCAGCATCAAGCGACATGAGCCAGCGCGGTGTGCCGAAGGCGACTTCGCAAAGGACCGCAACCCAAGCCAGTGCCGCGATCACGAGCGCGAGCGACGCCGGAACGGTCAGAAGAGCCGTGAAGGGGGTTCGCCACTGCATCTTATGTCCTCCGAGGTGATGTCAGACCAATTCGAACTCGTCTTCGCTAATCGGGTTGCATATGTGAAGTCCTTCAGGCGGCTTGACCGCGCTGGCATCTGTGTCCCGGCAGGGTTCACTC
>NZ_JAWQFN010000058.1:0-1737 GCF_033436765.1 Defluviimonas sp. D31
CGCCTACGCCGCCCACTTCACAGACTGGGAACGCGACAACACTCTCGACATCTGAACCTCCCCTTCCCTCCCCAGACTGCCGCCGCAAAAAATGCGGCGGCCTTTTCCTGCGTGCCGGAATTAATGTGGTTCGCCATCTGTCAACATGACGTACCGCAAAAAATCACTCCCAGTCAGGGGACCGGGAGTGACAAGGGTAAGATCTGCAAGTTTTTTTTATCAGAAGAGTTACTGCCGGCTCGAAGCCTTTTGCATTTCAGCCAATACAGCGTCGACGCTCAGGGAATCGCCCCTGGTCGGCGGGAATTCCTTGAACGTTTCCAGGAACTTACTCACCAATGCCTGAGCGGGAACAAACATCCACATCTGATCAGCGTAGAACTGCCTGATATACAATGCCGCATCCGGGCCTACTTCGTAGGGGTCCATTCTGAGATTAACGATAAGAGGCCAGCTCGGCGTCTTGCGATAGGCTTCGTTGATGGACCCCTCCATGATAGTGAAGTGTATCTTCCAGTCATTGTAGCGAACGGCATTGAGGTTCCCGCCTGCATCGAAATAGAAGATTTCCTTCCGCTCTCCGGGGGCTGTGCCGGCCAGAAGGCCCATTTGATTATAACCATCGAGGTGGGCCTTGAAGGTCTTGCCACCGGCCTCATGGCCGGTCAACAGCTTGTCCTTGATGTCCGGCTCGCCAACGCCAGCCATGAGGGTCGGCATCCAGTCTTCATGTGAGAAGATGTCATTGACCACTGTTCCTGGCTCGACGGTACCGGGCCACCTGACCATCATCGGGACGCGGAAGCCGCCTTCCCAGGTGGTACCTTTCTCACCGCGGAATGGTGTCGTCCCACCATCCGGCCATGTGAATTTCTCGGCACCGTTGTCGGTACTGAAAACCACGATCGTATTATCGGCGATTCCCAACTCGTCGAGCTTGTCGAGCAGTCGGCCGACGCCGTCATCCAGTTCCATCATACCGTCGGCGTAAAGGCCGTACCCTGATTTGCCTTCGTACTCTTCGCTGAGGTGCGTCCACACATGCATTCGAGTGGAATTGTGCCAGACGAAGAAAGGCTTTCCGGCTTCATGAGCTGCTTCGATGAACTTGATCGATGCATCCAGAAATTCGGTGTCAGCAGTTTCCATGCGCTTGCGCGTCAAAGGCCCTGTGTCTTCAATCTTCTGGGTGCCGTCCGGCTGAGCATAGGTGTGAAGGACGCCACGTGGTCCGAACTTCTCGACGAACTCCTTGTTGTCCCTCGGATAGAACTCGCTTTCCGGTTCTTCTTCCGCATTCAGGTGATACAGGTTTCCAAAAAACTCATCGAAACCATGCATGGTTGGCAGGTGCTCGTCCCGATCACCCAAGTGGTTCTTGCCGAATTGACCAGACACATACCCGTGGTTTTTCAGAAGTTGGGCGAGTGTCGGATCCTTGTCCTGAATGCCTTGCTCTGCCCCCGGCATGCCGATGGTGAGCAGCCCGGTTCTGAATGGATGTTGCCCGAGGATAAACGAAGCACGACCTGCAGTGCAGCTCTGCTGGGCGTAGGCGTCAGTGAAGATCGCGCCTTCTTTTGCAATCCGATCGATATTTGGTGTAGATCCGCCCATCATTCCGTTGTGGTAGGCTCCAGACCCATTGATTTCCGACTTTCGGCGTGATTCAGGCTCCGCAAGGAGACCTGAGCATGAGCAACCTTTTCTGGCTGACGGACGAGCAGATGGCGCGTC
>NZ_JAWQFN010000059.1:0-1730 GCF_033436765.1 Defluviimonas sp. D31
AAGGAGAGACAGAGAAGATGGCGTTCAAGACGGATATTGAGATTGCGCGCGAGGCGAAGAAGCGTCCGATCATGGAGATTGGCGACAAGCTGGGGATCCCGGCGGAGCATCTTCTGCCTTACGGGCATGACAAGGCGAAGGTGAGCCAGGAGTTCATCCGTTCGCTGGATGGCAAGAAGGACGGCAAGCTGATTCTCGTGACGGCGATCAACCCGACGCCTGCGGGCGAGGGCAAGACGACGACGACGGTTGGTCTTGGCGACGGTCTGAACCGGATCGGCAAGAAGGCGGTGATCTGCATCCGCGAGGCCTCTCTCGGGCCGAACTTCGGGATGAAGGGCGGGGCGGCCGGCGGCGGTCATGCGCAGGTCGTTCCGATGGAGGAGATGAACCTCCACTTCACCGGCGACTTCCACGCGATCACGAGCGCGCACAACCTTCTCAGCGCGATGATCGACAACCACATTTACTGGGGCAATGCGCTTGACATCGACGCGCGCCGGGTGACCTGGCGCCGGGTGATGGACATGAACGACCGGGCGCTCAGGGATATCGTGGTCAATCTCGGCGGCGTGGCCAACGGCTTCCCGCGCCAGACCGGCTTCGACATCACGGTCGCTTCGGAAGTGATGGCGATCCTGTGCCTGTCGAAGGATCTCGAGGACCTGCAGAAGCGTCTGGGCGACATCGTCGTCGCCTATACCCGCGCCAAGACGCCGGTCTATGCCCGCGACATCAAGGCCGACGGGGCGATGACGGTGCTTCTGAAGGACGCGATGCAGCCGAACCTGGTGCAGACGCTGGAGAACAACCCCGCCTTCGTGCATGGCGGCCCGTTCGCCAACATCGCGCATGGCTGCAACTCGGTGATCGCGACGAAGACCGCGCTGAAGCTCGGCGACTATGTTGTGACCGAGGCCGGCTTCGGCGCCGATCTCGGCGCGGAGAAGTTCTTCGACATCAAGTGCCGCAAGGCGGGCCTGAAGCCTGCGGCGGCGGTGATCGTGGCCACGGTCCGGGCGATGAAGATGAACGGCGGGGTGGCGAAGGCCGATCTTGGCGCGGAGAATGTCGACGCGGTGAAGAAGGGCTGCCCGAACCTCGGCCGCCACATCGCCAACGTGAAGTCGTTCGGCGTGCCGGTGGTGGTGGCGATCAACCACTTCTACTCGGACACCGATGCCGAGGTGGCGGCGGTGAAGGCCTATGTCGCCGAGCAGGGCGCCGAGGCGATCCTGTGCAAGCACTGGGCCAACGGCTCGGCGGGGATCGAGGATCTCGCCCGGAAGGTCGTCGAGATGGCCGAGAGCGGGTCTGCGAACTTCGCGCCGATCTATCCCGACGACATGGGGCTGTTCCAGAAGATCGAGACGATCGCGAAGCGCATCTACCACGCCGACGAGGTGCTGGCCGACAAGTCGATCCGCGACCAGTTGAAGGCCTGGGAAGAGGCGGGCTACGGGCATCTGCCGGTCTGCATGGCCAAGACCCAGTACTCGTTCTCGACCGATCCGAACCGCCGCGGCGCGCCCACGGGCCATTCGGTGCCGGTGCGCGAGGTGCGGCTTTCGGCCGGGGCCGGGTTCATCGTGGTGATCTGCGGCGAGATCATGACCATGCCGGGCCTGCCGAAGGTGCCGTCGGCGGAGGTGATCCGCCTCAACGAGGCGGGGCAGGTCGAAGGCCTGTTCTGATCCGGAAGGGCGGCGGGGCGGGGCATCGAGCCCCGC
>NZ_JAWQFN010000006.1:0-206205 GCF_033436765.1 Defluviimonas sp. D31
AGGACGGCCAGGTCGACGAGGAGGGCGCCCCGGAGAGCCTGCTCCAGAAAAACGGCCTCTTCCGAACCCTCTACGACCACCAGTTCGGACACGCGGAAGCCCGCTGACGGCGGCCTCAGCCGCGGCCGATCCGCCGGCGTCAGCTCGCGCCCGCGGGCATCGGCAGGCGGCCGGAATTGTAGTCGGACCACTCGGCTATGTCGGGATAGTAGGTCTTGCGCCAGGCCCGGACGCGCGGGTTCATGCGTCGGCGCCAGAGCGGCGGCACCATCGCCAGCGCCGTCATCGCCGGGTAGCCGAAGGGCAGCTGCGGAGCTTCGTCGGCGCCGTAGGTCTGGAGCAGCGGGAAGCGGCGGTCGGGTTTGTAGTGGTGGTCGGAATGGCGCTGGAGGTTGATCAGCATCCAGTTCGTGACCTTGTGGTCGGTGTTCCAGGAATGGCGCGGCAGGACGCGTTCGTACTTGCCCTCGCCGAGGTGGCGGCGGGTCAGGCCGTAATGCTCGACATAGTTGACGAGTTCGAGCTGCCAGACCGCCACGAAGGCCTGCCAGGCGAAGAGCGCGAGCCCCGCCCAGCCGCCCACCGCATAGGCGAGCGCGAGGGCCGCGAACTGCAACGCGCCGTAGCGCCAGAACGGGTTCGACGGGTGCAGCGCCGTGCGGCCGGCGCGGGACAGAAGCTGCCTCTCGGCCCGCCAGGCGGAGCCGGGACCGTCCTTCAGAACCCGGAAGAAGGCGCGGTGGAAGCCCTCGTTGTAGCGCGCCGTGACCGCGTCGCGGGGGGTGCCGACATAGCGGTGATGGACAAGCAGGTGCTCGGTCCGGAAATGGCTGTAGAGCACGGTGGCGAGGAGGAGGTCGCCGAGCCAGCGTTCGAGCCGGTTCTTCTGGTGCATCAGCTCATGGGCATAGGTGATGCCGATCGAGCCCGAGATCACGCCGAGGCCGAAGAAGAGCGCGATCTTTTCCCATGTGGCGAGGTGATCCGCGCGGGTCACGTACCAGATGAGGCCGTAGAGCGTGGCCGCCTGTATCGGGAACCAGATGATCGTGATGAACCGGTACCAGAAGAGATCCGCCTCGGGCGTGTCGGGGTCGGGGTTGCGGGTCTCGTTCCCGGCGATTGCGTCGAGGATCGTGGTCCCGATCCAGCCGTAGATTGGCAGCAGCCAGACGGTCCAGCCGCCGACCCCCGCGCCGATCAGGGCGAGCGGAACGAGGACCAGCGACAGCCAGAACGGCGCCGCCGAGGTGAAGCGGGAGATCGGTTGGGACATGGGTGTTCCGCTCGCTGTCATCGCCGGCAGTCTAGGGGTGGCGGCGGGGCGGCTCAATCGGTCAGAAACGCGCGGGACGCGAGGTCATGGACCTTGCGCATGACGGTCGGAAGGTCGGCGGCGCGGAAGGCGTCGCGGGGGACGAAGTGGCCGCGCTCGGGATTCGTGCCCTCAGGCAGGCGGGCGGTGCGGACGGTCAGGATCAGGTGGAAATGGGTGAAGGTGTGGCGCACCTCGCCCGCGATCTCCTGCCAGTCGGCGGCGGCGGGCGGTGCGGGGGCGGGCGCGGTCTCGGCCCAGTCGCTGCCGGGCCAGCCGAGCATGCCGCCGAGAAGGCCGCGTTCGGGCCGGCGTTCGAGTAGGGCCGCGCCATCCTCGCGGGTACCGACATAGGCGATGCCGAACCGGGTGGGCTTCGGTTTCTTGGCAAGCTTGCGGGGCAGGTCGGTCGCGATGCCGGAGGCGTGCCCTGCGCAGAAGGAGCGGAGCGGGCAGATGCCGCAGGCGGGGTTTCTCGGGGTACAGATCGTCGCTCCGAGATCCATCATCGCCTGGGCGTGGTCGCCGGGGCGTGTCTCCGGCGTCAGGCGGCGGGCGAGCGCGGTCAGCTCGGGTTTGGCTGGGGGAAGCGGGGTTTCGACGGCAAAGAGACGGGCGGTGACGCGTTCGACATTGCCGTCGACGACGGTCTCGGGCTCGTCGCAGGCGATGGCGGCGATCGCGGCGGCGGTATAGGGGCCGATGCCGGGCAGCGTGAGGAGCGCGGCGCTCGTCTCGGGGAAGCGGCCATCGTGGTCCGCGACCACGGCGCGGGCGCATTTCAGGAGGTTGCGGGCGCGGGCGTAGTAGCCGAGCCCCGCCCACTCGGCCATGACCTCGCCGTCGTCGGCCTCGGCGAGCGCCGCGACATCGGGCCAGCGGCTGGTGAAGCGGTGGAAGTAGTCGCGCACGGCGGCCACGGTCGTCTGCTGGAGCATGACCTCGGAGAGCCAGACCCGGTAGGGATCGGGGCGGTGGCCGGCGCGGCGCTCCGCCGGGCCGATGCGCCACGGGAGCGCACGGGCATGACTGTCGTACCAGGCCAGAAGGGCGGTGCCGATCTCCTTCTCTCGCAAGTTTTCGCTCCCGTTGCCGTCAATTCGGTGGGCAAGCTCGTGCCCCGCGCCTAGAATAGCGACGGGCTCGGGAAAGGACAGGGATGAGCGGTGCGACTCCGGATCGGCGCGGGCGCGGCTTTCAGTCGGCGGCGCGGCTTCTCAAGGAGCGGATCCGCGTGGCCGGCGAGTCGCGCGGCTTCGCGGTCTCGCGGCTTCTCACCCATTGGGCCGAGGTCGTCGGCGAGGAGATCGCGGCGATGGCGCTGCCGGTCAAGATCGGCTACGGGCGCGAGGGGATCGGGGCGACGCTGACGCTTCTGACGACGGGCGCCGCCGCGCCGGTCCTGCAGATGCGGCTTCCGAAGATCCGCGAGCGGGTGAATGCCTGCTACGGCTACAACGCGATCTCCAAGGTGGTGATCACCCAGACCGCGCCCGTGGGTTTCGCCGAGGGTCAGGTCGCGTTCCGCCCGGCGCCGAAGGCCCCGCCGGCGCCGCCCGATCCTGCCAGCATCGACGCGGCGCGTACACTTTCCGGTGAGATCGGCGACCCGACGCTCCGGGCGGCGCTTGAAGCCCTGGGCGAAAAGGTCTTATCTCGGCCGGGAAAGAGGAAAGGCTGATCCCATGTCCAAGACCTATCTGATTGCCGGCGCCGCTGCGCTTGCCGCCGTCGCTGGCGGCACGTTCTGGATGACGCAGCCCGGCACCGCGCCGGGGGCCAATGTCACGACCTTCTCCACCGCCGCCGTCGCGCAGGAGGCCACCGAAAGCTCGAAGGCCGCGCTCGTGCCCGACATGGTGCTCGGGCAGGCCGAGGCGCCCGTCGAGGTGATCGAATACGCCTCCTTCACCTGCCCGCACTGCGCGAGTTTCCACGAGACGGTCTTCGATCAGCTCAAGGCAAACTACATCGATACCGGCAAGATCCGCTTCGTCTACCGCGAGGTCTATTTCGACAAGTTTGGGCTTTGGGCGGCGATGGTGGCGCGCTGCGACGGCGCGGAGAAGTATTTTGGCATCGCCGACATGCTGTTCGATGAGCAGAAGGACTGGCTGGCTCCCGGCGAGGCGGCCGGGATCGCCGAGAACCTGCGCAAGGTCGGGCTCAAGGCGGGGATCGGGGCGGAGGCGCTCGAAGCCTGCCTGAACGACAACGAGATGGCGCAGGCCATGGTCGCGACCTACCAGGGCAATGCCACGAAGGACGAGATCAACTCCACGCCCTCCTTCATCATCGACGGGCAGAAGTATTCCAACATGTCCTACGAGGATTTCGCCAAGATCCTCGACGAAAAGCTCGCGAACTGAACCGATGGCGCCGCTTCAGGGCCTGAAGGTCGTCGAGCTCGCGCGGATCCTGGCCGGTCCCTGGGCCGGCCAGACGCTCACCGATCTCGGGGCGGAGGTGATCAAGGTCGAAGCGCCCGAGGGCGACGACACCCGGGCCTGGGGCCCTCCGTTCATCGAGCGGGAGGGCGACCGGTCGGCGGCCTATTTCCACGCCGCGAACCGCGGCAAGAAGTCAGTGACGGCCGATTTCCGCACCCCGGAGGGGCAGGCCTTCGTCCGCGACCTCGTGAAGGACGCCGATATCCTGATCGAGAACTTCAAGGTCGGCGGGCTGAAGAAATACGGGCTCGACTACGAGAGCCTCCGCGCGGTCAACCCGCGGCTGATCTATTGCTCGATCACCGGCTTCGGCCAGGACGGGCCCTATGCCCACCGCGCCGGCTATGACTACATCATCCAGGGCATGTCGGGGCTGATGAGCATCACCGGCGAGCCCGACCGCCAGCCGCAGAAGGTGGGCGTCGCGGTGACGGATGTCTTCACCGGCATCTATTCCGTGGCCGCGATCCTTGCCGCGGTACACCAGCGGGCGCGGACCGGCGAGGGCCAGCAGATCGACATGGCGCTTCTCGACGTGGCGACGAGCGTGATGGCCAACCAGGCGATGAACTACCTCGCCTCGGGCACGCCGCCGATGCGGATGGGCAATGCCCACCCGAACATCGTGCCCTATTCGGTCTTCGACTGCGCCGACGGCTGGATCATCATCGCCACCGGCAATGACGGCCAGTACCGGCGGCTCTGCCGGATCCTCGGGCTCGACGCGCTGGCCGAGGCGCCGGAGTTCCTCAAGAATTCGGACCGGATCGCCAACCGGGCGGAGCTCACGCGGCTGATCACCGCGAAGACGGTGTCTTGGCAGAAGGCCGATCTGCTCGCCGCCTGCGAGGCCGACGGCGTACCGGCGGGGCCGATCAACGACATGGGCGAGGTCTTCGCCGATCCGCAGGTCTTGGCGCGCGGGATGCGTGTGGAACTGGACGGCGTGCCGGGCGTGCGTTCTCCGTTCCGGTTCTCGGGAGCCGAGCTCGCACTGGACCGGCCGTCGCCGAAGCTTGGCGAGCATGACGCGGACGTGAAGGCCGGTCGCGGCTGAACGCGGCGGAGCCGGGGGTTTTCCACCCCCGGACCCCCGGAGGATATTTCCGAAAAGGTGAATGTCAGAGACCGCAGCGTTCGCGGAAGGCGAGGCGGGCGGCGCCGGTGCCCTTCATGTCGGTGCGCAGGAATTCCTGCCGCGGCAGCGCGCTGTCGATGATCATCGCGGTGCCGTTCTGGAAGTGGTCGAGGATCTCGTCCGAGATGTAGAAGCGGCCGGAGAGGGACGGTCCGGCGATGGCGACGTCGACGGGGTAGCGGGCGGTGCGGCCGTCGGCGAGCTCGATCCACAGCATGAGCGAGCGGATGCCGGCGAAGCGGCCGCCGCCGGCCGCGTCGGTCAGGCGGAAATCGAGATAGCCCTGCTGGCCGCGACGGCAGCTGAACTCGACGGCAAGGCCGCTGGCGGACTGCCATGAGCGGGCGGCATCGCGCGTCTGCTCTGTCTCCCAGGCTAGGGCCGGAAGGGCGGCGATGAGGAGGGCGGGCACAAGAGCGGTCGGTTTCATGGCGGCCTCCGGGTTGGAGACAGGATAGCGCGGATGCCGCCCCGCTCCAAATCCGGGCGTGTTCAGCGGGGCGGCAGCAGCCGGTCGAGGGCGGCGTCGAGCGTCGACCAGTCGTCGAGGTCGAGCCGGACCGGGAGGGTCAGCACCTTGGGCCGGAAGTCGGACGGCAAGCGCACGGCATCCTTCTCGGTGGTGACGAGCTGCGCGCCGAGGGCGAGGGCATCGGTCTCGAGCCGTCGCAGCAAAGCGGGGCTCAGGGGCTGGTGGTCGTCGAAGGGCTCGGCGCGGGCGATATCGGCGCCGAGGGTTTCGAGCGTGGCGAAGAACTTCTCGGGATGGCCGATGCCGGCGAAGGCCAGGACCCTGAGACCGGGCCAGTCCATCCCGGTCCGGAGCGGCGCGAGCTGGCCGGTCAGATGCGGGATCCCGATCGCGTGACCCCAGGTTGCGGCGAAGTTTTCCTGCGCGGCGGCAGGGCCGATCGAGAGCAGGACATCGGCGCGCGCGAGCCCTGTGGCCACCGGTTCGCGCAAGGGTCCGGCGGGCAGGCAGAGGCCGTTGCCGAAGCCCTTCGCCGCATCGACGACGACGATCGAGAGATGCTTGGCGAGGGCGGGGTTCTGGAAGCCGTCGTCGAGAATGATCAGGCGGGCGCCGGCCTGCACGGCGGCGCGGGCACCGGCGGCCCGGTCGCGGGCGATCCAGGTCGGGGTGAAGCCCGCGAGCAAGAGGGGCTCGTCGCCGCAGTCGGCGGCCGTATGGCGGCGCTCGTCGACGCGGACGGGGCCGGCGAGGCGGCCGCCGTGGCCGCGGCTCACGACATGGGCGGTCAGGCCGCGCGCCGCGAGCCGCTGGGCGAGCGCGATCACGGTCGGCGTCTTGCCGGTTCCGCCGGCATTGAGGTTGCCGACGCAGATCACCGGCACGCCCGGATCGGCGGCGCTGCCAGCGCCGGCGGCGAGGCGCCGGGCCGTGGCGGCGGCGTAGAGCCGCCCGAGCGGGGCGAGCAGCCGGGCCTGCCAGGCCGGCCGGGCGGGATCGCCGTGCCAGAAGTCGGGCGCACGCATCAGGGCGCCTCCCGCGCCGGATGCGCGTCGAGTGTCGCGAGCGCCAGATCTACCACCCGTTCGGCCACCTCGGCGCCGCCGGAGGAAGCTGCCCAGGCGTTGTGGGCCAGGACCGCCGCCCTGTCGGGCGCAATCAGGTCGCTGACCGCGGCCCCCAGCGCCTCGGGCGTGGCGATGCGGCGCACTGCGCGGGCCTCGGCGAGGCGGGCATAGGCATGGGGGTAGGGGCCGGGATAGGGGCCGTGCAGGATCGCCGAGCCCAGTGCCGCCGGTTCGAACGGATTGCGGCTCGCGCCGCCCTCCGACAGCGTGCCGCCCATGAAGGTGACCGGCGCGAGCCGGTACCAGAGACCGAGCTCCTCCTCGCTGTCGGCGATGAAGACCTGGACCTCGGGTTCGGGTTCCTCATCTCGGGACCGTATGGCAGTGATCCAGCCCTCGCGGGCGATGCGGTCGGCCAGTGCCGGGGCGCGGTCGGGTTCCGACGGGACGAGGATCAGCAGCATCCGGTGCGCGAGCCGCATCGCATGGGCCTGGGCGGCGATGACCGCCTCCTCCTCGGTCTGCGGGCAGGCGACGGCGAGCCAGACCGGGCGGGTCTGGAGAAGGTCGGCGAGCGCGGCGCGCTCGGCCTCGTTGCCGGGCAGGGGATCGGTGGTCTCCTCGATCCGGCCGGCGATGTCGATGGACAGGTTCCGGCCGCCGAGGGCGCGGAGCCGGGCCGCGGTCTCGGCGTCCTGGGCGAGGATCCGGGTGAAGCGGGCGAGAAGCGACGCCGCCATGCCGGGTCGCCAGCGCCAGGCGGCGGCCGATTGCGGGGTCAGGCGGATGTCGGCGAGGATCAGCGGGACCGCGCGGGCCGCGGTCTCGGTGACCAGCGCGGGCGGCAGGCTGGCGCCGGCGAGGATCGCGAGATCGGGGCGCCAGTGGTCGAGGAAGGGCCGAAGCGCGGGCAGCCGGTCGGGCGGCAGCAGGTCGGACCGGGTATTGGCGGGAAAGCCGGCGAGGTCGGGCGGTGTCTGCCCCTCGCCGGTGACTAGGAGCCGCAGTTTCGGACGGGCGCGCTGGAGCCGCTGGGTCAGCTGCGCGAGGCTGCGCAGGGTGGCGCCGCGGCCGACATGGAGCCAGACGAGACGGCCGTCGGGGCGCGGAGCGCGCGGCGGGACCTCGCCCGGCGCCGCGCGGGACGCCGCCAGGAGGTAGAGCGCGAGGGCGAGTGAGCGTCCCATGCCGGTTAAGGCTCAGAGGCCGAGTTCCTCGGTCGGGCTGGCCGCCGCCGCCTCGTCCCGCAGGCGGTGGATATGGGCGATGAAGTAGCGGGTGTGGGCGTCGTCGACGGTGCGCTGGGCTTCCGCCTTCCAGGCGTTGTAGGCGGTTTTGTAGTCGGGGAAGATGCCCACGACGTGGATCTTCTCGGGATCCTTGAAGACGGTCTTGGTCGGGTCCACCAGTTCGCCGCCGAAAACGAGGTGCAGGCGTTGGGTCATGGGGCTCTCCGGGCTATGGGGTTCGGTTTCGCGCGCCACCCTATGCCAAGGGACGGGGCGCCTCAAGGCGGCTGGCAGGGAGCGGGCTGTGGTGCCAGGCCGCGGCGGCGGAGCGGGGGGCTGTCTGCCCCCCGGATTGCCCGGGGCGGGCAATCTCTCCCCGAGGATATTTCTGCAAGATGAAAGGGAAGGCGGGTGTGCGCTCAGTCCTTGAGGGCGCCGCGGAGTGCCGTCCAGAGCGGGTCCGGAGCGGCGATGACGCCGGCTGTACGGGGATCGGCGGCATTGAAGCGAAGCGGACGGCCGGTGCGATCGGTGACAGTGGCGCCGGCCTGCCGCGCGATCAGATCGCCCGCGGCGATGTCCCATTCCCAGCTCGGCCGGAGCGTCAGCATCGCGTCGTAGCGGCCCTCGGCCACGAGGCAGAGCCGCCAGGCGAGCGAGGCGCGGAACTTCTGCCGGAAGGGTGGCGGCGCGCCCTCCCTCCAGTGCTCCGGGGAGAGGTTCGGCTTTGCCGTGAGGAGCGTGGCGCCCTCGGCCCCGGTCCTCACGGAGGCGCGGATCGGGGTGCCGTTCAGCGTCGCCGGCCCCGCCTCGGTCGCGGCGTAGAGCATGTCTTTCATCGGCAGGTAGACGACCCCCGCGCTGATCCGGCCGCCTTCGGCCACGGCGAGCGAATGGGCGAAGCTCGTGTCGCCCTCGATGAAGGCGCGGGTGCCGTCGATCGGGTCGACGATGAAGGTGCGCTCGGTACCGAGCCGGGCGTGGTCGTCGGGGGTTTCCTCGCTCAGCCAGCCGTAACCGGGTCGGGCGGCGCCGAGTTCGGCATGGAGCATCCGGTTCACCTCGAGGTCGGCCTCGGTCACCGGGCCGGCGCCGCCGGGCTTGTGCCAGATTCCGGGCGAGCCGCGGAAGAAGCGCCGTGCAATCTCGCCGGCGGCGCGCGCCGCCTCGGTCAGGAGGTCGAGGTCACTCGCCGGCAAGGGTGAGCCCTTCGACGAGGAGCGAGGGGACGACATGGCTGAGATGGGCGCGCGCGTCGTTCGCGGGCGTGATGCGCATCAGCATCTCGCGCAGGTTGCCGGCGATGGTGCATTCGTTGACCGGATAGGCGAGCTGGCCGTTCTCGACCCAGAATCCGGAAGCGCCGCGCGAATAGTCGCCGGTCGTGGGGTTGATCGAAGAGCCGATCATCGAGGTGACGAGAAGGCCGGTGCCGATCTCGTCGAGGAGTTGCTCGCGGCTCTTGTCGCCCTGCGTCAGCGCGATGTTGGAGACCGAGGGCGAGGGCGGCGAGGAGGTGCCGCGCGAGGCCGAGGCGGTGGATTTGAGGCCAAGCCGGCGGGCGGTGCCTAGGTCGAGCGTCCAGGTCTGGAGGATACCGTCGCGGACGATGTCGCGGGCTTCGGTCGGCAGGCCCTCGGCGTCGAAGGGGCGCGAGCCGGGGATGCGCGGGCGGTGCGGGTTCTCGAAGACCGAGAGGCCGCGGGGCAGGACCTGTTCACCCATCGCGTCGCGGAGCCACGAGGCGCCGCGCACGATCGCGCTGCCGTTGATCGCGCCGAGGAGATGGCCGATCAGCCCGGCCGAAATGCGCTCGTCGAAGACGACCGGATAGGCGCCGGTCTTCGGTTTGCGCGCGCCGGCGCGCGATACCGCCCGCTCGCCGGCGAGCTGGCCGATTTCCTCCGGGCTTGGCAGGTCGGACTGATAGACGCGGGACTCGGCGGCCCAGTCGCGCTCCATCTTCAGCCCCTCGCCGCTGATGGCGACGGCCGAGGACGCGCGCGAGGTCCGCGCGTAACCCCCGGCGAAGCCGTTCGTCGCGGCGAGGTGGAGGCGGCGGTGCGAATAGCTCGCCGAGGCCGACTGGACCTGGCTCACGCCCTTGACGGCGAGGGCGGCTGCCTCGGCGCGGCGGGCATCGTCCTCGAGCATGGCGGCGGCGGGTTCGGCGGCGGGATCGGCGAGGTCGAGCGCCGCGAGATCCCAGGCGGACGCAAGCTCACCCGGATCGGCGAGGCCGAGGCTCGGATCCTCGGGCGCCTCGCGGGCCATCGCGACGGCGCGCTCGGCCATCTCGGCGATGGTCCGTTCGGAGATGTCGGAGGCCGAGACGCAGGCCTGCCGCTGGCCGATCAGGACGCGGAGGCCGATTTCGATCCCCTCCGCGCGCTCGGCCTGTTCGAGCCGCCCGCCGCGCACGTCGACGGAAAGCGCGGTGCCGTCGACGGCGATCGCGTCGGCGGCTTCGGCGCCAGACCTGGTGGCGGCGGCGAGGAGGGCCTCGGTCAGGGGGGCGAGCCGGTCGGTCATGCGGTCGGATCCTGTGTCTCGGAACGTTTCCTAGGAGGTAGTCCGGGCCGGGATCACGCGCAAGGGCGCGATGGTGCGGGGCTGACCGTCGTCAATGCGGCGGCTGGACGGACGGCTACTTTGGACACTCGGGTCCGGCACGGGGCCGCAAAGCGAAGGGCGGATCATGGATCAGCACAGTTTGTCGGGGCTCTCGCCGGAAGAGCTATATGCGGGCTTCACCGCGGCGAGGCGGTTGGTGAGCAGCGCGGTCGAGGCCGAGCATGCGGAGGGACGCGACGCCGAGATTCGCACGGCCTGGCTGGAGGCGCGGCGAAAGGCGCTCGACCGCGACGTGCTGGGAAAACTCGGGCTGACGCATGAGGAACTGGCGATGCAGGCCGAAGCCGAGGAGACCGCCTATCTTCGGCATGCCGGTGCGCGCCTCGAGGGGCAGGCTCGGCAGAGCGACGATCCCGGTTTCGGGCTGCGATCGGTGCCTGCTCCCGGGACGGTGCCGGCGCATCCTTATGCGGTCGTCGCGGTGGGTCGGAGCCGGGATACGATCGCCAATTTCGCGGCCGAGGCCTCATCCAATCCGGATGCATGGACCATGGCCGGCTATTCCGAACGGCAGGAATTCTTTCTCGACATCCGGGGAAAGGGCACCGGGCTTTACGATTTCTCGGTCATCCCCGAATACAACTCCTTCGACTGGATGGAGATCCAGTGGTATTTCCTGCACATTCCGTTCGGCGATAGCGACTGGAGCTGCAGCGCGCGGCCGTGGCTGCACGGCGCCTACCGGGTCTGGAGCGACGACTGGTTCCTGACCAGCCGTTTCGCCAGCGTCGCGATGACGGCGCGATTGTGCCTGTTGCCGTTCGGTTTTCCCTCGCCCAAGTACCACGACGCGCAAGTCACCAGTGCTGTGGCGATCGACGAGGGGGGCCAGAACATCGACAAGGCGCGCTGGGGCGGCTGGTTGCCGAAGCTCGCGCCGCTCACGCCGCTGCCCAACCACCGGCAGAAGGCGCACTGGATCATCGTCTCGGTCTTCGGGCAGGTTACGGTGCGCGGGCTCGCCCATGCCCGCCTCGACTTCAAGCGGTTCTGGACCTCGACCGGTTCGAAGGAGGGCGGCAGCTACCGCGAGACGAAATACGGTGTCTATTGCCCGCCCGCGACGATCCACTGGTGACGGCGGCGGGACCAAGGCAAAACCGCCCGCGGCGGGCGCGGGCGGTTTCGGCCAATGTGGCGGAGGTTACTGGATGCGCTGGCCGTTGGCGTAGACGCCGCCATCCTCCTTGAACTCGATCTTCGAGGTCAGCGTGTCCTCGCCCGAAGGCACTGCGAAGAGGCCTATCATCATCTTCGCGCCCATCGCCTGGTCCTCGGGCAAGAAGCCCATCGCCACGAGATTGTCGATCAGACCGTTGCCACCGACGAGTTGCAGGTCGACCGCGCCGCGCGGCTGCGGCATGGGAGCGGAGTTGTCGAAGGTCAGCGCGCCCGAACCGGTGAGCTCGGCACCGGCTGCCGTCAGCTGGATCTGATTGATGTCGAGCGACTCGACCTCGCCCGGGCTCGCGTCGGCTGGCGCCGGCGTGTGCATGTCGAAGACGTCGAACAATAGCTTCGCCGCGCCGGACAGGTCGACGATCAGCGTCGCCGGATCGCGCGGCAGCTGGGTCGTCGGGTCGAACATCGCCCAGATCCCCTCGGAGATCTCAAGGTCGATGAGCTTCACGAGAAGGCCGAAGGGCTGCGCCTCCTCGCCCTTAGAGACAGGCACCTTCATGTCGAACGCGGTCTCAGCGACCGAGAGATCGAGCGGCACCGGTAGGGCGGACGCCTGGACCGCGATCTGAGCGGCCTGGCCGGTGCCGCCGTAGCGCATCCCGTCGCGCGACATCGCGAAGTTGACAGAACCGGCGCCGCCGGTGGACTGCACGTTCAGCGTGTCGGCGCCGTCCTTGCCATCGATGACATAGCCGCCGCCGATGAAGTTGAACGTGCCCTCCATGGTCATCCCGGCCTGAAGGGCGGCGCTCATGTCCTCGAGGTCAACCGCGTCCGGCATCGTCGCGGTCGAGGTGCCGCTCAGTCCGGTGAGCGAGCCCGACGCGGCGAAATCTGTCTCGGCCTTGGGATCCTTGCCGGAGACGGCGAAGTCGAGCTTCTCGGCCGTCATCGTCGAACTCACGTTGCGCGCGCCCTCGGTCACCATCCGGTAGTTGCCGGCGTTCCCGGTCAGGGTGGCGTCCAGTGTCATCGGGATGGCATCACCCTCGACCTCGGTCTGCTCGGTGCGGATGCCGATCGTGTCGGCGGTGAAGTCGAAGGTCATGTCCGTCGCTTGGCCCGAGACGAGCATCGCGAGGCCGGACTGGGTGATCTTCATAGCCATGTCGACCGCCTCGCCGGTCGCCGGCTTGGCCGTGATCGCGATCGGGATCTCCTCGGACATCGTGACCTCGACCCTGCCGTCGCCGAGTTCCTTGAGCCGGACTTCGGCGACCGTAGCCGATGTGCTGCCCTCGGGCGTCTCGGAGGCGAAGACGGCATCGGTGATCACAAGCGTGTCGCCCTCGGTCACGCTCGACCCGGTGGTGACGGTCTGGCCGAGATCGCCGTAATAGTCGGTGAGGCCCTGCCAGACCTCGGCCGCGGTCACATCGGCCTGGACCGCCGTGGTCCCAAGAAGAAGAGCGGTCAGCGCGCCTGCGCCGCGGCCTGTCCAATGTCTCATGTCTTTGCCCGTGTCATTACCCGTTTCGGGCCGTACCATCGGCCCGTGAGCGGGCCGGGTCAAGTGTCCGGGCGGTATGGAATTCCGCCCGGGGATGCTGCTAGAGGTACACGATCAGGTGAGCGGAGGCGCGGATGATCCGGCTGGAGAAGGACGGCGGGCTGTGGCGGGCGGTCATCGCGCGGCCGGACAAGGCGAACTCGCTGACGAAAGCGATGCTCGCGGAACTGGCAGAAATCGCCGAGGCTGCGGGGCGCGAGGAGGCGCGGGCGCTGGTCCTGACCGGCGAGGGCAGGGTCTTCTCCGCCGGCGCCGATCTCGAAGAGGCGCGCGCGGGGCTCGCCACCGATCCGGTCTGGGAACGGCTCTCGGGCGCGATCGCGGCGCTGCCCTGCCTCACGGTCGCGGCGCTGAACGGCACGCTCGCGGGCGGCGCCTTCGGCATGGCGCTCGCCTGCGATCTCAGGATCGCGGTGCCCGAGGCGAAATTCTTTTACCCGGTGATGAAGCTCGGCTTCCTGCCCCAGCCCTCCGACCCGGTGCGGATGGCGCGGCTCGTCGGGCCGGCGCGGGCCAAGATGATCCTGATGGCTGGGGCGAAGGTCGGCGCCGCCGAGGCGCTCGACTGGAGCCTCGTCGACCGGATCGTCGCGCCCGAGGCGCTGGCGGCCACGGTTGCGGAGCTGACTGCCGACGTGCTCGGCGCCGACATGGCGCTGGTCGGCGCGATCAAACGGCTGGTCGGTTGAGGCGCCCCGCCGGGCTTGACTAATCCGATTGTTTTTGTCAGGAAGTTCGCGCGCCCCGGTTCCGGGGCGCTGTCGCGAGGCTTGGGGACCGATGCGCGCAACACGGACAAATCGACGGCCGAGAGGCGGGACGCGATGATCGTCTGCCATTGCATGCACATCAGCGATCACGACATCCGCGCCGCGGTCGACTGGATGCGGGCCGCCGATGCGCGTACAGTGATCACGCCCGGCCGCATCTACCACGCGCTCGGCAAACGCGCCGATTGCGGCGGCTGCCTGCCGCTGTTCGTCGAGACGATGCGGGGCTGTGACAGCCTTGAGGTTCCCGCGCCGCTGCGCGGCCTTCGCCGGTGCGAGCCGAAGGGAGGATCCGATGAAAGGCGACAAGAAGGTCATCGAGTACCTGAACTCCGCGCTGCGGAGTGAGCTGACCGCGGTCAGCCAGTTCTGGCTGCACTACCGTTTGCAGGAGGATTGGGGCTACGGCCGGCTGGCGCGGAAATCGCGCGCTGAGAGCATCGAGGAGATGCACCATGCCGACAGGCTGATCCAGCGCATCATCTTCCTCGAAGGCCATCCGAACCTGCAAAAGCTCGATCCCCTGCGCATCGGCGAGACGGTCCGCGAGGCGCTCGACAGCGATCTTGCCGCCGAGCACGATGCCCGCAAGCTCTATATCGAGGCGCGCGACCATTGCGACAAGGTGGGCGACCATGTTTCGAAGAACCTCTTCGAGGAGTTGATGGCCGACGAGGAAGGGCATATCGATTTCCTCGAGACCCAGATCGGGCTTTTCGACAGGCTTGGCGAGGAACGCTACGGGCTCCTCAACGCGCTCCCGGTGGACGCGGCCGAGTAACACTATGGGAGTCGCGCGATGAGTGAGGAAGGCGGGCTCGTCTATCTTTCCGATACGGTTCTGGACGGGCTCGGCATCTCGACCGCCGATGTGGTCGCGGCGGTCGAGCGCGCGGTGCTCGCGCGGGCGCAGGAGCGGCTCTGGACCGCTCCGAAGTCGGCGGTTCTTCCGGGGGACGGGCGCTACATGATGGCGACGCTCGCTGCGGCCGACGATCCCGGCGTGATCGTTGTGAAGTCGGTGATGGTCGCGCCCGGCAATGCCGCGCGCGGACTGCCCGGCATCAACGGCGCGATCCTCATCCTCGACAGCGAAACCGGGGTCCTGAAGGCGGTGATGGACGCCAACTGGGTCACCGCGGTCCGGACCGCCGCCCTGAGCGCCGTGGTCGCCAAGCGGCTCGCCGACCCCAAGGCGCAGAGCGTCGCCTTCATCGGCTGCGGGGTGCAGGCGCACAGCCACCTTGCGGCCTTTGCCGAACTGTTCCCACTGCGCGAGATCCGCGCGTTCGGGCGTGGCCGGGCCAGGGTCGACGCGCTCTGCGAGGCGGCGCGCGGCCTCGGGCTGGAGGCGCGCGCGTTGCCCGCGCGCGAGGCACTCGACGGAGTCGATCTGGTGGTGAGCTCGATCACGCTCGACTATTCGGTCGCGCCCTCCCTCGACGCGCGCTGGCTGAAGCCCGGCGCCTTCGCGACGATCACCGACCTCGCGATTCCGTGGGCGCCCGCGGGCATGCCGGCCTTCGACACGGTGATCATCGACGACCGCGTGCAGGAGGCGGAAAGCGCGAAGCCGATGGTCGATCCCGGCCTCGTCGCCGGCGACCTGACCGAGCTGATCGGCGGCAGGATCGCCGCTAGTTTCGCGCCCGACCGGCGCGCGGCCTTCGTGTTCCGCGGGCTCGCGGTCGGGGATTTCGCGCTGGCGGCTCTGGCCTATGACCGCGCCGTCGCCTCCGGGGCGGGCACGCGCGTCGCCGGCTGACCTAGCGCCCCCGCCGGGGCCCCGGCACGCGCGATCGGAAGCCGGGCGGGCGCTTGGCGACCCAGTCGATGAACTTCGCCAGCCGCGGATGGGCGCGCAGCGCCTCGACCGTGGCATAGTCGCGGGCAAGCTCGGTCTCGCTCAGCGTGGCATGGATCTCGGCGTGGCAGATCGCGTGCAGAAGCACCGTCGGGCCGCCCTTGCCGCCGCGCAGTTTCGGCACCAGATGGTGCAGGCTCTGCGCCACATCCGCCGGGATCGGGCGGCCGCAGAGCGGGCAGAGGGGCGGGTCGGGCTCTTGTGTCATGGCGGGCTTCCTGCGACAGGATGGCGAATGCGGGCCGGGGGAACAAGGCGGCGATGAAGCGGGAACGGCGATGCGGCAGGTGACGGATGCGCTGGTGATCGGCGCCGGGCCGGCCGGGCTGATGGCGGCCGAGGCGCTTGCCGCCGCGGGTCGGCGGGTGGTGATCTGCGAGGCCAAGCCCTCGCCCGCGCGCAAGTTCCTGATGGCGGGCAAGTCCGGGCTGAACCTGACCAAGGACGAACCCTTCGCCGACTTCGCGGCGCGCTACGACACCGACTGGCTCCGGCCGATGCTGGAGGCGTTCGGTCCCGACGCGGTGATGGACTGGGCGCGCGGGCTCGGCCAGGAGGTGTTCGCGGGCTCCACCGGGCGGGTCTTTCCGGTGGCGATGAAGGCCTCGCCGCTCCTGCGCGCCTGGCTTGCGCGGCTTGCTGGCGCGGGCGTGGCGCTGCGCACCCGCTGGCGCTGGGCGGGGTTCGAGAAGGACGGGTTGGCCTTCGAGACACCGGAGGGGCGGCAAATCCTGCACCCGGCGGTGACGGTGCTCGCGCTCGGCGGCGCGAGCTGGGCGCGGCTCGGCTCGGATGCGGCCTGGGTGCCGTGGCTGGCGGCGAAGGGCGTCGACATCGCGCCGTTCAAGCCGGCCAACATGGGGTTCCGGGTCGAGTGGTCTGGGCACATGGCGCGGTTCTTCGGCGCGCCGGTAAAGGGCGTGGCCCTGCATGCGGGCGGTCAGGTCGAGCGGGGCGAGTTCGTGATCTCGGCGCGCGGCATCGAGGGCGGCGGCATCTACGCGGTGTCGCGCGCGGTGCGCGAGGGCGCGGCGCTGACGCTCGACCTCGTGCCGGAGCGGAGCCTTGCCGAGGTCGCGGGGCGGCTCGCGCCGGGGCCGGGCAAGGAGACCATCGCGAACTGGCTTCGGAAGACGCTCAAGCTCGACCCGGCGCGGATCGCGCTCCTGCAGGAATGGGGGCGGCCGCTGCCGAAGGACGAGCGGCTGGCGCGGCTGGTCAAGGCGCTGCCGGCCCGCCACGCCGGGCCGCGCCCGCTCGACGAGGCGATTTCGGCCGCCGGCGGGATTCGGCGCGCGGCGTTGAGCGAAGGCTTGGAGTTGCAAGGGCTTCCCGGTATCTTCGCCTGCGGCGAGATGCTCGATTGGGAAGCGCCGACAGGGGGATACCTTCTGACGGCCTGCCTTGCGACCGGGCTCTGGGCGGGGCGAGCGGCGGCAAAAGATCGCCGGACTTGATGCCCGTCAAGGGAACCGGTGCGCGGCTGGCGCAGTTTGGGCGGTGAACTCGCAATTTTGACAAGGACGGATAGTCCGGAAATGGAGGATAGAATGAAGAAGTTGATGCTGATGCTGCCCATCGCCCTGTCGCTCGCGGCCTGCCAGACGACCGAGCAGCGGAGCACCGCGACCGGTGCGGTGGCCGGTGCGGCGCTTGGCGCCGCGGTGGCGGACAACGCGGTCGAGGGCGCGATTATCGGTGGGCTCACCGGCGCGGTCGCCGGCAACCTGATCGGCAGGGCGAACACGCCGGGCGACTGCGTCTATCGGGACGCCAACGGCAATCAGTATGTGGCATCCTGCTGATCGCGTAGCGATGAGCTGAGAAAACGGATTCGGGGCGGCGCTGCCTTTCGCCTTCGCCGCACGAATGACTGGAACCGAACCGCCGCGCTGACGGGTGCCGTCGGCGCGGCGGTCTCGTTCGGGCAAGTATCACGCGACGAGGGCCGTCTCCGTGTGGCCGGCGCGCGCGCCGGTCGCCGGTCCGGCCGGCTCCCCGAAAATCCTCTGGGCCAGAACTTCGGCCTCGTGGGGCTTGAGGCTGGGCATCGCGTCCGCGCGTGCGAAACAGGCCATCAGGGCGTCTCTGGACAACGCGGCCAGGAGCGCGCTTCGCGCCGCGGACGACAGGCCGTCGAAGCTTCGCTGTGCGAGCTGGAAGCTCTCGGTAACCATGCCGTTCGACACCACCATGTGGTGGCCATCGAGCAAGAGGTGGTAATAGCTCACGTCCCCGAGCGGCATCACCCGTTCCGCCACGGTCCCGACCAGGTCCTTGGCGGCGACGAGAACCCGCGCCTCGCCGAAGAGGAGCATGGCCTCGGCATCCTCGATGACGATCCGATGCCGGGCCGAGACCTGGAGGTCGGCATTCGGCACGCCCGGAGCGATCATACCCGCCGGAATGCGGATCGGCCGGGATTCGGGCGCGCGCAGCATCTCGTCGAAGCTGACGGTGCTGCTGGCGATCCAGAGGATCGGCTTGACCTCGCCCGTCTCGGTCAGGACGAGATCGCCGGCCTTGAGCGTCTCGACCTTGCGGCAGCCGTGGGGCGTCAGGATGTCGGTGCCGGCGCAGAAGCAGACATGGATCGGCGGCGGAGCCAAGTTGACGTTCTTCAGGGGAACCGCGCCGTTGCCGAACTGGTTCATCAGCGTTTGCGTGCCGCTGCCATCGGTGACGAAATAGAACCGCTCGGTGACGCCCTTGATCACCGTCGAGATCGCGGTGATCTGATGACCTTCGAGCGGATCGGGCACCTTGCCGTTGGCCAGGGGCAGGGTGCCGGTCATCTCGACCTTGAAGTTGTAGGTCGTGCCGTTGATGGTTACCGTGGTGTCGGGGTCGACCTTGCCCGCGTTGTATTCGAGGATGATGTCGCCCGACGGCCCGCTGCTGTTGAAGGTCAAGAGCACGGTGGGTTGTTTCGTCGTGTTCTCGATGTTCAAGGAAGCGTTGTTGGCGGACGATTCATCGCCGCGGGCATAGAAGCTGATGCTGGACATATGTTTACTCCAAGAGCCGGGTCCAATCCCCGGCTCTGTGGGGCCTCTCTAGCACGGGCGGCTTTCTCAAATATGGCAAACCGAGGCGCGAAAAAAAATATCTCCGGCACGGCGGCCGGATCACTCCCCGGTGCGGGCCATCGCGCGCTTGTAGGCCGGGCGGGCGCGCATCCGGTCGAGATACTCGGTCAGCCGGTGCTCGGTGATCGGGAACTTGGCGCCGAGCGCCCAGTTGCCGCAATGGGTCAGGATGATGTCGGGCACCGTCATCATCTCGCCCATGACGAAGGGCCCCTCGCCTATCCGCTGGACGAGCGTCTTCTGGCTGCGTTCGAATTCCCAGCGCAGCGTGTTCTTGATCGCGGCATGGCGCAGCTCCTCCGGGAGGACGAAGCTGTGACGCGCGGCCATCCAGAGATTGGCGTCGAATTCGTCGAGCAGGAACTGCGTGAGGCTGTCCTGCCGGGCGCGGTCGAGCGTGCCGGCGGGATGGGTGAGCTGGCCGTGCTTGTCGGCGAGGTACTGGATGATCGCGGTGGAATCGGTGATCGGCGTGCCGTCCTCGATCAGCACCGGGACCTTGCCGGCCGGATTGAAGGCGGTGACACCCTTAGAGCGCGGCGGCGCGGCGATATGCTCGAACGGAATCCCGAGTTCCTCGAGCATCCACAGGACGCGCATGGCGCGGCTGCCGACTGTGCCGATCACGGTGTACATGCTGTCTTTCTCCGCCTTTGAGTCATGGAGACATGGGCGCGCGAGGGGCGCAAGAGGCAAGGTGCGAGGTAGGTCAGCCGGCCTCGAGGATCTCGAGGAAGGCGGGTCCGAACCGTTCGGCCTTGAGCGCGCCCATGCCGCCGATCCGCTCGAGGTCGTCAAGGCAGCGCGGCCGGGTCTCGGCGATCTTCCGGAGCGTCGAATGGGTGCAGGTCAGGTACTTTCCGGTGCCGTCCTCGCCGCGGGCGAGGTCCGCCTGCGCGGCCATCAACCGGTCGAAGACGTCGCCCTCGGCGCGCCCGGCGAGCTTCATCCGCGCCGGATGCATCGCCTCGATAGCGCCCGTGATGACCGCAAGGAACGCGGCGCCGTAGCTTTCGAGCTTCTTCGCGCCGACCCCGCTCACCCGCGCCATCTGGTCGAGCGTCCCGGGCCGGGTCTCTGCCATCTCGATAAGCGTGCGGTCGGGGAAGATCACATAGGCGGGCACACGCGCCGCCTCGGCGAGCGCCCGGCGCTTGGCCTTGAGGGCCGAGAGGAGCGGCGCGTCCTCCTCCGACACGAGCGTCTTGACCACCGGCTTGCCCACGGCCTTGCGGATCGTGTCGCGGCGCAGCGTGATCTGCGCCTCGCCGCGCAGGATCGGGCGGGCGTCGTCGGTCATGCGGAAGGCGCCGTGGCGCTCGGGATCGGGGCGGATCAGGTCGTGGCCCATCATCTGCCGGAACACCGCCTGCCACTGCGGCTTCGGCAGGTCGCGGCCGACGCCGAAGGTGGGCAGCGCGTCGTGCTGACGCTGGCGCACCTTGTCGGTCGGATTGCCGGTCAGGATGTCGATCAGGTGCCCCGCGCCGAAGCTCTCGCCGGTTCTCAGGATCGCCGAGAGCGCCTTTCGCACCGCATCTGTGCCATCGAACACATCGGGCGGCGTGTCGCAGAGGTCGCAGGCGCCGCAGGGCCCGGCCTCTTCGCCGAAATACCCCAGAAGCCGCTGGCGCCGGCAGGAGGTCGCCTCGGCGAGGCCGAGAAGCGCGTTCAGCCGCGCATGGTCGGCGGCCTTGCGGTCGGCGGGTGCCAGCCCCTCGTCGATCTGGGCGCGGCGCAGGCGGATGTCGTCGGGACCGTAGAGCGTCAGCGTCTCGGCCGGGGCGCCATCACGGCCGGCGCGGCCGATCTCCTGGTAATAGGCCTCGATCGATTTGGGCAGGTCGGCATGGGCGACCCAGCGGATGTCGGGCTTGTCGATGCCCATGCCGAAGGCCACCGTGGCGACGACGATCAGCCCGTCCTCGCGCTGGAACCGCGCCTCGACCTCGCGGCGGTCGTCGGCCTCCATGCCGCCGTGATAGTGGCAGGCGGAGTGGTCTTCTTCGCGCAGGGCCTGCGCCAGCGCCTCGGTCTTGGCCCGCGTCGCGGTGTAGACGATGCCCGACTGCCCGCGCCGTGCGGCGGCGAAGGCGAGGATCTGGCGGCGCGGCTGGTCCTTGACCTCGAAGGCGAGGTGGATGTTGGGGCGGTCGAAGCCGCGCAGGAAGGTTTCGGGCTCGGTCCCGTCGAAGAGGCGGGTCACGATCTCGGCCCGCGTCTCCTCGTCGGCGGTGGCGGTGAAGGCGGCGAGGGGCACGTTGAGCGTGCGGCGCAGTTCGCCGATCCTGAGGTAGTCTGGGCGGAAGTCGTGGCCCCACTGGCTGACGCAATGCGCCTCGTCGACCGCGATCAAGCTGGTGCCGATGCGGCGAAGAAGCGTCAGCGTGCCACCCGAGGCGAGCCGTTCCGGTGCCATGTAGAGAAGCTTGAGCCGTCCTTCGTCGAGGGCGGCGAAGACCGCCTCGGTCTCTTCCTCGGTATTGCCAGAGGTGAGCGCGCCCGCCGCGACGCCCGCCTCGCGCAGCGCCCGGACCTGATCGCGCATCAGCGCGATGAGGGGCGAGATCACCACCGTCACGCCCTCGCGCAGGAGCGCCGGAAGCTGGTAGCAGAGCGACTTGCCGCCGCCCGTCGGCATGATCGCGAGCGTGTTCCGGCCGTCCGCCACGGCGGTCACGATCTCGGACTGGCCGGGACGAAAGGCGTCAAATCCGAAGACGGAGGAAAGCAGTCCCTCGGCGCGGGTCATTGGCTCGCGGTTCTTGTTGGCTCGATGGCCCGACCCTGTCATACGAGGCGGGCCGGGGCAAGACTCCCGGCTCAGAAGCCGTAGAAGAAGCCCGCGTTGTTGGCGAGAGTCTGCTGGACGATGATCAGGAGGATGAAGGCCACCAGCGGCGCGAGGTCGAGCCCCGGCGTCTGCGGCAGGATCCGGCGGATCGGCGCATAGACCGGCTCCAGCAGGCGGTTCAGCGCGTACCAGATCTGCGAGACCATCGGCTGGCGGATGTTCAGGACCTGGAAGTTGATCAGCCACGACATGATGATATGGGCAATCATGATGAACCAGATCACTTGTAGGATCAGCATCAGCGCCTGAAACAGCGATACCATGGAGGGCTCCGGCCGGTTGGGTCGGCCCAGAGGTAAGCCGCGCGCGGGATTTCTGCAACCTCGTAACGCCACGTCGCGGGTTGACGTCTGGGCAACTCTGCCCAAGTTGCGGTGCGTAAACCAGCCGGGAGAGCCCCGATGTACCCCTTCGTCAGAATGGCCAAGGAGATCTGGACCAGCCGCCGCCAGCCGCGGCTCGGCCTGACTGAGCCGCATGTCTCGCACCATGTCTGCTGGCCCTGGGATCTCGACCTCTGGGCCGAACTGAACAACGGCCGGACGCTCACGCTCTTCGATCTCGGGCGGATCCCGCTCGCGGTCCGCACGGGTCTCGTGGGCGTTCTCAGGCGCAATGGCTGGTCGATCACGGTGGCGGGAAACTCGCTGCGCTACCGGCGCCGGGTCCGGATGTTCGACCGGGTCGAGATGGTGAGCCGCTGCATCGGCTGGGACGCGCGCTTCCTCTACATGGAGCAGAGCATGTGGCGCGGCGGCGACTGCACCAGCCACATGCTGCTGCGCTCGGCGGTCACCTCGCGCAAGGGCATCGTGCCGACTGCCGAGGTGCTGGCCGCACTCGGGCGCGACGAGGAAAGCCCCGAACTGCCCGCCTGGGTCCGGGCCTGGATCGCCGCCGACGCGACGCGGCCCTGGCCGCCGGAGCGCGCGCTGCTGGAACCTCCGCACCGCCGCGCCGCCTGATCGGCATCGCTTGCGCTCGGACGGCTTTTCGGGCTTGATCCCGGCAAAGCGAGCGGGGGCAGGCATGACGGTTTCGGCGCGGAAGCGGATCTGGGGCTGGTGGTTTTTCGACTGGGCGAGCCAGCCCTATGCGACGTTGCTCCTGACCTTTATCTTCGGTCCCTATTTCGCCGAGGTGGCGCGTGCGCATTTTGCCGGCCAGGGCATGGATGCCGAGGCCGCGGGCGCGGCGGCGCAGGCCTATTGGGGTTGGGGTCAGACCGCCTCGGGCGTGCTGATCGCCTGCCTCGCGCCGATCCTTGGCGCGGTGGCCGACCAGTCGGGCCGGCGCATGCTCTGGATCTGGATCTTCTCGGCCTTCTATGTCGTCGGGGCCTGGATGCTCTGGAACCTGGTACCGGGCGAGCCCGATCTCCTGCGCGCGATGATCTTCTTCGGCCTCGGCCTCATCGGCATGGAATTCGCCACGATCTTCACCAATTCGCTGATGCCCGGCCTCACCGCCGACGAGAACATGGGCCGGGTCTCGGGCTCGGGCTTCGCCTTCGGCTATCTGGGCGGGATCATCTCGCTCGCGATCATGCTGGTGTTCTTCGTCGCCGAGCCATCGGGGCAGACCCGCGTGGGCCTTGCGCCGGGCTTCGGCCTGCTCGACTACACGGCGCGCGAGGATGCGCGCATCGTCGGTCCCTTCACCGCGCTCTGGTACGCGGTCTTCATGGTGCCGTTCTTCCTTTGGGTGCGTGAGCCCCGGACCGCATCAAGGGGCATCAATGTCGGCCGCGCGATGGCGGAGCTCTGGCAGCTCCTGAAATCGCTCAAGGTGCGGCGCAGCCTCGCCGCCTATCTCCTGTCGTCGATGTTCTACCGCGACGCGCTCAACGCGCTTTACACCTTCGGCGGCGTCTACGCCTCGGGCGTACTCGGCTGGTCGATCGGCAAGATCGGCCTCTTCGGCGTCGTCGCGGCGATTTCGGCCGCGCTCTTCAGCTGGCTCGGTGGCAAGATGGACAGCGCGAGGGGGCCAAAGCCGGTGATCACGCTGTCGATGGTCGTTCTGATCGCGGTCTGCCTCGTCATCGCCGGCATGTCGCGCGAGGCATTCTACGGGATCCCCTTCGCCGAGGGCTCTTCGATGCCGGACACCGTTTTCTACATCTGCGGAATCGTGATCGGCGCGGCGGGCGGCACGCTGCAGGCGTCGAGCCGCACCATGATGGTCTTCCACACCTCGGCCGAGCGCGCGACCGAGGCCTTCGGGCTCTACGCTCTTTCGGGCAAGGCCACCGCCTTCCTGGGGCCGTTCTCGGTCGCGATATTCACCACACTGAGCGGGTCGCAGCGGATCGGAATCGCGATACCGTTGATCGCGCTCTTCCTTCTTGGCATTCTGCTCCTGAGCTGGGTCAATCCCCGGGGTGAACGATAAAGCGCGAGAGGCAGGCATGATCGGACGAGCCTTCGGCATTCTGGCAATCCTTGGAACACTTGCGGCGCCGGCAGCGGCCGAGCCCCGGGCGAACCAGCTTTTCGGCGCCAAGCGCAGCGCGTCGGCGCATCAGCCGGCGGCGATCGGCACCTATGCCAAGGGCTGTGGCGCGGGGCTGGTCCAGCTGCCCGAAAGCGGCCCGACCTGGCAGGCGATGCGGCTGTCGCGCAACCGCAACTGGGGGCACCCGGCGCTGGTGCAGTATCTCGTCGACCTTTCGGCCCATGCGCGCAAGCTCGGCTGGGCCGGGCTCTACGTCGGCGACATGAGCCAGCCGAGGGGCGGGCCGATGACATCGGGCCATTCTAGCCACCAGATCGGGCTCGACGCCGATATCTGGATGCTGCCGCCCGCGCGGCTCGACCTCAGCCGGGGCGCGCGCGAGAAGATCAGCTCGGTCTCCGTTCGTACCGCCGACCAGAAGCGCGTGAACGGCAACTGGACCGCGACCCACCACCGGCTTCTTGCCGCCGCAGCCTCGGATTCGCGGGTCGACCGGATTTTCGTCGCCGCCGCGGTGAAGATCGAGATGTGCAAGAGCGCGCGGCCCTCCGACCGCAAGTGGCTGCAGAAGATCCGCCCGATCTACGGCCACGACAGCCATTTCCATGTGCGCCTGAAATGCCCCAAGGGCTCGCCCGGCTGCCAGACCCAGACGCCGACCGTGGCAGAGCTGTCGAAGGGCGGCGACGGCTGCGACGAGACCCTGACCTGGTGGGTCACCACCTATCTCGACGAGCTGAAGAACCCGCCGAAGGGGCCGAAGGGACCTCGCAAGAAGGGTGCGCGCGACTACACTATGGCCGATTTGCCGCGTCAATGCGCCGCCGTACTCGCCTCGGACTGACACTGGCTCTGGTCTCGGCGCAAGCCATGGCCGCGGCCGCAGAGCCGCGGGCGCAGCTTGTCGGATCCTACGACTGGGAGATGCCGGACGAGGGCTTCGGCGGCTTTTCCGGGCTGGACGTCGCTGCGGATGGCATTTCGTTCGTCGCGCTTTCGGACAGCGGTGCGACGGTCGAGGGGCAGTTCCAGCGCGACCCGGAGGGACGTGTGACGGAGGTTTCGGCCGGACCGGTCGAGAAGCTCCTGGCTCCGAACGGAAAGCCGTTGCGTACCGCCAAGGCCGACGCCGAGGGTCTGGCCTTCGCACCCGGTGGCGGCATCTATGTGTCGTTCGAGCTCTTTGACCGGATCGCATACTATCCCGACCGACTCCAGCCACCGGAGCGCGAACTCCACCCCGCGATCTTCAAGGACATCGAATACAATTCCGGCCTCGAAGCTCTGGCCATAAACGCCGCGGGCACGCTCTACACCCTGCCCGAACGGTCGGGCGCGAAGGGCCGTCCGTTCCCGGTGTTCCGCTATCGCAACGAGACATGGGACCAGCCGTTCACGATCCGCCGCGATCCGGGCTGGCTGCCGGTCGGCGCCGATTTCGGACCGGACGGGCGGCTTTACCTTCTCGAACGGGACTTCTGGCCGGTGGTCGGGTTCAAGAGCCGGGTCCGCCGTTTCACGATCGACGACGACCGCATCGCGGCCGAGGAGACCGTGCTCGAGACCAGCGCCGGGGTGCACGACAATCTCGAAGGCATCGCGGTCTGGCGCGACGTCGACGGCGCGATACGGCTGACAATGATCGCCGACGACAATTTCCTGTGGGTGCAGCGGACAGAGATCGCCGACTACCGGATCGACGAATAACCCCCTTATCGCCCGGCAAGGAGACGGAGCACGCATGACCCGCAGTCTGATCCCCGGCATCCTCGCCATGGCGACGATCGTCGTCGCCTCGAACATCCTCGTTCAGTTTCTCTTTGGCCAGTGGCTGACGTGGGGGGCATTCACCTATCCCTTCGCCTTCCTCGTCACCGACCTCACGAACCGCCTGCAAGGTCCCGCCGCCGCGCGCCGGGTGGTGGCGGCGGGCTTCGTCGTCGGCCTCGTCTGCTCGCTCGTCGGAACGCAGATCGAGGGCGCTTTCGGCCCGCTCGTGACCTGGCGGATCGCGCTGGGGTCGGGGCTGGCGTTCCTCACGGCGCAGATGGCCGATGTCGGCATATTCGACCGACTGCGCCAGGGCCGCTGGTGGCGGGCGCCCCTGGTCTCCACACTGGTGGGATCCTCGCTCGACACGGCGATCTTCTTCTCGGTGGCCTTCTCCGGGGCGCTGGGATTTCTCGAGCCGGGCAACGACGTGAGCTGGGCGGGCGAGACCCTGCCGCTGCTCGGGATCGGGCCGGACGTGCCGCTCTGGGTGTCGCTGGCGGTCGCGGACTGGCTGGTGAAACTCGCGCTCGCGCTTGTCGCCCTCGTGCCGTTTCGGCTGATTATTGCAAGATTGACGGAAAAAGTTGTGTGAAAGTTTTTGACAAACACAAAATCTGTGGCACGCTATTGGTAACGGCAACGCAGCGAAAGGAGGTGATCCAGTGTCGAGAGTGATATTGGAGAGAGGTGTCGGGACAGTCAGGGGGGCCGTGGCCTGAGGGCAACCCCATGGGTTAAGAACCCTGACTGGGCCGGTCGATCTTCGACACCCTAACTGGCCCATCTCCGTAGATCTCGGAGGGCCGTTCCTAATCGGAACGGCCCTTTCCGTGTCGGGACAGCGCGACAAGAACCTTAACTACCGCCGGTGCGGCAGGGCTCATGCAGTGCGGGCATTCTCGCGATGGCCTGCCGCCGAGATTCCACGTTCGGCCTTGCGCGTGGTGCCGAGGCAAGACCGCAGCGAACGCCGGTGTCGGCTTAAGTCAACCTTCGTGGGATCGCGCTCTTACCTGGGAAACAGGAGCGTCACGGTTAGCCTGGCGGCCCACCCGTCGGGACCATTCTGCGGCCCGTCTGCCCAATACTTGACGCCTCCACCGATGCTGACGGGCTGGTTTCCGAATGCCGTCAGCTTCGAGATGGTGAGGTTGATCGGCACCGAGGCATAGTCTGTGTCCCAGTTGTATGTCGTTTCAGTGTTCACCGCGAACGTCCAAGCCGTCGGCGTGGTGTAGGACAGGAATGGTTGCAGGAACGTGTTGTTGATGCTCGTCGCGCCGGACCCATCGCCAACGTCCCAAAGATGATTGGCGAGCGCGCCGTAGGTCCAGGGGCCGGCTTGCTTCAGGGCGACGCCAGTGACCCCCGCCGCGAACTGATCCGCGCCAAGATTGTTCGTCGCGGTCGGCAGCAGGAACACCGGACCGGCGCCCCAGATCAGCCCGCCGGCAGTCGGGCGTTGCGGAGAGAAGAAGAAGCTCTGCACGACGTCCCCGACTCCGGATTGCGAGGAGCCGGGGATGACGTCGGACTGATCAATGACGGGCAGGATCGTCCGCGAGATCAGGTTCCAGTCGTCATTCAGCGTGATCGGAACGACGGGCTGGATGTTCAGCGTCGACCGGGTGCCGTTGCCGTTCGGGCCAAAGCCTTCGTCGTAGTTGTACTGGAACGGAACGCTGATCAGCGATGCGACGGGGTTGCTGAGTTGCTTGGCCAGATCTGACGCTTCCTGCGCATTGACCAGACCGGCGGGCATGGTCGCGAAAATCAGGAAACCGGCAATGGTTCTATGCAGCATGATTTTTGCTCTCCTGCCAATAATGCGGAAACGGGGAAGTCTGCGTCCAGTTTGACCGGTCGGTCCCAATCAAGGCAAGGAAATACCGCCATGGCACCGCGGGCGCGCCTGACTGACACGGTCACCACGTCACGGGGGGCTTTCCCGTGCCGGCTTGCCTTGCGAGGGCGCCGTTGCCTGGGAATTGCGCTTCCGCAGCCGCCACCGGAACCGCGGCTGTGCTTGCACGCGCTTCCGTAAATGATCGCTGTTGCGCCCCGTGCCTGAGCGCGGCGCGGATCCCGCAACGGTTCGGACCAGATCCCGAGATGTTGGACACGCGCCTTGCGCCAGCCTATGACCGGATCATGCTGCGCATCACCGACGAGATCACCATCGCCGACTGGGAACTGACCGAGAGCTTCAGCCGCTCCTCCGGGCCGGGCGGGCAGAACGTCAACAAGGTCGAGACCGCGGTCGAGTTGCGCTTCGAGGCGGAGCGCAGCCCGCATTTGCCGGAACCGGTGAAAAAGCGGCTGAAGCGGCTTGCCGGGCGGCGCTGGACCAATGACGGCGCGATCGTGATCCGCGCCGAGGAGACCCGCAGCCAGGCCCGCAACCGCGAGCTCGCGCGCGAGCGGCTGACCGAACTGATCCGCGCCGCGCTCGTCGCGCCGAAGCGGCGGATCGCGACCAGGCCGACGCTTGGCAGCCAGCGGCGGCGGCTTCAGGCCAAGACCGCCCGGGGCCAGGTCAAGACACTGCGCGGGAAGGTCGAGGAGGATTGACCCCGATCCGCTGGCAAAGCCGCCCGGCCGCGCGGATCGGCCACAATTGCGCAACATGTGGCGCCGCAGCGGTCGGCGCCGAAGACAGCGCCGGAAGAAGCGTGCTTATATGCGGGCAAAGTGACTGAAGCGATCGGGGCTGACCGGATAACATGCTGAAGAAGGCTGCCATGCTTGTATCCGGTAACGCGCTCGGGTCGGTGCTTCTGCTCGCACGCAACCTGATCGTCGCGCGGCTCGTGAGCCCCGAGGATTACGGCATCGCCGCCACGTTCGCGATCGTTATGTCTGTCGTGGAGATGCTCTCGCAGTTCGGGCTGAGCCAGATGATCGTCGTCGACAAGGACGGCGACGAGCCCCGGTTCCAGGCCGTGATGCAGGGCTTCCAGTTCGCGCGCGGCGCCCTCGCGAGCCTCGTGCTTTTCGCGATCGCCCATCCCACCGCGCGCTTTCTCGGCATCGAGCATGTCGCCTGGGCCTACCAGGTCGTCGCCGTCGTCCCGCTGATAAACGGGTTCCAGCATTTCGACATCCACCGCCTCAAGCGGCACCTGAACTTCCGGCCGTTCATAATGTCGCAGTCGATTCCGCCCCTGGTCGCGCTGCTCGCGATCTGGCCGCTGGCGCTTCTCTATGGCGACTACCGGATCATGCTGGTCTCACTGCTGGCTCAGGCGGTCGTGATGGCGCTCCTGTCACATCTCGTGGCCGAGCGGCGCTACCAGCTCGGCTTCGATCTCGCGCTGATCCGGCGCGCGACGGTGTTCGGCTGGCCGCTTCTGCTCAACGGCGCGCTTCTGTTCGGCGTCTTCTACGGCGAGCGGGTGATCGTCGGGCGCGAGCTCGGCATGGCGGCGCTCGGGGTCTTTTCGATGGCGGTCACGCTGACGCTGACGCCGACGCTGGTGATGGCCGGTGCCAACCAGTCGGCCTTCCTGCCGAATCTGAGTTCGGCGCGCGAACGGCCGGCCGCGTTCCAGTGGCTCGGTGTGGCGGCGGTGGAGGCGGGGCTGGCGTCGGGGATCGCCCTCATTCTCGGCATCGTCTTCCTGGGTGGGCCGGTGGTCCATCTGCTGCTCGGAGAGAAATACGCGGCGCTCCTGCCGCTTCTCGTGCCCGTCGCGGTGCTGCAGGCGCTCCGGATGGCCAAGACCGGCAGCACGACCGTCGCGCTGTCGCGCGGGCGTACCGGCAACGCGGTGGCGGCGAACCTCCTCCGGGTGCTGTCGCTGCCGGTCTCGTGGCTCGTCTTGCACCGCACCGGCGACGTGATGCTCCTGATCTGGATCGCCGCCGGCGCCGAGGTCCTGGGCTATCTCGTGTCGCTCCACCTCGCGGCGCGCAGGACCGGGCTCAGGCTCGGCCCGGTCGTGCGGCCCTCGCTCCTCGCCGCGTTGACCTACGCCGCGGCGCTCGCCGCCAACTGGGTCGAGCCGCCGCGGCCCGACCTTGCCGGTCACCTGCTGCGCTGGCCGCTGCTGGCGGTGGCGATCTGCGGCTTGGCCGCGCTTGCGTCCATGAAGGCGCTGAGGGGCTACCTCCTCCGGCAGATCCGCAAGCGCGCCGCCTGAGCGGGAGGGCCCGAGTGTCGCGACCCGTCTGGCGGCCGCTTCACGATTGGACGCGACGCTGGCCGACGATCGCGGCGGGATTGCCGGCGACGATCGCGTTCGCGGGGATGTCGGTACGAACGACCGCGCCCGCGCCGACGATCGCACCGTCGCCAATTGTCACCCCGGCCAGCACCACCGCGCCGTAACCGAGCCAGACGTCGCAGCCGATGCGCACGGTCGCCTCGTTCATCGCCTGATCCGTGACTGGGCTGCCGTCGTTGTAGCGATAGCTGGCCGCCGTCACCATCACCGAGGGTGCGATCAGTGCGTCGGCACCGATCTCGATCCGGGCCGCGCCGGGACCGGCCCAGAGGCTGGTGTTCGCGCCGACATGCACGCGGTCGCCGATCACGATGTTCTTGCCGTTGGAAAAGCTCACGGTCGGGCTGATGCTGACTCCCTGTCCACGGGTGACCTGTCTCAGTTCGGTGACATGAGTGTAGTTGTAATAGTTCAGCACCTTGATGGCATGCGCATAGGCCCGCGGGTCGAGCGCCGCGCGGATGAGCCGGGCGAACCTCTGCAGCCTGCTCGTGCGGACTTTGTGGATACTGTCACTCGTCATGCGGTCGTCTCTTGGCCGAAGTGTCTAGCGCAGGAGAGCGGAAATTGCGTCGCGGGTAAACCGGTTCTTGCGCAAACCCGCCTTTCCGCGCGCGCCTCTGGCCGACGCCGCGGTCGCTTGTTAGCATGGCCGCAATCCGGAAAGGATCGTCGCGGAGCACGATCCGATGGAATGACGGGACGCGGGAGAGAGAGATGAGTGCGAGTGCGGCGCGGCGCGCCCTTATCGTCGTCGAGAACCTGCCGGTGCCGCTCGACCGCCGGGTCTGGCTCGAGGCGACGACGCTCGCCGCGGCGGGCTACGAGGTCAGCGTGATCTGCCCGACCGGGCGCGGCTGGGATCTTCACCGCGAGGTGATCGAGGGCATCCATATCTACCGATACCCCGAGCCGCCCGAGGCGCATTCCGGTGCCGCGGCCTATGCGAAGGAATACCTGCATTCGCTCTATCACTGGTTTCGGCTGGCCCGCGAGGTCCGGCGCGAGCGCGGCTTCGACGTGATCCAGGGCTGCAATCCGCCCGACCTCATCTTCCTTCTGGCACTCTGGTACCGTCCGCGCGGGGTGCGCTACCTCTTCGACCATCACGACGTCTGCCCCGAGCTGTTCGAGGCGAAGTTCGGCAAGCGCGGCCTTCTCTACCGGGTCATGCGAATCTGGGAGCGCATGACCTTCGCCTGCGCCACCGTGTCCATCGCCACGAACGAGAGCTTCCGCGAGATCGCGATCCGGCGGGGCGGCATGGCGGCCGAGGACGTGTTCGTCGTCCGCTCCGCCCCGAAGATCGAGAAGTTCGAGATCCGCCCCGCCGATCCGGCGATGCGCAAGGGGGCGGGCACGGTGATGGGCTATGTCGGCGTGATCGGCCAGCAGGAGGGGATGGATCTTCTCGTTGCCGCCGCCGATCACCTGATCCGAAAGATCGGGTACGCGGACGTGCATTTCCTCATCGTCGGCTTCGGACCGGAGCTGCCCAATGTCGAGGCCGACGTGGCGCGGCGCGGGCTCGGGGCGCATTTCACCTTCACCGGACCGCTCTATGGCGAGGATCTTCTCCGCGCGCTCAACAGCTGCGATATCGGCGTCTCGCCCGACCCGAAGAACGCGATGAACGACATCTCCACCATGAACAAGGTCATGGAATACATGACGCTGGAAAAGCCGGTGGTGCAGTTCGACCTGAAGGAGGGGCGTGCCTCGGCCGGGGAGGCGTCGCTCTATGCGCGCGCCAACGAGCCGGAGGACTTCGCGTCGAAGATCGCGGCGCTGATCGACGACCCCGAGGCGCGGGCGCGGATGGGCCGGATCGGCCGCGCGCGGGTCATGGAGCGGCTGAGCTGGGCGCATTCGGCGCCCCGGCTGCTCGCCGCCTATGACCGGATCTTCGCGCGGATCGGGCGCTGACCGTGGGGCGGTTTCCGGCTCAGGGACGGAAACTGAAATCCCGGTCGAGCGAAAGGAACACCGCGTTGGAGCGCGCGTCGCCCGACGCCCCGGAATCCTGCAGGTCGCGCAGCACCACGCCGCCCGTCAGGTCCCAGTCTTGCGTGATCGCGCGCGAATAGCTGGCGTTGAAAGTGGTCCGCGTGACCGTCGGCGCCGTGTTCGTTCCGGCGGGCTCAGACTGACCCCAGGCCAGCGACATGTTGATGCGCGACACGCTGTCGATGATGTAGCCATAGCCGAGCCGGACCCTCGTATCAATGACGTCGTTGCTCAGCGTATCGGTCGATAGCCCGCGATCGACCGCCACGGTAACGGTGCTGTTGCGCAACTGCTGGCCATAGGCCAGCGAGCCGATCACGAAGACCTCACCCGACGGCGAGTCCGCGGCGCCCAGCGAGGCCGAGAACGTACCGGTAGGCAGCTGCAGGTCGCGTCCGAAGCGGAGCGTCTGGGTCCTGCCATTCTCGTTGATGCTGGAATCGGCGGAAACGAAGGCGGTGCCGTTGGTCATCACCTTGGTCAACTTCAGAGAACCGGTGATCCCATCGCGCGTGGCCGTGCCGAAGATCGTGTCGGTCTCAACGTCGGTCCAGCCGATCTGGGCGTCGAGCAGCAGGACCGGATTGATTTCCTGCGTGACGCCAAGCGTGTAATCGAGCGTCCGGCGATCGGTCTGGACGGTATCGTCGGCGGAGTAGTCGTCTATCGAGGCGCCGAGGCGCAGTTGAGTCACCGGCGACACCCGCATCGACACGCCAGCCGCGGCCTGGTCGGTTCGGTTGTCGACGAGGTTGGGATCGGTGACGTTAGTATAGGTCTGCTCGTCATGATCGACCGAGAGGTTGAAGCCGATCGGATCGTTGATGCCGGTCTGCAAGGCGGCGCCGTAGGTCTTCGTCTTGATCCTTCCGCCCCCACCGAGAAGCGCGTTGGAGATTGGATCAACCTGCTCGACCAGGAACGGGTCTAGAAAATCCCTGTCGACATCACGAAAGCGTCCGTAGGCCGTCAGCACACTGTTGCCGGTGTCGCGCCGGTAACGAAACCTGACGTCGGGGTCTTCAAAGCCGCTTGCCGAGTTTCCGGCAAAATCGGCGAAGCGGAACACACCCGACGCGTCGAGCCTGAAATCGTCGATCTCCGTGATGTTCGACACGCCGAACCGGAGCGTGTTGTCGAAGACCGCGCTGTCGCCGGGGCTGACGGGATCCAGCCCGAAGTTGTCATCGTACGTCACCTTGGATTCGACATTGACGTCGACCTGAAGACCGCCAGTCGAAGCCGTGCCTGCGGCCGCCGTCTGCGGGGTCGCCGTCGGAGCCGTCGCTGCAACGGGCGCCGGGGTAACGCCGATCACCGCCGGCGATCCCGGAATCGCAACCGCGCCCCCCTGCTGCGGGAGCGCGGCTCCGGGCCAAATAACTGCTGTGACCGCGAGGGTTGCGATCCCGGTCCTGGTTGTCCCCACTTTTCCTGCCTTTACTCGAAGAGCCTGCGCTCGGGTACTACGATGACGTCGCCTTCATGAAGGACGATCGACGGGGCTTGGGCGCCCGCTTTCACCGAATGGAAGTTGTAGCGATAGACCTTTTCCGTGCCGGTCGACTTGTCGAGGCGGCGCAGCTGGATGCGCTTGGATGCGGCGAACCTGGTCAGGCCGCCGGTTTCGGCAAGAAACTGCAGCAGCGTCGTTCCCTTGGCGACATCGCGGCGGCCCTGGCTCGTGACCTCGCCGAGCGCGTAGATCGCGATCGTCGGGCCGACGGCGATCGTCGCGGCGGCAGCCTGGGCGTTGGCGGCGTTCACCGCCGTGGTCACGGGGTTGAGCTGGCCGACCGACAGGAACACGGTGGGCGGAGAGGCGAAGTTCGATGCGAGCGCGGTCGTGATCGAGGAGCGCAGCCCCTCGATCGTCTGGCCCGTGGCGCGCACGGTCCCGACGAGCGGCAGGCTGACGGTGCCGTCCGGCAATACCAGCAGGCTTCGGTTGAGGCTCGGATCCTCGAGGACCTCCATCTGCAGGAGATCGCCCGCCTGAATTCGGTAACCGCTCTGCGCCCATGCGGCGGGAACGAGGAGAACTGCGACTATTAGGCCCAACAGTGTTCTGAACATTTCTCACATCCATTGAGGTACGAATCACTCAAAGGGTACGAGCAAACCCCGGCAGGTCAAATCGTTAACTTGCTGTCAGTCTGGAATATTCAACCCTGAGGCCATTGCGCGACAGGTCAGTATCCTGTGCCCTTCAGGACCACGCGGACGGTTGCGACGAGGATTTTTACGTCGGTCCGCAGAGACAGCGTCTCGTCATAGAGCCGGTCGAAATCGGACCGTTTGGCGAAGGTGGTCTCGTTGCGTGCGGAGACCTGCCAGGGGCCGGTGACGCCTGGACGCAGCGTGTAATAGGCGGTGCCGTCGTAGAGCACACGCTGGCTCGGCATGAAGGGGCGCGGGCCGACAAGAGACATCTGCCCCAGCGCCACGTTCCAAAGCTGCGGCAGCTCGTCGAGCGAGGTCTTGCGCAGGATTCGTCCGATCCAGGTGATCCGCGGATCGTCCTTGAGTTTCTGGGTGCTGTTCCATTCCAGCCGCGCCTCGGCGTTGTGCGACAAGTACCCCTCGAGCCGGCGGTCAGCGTCAGGCACCATCGTGCGCAACTTTAGCATGCGGAACACGCGGCCGCCGCGGCCGACCCGCGGGCTGAAGTAGAACGGAAACGATCCGTCGAGCGCCACGATCACCGCGAGGGCCGCAATGAGCGGCACCGCCAGGACCGCCGCAAGAAGAACCAGGATGAGATCGAATACCCGCTTCAGTCCGTTCCGATAAACGCCGGTCCGCTTCACGCGAACCGCTGAGCCGTGCCCTTTGCCCGACAAGTCGAATTCTTCTGACACGTCATTGACCTGAAGCGTCATGCCTCTCCGCCCCGTTTCGGAACGCGCGCTTGATGCGCGCGAGCGGCCAGCCGGGCTCCAATAGCCTTGGCCTTCCGTCCATGAGACGGCCACCACCCACATTTATTCATATCATTGAATGATCATTTTCGAAATCTTCATTTCCGAATTCGCCGACTGGTCGGCCGGAGCCCGCGCGAAAAGCCGGCGCCCGGCCCGGTTGCGCGCCTTTTCGCCCATATGCGCACGCCATCTGTTTCTGGATATGATACAGTGAATGGGATTTCGTCGATTGATGAGGCGAGTTTACGATTTTCGGGGGGCGCAAGGTGCTGCGAATCGACGCAACGGTGAGAAACTTGCTATGAATGTGGGGAGCACGGCCTCAGGTTGAGTCATCGCAGGACCGTTTACGCGATGAGTTCGGGGCTGCTACGATTGGAAAAGGCATTGCGGGCAGCCGCACGGCGCAACGGAGCCCGGCTTCGAATGGTTTGTGGATGAACAAGGTCGCGGAGACCAGGACGGAAGAGACGAGTAGCGTCGGCTTCTACATGAACTTCTTCGGGTTCCGCGAGCGCCCCTTCACGCTCGTTCCCGATCCCGATTTCCTGTTCTGGTCGCCCCAGCACCGCCGGGCCTATTCGGTGCTCGAATTCGGCATCCTGAGCCGCGCGCCGATCACCCTCGTCACGGGCGGGGTCGGCTGCGGCAAGACCACGCTCCTGCGCGAACTCCTGCGGCAGTTCGAAGACAGCGTTACCGTCGGCCTGATCTCCAACAGCCAGGGCAACCGCGGCGAGCTGATCCAGTGGGTGCTGAACGCGGTCGGCGTGCGCTTCGATGCGGGGCATGGCTATGTGCAGCTGTTCCAGCAGCTCCAGGACTACCTGATCGAGGAATATGCAGCCGGGCGCCGGGTCGTCCTTATCTTCGACGAGGCGCAGAACCTGTCGCGCGAAAGCCTCGAAGAGCTGCGCATGCTGACCAACATCAACTCCGGCAAGGACGAGGTGCTGCAACTCGTGCTCGTCGGCCAGCCGGAACTGCGCGACATGGTGCTCGATCCGTCCTTGCGCCAGCTTGCACAGCGGATCGCGGCGAGTTTCCATCTCGTTCCGCTCGACGAGCAGTCGGTGGTCGAACTGATCGCACATCGGCTGAAGGCGGCGGGCGGGACCGGCGCCGAGGTGACGGTGCCGGCGGCGCGTCTGGTCCACAAGGTGACGCACGGCGTTCCGCGGCTGGTCAACCAGCTGTGCGACATGGCGCTGCTCTATGCCTGGAGCACCGACAACCACCATGCCGACGAGAGTGTCGTTCAGTCGGTCCTCGATGACGGCGTGTTCTTTGCGGCCCAGATCGCGGCAGAGGAAGAGAAGCACAAATGAACCTGGACCTGTCTTTCTACTTCGCGATCTTCCTGCGGCGGCTGCATTACTTCATCGTGATCTTCGCGCTGGTGACCGCGGCGTCCGTTGCCGCGGCGCTGCTCCTGCCCCCGGTCTTTTCAAGCTCCGGCTTGCTTCTGCTCGAAGGTTCGCAGATCCCGGCCGCACTGGCCGCCCCGACCGTGCAGGCCGCGGCGATGGAGAAGTTCCAGACCGTCGAGAACCGCCTGATGACGCGGACGAACCTGATCGAGATCGCGCGCCGCAACAATGTCTATGAGAATATCGCGTCGATGTCGCCGGACCAGATCGCCGACGCCATGCGCAGCAACACGCGGATCAACAAGAGCACGGGCCGCGGCGAGGCCACGACGATGTGGATCGAGTTCAAGGGTGACAGCGCAGAGACCGTCGCCGCCGTGGCCGGTGATTACGTCAAGTTCATCCTCGACTACGACCTCGCCTCCCGTACGGCTAGCGCCGAGAGCACGCTCGAGTTCTTCGAGAACGAGGTGGAGCGGCTCGACGGCGAACTCGACCGGATGAGCGCCAAGATCCTCGATTTCCAGACGAACAATGCCGACGCGCTGCCCTCGACGCTGACCTTTCGGCTCGGGCAGCAGACGCTTTTGCAGGGGCGGCTTGCGACGCTTGAGAACGACATCGCCACGATGAAGGACCAGAAGGCGCGGATGATCGCGATCTTCCAGTCGACCGGGCAGATCAGCAATGCCACGACCGCGGGCCAGACCCCCGAGGCCCAGCAGCTCGACGCGATGCGCGCACAGCTTAGCGACATGCTCGCCGTGTTTGCGCCGTCCAACCCCAAGGTCAAGGTTCTGCAGCAGAAGATCGCCCAGCTCGAAGAGGTGGTGAAGGCCCAGCTTCCGGGTGACGGAAGCGGCAATCCGGCGGCGACGATGCTCGATGTCCAGCTTGCCGATCTGGACACAAGGATCGCTCTGGCCGAGGAGCAGCGCACCAAGCTTATCGACGAACTCGCGGTCCTTCAGGACACGATCGACCGGACGCCGGCCAACCAGGTCGCGCTCGACGCGCTCGTGCGAGACCAGGCCAACGTCCAGCAGCAATACGATGCCGCGGTGGCGCGCCGTTCGCAGGCCGCGGCGGGCGAGCGGATCCAGGTGCTGGAACAGGGCGAGCGGATCTCGCTGGTCGAAACGCCGTCCGTGCCGGATGGCCCGGTCAGCCCGAACCGCACCCTTATCGTGGCCGGCGGCATGCTCGCCGGCATCGGGCTCGGCCTCGCGGTGATCGTGCTTCTGGAGCTGCTGAACCGCTCGGTCCGGCGCCCGAAGGACTTGATCGACCAGTTCGGCATCACGCCGATCGTGACGATTCCCTATATCCGCACGCCGTCAGAGACGATGCGGCGACGCTCGGGCTTCGCGGCGCTTATGCTGGTCGCGATCGTCGGGATTCCCGCGATCATCTACGCGGTGCACATCTATTACCAGCCGCTCGACGCGATCTTCGCGACGGTGGCCGAGAAACTGGGGCTGAGTCTGTGATCGTACGGGCAGTGCGACCGCTGGCGCGGAGGTGAAGTAGCGATGGAAAAACTCGAAGCCGCATTGGCCAAGGCCCGCGAGATGCGCCGCTCGGCCCTATCGGCGACGCCCCCGGTCCGGGACAGGGCGGGCGCGCGCGATCGGTCCGTGAACGACTGGCTGACGCTGCCGGAGATCTCGCTGACCCCCGAAGCCATCACCCGAGGCCGCATTTCCGCTTTGGCGGGTGGGCGCGACGCGACGCCCTATGATCTCTTGCGGTCGCGCACCTACCGCCTGATGAAGGAAAAGGGCTGGAGCCGTCTGGCCATCACCTCGCCCGGGACGGCCTGCGGCAAGACGACGATCGCGCTGAACCTCGCGCTCAGCCTGGCACGGCAGCGCGATCTGCGGGTGATGTTGCTCGATTTCGATCTGCGGCGGCCCTCGCTGCACCGGATGCTCGGCCATGTTCCCGAAAACTCGTTCCACGAGGTTCTCGAAGGCCGGGTCGCCTTCGCAGAACAGGCGATGCGGATCGGCTCCAACCTTGCGATCGCGCTGAACACCAGCAAGTCGCTCGACCCATCCGAACTCATGCAGAGCGCCGCCACGCGCAGGACCCTAGACGAAATCGAGCGCAACTGGCAGCCGGACCTGATGATCTTCGATCTCGCGCCGATGGACGCGGGCGACGACTACGTCAACTTTCTCGGCAATGTCGATTGCGCGCTGCTGGTCGCGGCCGCCGAAAGCACGACGCTCGCGAATATCGACATCTGCGAGAAGGAGCTTGCCCAGCTCACCGACGTGCTCGGCATAGTGCTGAACAAGTGCCGCTATTCCGACGATTCGGTCGGTTACAACTACGAAGCTTACGGCTGAGGTCGCGCGCGTGGAGATCCGCTCCGGGGAGGCCCCTTCCGGCGATATGGCGTCGCGCGAAAACGGGGGCGGCATGCCCGCCGAAAGCGTCATCATTCCCCATTACAACGACACGCGGCGGCTGCGCCGGTGCCTCGCGGCGCTATTGGCCGGGGACACGGCGGGGGCAGAGATCCTCGTCGTCGACAACGGCTCGACCGAGCCGCTCGACGCGCTGAAGGCCGAGTTCGCCACCGTCCGCTTCATCGAGGAGCCGAAGCCCAGTGCTGCCTCCGCCCGGAATTGCGGGGTGCGCGAAAGCCGCGGCGGGAGGCTTTGCTTTATAGATGCCGACTGCGTTCCGGCACCGGACTGGCTCGCCGCCGCGCGCCGCACCACTGGCGACGCCGACATCGTCGGCGGTGCGATCGACGTCTTCGACGAAACGCCGGGGCCACGCAGCGGCGCCGAGGCCTTCGAGACAGTCTTCGCCTTCAACTACCGCGACTATATCGAGCGCAAGGGCTTCTTCGTCACCGCCAATCTCGTCACCTCCCGCGTGGTGATGGAGGCGGTCGGCCCCTTCACGCCCGGCGTCTCGGAAGACTTGGAGTGGTGCCTGCGGGCGAGCGACATGGGCTTCCGGCTGGCCCTTGACGAGAATCTCAGGGTGGCGCATCCGACCCGCGCCGACTGGCCTGCGCTAGAGCGCAAGTGGCTTCGGATCGCGCGCGAGATGTTCGTCATGCACAGCGCCGCCCATCCCGGCGCGGCTGGCCGGTTCGTCTGGTTCCTTTGGGCGCTGGTGATGCCGGCGAGTATCGCCTTGCATCTGCCGAAAATCCTGCTTTCGCCGAAGCTCCGCGGCGCGGGCGAGCGGCTGCGCGGCGCGGGGACGCTGGTCCGACTGCGGTTTCTTCGCAGCTGGTGGATGCTGCGTCAGGCGCTGGGCGCGTCGGTCTGACCGTTAAGGCATGAAAAACCCCGCCGGTGTTCCGGCGGGGTCCAAGTCGTCTGCGCGGCCCGTGGCGTCAGAAGTTCTCGTAGGCGCCGGCGTCCGGTGCCTTGCCCTTCGGCCGGCTCCCTCCCACGATGTCGGACGGCGGCGCGAGCTTGGCCGTGCCCGCGTCGATCGCCAGGGCGCTCGACTTCAGCGTGAAGTTCTGGGTGGCGACAGAGGTGAACTCGTTCGCGCTGTTGGTGACTTCGATATTGTTGGTCACCACGACGTTGTTGGTGGCGTCCGGCTTGGTGTTGATGCGCGTCACCAGGTTGTTCGCGACCGTGGTGTTCTTCGACGGCGTGCCGTTCTTGTGGTAGCCGATCAGGATCCACGGAGCCTTGTCCGCAGAGCCGTCGGGACGCAACACCGTGTTGTTCACCACGGTCGAGTTGAGCGCCCCTGCGATCGTGATGCCGTGATAGGCCGAGGAGGTGATCAGGTTGTTGCGGATCAGGATGCCGTCGAACATGCCGTCGAACATGCCGATGCCTTGCAGCTTGCAGCGCAGCGGATTGGTCGCAGTGGACGTCCATTCGAACAGCTTGTTGTTCTCGATCAACAGGTTCCTAACCGTACCGGTGCCCACCTTGCCGTCGGCGCCGCGCGAGAACGACTGGAAACCGTCGGCATGGTTGCCGTTGATCTGGAAGCAGTTCTGGACCTTGTTGTTGCGCACGATCGAGTTGTCGCCGAGCGCCCGCATCCCGTCACCCGAGAAGCCGTCGATGATGTTGTCCTCAAGGAGCACGTTGGTGCCCAGGCCCTGAAGCCCGTGGTAGAGCCCGGTGATCCGGCTTCTGGCGACCGTGTTCCGGTTGCCGTCGATGAGGAAGCCGTTGCGCTTGTTGGCGAACCAGGTGGAGGAGTTCCACTGCATGTAGTTCGCGGCGTCCGCGACCGAGCGCACGTCGAGGTCGAGGAAGGCTATATCGGCGGTGTCGCCGTAGGTGCGGACCAGCGTGCCGGCGCCCGCCGAGGACGAGGTCGCCCAGACCTTGAGTTCCTGCACCACGACGTTCGCCGTGTTTCGCATCTGGATCGACTCGACATGGGCGGTCTGGCCCGGAACCGGCGCGATCATCACCGGCGAGGTGAACCGCTGGTCGCGGATCAGGACCGCGCCGTGATAGCCGTCCATCAGGAAGATCCGGTCGCCACCCTTCACTTGGCCCGACGACAGAAGCGCCGAGAGGCTCTGCCAGGTGCTGCCCGGTGCCGGCGCCGCCGTCGAGGTGTTGGTCGTGTTGGGTGCCGTTGTGGTGGTCGTGGTGGTCGTCGTCGGCGCGGTCGAGGTCTCGGTGTTCGTCCCCGATGACGCGGTCTGCGTGTCGGACGTTCCCGACGTGTTCGTGGGCGACGTTGTCGTCGCGGTTGTCGTAGTATCCGGCGCTGGCTGCGTCGCCGTGGATTCGCTTGTCGCTCCGGATACCGGCGTCTGCGCCTCTGCGGACGACGTACTCGTCGAGGAATCTGTACCGATGCTGCCGCCGGTCGTGGTGCTGCCGGAACCCGTTGCGGTTCCGGTTCCGGTCGAGCCGCTGCTCGAGTCTTGCACCGAGGTGCTGGTGCCGGAGGTCGTATCCTGCACAGAGGTGCTGGTGCTGGACGTCGGGTCGCTGCTCCAGGCGTTCGAGTTTATCTGGGTGTCCGCGCTGGTGTTGCCGGGACGGCGCGCGCGCAACCATTTGCCGGCGGTGGTGCCGGAGGCTGCGGTTTCCTTGTGCCGGACCCGGAGCGACTGCTCAGGCAGCGCCAGAGGGTCGACGGTGACATTGGTCTGGCCCAGCTTGGCGCCCGCTGACTGAAGTGAAATCGCCGATAGGGCCGTACCCTTGACCGGGCCGGGATTGGCCGGTTGAACGTAGAAGTCGGTCGCTTGGACCGCAGTGGCACAACATGCCGCGCTGATACTCAGAACCATCAATTTGCGTGCGAGATGCATAGAAGTGTTCTTTCGTGCCGCGAGTGTATCTTTTTTCAAAACAATGCGCGACAACGTGGCAAACGTTGGGCACAATTAAGTTTCGATGTGCCCGATTAGGCCGAATTGGCCCAAATAAACAATCAAAGAGCCTCGGAAGCAGCATCTTTCCGCTGATCTGGCGGTCCCGCGCGTTCAAAAATGGGAAACAGTCGGGCGGCGCGCTCCGGTTTTCGCCGATGTTAACACAAGCCGTTCATAACTTTTCGGTCGGCGGATCGCGCGACGAATGCTTTCCCCCGGACATGACCAGGACAGGCAGGCCGGACCGCCCCGGTCCGGCGATCAGGAAGAGAGAGATGGACAAGTTTTCCGACTACCCGACCAGCCTTACCGCCCCGGCGCGCGATGCGGCGGCGGTGGTGCCGAGCGACGCAGCCGACCTTCCGGTGCTGCCGAGAGCGCTTTACGTGGGCGTGAGCGGCGACATCTCTGCGCGCCTTGCCGGCGGCCAGGCGGTGCTGTTTCGCAACGTGCCCTCGGGAAGCGTGCTCGCGGTGCGGGCGCGCGGGGTCAACGCGACTGGCACGACGGCCTCCGGGATCGTGGCGCTCTGGTGATCCGAAGCCGGGCGCGTCTGGCTGCGTCCGGACCGGTGCAAGGCATAAGGGCCGGCGGGTGGATCCACCCGCCGGCCCTTTTCCTGTCCGCGCACCCCGGTCAGGTCGCGTTGGCGCCGAGCTTCCAGGCGTCGGCATTGGTCGCGGACGCCGGGCCGAGGATCTGCTTGTAGGGCGTGGTCGCGGGCGCGGCGCCGGTCACCGTGGCGCTCCGCCAGACCCGCAGATACTCGACGTCGCCGACGAACTGCAGCGTGGCGTTATTGCGCGCAAGGAAGCCGAGCGCGCGGGTGCTCTGGAAGACGCCGTTGCCCGAGCCGGTAAACGGCACCGTCGCCACAAGCGCGCCGTTGATCGTAACGCGCAGCACTGCGGCGACCTGATCGGCGGCGCAGACCAGGTCGTACCATACATTGGCGGCCAGCGCGGTCGCCACGGTATGCGCGCTGCGCATCTTCGTCCCGGCGCCGTCCTCGACCGTGAACCGCAGCGCGCCGTTGTTCATCAGTTCCACGTCGAAGCCGGTTGAGACCTGGGTGAACAGGATCGCCGTCGTCGTGGGCAGCGCCGGCACGCGGAACCGTCCGGCGAAGGTGCGCGCGCTCGTGCCCGCGGGCAGGTTGACCGGGTCGAGGAAATAAGGCCCCGTCGCCGAGGTGGCGAAGCGCGGCGTCGCGACCGGTAGCGTGTTGGCGACGACCGCGGCATCGGCGAGCGGCCGCACCGGCACGCCGTCGAGCCCCGCCGCGCCGAGATCGACGATCGGCAGGTTCTTCCAGGTCCCGGCGATCTGGTCCCCGGGGAAGCCGATCATGCCGGTGGCGCCGCCGTTGCCGTACTGCACCGTGTCGGCGTAGCTGAAGCTGCCGGAATTGGGCAGGATCCGCACCCTTCCTGCGACGATGCTCGCCTTCACCGCCGGCAGCCCGTTGATCTGGAAGCCCATCACCTCGGTCCAGTGCGGCTGGCCCGAGCCGAGCGCCGCCTCGCCGCGCTTCAGCCGCGTCGTGGTCACCGGCCCGGCCGAGGACCAGAGCTCGACCCAGGCGCCCGAGGGCTCCCAGAGGCATTGGTCGAAGACCGGCGCCGCCCAGCCCGACAGCCCCGCCGCCTGCAGGATCGCATGGGCTGTGAACCGCGCCCAGGCCTGGCAGCCGTCGGGCGTGTTGCCTGCCGGATGCGAGAGATCGGTCCAGCCGCCCGCGCCGTCGGCATAGCCGTTGACATAGGTCACCGGCTCGATCCCGCAGGGCAGGAACATCGTCGCCCCCGGCATCGCCAGCATCGCCCGCCAGCTCTTCCGCGCGGCCTCCTTGTTGGCGAGGTTTAACTGGTCGCCGCCGCCGGCGTAGTGGGTGGCGTCGCGCATGTCGGCGTCGATGTCGAAACGGTGCGGGCCATAGGCGACCCAGCGCGTATGGGCATAGTCGTAGAGCTCGCCGAACCAGTGGTCGGCGCGGTAGCTCTGGCCGCTGCCGTAGGTGATCGTTGCGGGGAAGCTCACCGCCGTGCCGTCGGTCTTCTTCCCGGAAAAGAGCGGGAGCATGGCCTCGCCGTAGCTCGCACCAAGATTGCCGGGGGCGGCGAACCACGACATCGCGGCGAGCCCGACATGCTGGCCGTCGGCGGTGGCGAAGGCGTGCAGCGCGCGGTCGGCGGCCCAGGAGCGCGCCGGGTTGGCGTCGTCGACGAGGTCGCGCGGATCGGTGCCGGGGACGGTCTGGAAGATCACCGCGAACTTCTCGCCAGGCCGCGCCGCTATGAGCGTCGCGGCGAGCGCGGCGGCAGCGGCGGTCAGCGGCTGGGCATTGGAGATGAACTGCCGCGCGGGGGTGCCGGCCGCGCCCTGGAAGATCTGCACCGCCTCGGGATCGGCGACGGGTGGCGGCGTCGTGTTGTCGTGGAAGGTCGAGAGGATCCGGTCGGGCTCGGACTGGCCCCAGATCGCGATGACATGGCCGACGCCGAACCGCGCCGCGCCCTGGGCGGCGATGCCGGGCAGGGCCTTGAGCCGCACCTCGGGCCGGAACCACGAGGAACTGCGCGCCACCGTCAGGGCGCCGCTCCAGGTGCCGGCGCCGCCGATCGTGGCGATCTCGGTCCAGGCGGTGGTCGCCGCGCCGCCATCGTCGAGCGAGACGGCCCGGGCCTCGACGACGGCGCCGGGCGTGCCGGTGCCCCTGACGGGCACGGCGGCCAGGGCGCGGCCGAAGCCCGCGCCGCTGTCGAAGATCGTGCGGTCGCGGCTGAACGCGGTGAGCGAAAGCGCCCCGGCCGGCGGCGGCGTCGCGCCGTCGCGGGGCGGGGTCTGGTCGAGGGAAAGCGAGGAGATGGAGATCATGCGGAGTTCCGTCTTGCGGGACGGCGCCGCCGGCTCGGCCGGAGGGCACAAGATCCGCGGCGCTCGTCCGGATGGCTTGCGCCGTCTCGCCGCCGGTCCGGATCCGCCGCAGAGGCGGCGACTCGGTCCCGGCCGCGGGCGGCAGGTCACCGGTCCTCGATACCATCGCCCGGACGGGTGTTGCGACGCGCAGGTCCCGCGCGTTCGCTCGGTCAGGAAACGGTCAATCAGTTGGCCTCAGGTCAGGCCCCGCGACGCGAGATCGCTTTCGGTGGCATCGGCATCGAGGAACCGGCCGTAGGGGCCCACCTCGATGTCGCGCCGGAGGATCCGCGCCGGGTTGCCGGCGACGACACAGCCCGGCGGCACCGATTTCGTCACCACCGCGCCGGCGCCGACGACGCAATTGTCGCCGATCTCGACCCCCGGCAGGATCATGCTGCGCCCGCCGATGAAGCAGTTCGCGCCGATCCTGGTATGGAGGTACAGCCCCCGCGTCCGGTCATGGGTGAGGATCCGCGCCTCGAAGGCGATGTAGGAATGCGGGCCGACATGGACCCCGATCGGAAAGGTCCGGTCGAACTTCGCCGAGAGCGAGAACTGCGCCGTCGGGTCGATGTCCATCCCCCAAAGCCGCCGCAGCGCGGACCGGCGCAAGGTCACAAGGATGTTGCGCAGCCCGCTGAGCCGGTTGAGCCCGCGCCGCCGCGCCTTCACCTGCGGGCCGGTCGGTGCGGCAGGCCTTCCCGGCGTCGGTTCGGCGATCGTGGCGTCGCTGTCTGGCACCGGACCCTCCTGACTCTGGCAATCCGGTCACGGCGGGACCGGTCCTCCGACAGACCCGCAGAATAGTTAACAAATTGGAAATATTCAATCAACGCGGCGCGTTTCGTTGCCCGATGCCGCGAAGGATCGGGCGGTCGTCGACGCCAGCCCGATCGCGGCTCGCGCGCGGGGACCGGGCGCGCTATAACGGACAAGTGTGCCGTCAGTGTCAGGTCCGAGACAGTGAATACCCTCGAAACCCAGTTGAGCCAGTTCGATACGACTGACAGCCTGACCGTGATCATGGTCAGCTACAACACCCGCGCACTCACACTCGCGGCGCTGCGGACGCTCTTCGCCGAGACCCGGAACCCGTTCCTTCGGGTCGTCGTCTTCGACAACGCCTCCTCCGACGGCTCCGCCGACGCGATCGCCGCCGCCTTTCCCGAGGTCGAGCTGATCCGCAGCACCGAGAATGTCGGCTTCGCACGCGCCAACAACATCGTTGCCGCGCAGGCGGAAACCGAATGGCTCCTTCTGCTCAACCCCGACACAGAGGTCCATGACGGCGCCATCGACCGGCTCCTCGCCTTCGCCAAGGCCCATCCCGACGCCGGCATCTACGGCGGCCGGACCGTGTTTCCCGACGGTTCGCTCAACTTCGCCTCCTGCTGGCGGCGGATGACGCCCTGGAGCATCTTCTGCGCCGCCTCCGGGCTCACCACCCTCTTCCCGCGCACCTCGCTCTTCCATCCCGAGGCGATGGGCAGTTGGCGCCGCGACACGGTGCGCGAGGTCGACATCGTCGTCGGCTGCCTGATGCTGATGCGGCGCGAACTCTGGGCGCGGCTCGGCGGCTTCGACCTGCGCTACTACATCTACGGCGAGGAGGCGGACCTTTGCCTGCGCGCGGCGCGGCTCGGCTGCCGGCCGATGATCACGCCCGATGCCGAGATCATGCATCTCGTCGGCGCCTCCAGCAAGACGCTGGGCGACAAGCTCCTGTTTTTGGCCAAGGCGCGGGTGACGCTGATCCGCGATCACTGGCCGCGGGCCTGGGTGCCGTTCGGGCTGGCGATGATGTGGACCTGGTCCGCGACGCGGGCGGCGGGATACGGCCTCGCGGCGCGTCTGCTCGGCGGCCGGATGAAGCAGCGTGCCGAAAGCTGGGTTCGGCTGTGGCGGGCGCGGTGCGAATGGATGAAAGGTTACTGACATGGCACAATGGCGGCACTGGACAGGTTCCGGCCGCCGGCTGAGGAACTTGTCAGTCCAATGTGAGGTTTCGACGGCGTGACGGTTGCGGAAACGACAGGCCCCCGCGGCGCGCGGAAACCCGCCTCGGCCGACCAAGCCGCAAGGTGGGCGATCGCGGTTCCGCGCCTGCCGGTTCTCGTATGGGTCTACCTGCTCGCGCTGCTTATGCCCTTCATGGTAGACGTGGGGCCGCTCAAGCTCTCCCCGCTGCGGCTTCTTTTGCTGTTCACAACACTTCCGCTGCTCGTCAATCTTTTTATGGGGCGCTACGGCAAGGTCCTTCCGGTTGACGTGATCTTCGTTCTGCATGTGATCTGGATGGCCATTGCGCTTCGCATCACCAGCCCCTCGACGGCGACCGAAGCCACCGGCTCCATGGGGGTCGAGTTCCTCGGCGGCTACGCGATCGCCCGCGCCTACATCCGCACGCCCGGCGCGTTCATTGCGCTGATCCGGGTGCTCCTGCTGCTGGTCCTGCTGTCGCTGCCGCTGGCGTTCTTGGAAACGCAGACCGACCGCTCGGTGCCTATCGAGGTGGTTCGCGCGCTCGGCCTCAACGCGGTCCAGGACGTCAACATCGAACCGCGCATGGGGATGTTCCGAGCCCAGGTCTTGTTCGCCCATCCGATCCACTACGGCCTCTTCTGCGCCTCGGTCTTCGCGCTGACCTTCGTCGGGCTGCGCAGTGTGATCGGGTTCGGAGGGCGGCTGTGGCGCAGCGTCTGCGTCTGCTTCTGCGTCGTTTTCTCGGTGTCGAGCGGCGCGCTCCTGTCGGTGATTCTGCAGGCGATGCTGATCGGCTGGAGCATCGCCTTCCGCCAGATCCGCAGCCGCTGGCTGCTTCTCGGCCTGCTCTTCGGGTTGTTGTACGTCGCCATAGACCTCCTCTCCAACCGGTCCCCGCTCAGGGTGTTCATGACCTATGCGACCTTCTCGGCGCACACGGCCTATTATCGCCTCATCATCTTCGACTGGGGCATGATCAACGTCTGGAACAATCCGATCTTCGGCCTCGGCTTCAACTACTGGGTGCGCCCCTCCTACATGCGCTCCGGATCGATGGACAATTTCTGGCTGGTGATCGCGGTGCGCTATGGGATCCCCGCGTTCGTGCTGATCGTGCTCGGCTATCTCGATGCGATCTTCCGGGTCGGGCGGCGCCGGCTCGAACCGGGCTCCGCGATAGCGGACCTGCGGTTGGCCTGGATGATCACCTTCGTCGGCCTGAGCTTCACCCTGACCACGGTCCATATCTGGACCTCGCTCTATTCCTTCGTCTTCTTCCTGATGGGGGCGGGGCTGTGGATCGCGACCATCCCCGAAGAGGCGGCCGCGCGCGGCGCGGAGGGCGCGCCCGATGCCGGGCCGCCACCCCGGACCGTCTGGTCGCGCGAGATCGAAGCCGCGCGGTCGGCCGGAAGAGAGCCGCGCCGGACAGAACCCGCCGAGGCGGCGCTGACGCCGCCGGACCTCGCCACCCGCCAGGCCAGACGTTACACCCGCTTCGAGCCGGGGCCCGACCCCGACGACCAGACCTCCGAAGCGCCGCGCCCGCGGCGTTGAGCGCCGGAGCTAGCCGCGCGGCCCCAGATGAAGATCGCCACGGTCCTCGGCCAGCGCGACCTGGCGCTGGCGCTCGCGGAACCGGGCGCGCTGCTGGGACGAATACTCGTCGATGCAGGCCGGGCAGGAGACGCCTTCCTCGTAACCGGGACCGGCCATCGCCTCGGCGGTGAGCGGCCGGCGGCAGGCGTGGCACATGCCGTGCCCGCCCGGAGCCAGCCCGTGCCCGACGCTCACGCGCTGGTCGAAGACGAAGCAGGCGCCGTGCCAGAGGCTCTCGGTCTCGGGCACCTCCTCGAGGTATTTCAGGATCCCGCCCTTGAGGTGATAGACCTCCTCCACACCCTCGCGGATCAGGAAGTTGGTCGATTTCTCGCAGCGGATGCCACCGGTGCAGAACATCGCCACCCGTTTGCCCGAGAAGCGCGCGGCATTGTCGCGCCACCAGCCGGGAAACTCGCGGAAGCTCTTCGTGCCGGGATCGACCGCGCCCTCGAAGGTGCCGATCGCCACCTCGTAATCGTTGCGGGTGTCGATCACCACGACATCCTCCGTCGCGATCAGCGCGTTCCAGTCCTCGGGCGCCACGTAGCGCCCGGTGCCGGCGGTCGGATCGACCTCCGGCTCTCCCATCGTCACGATCTCGCGCTTGAGCCGCACCTTCATCCGGCCGAACGGCATCTCCCCGGCCGGGCTCTCCTTCCAGTCGAGGCCGGCGCAGCCGGGCAGGGCGCGGATATGGTCGAGGACCGCGCCGATCCCCTCGCGCGTCCCGGCGATGGTGCCGTTGATCCCCTCGCGCGCGAGGAGAAGCGAGCCCTTCACCCCGTGCTCCTCGCAGACGGCGAGAAGCGGCCCGCGCAGCGCGGCCGGATCGGGGAATGCGGTGAATTGATAAAGCGCGGCGACGGTCAGCATGGCCGCGTGATACGGCCCGCGCGCGCCGCAGGCAAGTCAGGCTTCGTCGGCGGTGCAGATCGCGAGGCCGCGCACGACGGCGGTGAAGACATCCGACCGCTCGGCGGCGGCGTGGGGAAGGGCGGCGCGCACCTCGGCCTCGACGACCGCGAGAAGGCTCGACCCGCCGACGAAGATCACCCGTCCGACCGCGTTCGGCCAAAGACCGGCAAGCGCCAGCACCTCCCCGATCGCGCCGCTGATCGCGCGCGCGGCGGGAAATAGCGTGCTGGCCAGCTCGCCCGCGGTCAGGACCGGCCGCAACCCCCGCTCCACGAGCGCGAGGTCGATCCCCGCCTCGGCCGCGCCGTTCGCGCCGATCTTCGCCGCCTCGACCGCGAAGGCGACATCGTGGCCGGTCTCGTTCTCGATCACCCGCGCGAGCCGGCCGAGCCGCTGCGGCTCGACCGCGAGCCGGGCCATCGTCTGGACGCTGCGCAGCGTCGAGGGACCGTAGAGGAAGGCGATCTTCTCCCACGACGCGAGGTCGTGGAAGATGGCGCGCGGCACCGCATGGCGGCCCGGCCCGATCTCGTTGCGAAGTTCGCCGCCAAGGCCGAGAAGCGGCATCACCTTCTCAAGGCTCAGCGCCTTGTCGAAATCGGTGCCGCCAAGGCGCAGCCCGTGGCTCGCGAGGACATGCATCGCACCCTCCCGACTCTCGAACAGCGTGAAGTCCGAGGTGCCGCCACCGATATCGACGATGAGCCCGATGCCCTTGCCGGCACCGGCGGCGCGGGCCGCCGCCTCCGGCTCGTTGACGAAGCGGATCTCCTCGAAGCCCGCGTTCAGGTAGCATTCCCGCAGGTCGATCTCCGCCTGTGCATTGCGTTCGGGGTCGGCGCTGTGGAACCTCACCGGCCGCCCCGAAACGACGCGGCGGAACCCGGTCCCGGCCTCGGCCTCTGCCCGCCTGCGGATCTCCGCGAGGAACTGCGCCACCACGTCGAGAAGCGTCAGCCGCCGGTTCAGGAACTGCCGCCGCTCGCGGGCGAGCGGCGTGCCGAGCACGCTTTTCAGCGCCCGCATGAAGCGCCCCTCCTGCCCGTCGATCATCGCGCCGACGGCGGCACTGCCGAACACCGTGCGCCGCGCGGCATAATCGAGGAAGATCGCCGTGGGCAGCGTTTCCTGCCCGGCTTCCAGCGGCACGATCCGGGGCTCGCCCGCGCCAAGGATCGCGGCGGCGGTGTTCGAGGTGCCGAAATCGATGCCGATCGCGGGGGACATGGGAAACCTGTCGGATGTCTCGTGGGGAGGCGGCAGGTAGCAGAGCGCGCGCCGCGCCGCAAGATGGCCGCCCTCACGGGCCATTGACCTGAGACCGGGCGCGGCCTAGCAACAGGGAATGCCAAGGGAGAGGGGACCGCGATGCGCCCGAAGACCGAAGCCCTGATCGTGATCGACGTGCAGAACGACTTCTGCCCCGGCGGCGCGCTTGCCGTCGCCGACGGCGACGCGATCATCCCCCGCATCAACGAGCTGATGGGCGAGTTCGCGGTCAAGGTGCTGACCCAGGACTGGCACCCCGAGGATCACGCCTCCTTCGCCGCGAACCATCCCGGCGCCGAACCCTTCAGCCTGACCGAGATGCCTTACGGACCGCAGGTGCTCTGGCCCATCCATTGCGTCCAGGGATCGGACGGGGCCGCCTTCCATGCCGGCCTCGCCACCGACCTCGCCGACCTCGTGATCCGCAAGGGCTTCCGCGCCGCCATAGACAGCTATTCCGCCTTCTTTGAGAACGACCACGCCACGCCCACGGGCCTAGAAGGTTACCTCAGGACGCGCGGCGTCACCGACCTGACGCTCGTCGGCCTCGCCACTGATTTCTGCGTCGCCTATTCGGCGATCGACGCGGCGAAGCTCGGCTTCAACGTCACCGTGCTCGAAGGCGCATGTCGCGCCATTGACCTCGACGGCTCGCTCGCCAAGGCGCGCGCCGACATGCGTGCCGCCGGTGTGCGGCTGGAGGCCTGAATGGTCGACATCGCCACCCGCGTCTACAACCACGCATTCAAGATCGACCCGATCGTCCGGTCGCTCATCGACACCGATTTCTACAAGCTCCTGATGTGCCAGTCGGTGCACCGGAACCGGCCCGACACAACCGTCACCTTCAGCCTCATCAACCGCACCAAGTCGGTCCCGCTCGCCAAGCTCATCGACGAGGGTGAACTGAGGGAACAGCTCGACCATGTCCGCTCGCTCTCGCTCACGCGCGGCGAGTCGACCTGGCTCCGCGGAAACACCTTCTACGGCAAGCGGCAGATGTTCTCGCCCGCCTTCATGGAGTGGTTCGAGGCGCTGCGGCTGCCGCCCTACCATCTCGAGCGCAAGGGCGACCAGTACGAGCTGACCTTCGAGGGCAAGTGGCCCGAGGTGATGCTCTGGGAGATCCCCGCGCTCGCGATCCTGATGGAACTGCGCTCGCGCGCGGTGCTCGCGACGATGGGCAAGTTCGAGCTGCAGGTGCTCTACGCCCGCGCCATGACCCGGCTCTGGGAGAAGATCGAGCGGCTCCGGCCCATCGAGGGCCTGCGCATCGCCGATTTCGGCTCGCGCCGTCGGCATTCCTTCCTCTGGCAGGACTGGTGCGTGCAGGCGATGATCGAGGGGCTGGGCGAGGCCTTCGTCGGCACCTCGAACTGCCGCATCGCGATGCGCCGCGACATCGAGGCGATCGGCACCAACGCGCATGAACTGCCGATGGTCTATTCCGCGCTGGCCGAGACCGACGAGGATCTCGCCAAGGCCCCCTACCGGGTGCTCGCCGACTGGCACGAGGAGCATTCCGGCAACCTGCGGATCATCCTGCCCGACACCTACGGCACCGAGGGCTTCCTCAAGCGTGCGCCCGACTGGCTCGCCGGCTGGACCGGGATCCGCATCGACAGCGGCGATCCCGCGACCGGCGCCGAGACCGCGATCCGCTGGTGGAAGGAGCGCGGCGAGGATCCGACCCAGAAGCTGGTGATCTTCTCGGACGGGCTCGACGTCGAGAAGATCGAGGAACTGCACGCCCGCTTCGCCGGCAAGGTCCGGGTCTCCTTCGGCTGGGGCACGCTTCTCACCAACGATTTCCGCGGCCTCACGCCGGGCGACACGCTGGCGCCGTTCAGCCTCGTCTGCAAGGCGGTGGCGGCCGAGGGGCGGCCGACGGTGAAGCTCTCCGACAATCCGCGGAAGGCGATGGGGCCGGCCGACCAGATCGCCCGCTACAAGCGGGTCTTCGGCGTCGGCGATCAGGAAGCGATCGACGTCATCGTCTGACTTGCTCAGGCCGGCGGTGCCGTCAGGTCGGCGCGCCTTGCCGCCTCGCGCCAGCCGAGGAACCGTTCCGGCGGGATCGCCCGGCGCCCGGCGACGCGCTCCACGACGAGGCGGACGTCGTCGAGGCTCCCGGCCTTCAGCGCGGCATCGACGAAAAGCTGTTCCAGCACGTCCTGCTGGGCATGGCTGCCGCCAAGCTGATACATCCCGCCAAGCGCGGGCCGCATCAGCTCGACCGCCCTGTCGTGGTGCCCGGCGGCATGGGCCAGCAAAGCCTCCGAGATCGGCAGCACATAGTCGCGCACCAGCGGCGGCAGCGTGCCGCGTCCATTGGCGAAGCCGCGCATCGCCTCGACCATGCGCCCGGCGGCCTCGGTGCGGCCGGTCGCCGTTAGCGCCATCATCCAGTGCGGCAGGGTGAAGGCCGACACGCAGTCGCCGATCCGCGCCTCGGCCTTGTCGGCGAGCTCGACCCAACGGTTTCCCACATCAACGCCGAGCCGCTGCAGCCGGAACAGCATCGAGGCCGCGTTCTGCACGTCGATATAGACGTCCGGGGAGGCGACGGTCAGCGGCGCGTTGAGGTTGCGGAACCGGGTATCGTAAAGCTCCAGCACCCCGGCATGGTCGCCATATTCCAGCTTGAAGAGCGCGCAGTGCCACCAGAGGTGGTGCTGCATGTTGTGGCTGCCCTCCCAGTTCGGCGCGAGCGCGGTGAGCCACCGGATGCCCTCGCTCCGTCGGCCCTGACTTTCCATCACATGGGCGACGGCATGGGCCGCCCAGAGGTCGCCGGGATCGAGCTCGATCGCCCTGCGCCCGGACGGCTCCGCCGCGACATAGTCGCCGACCTCCTCATGCGCGAAGGCGTGGCAGGCGAGCATCGCCGAATAGCTCGGAACCTCCTCCGACCAGGCCGGCAGCACGCGGTCGACCGACGCGACCATCTCCTGCGGCCGGCCGAGCCAGAAGTAGAGGAAATGCGCAAGACGGAAGGCCACAACATCGAGCGGGTGATCGCGCAGGATCGCCTCCCAGGTCGCCAGCGCTCGGTCGAGGTCGCCCTCCGCCCAGGCGGCCAGCGCCGCGACATGGCTGCGCTCGCGCTCGGTGACGTCCGTGCAGAGCGCCGCCGCCTTGCGGGCCTGCTCGGCGGCGGTGGGCACCATCGCCTCCTTGAAGGCGAGCATCGCGAAATAGCCCTTCATGCACTGCGCCAGCGCGAAATCCGGATCGGCGGCCAGCACCGCCTCGAGCCGCTCGCCGGCATCGGCCCGCTGGGTCAGGTAGCCGGCGACAAGATGGTCGAAGGCGGTCGCGGCCTGTCCGCTTTTGGTCGAAAGAACAAGTCCTCTGGCGTCAAGATACATGGCGTCGATCCTCGCAGGCGATGGCGGGAAGTCCGGCTTTGTCCTTGAAGCATTAGGCGGAACGGGGTGGCTTGGCCAGCCTCACGCCGGGTTAGGCCGCGCCGCCGGCCGCCGCTTCTCTCAGATCCAGCCCGAACTCCGACCGGAACCCCGCCACGCCCTTCGGCGTGACCGCCACACGGTCCGAACCCGGCTCGCGCCTGAGCCAGCCGGTGCCGACGAGGCCGCGGAAGATCGCCGCGCCGACCGCGCCGCCGATATGCGTCGTCTGCCGCGACCAGTCGGGACAGAGCCCTAGGAACCGCCGCGGCTCGGCCTCGATCCGGGCGACGTCGACGCCGAGCGCCCCGAGCCAGGCCGCGCCGGTCCCGGTCAGCGCGAGGCCGCGCGCCGAATGGCGGATGTAGTCCTTGCCGATCGCCGCGCCCGCAAGCTGCCCGCCGAGCCGCCCGGCGAGATGGTCGAGGCACATCCGCGAATGCACCCGGCCCCGGTCCCAGGGCAGGGGCTCCGGTTCCCGGTCCGACAGCCTGCGCACCAGCGCCTCGATGCCTTCGAGGATCTCCGCCACCGCCGGGTCGCCGAGGCTGTAGAAGCGCTTTCGCCCGCGCGCGTCGATCCGCACCAGCCCGGCCTCGGCCAGCCGCGCGAGATGGCCGCTCGTCGTCGAGGGCGCGAGCCCGGCCACTTCCGCGAGGTCGCCGGCCGAGACATGGCCGTCGTCCCTCAGCGCGTAGAGGATGTTGGCGCGGGCCGGATCGCCGATCAGCCAGGCAACCTCGGCAATGGCGGTGAGTCCGTTCATGTTTCGGTTTTACCCGAAATGTTGGCATCGCTCAACCGTCTAGGATCGTCGTCGGAAATCCTTCCGGAAAGGAAATGTCATGCTCTACGACGACACCGATCTCCACCTTCGCCATCTGTCGGAACCGCGCCGCGGCGGCGTCGCCCCGTCGCGCCGCGACGTGCTCCTCGACCAGTACCGCGCGCGCCGCGACGCGCAGGCACGGCTCTGCCGCCGCGCGGTTGTCGCTGCCCGCCGCCGCCGCCTGCGCGCGGCCATCGCCAGGGCCATCGCCTCTATCCGTCACGCGCTTTCCGTGCGCCGCCGCGGCCCCGCGCGGCACTGAGGGCGCCGGGAAGGCGGCGCTTCGTGCTATCCTTCTCCCTGACCGAAACCGCGAAGGAGGGGCAAGAATGGCTGGAACCGATCCCTGGAACGGCACCGACCGGCTCGACGAGGCGACGCTCGACGTGATGGTGGCACGGCTCGAGGCGCGCGGAGAGAACGCCGAGTTCGTCGGCATGCTCGACGACTATCTCGACGCGATGGAGATCGACGCCGCGGCCACGGTCCTTGATCTAGGCTGCGGCACCGGCCTCGTCTCGCGGCGGATCTGCGCCCGGCCGGATTTCGTCGGCACCTGCCACGGCATCGACCTCAGCGACTACCTCGTGTCGGCAGCGCGCCGTCTCGCGGATGCCGAGGGCGCAGGCGAACGGGTCCGGTTCGAGGCCGGCGACACCCACTCGCTGAACCTCGCCGACGCCAGCTACGACGCCGTCATCGCCCACACACTCTTCAGCCATCTCGACGATCCCGGCGCGGTTCTGAGCGAGATGGCGCGCGTGGTCCGGCCGGGGGGGCGGATCGCGATCTATGACGGCGACTATGCCTCGCTCACCTTCGAGGAGGCGGACCCCGTGCAGTCGCGGCAGAACTCCGACCGGGTGATCGAGGCGCTCGTCACCCAGCCGCGGGTGCTGCGCCAGATGCCGCGGATCGCCAGGCGCCACGGCCTCGTGCTCGACGGCATGTTCTCCTATGTCCTCACCGAGGCCGGCCGCGCCGATTTCTGGGTCAGCGCGGTCGAGGGGTTCCGCGTGCTCGGGCCGCGCTCGGGCGTCGTGACCGAGGCCGAGGCCAACGCCTGGGCCGACGCGCAACTCGCCGCCTCGGAAGAGGGCGTGTTCTTCGGATCGAGCAACTACTACACCTATCTGTTCCGCCCCGCCTGACCGCTTCAGAGGGGCGCAGATTCCGGTTGTGGCCGCCTCCGGTTCCGGTAATTATGCAAGCGTATAATTTCCGCACCGAATCCGGGGAGCCGATGTCCGAACCGCGCCGCAGCTTCACCCGCGAGGATCCCGACAGCCGTCGGGCGGCGCTGATCCGCGCGACGCTGGAACTGATCGCCGAGGCCGGTCCGCAGGCCGCCACGGTGCGGGCGATCGCCGCCGAGGCGGGGCTCACCCAGGGCATGATCCGGCACTATTTCTCGACCAAGGAAGAGCTCGTCAACGCCGCCTACGAGGCGCATATGCAGGCCCAGACCGAAGCCTCCGAGGCCTCCGCCGGCGGTGCCGGCACGGCGCGGGCGCGGCTCGCGCATTTCGTCGCGGGCTCGGTCACGCCGCCGGTCGCCGATCCGCGCGCGGTGTCGCTCTGGGCCGGCTTCATCCACATGATCCGCCGCGTCCCGGCGATGCACGCCACCCACCGCGACAGCTACCTGCGCTACCGCGAGCGCCTGCAACGGCTTCTCTCCGACGCGCTGGCCGAATCCGGCCGGCCCGTGCCCGAGGCCGAGGCGCGCCGCCTCGCCATCGCCTGCAACGCGGTGATCGACGGTCTCTGGCTCGAAGGCGGTGCGCTGCCCGAGGCCTTCGGGTCCGGTGAACTTGAAGGGATCGCCCGCGCTTCGGTCGGCGCGATCCTTGGTCTTTCCCTTTTGCGCGATGAGGCGTCCCTATGAAATATTCCCCGGTTCTCGACCGCCTCTCCGGTCTCGGAGGCGCGAAATGGGAGATCCACGCCCATGCCCGCGCCCGCGCCCGGCAGGGTCATGACGTGATCGAGCTGACGATCGGCAATCCCGACGTGGCCGCCCCCGCCGAGCTGATCGAGGCGGCCACCGCGGCGATGCGCGCCGGCCGCACCCAGTATTCCAGCGGCCGCGGCGAGGAGGGGCTGCGCGAGGCGCTCGCCGCGCGCTACACGGAAAGCGCCGGCCGCCCGATCGGCGCCGATCAGGTGCTCTGCTTCCCCGGCACCCAGACCGCGCTCTACGCCGTCCTGATGGGCCTCGCCGAGCCCGACACCGAGGTTCTCGTCGGCGACCCGATGTACGCGACCTACGAGGGCGTGGTCGCCGCGAGCGGTGCTGCGCTCGTGCCGGTGCCGCTCCGGTCCGAGCGCGGCTTCCGCATCGCCGCCGAGGACATCGCGGCCCGGATCACGCCGCAGACGCGGGCGGTGCTCCTCAACACGCCGCACAACCCGACCGGCGCGGTGCTCCGCCCCGAGGATATCGACGCCATCGGCCGGCTCGCGGTCGCCCACGATCTCTGGCTGATCGTCGACGAGGTCTACGAGGAGCTTGTCTTCGACGGCGTCGCCTTCACCTCGCCGCTCGCGCGCGCCGATCTCGCCGAGCGGGTCGTCGTGGTCTCCTCGATCTCCAAGTCCCATGCCGCGCCCGGCTTCCGCTCCGGCTGGTGCATCGGCTCCGCCGCCTTCACCGAACGGCTGCTGCCCCTGTCGGAATCCATGCTCTTCGGCAACCAGCCCTTCATCGCAGACATGACCGCGCTCGCGGTCTCCGGCCCCTCGGAGGCCGCCGCAGGGATGCGCCACCGCTTCGCGGCGCGGGCGAAATACCTCGCCGAACGGCTCACGCAGGAGACGCGGCTCCGCGTCCACCGCCCCGAGGCGGGCATGTTCGCGCTGATCGACGTCGCCGCCACCGGCATGAGCGACCGCGACTACGCGCTCGACCTGATCGAATCCGGGGTCGCGGTGATGCCGGGCTCGGCCTTCGGCCAGTCGCTCGCCGGCTGGGTCCGTGTGGCGCTCACCGTCGATGACGACCGCTTCCGGCGCGCCTGCGACCGGATCGTGACCCATGCCAACGCCAAGTGCCGGATAGGAGCCTGAAATTGACGACGATTGGTGAAGCTTTGGTCCGCGCCCTCGAGGCGCGCGGAGTCGACGTGGTCTTCGGCATCCCCGGCGTCCACACGGTGGAGCTCTATCGCGGGCTTGCAGGATCCTCGATCCGCCACGTCACCCCGCGCCACGAACAGGGGGCGGGGTTCATGGCCGACGGCTTTGCCCGCGTCTCGGGCAAGCCCGGCGTCGCCTTCGTGATCACCGGGCCGGGGGTCACGAACACGCTGACGCCGATGGGCCAGGCGCGGGCGGATTCGGTGCCGATGCTGGTGATCTCGGGCGTGAACCGGCGAGCGACGCTGGGGCGTGGCCTCGGCTGCCTCCACGAACTGCCCGACCAGCTCGGGCTGACCGCGCTCGTCGCCCGTACCGCCGACCGTGTGGAAAGCGCCGAGGCGCTGGCCCCGGCCCTAGACCGCGCCTTCGCGGGCTTCGCCTCCGACCGGCCCGGCCCGGCCCATATCGAGGTGCCGCTCGACGTGATGGGTCTGCCCGCGCTCCCGGTCCCCGCGCCGGCCGATGCCGCGCCGGTGCTGCCCGATCCCGACGCGATCCGCCGCGCCGCCGCGGCGCTCGGCCAAGCCGCGCGCCCGCTGATCCTCGCCGGCGGCGGCGCGAAGCAGGCCGACGGCGCGCTCACCGCGCTTGCCGAACGGCTCGACGCCCCTGTGGTGCAGACCGTGAACGCCCGTGGCCTGATGCACCGCCACCCGCTCGCGGTGCCCGCGAGCCCCTGCCTCGATGCGGTGCGCGACCTGATCCGCGCCGCCGACGTCGTGCTCGCCGTCGGCACCGAGTTCGGCCCCACCGATTACGAGATGTATGGCGGCGCGATGCCGGTCCCGGCGCGGCTCGTCCGGATCGACATCTCGGCCGGGCAGCTTGCCCTCCACCCGGCCGAGATCGCGCTCCGGGGCCATGCCGAGGCGGTGCTGCCGGCGCTGACCGGGGCGCTGCCGGAACGGGCGCCCCGTGACGGCGCGACGCGCGCGGCTGAGGCGCTCGAAGCCGCCCGCGCCGGGCTCGACCCGGTGATGCTGCCGCAACTCGCCATCCTCGAAGCGGTCCGCGACACGGTTCCGGGCGCGATCTTCGTCGGCGACTCGACGCAGGCGATCTACGCCGGCAACCTGATTTACGACCACGACCGCCCCGGCGGCTGGTTCAACGCCGCGACCGGCTTCGGCGCGCTCGGCTTCGCGATCCCCGCCGCGATCGGCGCAGCGCTCGCCGATCCCGACGCGCCGGTCGTCTGCCTCGCCGGCGACGGCGGCGCCCAGTTCTCGCTGCCCGAGCTGATGACGGCGGTGGACGAGAAGCTGCCGATCGCCTTCCTGATCTGGAACAACCACGCCTATCAGGAGATCGCGGACTCAATGGCGAATGTGGGCGTCGCCGTCACCGGCTGCCACCCGACGCCGCCCGACTTCGCCGCCGTAGCGCAGTCCTGCGCCATGCCCTTCGCCCGCGTTCCGATGACGCCCGAGGCGGTGGCCGCGGCGCTGAAGGACCTGCGCCGCCCTGACGGGCCGGTGATGATCGAGATCGAGGTGGGTTGAACTGGCGGCCTAGCCGCCGTTCTTCCAGCCCTCGATGATCTCCACCGCCTCCTCGGCGCTTTCGACGAAGGAGAAGAGGCCAAGGTCCTCGGGCGAGATCGTGCCGGCCTCGGCCAGGGCCTGCCAATTGATGATGCTGTCCCAGAAGGCGCGGCCGAACAGTAGGAACGGCACCTTCTTCATCCGCCCGGTCTGGATCAGCGTCAGGCTCTCGAACATCTCGTCCAATGTGCCGAAACCGCCGGGGAAGATGCAGATCGCCTTCGCGCGCATCAGGAAATGCATCTTGCGGATCGCGAAGTAGTGGAAGTTGAAGCAGAGGTCGGGCGTCACATAGACGTTCGGCGCCTGCTCGTGCGGCAGCACGATGTTGAGGCCGATCGAATGGCCGCCCGCATCCATCGCGCCGCGGTTCCCGGCCTCCATGATGCCGGGGCCGCCGCCGGTCACGATCACGTCCTCGCGGCCGTAGCTCCTGAGGCTCTTCTCGGTCATGATCCGGGCGAGCTTGCGCGCCTCGGCGTACCATTTCGCAAGCGCCGCCGCGCCGGTCGCCGCCTCGGTCTTGCCGCCCGCGGCGGTCTCGATGACAGGCGGCTCGGGCTGCTCGGCGGTGCCGGTCGGATCAGGGATCCGCGCGCTGCCCATCATCACGATCGTCGACTCGATGCCGCGCTCGTCCATGATCATCTGCGGCTTCAGAAGCTCGAGCTGCAGCCGCACGGGGCGCAGTTCCTCGCGGCACATGAAGTCGGGATCGGTGAAGGCGAGCCGGTAGGCCGGCGCCCGCGTCTGCGGCGTGTCGGGAATGCGGTCGGCGGTCTCCACATCCTGGTGGCTGTGGCGAAACGGGTGGCGGCGGGGATCTTCTTTCATGAGCGTCCTCGAGGTCCTGTTACCCTAAGGCGTAGCCCCTTTGCAGGCTGGATGCCAGCATGGCCGCGCAAGATGGCGCAACTGTGACGCGCATGGTCGCATTGCTTCGCGGGCCGAGCCGCCCTATAGGCCATGGTCACGCGACGTCAGATTCCGAGGGAACGCCCATGTCCAATGCCGCACTTGAGACCGCCATCGAAGCCGCCTGGGAGGCGCGCGACACGATCACGACCGCGACCGGGGGCGAAACCCGCGAGGCGATCGAGGCGACGCTGACCGCGCTCGACAGCGGCACGCTCCGCGTTGCAGAGCGTCAGGCCGACGGCAACTGGCATGTGAACCAGTGGGCCAAGAAGGCGGTGCTTCTCTCGTTCCGGCTCAACGACATGGAGCCGATCTCCGGCGGCAACGGCGGCACCACCTGGTGGGACAAGGTGCCGTCCAAGTTCCACGGCTGGGGCGAGCATGAATGGCGCGCCGCGGGCTTCCGCGCGGTGCCCGGCTCGATCGTCCGCCGCTCGGCCTTCATCGGCAAGGGCGTGGTGCTGATGCCCTCCTTCGTCAACATCGGCGCCTATGTCGATGAAGGGTCCATGGTCGACGGCTGGGCCACCGTCGGCTCCTGCGCGCAGATCGGCAAGAACGTCCACCTTTCCGGCGGCGTCGGCATCGGCGGCGTGCTGGAGCCGATGCAGGCTGGACCGACGATCATCGAGGACAACTGCTTCATCGGCGCCCGGTCGGAAGTCGTCGAGGGCTGCATCATCCGCGAGGGCTCGGTCCTCGGCATGGGCGTCTTCATCGGCAAGTCGACGAAGATCGTCGACCGCGAGACCGGCGACGTCTTCTACGGCGAGGTGCCGGCGGGGTCGGTCGTGGTCGCGGGTTCGATGCCCTCGAAGGGCGGTATCAACCTCTACTGCGCGGTGATCGTGAAGAAGGTCGACGCCCAGACCCGGGCCAAGACCTCGATCAACGATCTCCTGCGCGACTGAGGCCGGGCGCGGGAAGAAAATTCAGTAATTTTCTTCCCGAAAATCCTTGAAGGATTTTCGGTAGGCGCGGTTGGAGAGCAAAATGACCGACAAGCCGAAACGACCCCAGCAGGTCTACACCCTCGTGGTCGAGGTCGGCCGCAAGGCCGGCGACGGGTTGCCCAAGGGCGCGAGTGGCGCGGCGCTGATGATCTATGCCTCGGGCGTGGACGAGGACGAGGCGGTGCGGGAGACGGTGGCGATCCTCAAGCAGGCCGACATGGCGCCGCTGGACGTCACCGGCTACGGCACCGCCGAGGAACGCGCGGCCCAGGGCCACGAGATCGAGGACGACGAGCGCGCGCTGATGGAGCGCGCGCTCGCCGAGAACTCGGTGATCGTGGCGCAGGTGACGCCGTTCTTCGACAAGGGCTGAGCCATCGCCCAGGCCGGGCGGCGGATGCCTCCGGCGGGGATGTTCCGGTCAAGACGAAGATCGTGCCGGGGGGCGGGATGCCCCTTGGCCTTTCGCCTCCGGGCGCTCATATAGGGGGCGACACGAGACAACGGGGGCAGACATGCTCGAATTCGGCCAGAAACAGGACGCTCCGGCGGCCGGGGACCTGATCCGCGACGTGACCGAGGCGGATTTCATGAAGGAAGTCATCGAGGCGAGCCGCGAGGTTCCGGTGATCGTCGACTTCTGGGCGCCCTGGTGCGGGCCTTGCAAGACGCTCGGGCCGGCGCTTGAGGCCGCGGTGACCGCGGCCAAGGGCAAGGTCCGCATGGCCAAGGTCAACGTGGACGAGAACCAGATGATCGCGGCGCAGCTGCGCATCCAGTCGATCCCGACGGTCTACGCCTTCTGGGAGGGCAAGCCGGTGGACGGGTTCCAGGGCGCGGTCCAGGGCTCCGAGATCAAGGCCTTCGTCGACCGGCTCACCGGGCTCGCCGGGGACGGCGGGCTGTCCGAGGCGCTCGACGCCGCCGAGCAGATGCTTGCCGAAGGGGCTGCGGCCGACGCCGCCGAGACCTTCGCCGCGATCCTCGGCGAGGAGCCGGAGAACGCCCGCGCCTATGGCGGGCTGGTGCGCGCCCATCTCGCCGTCGGCAACGAGGCCGAGGCCGAGGGGCTGCTCTCTGCGGTGCCGGCCGCGATCGCCAACACGGCCGAGATCGACGCCGCCCGCGCGCAGCTCGCGCTCGCCCGGCAGGCCGCCAGCGCCGGGCCGGTCGCGGAACTGCTCGACCGGGTGCTCTCGCATCCCGACGACCACCAGGCGCGGTTCGACCTCGCCCAGGCGCTCCATGCCGCCGGCAAGGTCGAGGGTGCGGTCGAGGAGCTTCTGGAACTGTTCCGCCGCGACCGCGAGTGGAACGACGGCGCGGCGAAGGCGCAGCTCTTCACCATCTTCGAGGCCTTGAAGCCGACCGACCCGATCGTGCTCAAGGGCCGCCGGAAACTCTCGTCGATGATCTTTGCCTGAGGATGCCAAGCCGCTAGGATCGGGTGCATGAAGCTCCATGGCGACCTGCCGGACAAGATTCCGCTCTTCCCGCTGCCGGGGGCGCTTCTGTTGCCCCGCGCCCGGCTGCCCCTTCAGATCTTCGAGCCGCGCTATCTCGCGATGCTCGAGGACACGCTGAAGACCCGCCACCGGCTGATCGGGATGATCCAGCCGCGCCCCGGCCCCGACGGCCAGCCGCTCCTGGCCGCGATCGGCTGCGCCGGGCGCGTGACCGGCTTTTCCGAGACCGATGACGGGCGCTACATGATCACGCTCACCGGCGTCTCGCGCTTCCGGCTCAAGCGCGAGATATCGGGCTTTTCCCCCTATCTCTCGGCCGAGGTCGGCTGGGACGGCTTTTCCCGTGACCGCGGCCCGGCCGAGCGTGACGCGGGCTTCGACCGCGACGATTTCCTCGCGCTCCTGCGCCGCTTCTTCGAGGCCGAGCAGCTCTCGACCGACTGGGACAGCCTGAAGGATGCCGAGGACGAGCTCCTGATCAACTCGCTCTCGATGCTCTGCCCGTTCGAGCCCGAGGACAAGCAGGCGCTCCTCGAGGCGCCGTCGCTCGCGACCCGGCGCGAGACGCTGGTGACGCTGATGGAATATGCGCTGCGCGGCGGCGGCGAGGAGATGATGCAATGAACGACGAGGTGAAGGTCGACCGCCGGATGCTGGAGGCGCTGGTCTGTCCGCTGACGCAGGCGCCGCTCTCCTACGATGCCGAGCGCCAGGAGCTGATCTCCAAGCCCGCCGGCCTCGCCTTTCCGATCCGCGGCGGCATCCCGATCATGCTGGTGAGCGAGGCGCGCAAGCTCGGCTGAGGGCAGGCGCCGCCCCGGGGCGGCGCCGAGGCGTCAGGCGGCTTCGTCGCCAAGCGCGGCGTCGTCGCGAAGCGGGAAGAGCAACTCGTGGATATCCACATCCGGGGCGCCGACGACCCGGTAGGCGGAGGGGATCGTCCGGGCCAGTTCGGATTGCCGGAACGCCGCCATCGCCTCGCGCGACGCCCAGATGTAGAACCCGCCGTAGTGGTTGGGCTTGTCGAGCTTCAGGTAGAACTTCTGCACCAGCCCCTCGATGGCGCGGAACTGCGGCGCGCGCTCCTCGGCAATCGCCATGACCTCGGCTTCCGTCAGCGTCGTTTCGAACTGCACGAACTGGATGAACATCATCTCTCTCCCTTGTTTCGGTGGTGGCGACCGGGCCGTTCCGGTCTTGGGAAAAACCTGCCATGCTCGGGGGCGACCGGGAATTCGCCAATCCCGAAAGCCCGGTTTGCAGGAATGGACAGGCCCCGGACGATGCCCAAGACCACCGACTTGCAGGACACGCGGCGCGCGCTCGAATGGAGCGATCTCGCGATCATCCTCGCGATCTGCCGGGCCCAGAGCCTCTCCGGTGCCGCGCGGCTTCTCGGCAAGACCCACAGCACCGTCTTCCGCAACATCAACGCGATCGAGGAAAAGACCGGCGTGCGGTTCTTCGACCGCTTCGACCACGGCTACATGATGACCGATGCGGGGCGCACCGCGATGGGCTATGCCGAGCGGATCGAGGGCGAGTTTCACGCGCTCGGCCTCGAGGTCTTCGGCCAGGACGCGCGGCTGAGCGGGCGGCTGCGGATCACCTGCCCCGAGGCCTTCGCCGAGGATCACGCGCCCGGCCTCGTCGCGCGCTTCCTCGCCGACCACCCCGACATCCAGATCGACGTGACCCCCGGCCACGGCGCGCTCGACCTCAACCGCCGCGAGGCCGAGATCGCGATCCGCGCCACCAGGGCCCCGCCCGAGACGAGCTTCGGCCGCAAGATCTGCGCCTTCCGCTTCGCGCTCTACGCGACCGAGAACTATATCACGTCCGCTCCCGACCGCCCGCTCGCCGAGCATCCGTTCTGCCTGATCGAGGGCACGGCACCCTGGCTCGTGCCGACCGTCTGGAAGACGAGGGAGGAGGGCGAGGACCGCGCGGTCTTCCAGTGCCGCGCCTCGCGCGCGGTCCAGAACGCCGCCGCCGAGGGGCTCGGGCTCACCTTCCTGCCCTGCTATGTTGGCGACGCCGACCCCCGGCTCCTGCGGATCTCGGACCCGATCCGCAACCTCGACATGGAGCTCTGGGTGCTGACCCATCCCGACCTGCGCAACGCCGCAAGGGTCCGGGCGATGATGGCGTTCCTCTACGAGGCGCTCGGCGCCGAGGCCGATCTCTGGGGCGGGCTTCGCGGCAAGACATCGGCCTGGAACCTCCTGCCGCGCGAGGCGACCTGACCGCCGGATCGAGCCGTCCACGCGGCCGGCGCCGCCGCAATGGGCCGCAAAATGGCACCACGGCCGGCATGGTCCTGCCATCCCAATGCCGGGATTCGGGCGCAGCGTTAACCGAGATGACAGTCTGAGGAGACTGGTGATGAAACTTGAAGGCCAAGCGTCCCACCTTGCAGTTGTCAGCGGCCCCTTCGTTCCGCCGCACTATCCCGGCGCGGAAGAAGCGCGTGACGAAGCCATTCGCGAACTGCAGGATCTCTGGTCCGATACCGTCGATCTCGCGAAGCGGCCCGGCGTACTCCGCCGCCTCCACGCGCTGCTCAACGCCTGATAGCGGGATTCTGGCGGAACGCCCGCGCGTCCGGCCTCAGAGCCTCTGCCCGCGCAGCAGCCGCGGCGGATCGCCCGCGAGCCCCGCCGCCTGGCGGATGAAGGCGCGGCGCAGGCCCGGCACGCTGCCGACGAGCCCCATGCCGACATCGCGGGCCGCGCGCAGGAGCGGGTTGTCATTGGAAAACAGCCGGTTCACCCCGTCCATGCCAAGCGCCAGCGTGGTCGCGTCGAAGCGCCGCCAGCTCTGGTAGCGGTCGAGCACGTCGCCCGCGCCGATATCCTCGCCGCGGCGATGGGCGTCGACCAGCACCTCGGCCAGCGCGCCGGCGTCGCGGAACCCGAGGTTGAGCCCCTGTCCCGCGATCGGATGAACCCCGTGCGCCGCGTCGCCGACGAGCGCCAGCCGCGGCGCGGTGTAGCTCGTCGCGAGCGTGAGGTTCAGCGGATAGGTGAAGCGTCCGCCCGCCAGCTCGATCTCGCCGAGGAAGTCGCCAAAGCGCGGCCGCAGCACCTCGAGGAAGTCGGCGTCGTTCAGCTCGGCGATGGCGCGGGCGGCGGCATCGGTCTCGCTCCAGACGATGGAGGAGCGGTTGCCCTTCAGCGGCAGGATCGCCAGCGGCCCCGAGGGCATGAAGAACTGCTGCGCGATGCCGCCATGCGGGCGCTCATGCGCCACCGCGCAGACGATCGCGGTCTGGCCGTAGCCCCAGCCGGTGCGGCTGATCCCGGCCCGGACCGCGGTGCCCGAGGCGCGCCCGTCGCAGCCCGCGAGCACCCGCGACGTCAGCGTCCTGCCGTCCGAGAGCGTCACCGCGATCCCGGCCGGCCCCGCCTCCTGCGCGGTCACGGTGGTGGCGGGCAGGTGGGTGAGGTTCGCTTCCGCCTCCATCGCGGCGAGGAAGGCGGCATAGAGGTGCCGGTCCTCCAGCATGAAGCCCATCGGGCCTTCCTCGATCTCGGCCGCCTCGAAATGCAGGAAGAACGGCGCGGGGCCCTCGCCGGGCCGCCCGTCGCTCGCCTTGATCTCCAGGATCGGCTGGGCCTCGGCCGCGACCCGGTCCCACACGCCGATCGCCGCCAGAAGCCGCTTCGAGGCGATGGCGAGCGCATAGGCGCGGCCGTCGAAATTACTCTCGGCCCGCGCCCGCGCCGGCTGGGCGTCGATCACCGCGACCTTCAGCCCCGCCTGCGCCAGCGCAAGCCCGAGTGCCGGGCCGTTCAGCCCGCCGCCGGTAATGATCACGTCCGCATCGTAGGTCATGGCTCAACTATCCGCTCCGGCGCGGGATTGTCCATGCGTCACATTCCCGGCCCCGGCGGCGCCGGGATCCGCCATGAGGCTCTCGGCGCGAAATGCCGTCGGGGTCTTGCCGGTCCACTGCCGGAACGCCCGGTCCAGCGCCGGCAGGCTGGAAAACCCGACCCGCTGCGCGATCTCGGCAAACGGGATCCGGCTTTCCGACACGAGCTTCACCGCGAGGCTCCGCCGCGCCTCGTCCCTGATCCGGCGGTACGAGGTCCCCTGGGCCGCGAGCAGCCGCTGGATGCGGCGCGGATGCATCCCGCAGTTCCGCGCGAACTGCGCGAGCGGGTCCGTGTGCTCCAGGTTCTCGGCCACGAGGTTCCGGAAATACGCGACGGTCGTCGCCGCGCCGGGATCGTCGCCGAACTCGCCCCGCGATATCTCGGCCAGCGCCCAGTCGAGCTTGAATGGCCGCGTGAGCCACTCGGTCGGAAAACTGATGCGCAAACCGTTGATCGGCGACGTGATGAAGGCCGACCGTGGCAGGAAACCCGGCGGCACCGCGTCCCGGCTCGGCGCGGTGACGATGAGGCGCTTCGGATCGAAGCCCGCGCCGAGGCCGAGCCTGAACACGGTGACATAGAAGCAGACGACGATCGCGTCGATCTGCTTCAAGGCTCCGGACACGCGCAGCGTGCGCTGGATCTCGAAGCTGGCGGCGTCGGCCGTGACGTGAAGGGAATAGCGGACGTTGTCGAACTGCGCCGCGACCTCCGTCACCGCCCGCGAGAGGAAATCGCCGAGCGTCACGGCGTCGTGCGCGGCATCCCGGAGCACCGGGGTGCCGTGATGCGCCACCTCGACCGCCACGGTGGCGCCGAAATAGGGATCGCCTAGCACCGCCGCCATGTTCTCGATGGCGGCGTAGAGCGTGGAGGCCTCGATCAGAAGTTGAGGATTCGTCAAGGCTTCGAGTGGAAGTTGGTTGCCAAGCACGACATCCTCGGCTTGACCGCCACGCCGGGCGAAGGCGGTTGCGAACGGGATCAGCAGCGCCGCCCGCGTGAATTTCGGATCGGTCTTTCTGCGCGCCCTGACGACCATTTTCCACATGCCATGACTTATCCTGATGCGACAAGATTCTGCGTGCACCGGCACCGGATGTAAACGGTCAAGTCGAGCGCCGTGCTAGCCATGTCGATAGTTCCTCCCCAGCGGGCATCGGGCATGGAGCATCGGGATGCGGTTTTCGTTAACGGGGAGATGGTCGGGCAGGTCGGCTTTGACCCAGGATAATCAGCACGGAGGATTTCATGCGCGCGGTTTTTTCCCTTCTCTTCTTCCTCTCCGGCACGACGAGCGCACTCGCCTATGACCTCGTCATCAGCGGCGGTCGAGTGATCGACCCCGAGAGCGGCCTCGACGCGATCCGCAACGTCGCCATCGACGGAGACCGGATCGCGGCGATCAGCGAGTTCCCGTTGCACGGCGATGTCATCGTCGACGCGGCCGGGCAGGTCGTCTCCCCCGGCTTCATCGACCTTCACGCCCACGGCCAGAACATCGGCGACTACCGCATGCAGGCGGTTCAGGGCGTCACCACGATGCTGGAGCTGGAATCCGGCGTCCTGCCCATCGGCGAGTGGTACGAGACCCAGTCGGCCAAGAGCCTGCCCATCAACTACGGGGCGGCATCGGGCTGGACCTTCGGGCGCATCGCGGCCTTTTCGGGTACGGACCCCCTGTCCACCACCGCCTATTTCCAGGATGCCCAGAGCCGCAACGACTGGAAGAACGAGGTTGCGACCCCCGAGCAACTGGACCGCATCCTCTCCCTTGTCGAGCGGGGACTCGACGAGGGCGGCCTCGGGATCGGCATCAATGCCGGCTATGCCCCCGGCTACGGCCAGAAGGAATACTTCGCGCTCGCCGAGATAGCGCGGGATCACGGCGTCGCCACCTATACCCATGTGCGATACGCCAGCAATATCGAGCCGCAAAGCTCCTTCGAGGCGATCAAGGAACTGATCGGCAACGCGGCGATCACCGGCGCCCACATGCACATCTGCCACATCAACAGCTCGTCGCTGTCGGACATCCACGCGATGCTCGACATGGTCGAGGAGGCGCAGGCCAACGGCATCAATATCTCGGTCGAGGCCTATCCCTACGGCGCGGCCAACACCGTCGTTGGCGCGGCGATGTTCAGCGGTGACGACTGGCGCGAACGCATGTCCTCGACCTCCGAGAACTTCCAGCTCGGCAAGGACCGGCTGACCGAGGAACAGCTCGCCGACTACCAGGCGAACAATCCCGGCACCTTCGTCACCTGGCACTTCCTCGACGAGCACGAGCCGATGGATCTCGCGCTTCTCGATGCCTCGGTGACGCATCCCGCCGTGCTGATCGCCTCTGACGAGGTGTTCTGGTCCTACTTCACCGACGACGGGAAGGTCCTGAACTACGAAGGCGACGAATGGCCGCTGCCCGAGAAGGTGTTCAGCCATCCCAGATCGTCGGGCACCTTCGCCAAGGTGCTGCGCTCCTATGTCCGTGAACGCGGGCTGATGTCGCTGAGCGAAGCGATCCGCAAGATGTCGCTGATGCCGGCGCAGACGCTTGAGGACTTCGTGCCGCAGATGCGCAGCAAGGGCCGGCTCCAGATCGGCATGGACGCCGATATCGTCGTCTTCGACCCCGACACGGTGGCCGACCGCGCCACCTTCGAAAACGCCAACCAGGTGGCGGTCGGCGTGAACACGGTCCTGGTGAACGGGGACTTCGTGGTCCGCGACGGGCAACTCGTTCTCGATTCGGCGCCGGGAAAGCCGATCCGGCGCAGCACTGACTGATATCATTATGAGCGTTCGCCATGTGCAAGACGCATGAAATCGCTCGTCGCGAGTTCAACGCCGGCGTCGCGGCGACCGCCGTGGCGCATCCCGCGCTCCGCGATGTGCCAGCTGCTTGCGGTCCGATCAGTTCAGCGCGTTCTTGAAGATCCTGCCGTCTTTCATGATCAGGTCGAAGTTGTCGTCCGGATTCGCGACGAGGTCGATATCCGCGAGCGGGTTTCCGTCGACGAGGATCAGGTCGGCATAGGCGCCTTCCCGGATCACGCCAAGCTTGCCCTGCTGGTACGGCAGCCGCGGCCCGGACAGTTCCAGAAGCTCGGCATTGGTCGAGGTCGCCATCTTCAGGATCTCGTGGGGCGTGACCAGTTCTTCAGCTTCGCGAGGAAGGCGTCCTGCTTCTCGGCCAGCTTGGCATCGAAGAGCATGTCGGTGCCGAAGGCGATCTTGACGCCCATTTCCTTGGCGAGGGCATAGACGTTCGCCGTCCCGTCGGTCACGTCGATCCATTTCTGGGTGCTGACGGGATCGTTGAAGGTGAAGGCGTCCTCGTCGTTCAGGAGCGGCTGGGCACTGAGCCAGACATCGCTATCCTTCATCATCTGGAGCGTTTCCCGGCTGAGCAGGTTGCCATGCTCGATCGACTTGATGCCGGCCCGGATGGCCATCTGCGCGGCCTCGTCGGTGAAGATGTGCGAGGCGACATAGGTGTTTTAGGAATTCGCCACGTCGACGAAGGCCCTCAGCTCCGCCTCGGTGTATTGCGACACGTCGAGCGGATCGTAGACCGACGACACCCCGCCGCCGCCCGAGATCTTGATCAGCGACGCGCCCATCCGCATCACCTCGCGCGCCCGGAGCGTCACCTGGTCGACGCCATCGGCCATCGCCATGAGGCCCGCGCTGTACCAGTACCACTGGGAATCGCCCTGGTTCACCGGCACGGCCTGGTAGGGGCGATAGTCGAAATGACCGCCCGTCTGGCCGATCGGCGGCCCTGCGGGCACGATGCGCGGTCCGGGGATCTCGCCGGCGTCGATCATCTTCTTCGTGGCGAAGGGATTGCCGCCGACATCGCGCACCGACGTGAACCCGCGCATCAGCGTCCGCTCCGACCCCATCGCCCCGCGAATGGCGATTTCGAGGACGTCGCCGGTGACGACGGTGCTTTGCGCCGCGCAGCAGTAGGACGTGTGCCAATGGACGTCGATCAGCCCGGGGATCATCGTCCGTCCGCCGCCGTCGATGACCGTGCCCCCGGCCACCGCGAGCGGCTCGGTCGACACCGCCGTGACCAGGTTGCCGGTGACGACGACATTCGCGTTCTCGATCAGCGCCTCGTTCGTGCCGTCAAAGACGTTGACATTGGTGAAGAGGATCGGCGCGCCGTCCTGCGCGGATGCCGCGAAGGCAGCCCCGGAGAATGCGCATGACTAAAGCAGAGATCGAAACGAGAAACCCATATGACGGTCCTTCTGGCTTGAAAGCGATTCGGTGAACGCGCCCAGCAGACTGGCCAGATTTCCCTTTTGAATCAATCCCTGCCCTGTGTTGCCGCGAGGGCAGGCCAGCCCCGGAACCGCCTGCCGCAGGACCACGCGCCCGGCTCCGCCGCCGTTGCCGGCAAGACCGCGTGCCCTTCCCAACGACCGGGCCCGGCGCTACCGTCATTGCGTCAACGACGGAGGCATCCATGGCGGAATGGCGGCGGATGAGCGCGGGCGATCTCGGCCGCGCGATCGGGCGGGGCGAGATCGACCCCGAGGAGCTGACGGCGGCCTTCCTCGACGCGATCCGCGCCCACCCGCAGCGCGACCGCATCTATGCCCGGCTGACCGAGGCGCGCGCCCTCGAAGAGGCGGCGGCGGCGGCGAAACGGGCGAGGGCCGGCCAGCGGCTCTCGCTCCTCGACGGGGTGCCGGTCTCCTGGAAGGACCTTTTCGACACCGCCGGCACCGCCACCGAGGCTGGCTCGCGCCTCCTTGAGAACCGGGTGCCGGAACGCGACGCCGCGGTGCTCGCCAATGCCACGCTCCAGGGCCTCGTCTGCCTCGGCAAGACCCATATGACCGAGCTCGCCTTCTCCGGCCTTGGCCTCAACCCGATGACCGCGACCCCGCCCAACGTCCACGACCCGGCACTCGCCCCCGGCGGCTCCTCCTCCGGCGCCGCCGCCTCGACCGCCTTCGGCCTCGCCGCGGCCGGGATCGGCTCCGACACCGGCGGCTCGGTCCGGGTGCCCGCCGCCTGGAACGACCTCGTCGGCCTCAAGACCACCTCGGGCCGGCTCTCGCTCAAGGGCGTCGTCCCGCTCTGCGCCCGTTTCGACACCGTTGGCCCCCTCACCCGCACCGTCGAGGACGCCGCCCTCCTCCTCGCCGCGCTCGAAGGCGCGAAACCCGCCGATCTGACCGCCGCGACGCTGAGGGGCGCCCGCCTCATGGTGCTCGAGACCACCGCGCTCGAGGATCTCCGCCCCGAGCCGAAGGTCGGCTTCACCCACGCGCTCGAACGCCTGAAGGACGCCGGCGCCGAGATCACGAAAGCCGCCTTCCCCGACCTCGTCGAGGCGATGTCGCTCGCCGGCATCCTCTACACGACCGAGGCCTACGGCACCTGGAAAGCCGCGATCGAGACCGCGCCCGAGAAGATGTACGGCCCCGTCCGCGACCGGTTCCGCGCCGGCGCCTCCCATTCCGGCGCCGATTACGTCGCCGCCTGGCACCGGCTCGACGCGATCCGGACACGCTGGGCCGCGCGCACCGCCCGCTACGACGCGGTGCTCGTGCCGACCACGCCGAACCTGCCGCCCGAGGCGGCGCGGCTCGAATCCGACCGCGACTATTTCGTCACCGAGAACCTGCTCGCCCTGCGCAACACCCGCATCGCCAACCTGATGTGGATCCCGGCGCTGACCCTGCCCACGGGGCTGCCCGCGACCGGGATCACGCTGATGGGAACCGCCTTCGGCGAGGCCCGTCTCCTGCGCCTCGGCGCCGCCGCCGAGGCGGCCCTGCGCTGAGGACGGAAAAGCCACATTCCCGCGCCGCGGGGCAGCGAAAATCGCCGCTTTTTCTGGACCAAGGCGGCGGCTGCGGCTAATCTGAACTGCAAATGGGGCGCAACGACCCCATAGATTGAGGCAGTAATGGCGTTTCCCGAGCGGTTTTCGAACCTGCCAGATTACGCGTTCCCGCGCTTGCGGAAGTTGCTCGACCACCACGCACCCGGTGGCGAGCCCATTGCCATGACCATCGGCGAGCCGCGCCACCCGATTCCGGACTTCGTCGGCCCGATCCTGCAGGCGCATCTTTCCGACTTCGGCAAGTATCCCCCGAACGAGGGCGCGCCGGGCCTGCTCGCTGCGATCGCCGGCTGGCTGCGGCTGCGCTACGGCGCCGATCTCTCGCCCGAGCGGATCATGGTCCTGAACGGCACCCGCGAGGGGCTCTTCGACGCCTGCATGGCCCTCTGCCCCGAGGTCAAGAACGGCCGCCAGCCCGTGGTGCTGATGCCGAACCCGTTCTACCAGCCCTATGCCGCCGCCGCGCTGTCGGTCGGCGCCGAACCCGTCTTCGTCCCGGCCGGCGCGGCCACCGGCTTTCTGCCCGACTACACCGCGCTTCCGGCCGACATCCTCGACCGCACCGCGCTCGCCTATCTCTGCTCGCCCGCGAATCCGCAAGGCTCCATTGCCTCACGCGACTACATCGCCGAGGTTCTGGCACTCGCGGAAAAGCACGATTTCATCCTGCTCGCGGACGAATGCTACTCCGAGATCTGGCGCGACCATCCGCCGGTCGGCGCGCTCCAGGTCGCCGACGAGATCGGCGCCGATCCCGAACGGGTCGCGGTCTTCCATTCGCTGTCGAAACGCTCGAACCTGCCGGGCCTGCGCTCGGGCTTCGTCGCCGGCGGGCCGGAGGCGATCACCCGCTTCCGCCAGCTCCGGAACTACGGCGGCGCGCCCCTGCCGCTGCCGATCCAGCACGTCTCGGAAAAGGCATGGTCCGACGAGGCCCATGTCGAGGCGAACCGGGCGCTCTATCAGGAAAAGTTCCGCATCGCCGACCGCATCTTCGCCAAGGTTCAGGGCTACAAGGGACCGGACGGCGGCATCTTCCTCTGGCTGCCGGTCGAGGACGGCGAGGAAGCGGCACTGAAACTCTGGCGCGAGACGGGGGTCAGGGTGCTCCCGGGCGCCTATCTCGCCCGCGAGGTTGCGGGCTTGAATCCGGGGAAGGGTTACATCCGCGTTGCGATGGTGGCCCCAAAAGAAGAAATGCGGCGCGGGCTCGAGATGCTCCGCGACTGCCTCTACGGTTGAGGACGAGGGCAATGGCATCGTACCAGGCAAGACAGCGCGATCCGCTTCTGGATCAGAACCTCCAGGCTGCGCTCGAACGGCGCGGCAAGGAACTCCTGGGGCTGGCGCTTCTGGTCATGGCGGTGATGACCGCGATGATGCTCGCGAGCTACTCGCCCGACGATCCGAGCTGGCTCGCCGCCACCGACTCGCCCGCCCAGAACCTGCTCGGCACGTTCGGCGCCTCGATCGCCTCGCCGCTCTTCGTCATTGCCGGCTACGGCTCCTGGGGCATCGCGCTGGTCTTCGCCGCCTGGGGCCTGCGCTTCGTCAGCCATCGCGGCGAGGAACGCGCATTGTCCCGCGTGATCTTCGCGCCGATCGCGGTGGCGCTGATGGCGGTCTATGCCTCGACCCATGTCGCGGGCGAGGGCTGGGCGCACAGCTTCGGCCTCGGCGGGCTCTTCGGCGACACCGTGCTCGGCGCGATTCTCGGCGTCGCGCCGGTCAGCGCCGCCTTCGGCCTCAAGGTGATGTCGCTCCTCGTCGCCGGCGCCGCGCTCGCGATGGCGCTCTTCGTTCTCGGCTTCGATCTGCGCGAGCTTGCCGGGATCGCCCGGTTCCTGCTCGTCGGCACAATCGTCGGCTATGACTGGCTGATGCGCGCCGCCGGCCGCGGCGCGGTCGCCTCGGTGCGCGGCGCTCAGGCGCTGCAGGACAAGTCCCGCGCCCGCCGCGAAGCGGCCGTGGAACGCGCCTCCCGCTACGCCCCGGAGGACGAGGAGGAGGACGAGGAGATCGCCGTCGCCCCGGTCCGCCGCGCCCGCGCCGCCGAGGCGCTCCGCGCAGACGTGCTCCGCGCCGAGCCGCGCTTCGCCGCCCCCGCCCCGGCGGCCCCGGCCCCGCGGGAGAAGCGCGGCTTCCTTGCCCGCGTGACCGGCCTCGCCCGCCGCAGCGCCGAGCCCGAGTACGAGCCCGAGCCGGAGCTGATCGAACCCTATCCGGCGCATGGCGGCTGGAACGCCGAGGCGCCGAGCCCCGACCGCATCCGCGCCCGCATCGCCGACGCGGTCCGCACCCGCACCGTCCATGTCGCCGACGGCGAGCCGCGCCAGCGGGTCGAGCCGCCGCTGACCGCCCCCGCCGCCCCGGCCCCCCGCCGCGGCATCGAAGAGCCGCCGATGACCGCCGCGCCGCGCTACATGCCGCAGCCCCGCCGCGCCGCGCCCGAGCCCGCCCCGGTTGCCGACCTCGACCTCGACGACGAGGACAGCTTCGACGCCGCCCCGCCGCTCACCGCCGAGCCGCTCTTCGACACCGAGGACCGCCCCGGCCCCGCCGAGCGCGACGACACCTTCGCCCTCGAACCCACCGCCCCGCGCCCGATCGTCCAGCACGGCGCCCAGAAACCCCCCGCCCCCTCGCGCCAGGCCCTGGCCGAGGCCCAGCCGCGCCTGCGCTTCGACGACACCGCCCCGACCTACGAGACCCCGCCGCTCTCGCTCCTGGCCTCCCCCACCTCGGTCCAGCGCCGCCCGCTCTCCGACGAGGCGCTGCAGGAGAACGCCCGCATGCTCGAAAGCGTCCTCGACGACTACGGCGTCAAGGGCGAGATCGTCTCCGTCCGCCCCGGCCCCGTCGTCACCATGTACGAGCTCGAACCCGCCCCCGGCCTCAAGGCCTCCCGCGTCATCGGCCTCGCCGACGACATCGCCCGCTCGATGTCCGCGCTTTCCGCCCGCGTCTCCACCGTCCCCGGCCGCACCGTCATCGGCATCGAACTCCCCAACGCCTTCCGCGAGAAGGTCGTCCTGCGCGAGATCCTCTCCGCCCGCGACTTCGGCGACTCTGGCCTCCGCCTCCCCCTTGCCCTCGGCAAGGACATCGCCGGCGAGCCCATCGTCGCCAACCTCGCCAAGATGCCCCACCTTCTCATCGCCGGCACCACCGGCTCGGGCAAGTCCGTCGCCATCAACACGATGATCCTCTCGCTCCTCTACAAGCTCACGCCCGAGGAATGCCGGCTCATCATGATCGACCCCAAGATGCTGGAGCTCTCCGTCTACGACGGCATTCCCCATCTCCTCTCCCCCGTCGTCACCGACCCCAAGAAGGCCGTCGTCGCGCTGAAATGGACCGTGGGCGAGATGGAGGAGCGCTACCGCAAGATGTCGAAGATGGGGGTGCGCAACATCGAGGGCTACAACGGCCGCGTCCGCGAGGCGCTCGCCAAGGGCGAGATGTTCAAGCGCACCGTCCAGACCGGCTTCGACGAGGAGACCGGCGACCCGGTCTTCGAGACCGAGGAGCTGATGCCCGAGGCTTTGCCCTACATCGTCGTCATCGTCGACGAGATGGCCGACCTGATGATGGTCGCGGGGAAAGAGATCGAGGCCTGCATCCAGCGCCTCGCCCAGATGGCCCGCGCCAGCGGAATCCACCTGATCATGGCGACCCAGCGGCCCTCGGTCGACGTCATCACCGGCACGATCAAGGCCAACTTCCCGACCCGGATCTCCTTCCAGGTCACCTCCAAGATCGACAGCCGCACCATCCTGGGCGAGATGGGCGCCGAACAGCTCCTCGGCATGGGCGACATGCTCTACATGGCCGGCGGCAGCCGCATCACCCGCATCCACGGGCCCTTCGTCTCCGATGAAGAGGTCGAGGAGATCGTCAACCACCTGAAGAGCTTCGGGCCGCCCGATTACATGTCCGGCGTGGTCGAGGGCCCCGACGACGAGAAGGAGGCCGACATCGACCTCGTCCTCGGGCTTGGCGGCAACACCGACGGCGAGGACGCGCTCTACGACCAGGCGGTGCAGGTCGTGCTGCGCGACCGCAAGGTCTCCACCTCCTACATCCAGCGCAAGCTCGGCATCGGCTACAACAAGGCCGCCCGGCTCGTCGAGCAGATGGAGGAGGAGGGCCTCGTCTCCCCCGCCAACCATGTCGGCAAGCGCGAGATTCTGGTGCCGGAGCAATAACGGCTCTTGTTTGCAACCTAGTTTTTTGCTCTACATTTGGTTGAAAAATTCGGAGTAAAAGCATGTCAGGGTTGCGTGTTCGGCAGATCAAAGACAACTTAACAAAACTTTTCGCGGAACATTTGCAGGATGGTGATTTGCCAAAGGACGGAGAGGCTCGCGAAAGCGCCCTCTTGAGTCGCTGTCTTGCCGCGTTCGCGATATATCAAATTGCGGACTGTACACCTGCCGAGGCAGCTGCAGCGGTATGGGATGGTGGCGATGATAATGGAATAGACGCTGCATACTATGACGCTTCAGAGCGGCAGGTAATAGTTGTGCAGTCCAAGTGGATCCATGCAGGAAGTGGCGAGCCTTCGGCAGCTGACATTGGAACCTTTACAAACGGCGTCAGAGACCTTGTCGAGGATCAAGCAGAAAACTTCGCTGATCGTCTTCAAGACCGTCTGTCTGTAATCGCTAGTGCCCTAGCGCAGCCGGGCACATCTATACACATTGTGGTGGTCACCACTGGAGCAAGCTCGCTTGCGGAACACGGAACTCGCCATCTGAAGAAGTTAGTTAAAGAGATAAATGGCGACGACACAGTAGACGAAAGTGTTGCAAGCTATGAAACGCTTGGTCTGACTTAGGTATATGCGGCACTGGCGACAGATGAATCCAGAGGGAAAATCTGCTTAGATGCAACACTTCTTGAGTGGTCATTTATTGCAACGCCGTATCCAGCATATTTTGGCGTGATTGATGGGTACCAGTTAAAATCATGGTGGGCGACTCATGGCAAGCGACTTGTTGTAAAAAATATTCGCTATGCATTGGGAAAAACTGACAAAAACGAGCAAATTTTCGAAACTGCATCCAAAAATCCAGAATATTTTTGGTACTTTAACAATGGGATTACACTAATTGCGGATCGTGCAACTCGTGCGCCCGCAGCGGCATCGTCCCACTCGTCTGGCACGTTTGGGTTGCAGGGTGCTTCTATTGTGAACGGTGCGCAAACTGTATCAACAATTGCGCGGGTCATTGAAGACGCCCAGTTGGGGAAAGTTAAAGTTCCAATCCGGGTAATATTACTGGAGAAAGCTCCGGAAGGATTTGGCACAAGTGTGACACGAACCAACAACCTTCAAAACCGCGTCGAAGGCAGAGACTTTGTATCCCAGGACTCGGAGCAACATCGCATTCAGCAAGAAATGAGAATCGAGGGGATAGCATACGATTTTCTGCGGAGTGAAGAGACATCTTCCAGCGGAAATTCTTGCGAGTTGATCGAAGTCACTACCGCTCTGGCTTGTTCGTCGGGTGATCCCAGCCATTTCATTGCTGTAAAAACAGGCGTTGGTCGCTTCTTTAACGATTTATCGAAGGCGCCTTATAAAGCGCTCTATAATCCTAACACAAGCGGCGCAAAAGCGTTCAATTGCGTTCGAGTCCTCCGGAAGATCGACGAGTGGATAACGACGAAAAAGGCAACCATCGGAAAGCGCTCAGGGTATCCTTGGGGTGTTCTAGTTCACGGCAACCGAGCTTTGGCGGCTTTGGTCTTCAAAAAACTCGACAAGAAAAGCTTAGATGTGCCGATTAAAGATTTTAGAACTGACTATGGTGATGAGATTGAAGCAATATGCGAAGAAATCTATCCAAACCTAATCGAAAAACTTGAAAAGGATCGTCCAAACAAATTCTTAGCTGTTCTTTTTAAGAGTCCGGCAAAAGGCCGCGAGATATACGAGGCACTCTAAACACCGAATGCAAAGCAAGCGCGGGGTGCGCCGATCTGCACGGGCGCGCGGGTTCAACCACCACCCAATCTGGTGCGGCAACCGCCCTACCGCTTCCCCATCCGCGACTCCTTGAGCCGCTTCAGCCCGGCGTTGCGCGCCCGTTTCGTCCTGTCCTCTGCCGCCGCCGCCTCGGCCGCCTCCTTCGCCGCGAGGTGGTCCATCAGCTCGCGCCGCAGGGTGACGTATTCCTCGTCGAGCGTCGGGCGGTACTCCACCCCCTCGGGCCCGGTCAGGAGCCCCGCGAGCCGGGCGAGCATGAAGGTTCTCAGCACCGCGTTCATCCGCGTCAGATGCCCGCGCCCCATCGCCCGGAAGAAGGCCACCACATCCGCGTCCACCCTGAGCGTCAGCCGCGTCTTCGCCGGCACCGCCGGCCCTTCGAGGATCGCGCCCCAGCCGGCCGGGATCCGCTCCGAGCCCGTGAGCCCCCAGCGCAGGTCCTCCTCGAGCCCCCGCATCGTCTCGGCCAGCTCGTGGTAGCGCGCGGCGCGGGCCGCCTCGGTCTTGCTGCGGCTTGCGGTCATGGGCCCTCCCTGGCTGCGGCCAGTCTCGCGCCAAAAGGTCAAGGCGCGGTTGACGGGCCGCGCGCCGCGCCCGAACGCATGAGAATGCCGCTGTCGGGACGGCGTGTGTACGCTCGCGGTACGGTGATGGGACAGCGGCTGCACGTTATGGCATAACCGCGCGGCCTGACCTAGATAGGGCCCATGATGAATCCCCTGCGCCTCCTCTTCGCCCCGCTCGCCCTCGCCCTGACGGTCTCCCCGGCCCTCGCCGAGAAGATCCCGCTCGCGCAAATCTCCAGCTATCTCAACAGCTTGAGGACCGCCGAGGCGCCGTTCCAGCAGACCAACGCGGACGGCTCCACTTCCTCCGGCACGGTCATCATCCGCCGCCCCGGCCGCATGCGCTTCGAATACGGCCCCCCCGACCGCACCCTGGTCCTCGCCAGTGGTGGCCAAGTGGCTGTTTTTGATGGAAAATCCAACCAACCCCCGGAACAGTACCCGCTGAAGAAGACCCCCCTCAACCTGATCCTCGCCGCCAAGGTCGACCTCTCCCGCGACAAGATGGTCGTCGGCCACACCGAATCCGGCCCCCTCACCATCGTCACCGCCCAGGACCCGCAGAACCCCGAGTACGGCACCCTGCAACTCGCCTTCTCGGCCAATCCTGTCGTTCTAAAACAATGGGTTGTGACCGACGAAGCCGGCGGCCGGACCACCGTCGTCCTCGGCCCGCTCGAGACCGGCAAAAGCTACCGCCCCTCGACTTTCTCGATCCACGCCGAAGCCGAGCGGCAGAAACGCCGGAAGTGACCCCTCAGAGCCGGTCGCAGGAAATGAGCTGTCGCTGGTACAGATCCGCCCTGCGCCCAACATCCGCCGCAACCCGCAGCAACCAGGCCTTCTTGAGGTGGCTTCCCCTCGCATAGCCTGTCTGACCCTCGTGATAGGCGAGGTACTGGCTCTGCGCGTCCCATTTCGACAGGCCAAGCTTCTTCTCGGAGCGGTTCATGTACCAGCCCATGAAATCCGCCGCGTCGTCGATCCTGTTTCGCTTCGCCCCCCGCCGGCCGGTGTCGCGACGGTAATCGTCCCAGGTGCCGTCGAGCGCCTGGGAATAACCATAGGCCGAACTCTGCCGGCCGGCCGGAATGAAGCCGAGCGCGTAGCGCCGCTTGGTGCGGGCATTGCCTATGAACTTCGACTCCTGATAGATCGTCGCCATCTGCACATGTACCGGAACGCCCCAGCGCTCCTCGGAGCGCTTCATGGCGCCATGGTATTTCGGCCGCTGTTCGAGGATCGAACAGGCATTGTCGAGATCGCGCGGCGCGGAATAATTGCCGCCGCAGGACACCAACAGCAATAGGACCCCCAAGCGGAGAATTCTGCTCATACTGCCTCGCTCGATCTCATTTTTTTGAGAAAGCTTACGTCATATCGTTCTGGGAGGAAATCCCCAAGCGTTGCGCCCATGGCTGGTTTCTGGCCCTCGCCGACCGCTGCGGATCCGATCATCACGCGGCGAACCGGAGGTGCCGCGTGCCCATGCCCGGAAGGCAACGCTCTGAAAAACTGTTATAATGCAGTTCACAGACTGTTTCCGCTCCTTTTGGCCTCTGCAATAGACAGGCACTTCGCCAGAGGGTACCTTTAAAGGAGGGGAACGGCGTGATGCTTAAGACGAACGCGAAATATGATCTCGGCCAGGTGGTGCGGCATCGCAAGCATCCCTTCCGTGGGGTGGTGTTCGATGTGGACGCAATGTTCTCCAATACGGAGGAGTGGTACGCGGCGATTCCCGAGGATAGCCGTCCGGTGAAAAACCAGCCCTTCTACCATCTCCTGGCTGAGAATGAGGAGAATTACTACGTCGCCTATGTGTCGGAGCAGAATCTCGTGGCCGACCAATCCGGCGAGCCGGTGGATCATCCCGATGTCCACGATCTTTTCGGCGACTTCGAGAACGGCCGCTATCCCCTTCATTTCCAGTTGAACTGACGTCTGCATAGCCACGGATGTGGGGTCGCGTGTGCGGAAGGGCTTCTTCGCACGGATCGATAGTTCGCGGTGTTCGGTTTCCCAGGCACGCTCCCGACGGAATCAGTGACGATTATGCCGAGTTCGGTGTCGCCGTTCAGGACAACGATCCGAACCATAAGACCGGCGACTTGGCGACCGAAGTGTGCCGCCGGCCATGCCGACCCTGCGGCGCAGCCCCCAGGTTATGTCCGGGTCGAAACGGATCGTAAGAGCCCCCCAATGCTGGAATGCTATACTGCGGCCGCCCCGGCTCTGGTCCCGCAGGTGGGGCGCGGCAGCCGAAGACCTTAATGCCCGAGATTATTTCTCGACCTGCGTGCGACGCGCTGGGGCGAGACCGATGCGCCCGAACCGATGGGGGACGTGCTCGACATGGTTTTGTCAGTGGATGAGTGTGAAACCCGAGTATCTGCGACTCTGCTCAACCTCTTCATTGCGGATCTACTGGTATTTCTTCGAAGTGTGGCGGACCTCGTTCGTAACCCTAGTTGCCTCGGTACATGCCGTCTCGGCCACTCCCAGGCGGGAGCCCCATACAAAGAGATCGAAGGAAACCCCAAGCCCAAGGGATGCGATAGACGCCCCCCAAAGGTGCCGGTCTCATCAGGCATGTGTACGGGGCAATCGCCGTTTCGATGTCCAAAGGTGTTTGTCAACATTGCGCATCTCGCCGACAGACCGATCAGCAGATGCTCCGACCGCTGGCGGTCTGTGATCGAGAGCCCCGCAACTCAATTGCGTCGCCGTCGGACAGACGTAGAGAATCGCCCGCTCCGATCACCTAGATATCTCCCGTTCTCATTTCGCCCGATGATATCCTGCTAAACTTGGCACCCATCTTTGCCGATTCCCCAGACCACACCGGCGCCACGAATGTCGCTGCGAACCAGGCCACAAACATAATCCGTACAACGGTTGGATCGGTCTCGATGCGAGTCGCGCCAAGGCTTTGTTTTTTGTAGAAAATGCATCCTGGGAGCGTAGCGCGTGCAAGTGAAACAGATCGGCACCTGGCGATTCAAAATGCGCAGCGTCCGCCGATGGACTGTTGGGAGCTTTTCCACCGAAGCGCGAATGCCGGGGCAAATAACCGAGCGCGCGCTTTGATTAAGGAAAATAAAGTCCTCGACGCCGCGCAATGGGTGGGGGCTGTTGAACGCGGCGCCGAGGGAAGCTTTTAGCAGCTACAAGACAATACTTGCTCTCCAATCGGGCCGTGGTTGGGTCGCTTTGCGGCATAATTGCGGCGGCGGCCGAGGGTCATCCTGTCAGCGGTAGCCGGAACGTCAGGAAATTGCGGCCGTCCTCGCGGCGATAGGCGAGGTCTGTCGCCAGCGTGCAAATGAGCGACCATCCCCAACCTCCCTCGGGGAGCTCGTCAAGCTGCGCCGGAACAGGCTGCATGCGCCCCTCGGGCAGCTCGTGCGCAGGCATTGCATGCCCGGAATCGACTATCCGGCAGCATATCCACGCCGCTTCCCGGCGCAGGCACAGCTCCACCGGACCGGAGGGGTGTCCGTCATAGGCGTGCTCGACAATGTTGTTGAGCACCTCCGCGAGCGCGAGTTCCAGCTTGCCCGCGTCCTCCGGGCTGAGGTCGCGCGCGATCTCGACCACCGCCTGTCCAAGCGCTTCACGTACGGCGCGGGGATCGGCCTCGAAGCAAAGCTGAAACCCGACACCGGCCGACAGCACGGAAGACATCCCCCGGGGGGTCCGATGCGGAGTACCGAGCCCGCCGTCAGAGACCATGCCCGGCGCCCTGGAGAGCGGCCGCGACGCTGGCGTGAATCGGGAACACGCTGTCCATGCGGGTCAAGTGGAACACCCTCCCGACGTTGGGTGTGAGACCTGCCAGCTCCAGCCGGTGCACCGGCGCGAGAAATTTCATCACCGACACGATCGCGCCGAGGCCGGAACTGTCAACGAAGGTCACTCGGCCGAGGTCGAGAATGATCCGCCCGCCGGCCCCCGCCGTCAGATCCCGCATCCGGTCCTTGAACTGGATAGCGACGGCAGCATCTATTCGCTCTTCCTCGACGTTCACGACGAGCGCCTCCGCGACGGACTCGGCAGTCAGTTTCATGATCAGGCCTCCAACAGGTCTCTTGAGGCTAGACGCCAATCCTTACTATTCGGTATGCCTTGGTCCGGAAGCGGAACCGGAAGGACCGATGATGGAAGATGTAGTGATCGCCGGCGCGGCGCGGACTGCGATGGGCGGTTTCCAGGGGGCTTTCGCGGAGTCCGATGCTGCGACGCTGGGTGGCGCCGCAATCGCCGCGGCCCTGGCCAATGCGGGCGCCGCTCCTGGCCTCGTCGAGGAACTGCTGATGGGCTGCGTCCTGCCCGCGGGCCAGGGCCAGGCCCCGGCCCGCCAGGCGGGGTTCAAGGCCGGGCTCCCGGAGGCCGTGCCGGCCACGACGCTCAACAAGATGTGCGGGTCGGGCATGAAGGCGGCAATGATGGCGCATGACCAGATCGCGCTCGGCACGACGGGCATCATGGTCGCGGGCGGGATGGAGAGCATGACCAACGCGCCCTATCTCCTGCCGAAGATGCGCTCCGGCGCGCGGCTCGGCCATGCCCAGGTCATCGACCACATGTTCCTCGACGGGCTCGAGGACGCTTATGACAAAGGCCGCCTCATGGGCACCTTCGCCGAGGATTGCGCCACGGCGTTCCAGTTCACCAGGGAGCAGCAGGACGACTACGCGCTCGCCTCGCTCTCTCGTGCGCTTGAAGCCCAGAAGTCGGGCGCGTTTTCGGGCGAGATCACGCCCGTGACGGTCACGACCCGCAAGGGCGAGAGCGTCGTCGCGGCGGACGAACAGCCCGCCACCGCGCGGCCCGAGAAGATCCCGCAGCTGAAACCCGCCTTCCGCAAGGACGGCACCGTGACGGCGGCCAACTCCTCTTCCATCTCCGACGGCGCGGCGGCGCTTGTTCTCGCCTCGCGCCGTGCCGCCGAGGCGGCCGGGCTGAAGATCCGCGCGCGGATCCTCGGGCACGCGTCTCACGCCCATGCCCCGGCCGAGTTCCCGACCGCCCCGGTCCCGGCAGCACGGAAGCTCCTGGACCGGCTCGGCTGGTCGGTTGCCGATGTCGATCTTTGGGAGGTGAACGAGGCCTTCGCCGTCGTGCCGATGGCCTTCATGCGCGAGTTCGGCCTCTCGCATGACATCGTCAACGTCAATGGCGGCGCCTGTGCGCTCGGCCATCCGATCGGCGCCTCGGGCGCGCGGATCATGGTGACGCTTCTGAACGCGCTGGAGAAGCGCGGGCTGAAGCGGGGCGTCGCCGCGATCTGCATCGGCGGCGGCGAGGGCACCGCCATCGCCATCGAACGCCCGTGAACTTCACATTGCCTGAGATACTGCGGGAAGGCCGGGGCGCGGCAGCGCCCGGCCGGTCGCCAAAAGGAGCACAGATGAACGTCGACTATCCCACGCTCACCGCGGTGATCGCGAGCCTCGCCGAGGGCGAGACCGACGAGGTCGCGCTGATGGCCACGGTGGCCTGCGAGGTGCACCATTCCGACAACCGCTTCGACTGGACCGGCTTCTACCGGGTCACGACACCGGGGATGCTGAAGATCGGCCCCTACCAGGGCGGTCACGGCTGCCTCGCGATCCCGTTCGAACGCGGTGTCTGCGGTGCGGCCGCGCGCTCGGGCGAGGTCCAGATCGTCGACGACGTGGAGGCCTTCGCGGATCACATCGCCTGCTCCTCGACGACCCGGTCGGAAATCGTCCTGCCGGTCTTCGCGAAGGACGGGCGGCTGATCGGCGTCTTCGACATCGACAGCGATCAGCCCGGCGCCTTCACTGAAGAAGACGGGCGCGGGCTTGCCGCGATCCTCAAGTCGGTTTTCGGCCATCTGTGACGCGGATCGCGCGGCGTCGCGCCGGCCGGCGTGAGAACGTCGCCGCATGAGCGACACCGAACATCACCACGGCAGCTGCCTTTGCGGTGGCGTGACCTTCGAGACCGACGGCCCCATGCGCGACGTCTGGGCCTGCCATTGCGGCAAGTGCCGGCGCACCAGCGGGCATTTCTGGGCGGCGACCTCGGTGCCGCTCGACCGGCTTCGCATCACCTCGGACGAGACGCTTTCCTGGTACGACAGCTCCGCCGATGCGCGGCGCGGCTTCTGCCGCCGCTGCGGCGCGAGCCTCTTCTGGAAACCCGCCGGTCAGGACCGCATGGCGATCGCGCCGGGCGCCCTCGACGGGCCGACGGGGCTGAGGCTCACCCGCAACATCTACACCGAGGATGCGGGCGACTATTATTCCTGCGAGGGCCCGCAGCCGGACGCGCCGGCCGAGCGGCCCGGCCATCTCGACTGCGCCTGCCTCTGCGGCGGCGTGGCCTTTACCGTGCCCGGAGCGGCGGGTCCGATCACCGCCTGCCACTGCACGCAATGCCGCAAGCTCTCGGGCCACTACGCGGCCTCGTTCGACGCCGACGAGAACGCCGTCACCTGGCGGAACCGCGAAACCCTTGACGAATACCGGACCCCCGGTGACGGGCGGCGCGGCTTTTGCACCCGCTGCGGCGCGAGTCTCTGGTTCCGTTCGGCCAGGGGCGAGTTCTCGGTGGAGGCCGGGTCGGTCGTGGGGCCGACCGGCGGCTGGCTTGCAGAGCATATCTTCGTTGCCGACAAGGGCGATTACTACGAGATCGACGACCCGGCGCCGGGCGCGTGACGCAGGCCGTCAGAGCCTCCGGCTCGGCACCCAGGCGTAGCCGTTCTCGCACAGGATATAGCACTCCCTGAGCCCGTGCGGCTTGTCCGTCGGCGGCTGCAGGATCGTGACCTCGGGAAAGGCCGAGGCCCGCTCGGCGGCGGCGTCCGGATCGGTCTCGTAGAGCCGGATCTCGACGCCGGCGCCGCGCGGGCCGGCCTCGGGCAGAAGTGCCGGCAAGGGGTGCGCATGGTAGGTCGGATCGGCGTGCAGCTGGAACAGCTCGCCGTGGTAGGACATGATGGCGAAATCCCGGCTGAGCCGGTGCGCGGTCATGTCGAAGACCGCGCCGAGGAAGGCCGCCAGCCGCTCCACATCGCGGACGAGGAGATTGAGCCCGATGCCGGACAGCGAACGCCCAAATTCCTCGGCCTTGACCGTCTCGTAATCCATCGGGCCGCCCTCCGTCGTGACGACGCTCGCAACATCTTCCGGCGAGGTCAATCCCGCGCGGGATTGACCGGAGAGGCGCTTTCGGTCAGGGCTGGCGGCAAGCCGCAACGGAGCCAGGCGATGTGGGATCTGATTCAGACCTTTCCGACCGAGAGCCTGATCGCCTTCACTGTGGGCGGGCTGATCCTCAACGTCGCGCCTGGGGCGGACGTGTTCTTCACCACCGCCTGCGGGTTGCAGGGCGGGCCGCGGGCCGGCGCGATGGCCGGTCTCGGCGTCGGTCTCGGCGTGGTCTGGCATGTGACCCTCGCGGTCCTCGGCCTCTCGGCGCTGATCGCGGCCCATCCCGGCGCGCTCGGGGCGATCCGCTGGATCGGCGCGGCCTACCTCGTCTGGCTGGCGTGGAAAAGCTGGCGGGCAGCGGGGCCGGAGGGGCGGGTGCGCGGCGTGATGTCGCCCTGGCGCGCGGTGGCGCGCGGCTTCCTGTCGAACGCGCTCAATCCCAAGCCGGTGCTCTTCATCCTCGCCTTCCTGCCGCAGTTCACAGACTCGGCCTACGGGCCGATCTGGCAGCAGGTCCTGCTGCTCGGCGGGATCTTCACCTTCACCGCGACCCTTGTCACCGTCGGCTATGGACTCGTCGCCGGCGTGCTTGGCGCCCGCATCGGGGCGCGGCTCAACGCGCTCAACCGGATCGCGGCGGTGATGTTCGCGGGACTTGCAGCGAAACTTGTGACGGAGTGAGACGATGGCCGAGATAACCCTTCTCGATGGCGGCATGGGCCAGGAACTGCTCGCGCGGTCGGGCGACAAGCCGACGCCGCTCTGGGCGACGCAGGTGATGCTCGACCATCCCGGTCTCGTGCGACAGGTCCATGCTGACTATTTCGCCGTCGGCGCGACGGTGGCCACGACCAACACCTACGCGATCCACCATGACCGGCTGGTGAAGGCCGGGCTCGACGACCGCTTCGCCAGTCTCCACATGCAGGCGCTGGCCGAGGCTGCGGCGGCGAGGGCCGAACACGGATCCGGCCGCATCGCGGGCTCGCTCGGCCCCCTCGTCGCCTCCTACCGGCCCGAGACCCACCCGCCGCATGACGAGGCGGTCGCGAAATACGCCGAGATCGCCGGGCTCCTCGCGCCGGTCGTCGACATGTTCCTTGCCGAGACCGTCGCCTCCCTCGCCCATGCGCGCGCGGTGCTCGAGGGCGCCAGGGCCGGAGGCCGGCCGGTCTGGATCTCGGTCACGGTGGACGACGAGGACGGCGCGCGGCTGCGCTCGGGCGAGCCGGTCGCGGCGCTCGGCCCGGTCCTCGCGCGCGGCGGGGCCTCGGCGGTGTTGGCCAACTGCTCGGCGCCCGAGGCGATGGCCGCGGCGCTCGAGGAACTCGGCCGCTTCGGCCTGCCCTTCGGCGCCTATGCCAACGGCTTCCAGCAGATCACCAAGGCGTTCCTCAAGGACAGCCCGACGGTCGACGCGCTCGCGGCCCGGCCGGAGATGACGCCGGCCCGTTATGCCGACTTCGCGATGGCATGGGTCGGGATGGGCGCGACGATCGTCGGCGGCTGTTGCGAGACCGGTCCGGCGCATATCGCCGAGATCGCCCGCCGGCTGAAGGAGGCGGGGCACCGCATCGTCTGATCCCGCGGCCGGAGCGCGTCTGTCGGCGGCGAAGCCTCCGGCGGGGATGTTTGGAGCAAGATGAAGGGGGCTGCGCGGCGCCCGCGACCGTGCTACCGGTGCGCCCCATGAGTGATGCCGCCTACAATCCACCCGCCGAGCCGCTGAACGTGATCCATGCCGATCACGCGATCCTCGTCATCGACAAGCCCGCGGGGCTCCTCTCGGTGCCCGGAAAGGGCGAGGATCTGGCCGACTGCCTGATCGCGCGGGTGCAGATGGTGTATCCCGAGGCTTTGCTCGTGCATCGGCTCGACCGCGACACGTCGGGCGTCATCGTCTTCGCCTTGACCCGTCATGCGCAGCGCGAACTCTCGGCGCAGTTCGAGGGGCGCAAGACGAAGAAGACCTACCGCGCGAGGCTCTGGGGCCATCTCGAGCCGAAGGAGGGCAGGGTCGACCTGCCGCTGATCGTCGACTGGCCGAACCGGCCGCGCCAGCACGTCAACCACGAGACCGGCAAGCCGGCCCAGACCGACTGGAAGGTGCTCGGCCACGACCCCGATGGCACGACGCGGGTGCGGCTCATGCCGATCACCGGGCGCAGCCATCAGCTGCGCGTCCACATGAGGGAACTCGGCCACCCGATCCTCGGCGACGCGCTTTATGCGGAGGGGGATGCGCGCGACTTTCCGCGGCTCATGCTTCATGCCGAGAGCCTGCGCTGCAACCATCCCGAGACCGGGCGCGGCATGACCTTCACCGCGCCCTGTCCGTTCCGGTGATCACCCGGCGGCACGAGGCCGGCGGAACGCGGTCTTCGGCGCTCTATTCGGAGTGCGGCGCCTATCGGTACCTGCTCCGGCGCGACTGGGGGTCGGGCGGGCACATGCTCTTCGTCCTCCTGAACCCCTCGACGGCGACCGAGGAACGGAACGATCCGACGATCGAGCGATGCGAGCGTAGGGCGCGGGCCATGGGTTTTGCCGGCTTCGCGGTCGCGAATATCTTCGGCTACCGCGCCACGGATCCGCGCGAGCTGAAGCGGTCGGCCGCGCCGGTCGGGCCGCAAAACGACGCGACGCTTCTCGACGCGGCGTCCGGGGCGGCGCTGGTTCTCTGCGGCTGGGGCGTGCACGGCGCCCATCTGGGCCGCGGAGCCGAGGTCGAGGCGGCCCTGCGGGCGGCGGGGCGGCCGCTCTGGCAGCTCGGGCTGACCCGCGACGGCCATCCGCGCCATCCGCTCTATGTCGGCTATGCGCGCCACCCCGAGCCCTGGCGCGAGACCCCGGCGCCGGAAAATGCCGAGAATTGAATCGGCCTCGGGTTTCTTGGCCCCGGCTTAAGGAATCGGCGCTTCACTGGCATCGGGTGTGCCGGCCGTGGGGATTGCCGGACGTGAAGATCGGGTGGATGGCATGTTCATATTGGCCAGCCTCGTGGGGCTGATGATGGTAGGAGCCGCGGTTGACTTCAGCGGCATATTGAAGCCGGGCGACGACGCCGATGCGGGCGATCCGCCGCCTGCGGACGAGGACGCCGCGTCGGAGAACGGGATCGAGGGGACGCCTCTGGACCTGATCGTCTCTGGCACGGACGACGCCGAGACGGTTTCGGGCGGCGACGGAGAGGACCAGATCGGCGGCTATGGCGGCGGCGATCTGATCGCAGGCAGGGAGGGGCGCGACGACCTGCACGGGCAGGAGGGCGAAGACACGCTTCTCGGCGGCGGCGGTGACGACACCCTGCACGGCGAGGACGGAAACGACGTCCTGCATGGCGACGATGGCGATGATCTGCTTTTGGGCTACGAGGGCGACGATACGCTCGACGGCGGTGCGGGCGACGACTCGCTGATCGGCGGCGGCGGCGCCGACCTGCTTTACGGCGGCGATGGCGACGATGCGTTGCAGGGCGCGCTGGGCGACGACACTCTCGTCGGAGGGGCCGGTCAGGATACGCTCATGGGGGGCGATGGCAACGATGTCCTCGACGGGCGCGCGCCCCGGGGATGTGATCCGGACACCGACGGGCGCGACTATCTCAATGGCGGCGCGGGGGACGACACGATCCGCGTCGGAGCGGGCGACTGGGCCGAGGGCGGCACCGGGGCGGATACGTTTGAACTCGCCGACTGGCTGGGTGACAAGGAGGGCGTCACGACGATCGGCGATTACAATCCGGAGCAGGACCGGCTGGTCCTCGTCTACGACCCGGTCCGGCATCCCGATCCGGAGGTCGCGGTCGGACCCTCGGCGAAGGTGGAGGGCGCGATGGAGATCCGCATCGACGGCTCGGTTATCGCCCACGTTCTCGGCTACCCCGCGCTGGCGTCCTCCGATATCACGCTGATACCGGAACGAGCGAAGGGCGCGGCTTGACGACCGGGCATTTCCCGCTTTCCTTTTAAGGCGTTTTCCCCTATACGCGCGCATCCGCCGGAAACGGCGGGTGCACTCCACGGGCCCTGCTGGACGACATCCCGGCTTGCGCCATGACCCTTTGAAATCGAAAGGAGACCCCGATGTCGATCACCGTTGAAGAAAAAGCCCGCGTCATCAAGGAATTCGCGACCGCCAAGGGCGACACCGGTTCGCCGGAAGTCCAGGTTGCGATCCTCTCGTCGCGGATCGCCACGCTGACCGAGCACTTCAAGACCCACGCGAAGGACAACCATTCGCGCCGCGGCCTGCTGAAGCTCGTCGCCCAGCGCCGCAAGCTTCTCGACTACCTCAAGAAGAACGACGAAGCGCGTTACGCCAAGCTCATCGAGCGCCTCGGCCTGCGCCGCTGATCGCGGTTCGCTTGACGGATTGGAACGCCCGTGCCGAAAGGCGCGGGCGTTTCTCTTCGATCCGCCCGCAAACCGCTGCGGCGGCCTGTCGCCCGGAATCCGGCGGGCGAAGCGTGAAACCCCGGCAGGCGACGCCGCCTTGCCCTGTATGCCTGTGAACGGCCAAACTGTGGCGGCGGGTCGGACGGTTTGCGCTCCACCGCGAAAGACGGAAGGATGCGGCAAAAATGGATGCCGCCGCGAAACGAAAAAGCCAGCACGCGAAGCTTCCGGTTCCCCGTATCCGGCTCAAGCACGACTCGCCCGTAGGGCTTCGCGATCAGGTGCAGTCGGAGATATCGCGGTTGATCTCGACCGGCGCGATCGCGCTTGGTGCGCGGCTGCCGTCCTGCCGCCAGCTGGCCCAGGACCTCGGCGTGTCGATCAACACGGTGCTTGGCGCCTATTCGCGGCTCTGCGACGACAAGCTCATCGCGTCGCGGCCAAGGGCGGGTTACTTCGTCTGTGACGAGCTGCGGATCCCGGTGACTGCCACCGACGACGGCGACGACACCGGACCCGCGAAGGCCGACATCCTCGGCCGGATCGGCCGCCGCCAGCCATCGCGCGGAACCTATATCCTGCGCCCGCCGAACTGGCAGGAGTTCCGCTATCCCTTCGTCTGCAACCAGATCGACACTGGCCGCTTTCCCATCGCCGAATGGCGCGAATGCACGCGGCTCGCGATGAACCGCCGCGACCTCGGCATCTGGTCGAGCGACAACCAGTACTGGGACGCGCCGGAACTGCTCGACCAGATCTGCAACCGGCTGCTGCCCCGCCGCGGCCTCACCGCGCGTTCGCAAAACGTGCTGGTCACGCTCGGCGCGCAGCAGGGGCTCTACCTCGTCGCGAGCCTGCTCCGGGGTGCCGGCCGGGTCGTCGCGATGGAGGATCCGGGCTATCCCGACGCCCGCAACATCTTCGCCCAGCTCTTCGACGAGGTCCGCTTCATCCCGGTCGATGCCGAGGGAATCGTGGTCGATGACAGGCTGCGCGGAACGGATCTGGTCTATGTCACGCCGAACCGGCAGTTCCCGACCACGGTCTCGCTTTCTCAGGCGCGGCGCCGGGCTCTGCTCGCGCTGGCCGAGGCCGAGGATTTCCTCATCATCGAGGACGATTACGACTGCGACGTCGATTTCCGCACGAGTCCGCCGCTACCGCTCTACCAGATCGACCGCAGCGCGCGGGTGATCTACACGACGAGCCTGTCGAAGAGCCTCGCGCCGGGGCTGCGGCTCGGCTTTCTCGTCGCGCCGGAGGAGCTTGTCACCGAGGCCCGCGCGCTGCGCGGCATGATGATCCGCCATCCGCCGCTGGTGCTGCAGCACACCGCCGCACTGTTCCTCCGGCTCGGCCATTACGACGCGCTCTGCTCGCGGCTGCATGCCGCCTTCGAGCGGCGCTGGTCGATCGCTGGCGCGGCGCTGGCGCGCGATTTCTCCGACTTCGGCATCGTCGGCACGACCGGCGGCACGAACTTCATGCTGACCGATCCGACGCGGCAACGGCCGGGCGCCGGGATCGTTCGCCGGGCGCTCGATGCGGGCGTCGTGGTGGAGGCGGTGGAACCCTGTTTCTTCACCGGAAGCGAGGGCGGCTTCGCCTTCCGCCTCGGGTTTTCCAGCGTGCCCGCCGCCGATATCGAACCCGGCCTCGCGGTGCTGCGGGGCGTGATCGACGACCTCTGATCTGTACCCACAGTTTAGCCGGCTCTGTACCTGTACCAGCCCGCGGCTCTGCTGATACCGATTGCGGTGGAGGCAGGCTCGGTCCTATCAGGCGGGCTTGGATGTGGGATTAAGGCCGGGCGCGCGGGAGCGGCGCGACGGCACCACGAACGGGGGGATCGGCACGATGCCGTTGGACGCAAGCGGAGCGTTCCTGAGCTTCAGGAACGTCAAGAAGAGCTATGACCAGAAGACACTGGTCGTGAAGGATTTCAACCTCGACGTCCAGAAGGGCGAGTTCATCACGCTGCTCGGCCCGTCGGGCTCGGGCAAGAGCACGGTCCTGATGATGCTGGCCGGGTTCGAGGGCGTGACTTCGGGCGACATCGTGATTGCCGGCCAGTCGGTGACCAGGACCGCGACCTACCGGCGCAACATCGGCATGGTGTTCCAGAACTACGCGCTCTTTCCGCACATGACGATCGCGGAGAACCTCGCCTACCCGCTCCGGGTCCGCAAGATGGACAAGGGCGCGGTCAAGGACCGGGTCAACGAATACCTGCGGCTGATCGAGATGGGCAGCTTCGGCGGCCGCTATCCGGGCCAGCTCTCTGGCGGCCAGCGCCAGCGCGTGGCGCTCGCCCGGGCGCTGATCTTCGAACCCTCGCTGATCCTGATGGACGAGCCCCTCGGCGCGCTCGACAAGAAGCTGCGCGAGCAGATGCAGTACGAGATCACCCGGCTCCACGAACAGCTCGGCTTCACCGTGATCTACGTCACCCACGACCAGACCGAGGCGCTGACGATGTCGAGCCGGATCGCGGTCTTCAACGACGGCGTGGTGCAGCAATGCGCGGCCCCGGCGCAGCTCTACGAGCGGCCGTCGAACGCCTTCGTGGCGGACTTCATCGGCGAGAACAACTTCATCCCCGGCAAGGTCGAGCGGATCGAGGGCGGCAAGGCCCGGGTCGCGGTCGCCGGCGGCGGCACGATCACCGCCGACGCGGCCGAGGGGCTGAAGGCGGGCGCCGACTGCGTGCTCTCGATCTGGCCAGAGAAGCTCTTCATCAAGCCGACCAGCCACGCCTACGACAACGAGCTCGTGGCCGAGCATGTGACCCATCACTACGTCGGCGATTTCGTCCGCTTCTACTTCCGCGTTTCGGAAGGGACCGAGATCACGATCAAGGTGCTCAACGATCTGGCGGCCCCGGACCTGAAGGCGGGCGACAAGGCCTCGCTCGTCTGGCTCGCCAAGGACTGCATCGCGTTCCCGGCCTGACCGGCGCGGCTATCGGATTCACAGGGAGGAGACCCATGAAGACCAAACTGAAACTGCTCGCCGGCACCACGGCGCTGGTTCTGGCCTCGCTCGCCCAGGCGCAGGCGGAAAGCATGACCGTCGTGTCCTTCGGCGGCGCCTATGGCGCGGCGCAGAAGGAGCACATGATCGACCCCTTCGTCGCCGAGACCGGCAACGAGATCCTGTTCGAGGACTATTCGGGCGGCATCGCCGAGATCAAGGCCCAGGTCGAGGCCGGCAACGTCCAGTGGGACGTCGTCGACATCGAGACCATCGACCTCGAGCGTGCCTGCTCGGAAGGGCTTCTGGAGGTCATCCCGCAGGACATCCTGCCCGCCGGCGATGACGGCGTCGCGGCGGCCGAGGACTTCGTGCCCGAGGCGATCGCCAGCGAATGCGGCGTCGGCGTCATCGTCTGGTCGATCATCTTCGCCTACAACGGCGCGGCCGAGGGCGAGAAGCCGGCGACGATCGCCGATTTCTTCGACACCGCGAAGTTCCCCGGCAAGCGCGCGCTGCGCAAGCGGCCGCAGGTCAACCTCGAATGGGCGCTGATCGCCGACGGCGTCGCGCCGGCGGATGTCTACTCGGTGCTCGCGACCGAGGAAGGCCAGGCCCGCGCCTTCGCCAAGCTCGACACGATCAAGAACGACATCGTCTGGTTCGACAGCTGGTCGCAGGCGCCGCAGCTGCTCAACGACGGCGGCGCGGCGATGGTGCAGTCGGCCAACGGCCGCATCTTCTCGGCGATCAAGGAGGACGGCAAGCCGTTCGAGATCGCCTGGGACAGCCATGTCTACGACCTCGACGTCTGGGCGGTCGTGGCCGGGTCGAAGAAGAAGGACACTGCCTTCGAGTTCATCTCCTACGCCACCGGCTCCAAGCCGCTCGCGGGGATGGCGGACGTGGCCTACGGCCCGACCCGCAAGTCCTCGACCCCCTATGTCGACCCCGCGGTCAACGAGGACCTGCCCACGGCCCATCTCGACCAGGGCTTGAAGGCCGACGGCATTTTCTGGGCCGATTTCGGCGAAACGCTCGGCGAGCGCTTCAACGAATGGCTGCTGAAGTAAACTGACGCTCCCCGACTGGCCGCGTATCGCAAGAGATACGCGGCCACTTTTCCCGAGATCCACGCGAGACGGACATGACCCCCAGCGCCCTCGACGCGACCGATACCGCCTCCGCGCGCCGCGAGCTTCGCCGGCGCAAGCTGACCGCGTTCCTCTTCGTCGCGCCGCTCCTCCTCTTCCTCGTCTTCGCCTTCGTCGCGCCGATCGCGACGATGCTGGTGTGCAGCGTCTACCACCCGGTGGTGTCGGAACTGATCCCCGAGACTTTGGAGGCGCTGAAGGACTGGGACGGCGAGGCGCTGCCCCCGGCCGAGACGCGCGCGGTCTTCGCTGCCGACCTCAAGCGGCTGGCGGGCGAGCGGCTCTCCGGCAAGCTCGCCGAGGAGATCAACCGGGCCCTGCCGGGCAGTTCCAGCACGATCAAGTCCTCGGCCCGCAAGCTCGGCCGCATGGACGACGCCGAGCTCGCCTCGGCGGGCGGCGCGATCCTCGCCTCGGCGAATGCCGCCTGGGAGGATCCGAAGATCTGGAAGGCGATCCGCGACTCGGGCGCGGCCTATACGCCGGACTACTATCTCACCGCGCTAGACCTCGAAATGGCCGAGGACGGCGGCGTCCAGCCGCGCGACGGCGCGAAGATCTATGTCGACCTCTACACCAAGACCCTGCGGATCGCGCTCTACATCACGGTGCTGACGCTGATCGGCGGCTACCCGCTGGCCTATTACCTCGCCAATGCGGAATCGAAGAACGCCAACATGCTGATGGTCTTCGTGCTCCTGCCGTTCTGGACCTCGCTTCTGGTGCGCACGACCTCGTGGATCGCGCTCCTGCAGACCAGCGGCGTCGTCAACTCGGTCCTGATGGGAACGGGCATCACCCGCTCTCCGCTGGAGATGCTCTACACCCAGTTCTCGACGGTGCTGGCGATGACGCACATCCTGATGCCGTTCATGATCCTGCCGCTCTACTCGGTGATGAAGGGCATCGACCCGAGCTACATGCGCGCGGCGATGTCGATGGGCAGCAAGCCGATCCCGGCCTTCCTCAAGATCTACCTGCCGATGACCCTGCCGGGGCTGAGCGCCGGGGTGCTGCTCGTCTTCATCATCTCGGTCGGTTACTACATCACGCCGGCCCTCGTCGGCGGCACCGACGGCCAGATGATCTCCAACATCATCGCCTTCCACATGCAGCAGTCCAACAACTGGGAGCTCGCGGCCGCGCTCGGCTCGCTCCTGCTCGCGATGATCCTCGTTCTCTACTGGGTCTACGACCGCTTCGTCGGCGCGGGCAACATCAAGCTGGGATGACGACCATGAAGCACCTGCCGGCCTACTTCACCTTCTGGCACATCCTTGGCCATTACTCGCTGAAATGGACCGCCTATCTGGTCCTGGCGTTCCTGATGCTGCCGATCGTCATCATCGTGCCGCTGTCCTTCAACGCCGAGCCCTACTTCACATTCACGGACGGCATGCTCGCGCTCGATCCCGCGGCCTATTCGACGCGCTGGTACCAGGCGATCTTTTCGGATGCGAACTGGCTCCTGTCGATCAAGAACAGCTTCCTGATCGGCGCGCTGGCGGCGACGCTCTCGACCGTGCTCGGCACCATCGCGGCGGTCGGGCTGTCGTCGCCGGTGATGCCGTTCAAGCGGCTGATCACGGCGCTCCTCCTGTCGCCGATGATCGTGCCGCTGATCATCATCGCGGCGGGGATGTTCTTCTTCTACACCCGCTTCAACCTGGTCGGCTCCTATGCCGGGCTGGTCATCGCCCATGCCGCGCTCGGCGTGCCCTTCGTGATCATCACCGTGACGGCGACGCTCTCGGGTTTCGACCGCTCGCTCTACAATGCCGGGATCAGCATGGGCGCCTCGCCGGTCAAGGTGTTCTGGGACGTGGTGATTCCCCTCATCCGTCCGGGCGTGATCTCCGGCGGGCTCTTCGCCTTCGTCACCTCGTTCGACGAGGTGGTGCTGGTGCTGTTCCTCGCCGGGCCCGAGCAGCGCACGATCCCGCGGCAGATGTTCTCGGGCCTGCGCGAGCAGATCAACCCGACGATCCTCGCCGTCGCGACGCTCTTGATCCTGATCTCGATCGCGCTTCTCGTGACGCTCGAGATCCTCCGGCGCCGGTCGGAGCGGATGCGCGGCACCGAGTTCTGATAACCGGGGCCGATGCGCTGCCCCCGTAGATCGGTCGCGAACCCGGCGCGCCCCGTCGCGCCGGGTCAAGCCCCGGTTGCACCCGGCCTGTATCATCATGCTCTCGCCGCCGCCAAAGCTCGGCGAGAATGAGACCGACAAGACGCTGTCCCGACGCGGCGGGCACTGCCCCGCGCGCCTGACCGACCCGAAACCGCACCGCCGGGACCGCCGGCGCCGCCCAGACGCCCGGAACCTTCCATGTTCGCCGCTTCCGACCTCCGCGATGCCTTCTCGCTTTCGCGCGCCAAGACCCTCCGCACAGGTGTTCTCTCCGCGATCGTCGTTGCCTTCGCCGCACGCTTCCTCTCGGAGCATTACGGCGCCCCGGCGATGCTGATGGCGCTTCTCCTCGGCATCGCGTTCCAGTTCCTGCACGAGGAGGGCCCCTGCCGCGCCGGCATCGACTTCTCGGCCCGTACGCTCCTGCGCGCGGGCGTGGCGCTCCTCGGCCTCCGGGTCAGCTGGCAGCTGCTTTCCGGCCTCGGCGCCGGGGCGGTGGTGCTGACGGTCCTCGGGGTGGCGCTGACCATCGGCGCCGGGGTCCTCGGCGCGCGGCTCCTGGGGCGCGGCGTGCGGTTCGGCGTGCTGACCGGCGGCTCGGTCGCGATCTGCGGCGCCTCGGCGGCGATGGCGATCGCGGCGGTTCTGCCGCGCAACGAGCATTCCGAGCGCAACCTTGTCTTCACGGTGATGAGCGTGACCGTTCTCAGCACCCTGGCGATGATCGTCTACCCGATGATCGTCTCGGCGCTCGGCCTCGACACTCACGCGGCGGGGCTGTTCCTCGGCGGCACGATCCATGACGTGGCCCAGGTGGTCGGCGCCGGCTACATGGTCTCGGACGAGACCGGCGACGTCGCCACCGTGGTCAAGCTCCTGCGGGTCTCGATGCTGGCACCGGTGGTGTTCATCATCTCGCTGGTGGTCAATCTGAAGGGGCTCGGCGGGACGGACAGCCAGCGCAAGACCCCGCTCCTGCCGGCCTTCGTCGTCGCTTTCCTCGTGCTCGCGGCGGTAAACTCGGTCCTCGGAATTCCCGAGGCGTTGGCGAACGTCGCCAACGAGCTGTCCCGCTGGCTTCTCCTGATCGCGGTCGCGGCGGTGGGCATGAAGACCTCGCTGAAGCAGGTCCGCGAGGTCGGCGGCCAGGCGATCCTGCTCGTCGTTTGCGAGACGGTCTTCCTCGGCCTGCTCTTCCTCGGCGCGCTGGTGCTGCGTCCGGGCCTGTAAGCGGCGCCCCCGAGCCGGGCTCGGAGGCGCTTGAGAGGGCCGCGCGGCGGGAATCAGGCCGGCTGTTCCGGGCGCGTCCCGAGCGTGACACTCGTGTCGAGGGGCTTGCCGGCGCGCAGGAGGCCGAGCTTCACCTCGGTGCCCGGCGCGTCGGTGGCGATCATCCGGGTCAGGTCGCGCGGCTCCTTCACCGCCGTGCCGTTCACGCTGAGCACGATGTCGCCCCGCGTCAGCCCGGCCTTCGCCGCCGGCGTGTCGTCGGTGACGTCGGTGATCAGCACGCCTTCGGCCTTCACCAAACCGAGGGCCGCCGCGATGTCCTCCGAGACCGGCTGGATCTGGACGCCGAGCCAGCCGCGCTCGACCGTGCCGTCGCCGGCGAGGTCGGCCACCACCTTCGCGGCCGTCTCGGAGGGTACGGCGAAGCCGATCCCGACCGAGCCGCCCGAGGGCGAGAAGATCGCGGTGTTGATGCCGACGACCTCGCCTTGCGCGTTGAAGAGCGGACCGCCCGAGTTGCCCTTGTTGATGGCCGCGTCGGTCTGGATGTAGTTGTCGAACGGGCCCGAGTTGATGTCGCGGCCGAGCGCCGAGACGATGCCGGCGGTCACGGAATTGCCGAGGCCGAAGGGGTTGCCGATCGCCACCACGTCCTGGCCGACCTTGAGCCCGGTGGAATCGCCGAAGGCGACCGTGGGCAGCGCGTCGCCGTCCTCGACCTTCACCAGCGCGATGTCGGTCGCGGCGTCGGCGCCCACGACCTTGCCTTCGACCTTGCGGCCGTCGGCGAGCGTGACGGAGACCTTGTCGGCGCCGTCGACGACATGGGCGTTGGTCACGATCTGGCCGTCGGCCGAGATGATGAATCCGGTGCCGACGCCGTGCATCTCGGGCCCGTTGCCGTCCGGGGTGCCGGGCATGGGCATCGGCATGCCGAACCGCTGCATGAACTGGTCGAGCGGGAAGCCCTGCGGCATGTTCTGGCCGTAATACTCCGCCGGATCGGCCTTCTTCGTGACCTCGATATAGACCACCGCCGGCGCGACCTTTTCGACGAGGTCGACGTATCCGCCCTGCGGCATCGCCGAGGCGGCAAAGGCGGGGGCGGCGAGCATCGGCGACAGCGCGGTCAGCGCGGTGGCGCCCATCAGGGTGCCGAGAACCAGCGCGGGAACCCGGCTTCGAACTGTCTTGTTGGCGGTTTGCATGTCGCATCTCCTTGGAACTGTCCGGTGCCAGGACCGGGGGATGGAGAAGATCTGGGCTCGGGACCTTTCCTGCGCCCGACACGAAGATTGCAAATTCGACAGGTTTCTCACGAACCGGTCAGATGCCGCGCGTCCGGAATTCCGACAGATTTGTAATCCCGGCTACAGGAGCGGGTCGGGCCCCCGCGCGATGATCCCGCACGCAACCCGCGGGGACCGTCTTTCGAATGGGGCGCGGAATGACTAGGTTTCCCGAGAATGGAACCGGCGCGGACGCCTCGAAGGATGCCATGAAACTCCTGCTGATCGAAGACGACCAGACCACGGCCGCCTATATCGTCAAGGGCCTGCGCGAGGAGGGCCACGTCGTCGACCACGTTGCCGACGGACGGGACGGGCTCGTCCAGGCGATGTCGGGCGGCTATGACGTGATGATCGTCGACCGGATGCTGCCGGGGCTCGACGGGCTGTCGCTGGTGCGCGCGCTCCGGTCCGCCAAGGTCACGGTTCCGGCGATCTTCCTCACCGCCGTCGGCGGGGTCGACGACCGGATCGAGGGGTTGCAGGCGGGCGGCGACGACTACCTGGTCAAGCCCTTCGCCTTCGGCGAGCTTTCGGCGCGGATCGCGGTCCTCGCGCGGCGCGCGTCCCAGCCCATGACCGAGACGGTCCTGACCGCGGGCGATCTGCGCATGGATCTCATCGCGCGCACGGTGACCCGTGCAGGCCGCACGATCGACCTACTGCCGCGCGAATTCGCGCTCCTGGAACACCTCCTGCGCCGCAAGGGACGGGTCCAGACCCGGACCATGCTCCTCGAAGCGGTCTGGGACCTGAGCTTCGATCCGCAGACCAACGTGGTCGAGACCCATGTCAGCCGGCTCCGCGCCAAGGTCGACAAGCCCTTCGACCGCGAGCTGATCCACACCGTGCGCGGCGCGGGCTACAAGATCGAGGCCTGAGGGGTGCGGTCCGGGCTCATCCGCGCCCTGCGGCACAGCGCCGGCTCGACGCCGATGCGCCAGGCGATCGGGCTCGTGGCCGTCGTGGCGGTGGTGAACCTCGTGACGCTTGGCCTGGCCTATCTCAGCCTCCGCAGCGCGATCGAGACCGGCATGCGCGCGAACCTCAGCCAGCACATGGCGGGGTTCCAGGTCGCGGCCTCGCCCAGCGCGCTCGAGATCCTCGTCATGGCCGAGGCCAATGCCGCAGATCCCGCGCAGCGCGTCTTCGCCTATATCGCGCCGGATGGCCGCGTCACCGGCAATGCCAAGGCGGTTCTGACCGGGGGCGGCGTCCAGATCCGCCGGATGCCCGAAGGCCGGCCGCTGGGCGAACACGGCTACTTTCCCCTGATCGAGCGGATGGCGGGCGGTATTCTCATCCTCGCCGAAAGCCGGACGCCGATCCACGAGCTTGGCAGGACCTTCCTCGCACTTCTGGCGCTCAGTCTCGCGCCCACGGTGCTGATCTCGCTCGGCGCTGGGGCGATCATCGCGACCCGTGCGCGCCGGCGCGTCGACCTCATCGAGGCGACGCTCGGCAAGCTGTCCGAAGGCGCGCTCGACGCCAGGATCCCGGTCGAGCCGGGGCGGCGGGACGACCTTGCCCGCATCGGCGCGCAGGTGAACCGGATGGCCGCCGCGCAGGAGGCCGCGACCGAGGCCCTGCGCCAGGTCTCGGCCGACATCGCGCACGACCTGAAGACGCCGCTGCAGCGGATGGCGGTCCTGCTCCACGACCTGCGCGACCGGCTGCCCGAGGAAAGCGCCGAAGCCGCCCTCGCCGACCGGGCCATCGCCGAGGCCGACGGCGCGGTCGGCATCTTCCACGGGCTTCTCCAGATCGCGCAGATCGAAGGCGGCGGCGCGCGTGCGAACTTCACGACCGTAGACCTCGCGCGCGTCGCGTCCGAGATGGCCGAGCTTTACGCTCCGACAGCCGAGGAAGAGGGCCGCAAGCTGACACTGCACCTGCCCGACGGCCCAGCGACGATCAGCGGCAACAAGGGGCTCATAGGGCAGGCCCTGGCAAACCTCATCGAGAACGCGCTGCGCCACACCCCGCCCGGCACCGACATCGGCATCGCCGTCCGCCGGACCGCCGACAGCGTAGCGCTGGAGGTCGCCGATCGCGGTCCCGGCATTCCCGAAAGCGAGCGCCAGAACGTCCTGCGCCGCCTCTACCGGCTGGAGCAGAGCCGCACCACGCCCGGAAACGGCCTCGGGCTGGCGCTGGTGGCGGCGACCGCTGGTCTTCACGGGGCGCAGCTTGACCTCAAGGACAACGCGCCCGGCCTGAGGGTCACGCTTTCCTTTCCAGCGGATACGGCAGCCGCCACGCGCGCATAGCGCTCCAACTGCGGCCGGCAAGCCGTCCGCGCCTCCTGGACTTCGATGTCTCCATTCATCTCAGCGCCACTCCAAGCCAGGAAACGAAGCGGAAAGTTTTGGCACCGGACACACCGGTTGTCGGTCCAGAGCCGACTCGGAATGCCGGTTTTGGGCAGGACGCCGCCGACAAACAGCACCGCAATAGGAAAATGCACGCACGCGTGATGTTCTCCCTCTTGCATTCTACAGCGCAGCGAAGAAATACGGCGCTGAGTCAGGAAGTTGGGATGTGTTCCTTGGTCAGGCCGATTCGCGAAGTTCGCATCTGCAGCACGCGCCGCAAGCTCGTCACGGGCTTGCTGTCATCTGTCGCCCTGGCGGCACTGGCCCCTTCCTTGCCGGCCTTCGCCCAGGAAAGCTCGACCGAGACCACCGGCGCCGCGCCCGCGGGCGTGGCCTTCTCCTTCGACTGGCTGACCGACGAGATGCGCGCCGCGGCCGCGGTCGCGCCGAAGCCCGCGGAGGCCGTCGAAGGGTTCCTCGCCGAGCTCGACTACGACGACTACCAGCGGGTGGGCTTCCGCCGCGACCGGACGCGCTGGGCGGACCAGAAAAACGCGCCGTTCCACCTCAACGCCTTTCACCTCGGCTGGCTCTTCAACGAACCGGTCCACCTCTCCGAGGTGACCGAGGGCACCGCCACGCCGATGCGGTTCTCGACGGCGGATTTCGACTACGCCAACGTGAAGACCGAGATCCCCGCCGATTTCGAGATGCCGGGCGTCGCCGGGTTCCGGCTCATGTCGCCGCTCAATCGCGCCGACCACTATGACGAGGTCGCGGCCTTCCTCGGGGCGAGCTACTTCCGGGCGCTCGGACGCGACACCGTCTACGGCCTGTCCGCGCGCGGGCTGGCGGTCAATACCGGCATGCCGAGCGGCGAGGAGTTTCCCCGGTTCACCGATTTCTGGATCGAGCGCCCGGCGTCCGGCGCCGACGAGGTGGTCGTTTACGCGGCGCTTCAGTCGAAGTCGGTCACCGGCGCCTACCGCCTCGTCCTGAAGCCGGGCAGCACGACCGTCGTCGATGTGACCGCGCGGCTGTTCCTGCGCGAGGACGTGGAGCAGCTCGGGATCGCGCCGCTGACGTCGATGTTCCTGTTCGGCGGCGCCGATCCGGGCGCGTTCGACGACTTCCGCCCCGCGGTGCACGACAGCGACCACCTCGTGCTCAATACGCGCGACGGTGAGACCTTCTTGCGCCCGCTCGTGAATCCCGCCCAGCTCGGCAATTCCTACCTCGGCGCACAGAACCCGGCGTCTTTCGGGCTGGTCCAGCGCGAGCGTGATTTCGACCAGTATCTCGATGCGCAGGCGCATTACGAACGGCGTCCGTCGCTGATCGTGGAACCGCTCGGAGACTGGGGCCAGGGCTCGGTCCGGCTGCTGGAAATCCCGTCGGATCTCGAAGGCAACGACAACATCGTCGCCTACTGGGTTCCGGCTGCGCCCGCCCGAAAGGGCGACAGCCTCGAGGTGTCCTACCGCCTGCACTGGGGCGTTTCCCCCGCCGGCGACCGCTCGAAGGAACGGGCGCGGATCCTGCGCACGCGGGTCGGCAAGGGCGGCGTCGCGGGCGTTTCCGGCACGACCGACGGGAAGAAGTTCGTCGTCGATTTCCGGGGCGGCCTGCTCGCCGACCTTCCGGGCGACGCCGACATCACCCCGAAGGTGACGGTCCTGCGCGGCGAGCTCACGCAGGCGATCCTCTCGCCGATCGCGGGCACGGGCGACTGGCGCCTCGTCATCGAAGCGGTGCCCGCGGGCGACCAGAGCACGATGGAAATCCAGGCCGCCATTACCGGATACGGACAAAACCTGAGCGAGATATGGCTCTACCAGTGGGTGACCGAATGACCGAGACGTTGCATCAGGCACGAACCGAAACGGTCCTGATACCCGAGGACCCCCGGTTCTGGGGTCCGCCCGAAGCACCGCTGGACATGCCGCGCCAGGAGCTCGAGCGCCGCTCCGGCCGCTTCGATCTCGTCCAGCTGTTCCGGCCGTTCCTGCCGGGTCAGCACATCTGACGCCCGGCGAGGGGCTGACGTGACATCACGAGCTCATCTCTCGCCGGACGCCGCCACGGTCCGGATCCGGACGCTGGCGATCGGCTTTGCCGCCGCCGCCGCGGTCGGCGCGTCGGTACTGATCACCGACGCCGGATTGCAGGACGGGTTCCAGGTCTGGGACGCCATTCGCACCGGCCTGATCCTGCTGACCACCGGCTGGCTGGCCTGGGGCGCCGCGCTGGCGCTGACCGGGCTCCGGCCGCGCCGGCGCTCCGCCACGATCGCATCGGTGAATTCGGATGCTGCGACGGTGGTGCTCGTTCCGATCTGCAACGAGGATCCGGTCGCGACCTTCGCAAGGATCGCCGCGATGGACCGCTCGATCCGTGACGTGGGGCTGAAGCTCGACATCGTGATCCTGTCCGACACGCGCTCCGCCGAGGGGCAGGCGGCCGAGCATGCGGCGTACCGCCTGCTGATCGCCGAAACCGGCGGCGCCGATCACATCTACTACCGCAACCGCAGCGACAACCGCGGGCGCAAGGCCGGCAACGTCGAGGATTTCATCCGCAGGTCCGGCGGCGCCTATGACTATGCGGTGACGCTCGACGCCGACAGCCTGATGTCCGGCGAGGCGCTCGCCGCTATGATCGCGCGCATGGATGCGGATCCGAAGCTCGGTCTCCTCCAGACCCTGCCGCGGATCATCGGCGCGCGCAGCTTCTTCGGCCGCGCGATGCAGTTCGCCGCGGCGTTTCACGGCCCGGTCTTTACCCGCGGGCTCGAACGGATGCAGGGGGCGACCGGCCCCTACTGGGGTCACAACGCGATCATCCGCGTCAACGCCTTCGCGCAGTCCTGCGGCCTGCCGGAACTGTCCGGAAAGCCGCCGCTCGGCGGTCACATCCTGTCGCACGACTATGTGGAAGCCGCCCTTCTCGCCCGCGGCGGCTGGCGCGTGCTGGCCGACAGCGGCATCAGCGGCTCCTACGAGGAGGGGCCGGAAAACATCCTCTCCTACGCCAAGCGCGACCGTCGCTGGTGCCAGGGCAACCTCCAGCACATGCGGCTTCTCTTCGCGCCGGGCCTCGCCGGGTGGAGCCGCTTCGTCTTCGTCCAGGGCATCTTCGCCTATCTCGTCTCGGTCCTCTGGGCGGTGTTCCTGGTCAGCACCGTGGCGGGCACCGTGCTGGCGCCCGAGCCGGACTACTTCCCCAACACCTACCAGCTCTTCCCGGTCTTCCCCTCCGACCGGAGCCGCGAGATCACGGCGCTGGTGCTCGGCATCATCGGGCTGCTGATCATGCCCAAGTTCGCCATCCTGACGAAATCCGCCATCACCGGGCGCACCCGCGAGTTCGGAGGATCGGCGCGCGCGCTTGGATCGGTGGCGGTCGAGATCCTGCTCACCTCGGCGCTCGCCCCGGTCATGCTGATGTTCCAGTCGCGGGCCGTTTTGCAGGTCCTCTCGGGGCAGGATGGCGGCTGGCCGGCCAACGCGCGCGGCGAAGGCGCGCTGACGCTCGCGGAGGCGGCAAGGGCCTCCGGCTGGATCGTCGCGACCGGGCTGATCGTCCTCGCGCTGACGTGGCAACTCGCCTTCGACCTGCTGCCCTGGCTGCTGCCGGTGGCGCTGCCGATGATCGCCGCACCGCTGCTGATCTCGTGGTCGTCGCAACCCGTCGGCCTGCGCCACTTCAGCGTTCCCGAAGAGGAAGCCGCACCGCCGGTCCTCGCCAGCTTCCGCGAGATTCACGGCCGCTGGCTCGGGACCGTTCACGACACCACGGCCGCCGAAACCCTGCCGAACGAGGCGCTTCATGTCCCAGCCTGACACGCAGACCGCAGGCCGCACCCGGCGCCCGCGCGATCCCCGGATCGACCTGTTCCGGGGCCTGCTCCTGGTGATGATCTTCATCGATCATGTGCCGGGCAACTGGTACGAATACCTCACGCTCCGCAACCTCGGCTTCACCGACGCGGCCGAGAGCTTCTTCGCCATGTCGGGCATGGCCGCCGGGCTGGCCTATACCGCAGGAATCGTACGCTGGCGCGAGATCGGGGTCTGGGCCGGGATCGCTCCGGTCTGGAAGCGGGCCTGGGTGCTCTACCTGAGCCACATCTTCCTGACCATGGCCGGCATCGCGATCTTCGCGGCGGCGGCCGAGATGTACGGGCTGACCGAGCTTCTGACCAAGAACAACCTGCGGCAGGTGTTCGAGAACACCTCGCAGACGCTTCTCGGCATCGTGGCGATGGGGCACCAGATCGGCTATGTGAACATCCTGCCGGCCTATTCGGTGCTGCTCCTTGCGGCGCCTTTCGCCATCCATCTGGCCCTGCGCGCGCCGCGCGCGCTTCTGGCCGTCTCCATTGCGCTGTGGTTCGCCACCGGGCTCTTCCGCCTCAACATCCCCGCCTATCCCAACCCCGGCGGCTGGTTCTTCAACCCCTTCGCCTGGCAGCTCATCTTCACCGTCGGGCTCCTGACGGGCGTCGCCCTGCGCGACGGCGAACGGTTCGTGCCCAAGAGCCGGGCGCTGTTCGGTCTGGCGGCGGGCTGGCTCGTCTTCGTCTTTGCCTGGCGCTATGTGCCGGAAGTGGGATCGACCATGAACGGCGTCATGGCACGGCTGCAGTCCTACGGGCTGCCGTTCCACATCACCTCCCACGACAAGACCTATCTGCCGATGCTGCGGCTCCTGCACGTCCTGGCGCTCATCTACGTCGTATCGTGCCTGCCGGTCATCGCGCGGCTGAGCGCCCACAGGTTCGCCGAGCCGCTGCGCCTGATGGGCCGGCAAGGTCTGCTCGTCTTCTCCGCGGGCACGCTGCTGTCGCTCGCAGGGCAGGCGCTGCTCCGCTATTTCGACGGCGTGGCGATCGTGCCGTGGCTCTACATCCCGGCCGGCACGCTGGCGCTCTGGGGCATCGCCTGGCTCGGCGACTGGAAACGCCGAGCGGCGCAGCCTTCTGCCTCGAACGGCGACAAGTCCGACGTGCTTTCCGCGACGCGGTCGGCGAAACCGCGGTTCTGGCGCGGACGCGCCGCGCCGCAGCCGACGACGGGATACGACGTTCCCGCCGTCGCCGGATAGCCCTGCGAAGATACCCAACGAAGACGCCGCCTAACCCCGTTCCCGCCGCCGCGTCAGCGACCAGATCCCGAACGCCGCCGCCGCCAGCGTCACCGCCGCGGCGGCGAGCGTGAACCGCCCGAGCGCCGGCGCCACCGCCGCCCCGTCGAGCAGCGCGGGCGCCAGAAGCACCCCGAACGCCACCGCGAGCGCCAGAGCGACGCCGGCCATCAGCGGGCGCAGCGCCCGGTTCCGCGCCGCGCGGCGGGCGGCGCGCAGCAGGCCCGCGATATCCTGCTGCACGGCCATCAACGCCGGCACCACGAGCAGCACGAGGAACATCCCGAAGCCGAGCCCGTAGCAGAGCGTGATCACCGTCGGCTTCAGGAACTGCGCCTGCCGCGAGCCCTCGTAGAGCAGGGGCGCGAGGCCGAGCACCGTCGTCGCCGTGGTCAGCATGACCGGCCGGAGCCTGTCGGCCACAGCGTCGACCACCGCCTCGGCGAAGGCGCGGCGGCGGGCATAGTCGTCGACCGTGGTGATCAGCACGATCGCGTCGTTGATGATGATCCCCGACATGCCGATCAGCCCCACGACCGAGAACATCGACAGCGGCAGTTCCCAGGCCGCGTGGCCATGGATCGCGCCGATGAGCCCGAAGGGGATCACCGCCATCACGACGAGCGGCCGGGTCCAGCTCGAGAAGATCCAGGCCAGCACCGCATAGATCCCCGCCAGGGCCGCGGTCAGCCCGAAGAGCGCGTCCGAAAGGAACGTGTCCTCCTCCGCGCGCAGCCCCGAAAGACGGTAGGCGACGCCGTAATCCTCGGCGAGCCGCGGCAGGACCTCGGTCTCGAGCGCGTCGGCGATCTCGGTGGCGCGTTCCGGCGAATCCTCCGAAAGATCGCCGGTCACCGAGACCACCCTTTGCCCCATCTCGCGCCGGATCGTCGAGAAGCCGCTGCGGGCCGTCACCGTGACGATGTCCGAAAGCGGCACATAGGCCCCGGCCGCGCTGCGCAGGAGCGTGCGGTCAAGGAAGTCCGCGCTGAGTTCGCGTTCCGGCAGTTCCACCCGGATCTTCGCGGTGCGGGTGCCGGCGGGGAAGGTCGCGGCCTCGATCCCGCTCAACCGGTTGCGGAGCTCGCGCCCCAAAGCCTCGACCGTGAAGCCGAGCGCGCGGCCCTGCGGCGTCAGCTCGAGCACCAGTTCGTCCTTGTCATAGGGCAGGCTGTCCTCGAGCGCCGAGACCTCGGGGAAGGGGGCAAGCGCCCGCTTCAGCGCCTCGGCCGCCGCCTTCAGCGTGTCGGCATCCGCCCCGCTCAGCTGGACGTCGAGCGCGGCACCGCCGGGCCCGTGGCGCCAGCTGCGGTAGGACAGCTCCTCCAGCATCGGATGGCCGGGCGCGGCCTCCTGCAGGTCGGCGGTGAACTCGAAGGCCGACCAGCTCCTGAGGTCGGGATCGACGAGGTCTATCGAGATCGAGCCGAGATGGTCCGGGTCCTTGGTCTCGGCGCTGGCGAGCCGCGGCCAGGAATTGGCGCCAACCTCGGCGATCACGTAGTCGAGCGGCTCGACCCCGAACTCGTCCCGGTACTTCGCGGCGACCGTCTCGACGCTTTCCTGGAGCGCGCGCATCACCTCGATACTATCCTGGCGGGTGGCGCCTGGCAGCATCGCGAAATTGCCGGTGATCGAGGCGCGTTCCGGCCGGTCGAAGAACCGCCAGTAGACATCGCCGCGAATGAACTGACCGACCTCGAAGGCGAGCAGCGCCAGCGCCGCCGCGAGCACCGGATAGCGCGCGGCGATTACCGCGCGGGTGAGCCGGCGGAACAGCCGGTCGCGGACCCAGGCAAGGCCGCTGTTCATCACCCGGCTCGGCGCGTCGTACCAGTGCCCGCGCGCCGCTTTCGACAGCGAATGGGCCATGTGGTTCGGCAGGATCAGGAAGGCTTCGAGCAGCGAGGCGATGAGGACGACGCTGATGGTGAAGGGAATGTCCTCGATCAGGTCGCCGAAGCGGCCCGAGATCGCGGTGAGGCCGAGAAACGCGATCACCGTGGTCACGGTCGAGGAGAAGACCGGCGCCGCCATCCGCCGGACCGCGGTCTCGGCCGCGGTGAACGGCGCCTCGCCCAGTTGCCGGACCCGGAAGTCGGTGTGCTCGCCCACCACGATCGCGTCGTCGACGACGATGCCGAGCGTCAGGATCAGCGCGAAGAGCGAGATCATGTTGAGGGTCAGGCCCGAGGCATGCATCAGCGCCACCGCCGCGAGCATCGCCACCGGGATCCCGGCCGCCACCCAGAAGGCGGTCCGCGCGTTGAGGAACAGAAAGAGGAGTGAGACCACCAGCGCGAGCCCCATCGCGCCATTGTTGAGCAGGATGTCGAGCCGGGCGCTGATATCGTCGGACCGCACCCGGATCAGGTCGATCGTCACGCCGGCGGGCAGCGACGGCCGCATTGTCTCGGCCACCGCCTCGACAGAGCGCTGGATCGCGATCGCGTCGCCCTCGGCCGAGCGGTCGACGCGCAGCACGACCGCGGGCGCGTCGCCGACGAAATAGGCATGGACATCGGTGCCGCCCGCGACGTTGATCCGCGCCACGTCGCCAAGCGTCAGCGCGGTGCCGTCGGGCTCGGAGCGCAGCACGATCGCCCGAAGCGTGTCGGGGCTCCGCCGTTCGGTCCCGGTTCTGAGCCGCGCCGCGCCGCCGCCAAGCTCGCCCGCCGGATCGGCCTCGGCCTCGGCGCCGACCCGCTCGGCGATCCCGGAAAGCGTCAGGTCATGGCGCATCAGTTCGAGCGTTGGCACCTCGATCACCACCTCGGGCGCGGCGAGCCCCTCGACCGAGGCGCGCGTCACCCCGGCCTCGAAGAGCCGCGCCAGAAGCTCGTCGGCGAGCCGCGTCAGCTGGTCGGGCGCCACAGGCCCGGTGAGCACGAGGTTCGTGACCCGGTCGCGCCAGGCGCTGCGCCGCACCTCGGTCCGCTCGGAGTCGTCGGGCAGGCCGGTCACGGCGGCGACCGCCGCCTCCACCTCGTCCACCGCGCGGCCGAGATCCCAGTCGGGCTCGAATTCCAGCGTCACCGTGGCCACGCCCTCGCGCGCGACCGAGGACACCTCGGCCACGCCCTCGACCGCGATCAGCGCCGGTTCCAGAAGCTGGACGATGCCGCGGTCGACATCCTCGGCCCCGGCCCCCTCCCATTCGGTGGTGACGGTGACCTCCTGGATCACCACGTCGGGGAAATACTGCGCCCGCATCCGCGGCAGGGCGGCGAGCCCGGCGGCGATGAAGAGCACGAGGACGAGGTTCGCCGCCGTCGCGTGGCGGGTGAAATAGGACAGGATCCCGCCCGCGGCACCCAGCCTGTCGCGTGGCGCGGCCACGGCCTCAGCCCCCCATCCGCGATTCGAGGCGCTCGACGATCTCGGCCGGCACCCGGTCCTCGCGAAGCCTGGCGAGCACGCGCGCCTTGGCCTCGTCGGCCATCGCGGTCGAATTCTCGACGAAGGCGATGAGCGCCGCGCGGCGCTCCGGCGTGAGGTCGATCAGCGCCTCGCCCGCCACCCCGGTCGCCGCCCCGCCGCGCACCGGCCGGACCTTGATGCCCGCGCCGAGGAGCGCGGTGCGCTCGACCACGATCTCGCGGCCCTGAAGCGCGTCGACGGCGAGGATCACGTCGTCGCCCTGGCGCCGGAGCAGCTCGACCGGCACCGCTTCGAGCCGGTCGTCTGGTCCGAGCGCCAGCACCGTGCCGTCGGAGCCGACCGCCACCGCGGGCACCAAAGCCACGCCGTCGAGCGGTGGCTCTGCGATCCTTATCGTCACGAAATCGCCCGGCCGGAAGCCCGGCGCGTCGCCGAGCGTGGCGAAGACCAGCCGCCCGCTGGCACCCTCCCCGACCGCCGCATCGACCCGCGCCAGCCGCCCCCCGGCCGTGAGATCGGCACCAAAGACGTCGAGCGCGGCCCGGACCGGCAGCGGCCGCAGCCGCCCGGTCTCGTCGATCAGCCGCGCGTATTGCGCGGTGGAGACCCGGAAGGCGACCTCGAGCGTCGTCGGGTCGATCAGCTCGCCGAGCTTCTCGGTCTTGGCGACAAGCCCGCCCGCGACCACCGTCACCCCGGACAGAACCCCCGAGAAACCGGCCCTGAGCTCGGTTTCCGCGAGCCGCCGCTCGGCCTCGGCCAGCGCGAGATGCTGGCGGTCGAGCGAGGTCGCCGCCCGGTCGACGCGGCCCTCGGCCTCTGCGAGCGCCTGGCGGCGCGAGACGATGGCCTGTCGGGCGTTCGACATCGCAAGCTCTGCCGTTTCGAGATCGGCCGCCGTGCCGATGCCACGCCCGGCCAGCCCGGTCTGCCGCTCAAGCGCCTTGGCCCGGAGCGCCGCCTGCGCCTTGGCGGCGTCGAGATCGGCCTGCGCAAGCTCCAGCGCACGAGCCGCGTCGCGCACCTCGGCCTCGGCCTCGCGCAGGCCGGTCCGCGCGAGATCACGCGCCGACTGAGCATCGGCGGGGTCGATCCGCACCAGGAGCTGGCCCGCCGCGACCACCGCGCCGTCGGCGAAATCGGGGGCGAGCTCGACGATCTGCCCGGCGGCGGCGGCCCGGAGCTCCAGCTTGCGGCGGCTCCTGACCTCTCCGAACACGGTCATCTCCGGGGCGATGCGCCCGGGCTCCAACGCCATCACCCGCGCGGTGAAGACCCGCTCCTCCGCCGGGCGGGCGCTGCCCTTGTCGGCATTGCGCGCCTCGAACGCCGATCTGAGCGTGGCCCCGGCCACCGCCAGAAGCGCGATTGTCAGCGCAAGAAGGAACAGCCCGGCAAGGCTGCGCAGGAGAAATCGCATCGGTTCCCGTTTCGTTGCCCCGCGGCGCAGAAATCCTAGACCCGGAGCGCAAATCCTCCAAGTCCAAAGGGTTGAACGCGCGAAGCCGTTACTTCCGTCGCAGATGCTCGTCGAGGCGCGGCATGATCTCGACGAAGTTGCAGGGCCGGTGGCGGTAGTCGAACTGCCACTTCAGGATCTCGTCCCAGGCGTCCTTGCAGGCGCCGGGGCTGCCCGGCAGCGCGAAGAGATAGGTGCCGCCCGCGACCCCGCCGCAGGCACGGCTTTGCACCGCAGATGTGCCGATCTTCTGCATCGAGACGATGGTGAAGACGGTGCCGAAGGCCTCGATCTCCTTCTCGTAGACGGCGCGGTGCGCCTCGACCGTGACGTCGCGCCCGGTGAGCCCGGTGCCCCCGGTCGTCAGGATCACGTCGACCTCCGGATCGGCGATCCAGTCGCGGAGCCGCGCGGCGATCCGGTCACGCTCGTCCTGCACGATATCGCGGTGGGCTAGGCGGTGCCCGGCTTCGGTCAGCCGCGCCACCAGAGTGTCGCCGGAACGGTCCTCGGCCATCGACCGCGTGTCCGAAACGGTGAGGACGGCGATGCGGACCGGGATGAAGTCCTTGGTGTCGTCGATGCGGCTCATGTCCTGTCCTTGAGGCGGGCCCTGATGTCGAGAAGATCGGCCCAGGCCTCGCGCTTGGCCGCCGGGGTGCGCAAGAGATAGGCCGGATGGGTCATCGGCATCGCCGGGCGCCCGAAGGCCTCGGTCCAGGTGCCGCGCAGCCTGAGGATACCGCGCTTGCCGAGCGCGGCATCGCAGGGCGTGTTGCCCATCAGGACGAGGATATCGGGGTTCACGAGCTCCACATGCCGCTTCACGAAGGGCAGCATCATCGCGATCTCGGCCGGGTCCGGGTCGCGGTTCTGCGGCGGCCGCCAAGGCATGACATTGGTGATGTAGAGCGCCTCGTCGGCGTGATGCGCGGTCCGGGCAAGCCCGATCGCCGCGAACATCCGGTCGAGAAGCTGGCCGGCGCGGCCGACGAAGGGCCGCCCCTCCATGTCCTCTTCGCGCCCCGGCGCCTCGCCGAGGATCATCACCCGCGCCTCGGGGTTGCCGTCGGCGAAGACGAAGTTGCGCGCCCCCTTCTTCAGCTCGCAAAGCTCGAACGCCGCCTGGGCCGCGGCCAGTTCCTCAAGGCTCCCGGCCCGCGCCGCGGCCTCGGTCGCGGCGGCGACCGGATCGGCCTCCGGCTCTGCCGCCACCGGGGCGTCGGGTGCGGCCGGGGCCGAGGGCTTCGGCGCCTGGGCCGCGATCTCGTAGCGGTTGACCGGGGCCTCGCCGATCGGCTCGTCCGCGCCAAGCTCGATCTGCCAGTCGAGCAGCGCCTTGGCGGCGTGGAAATCCATATGGGCGAGGGCGGTCTGCATGGCCGCCAAGCTAGGGCCGCGGCACGACGGGGGCAAGCGCCCGCTTTGACCGTTGCCCCGCCCGCGTCCATTTGCCATAAGCTGGCGCGAAACGGGACCGGAGCACCACATGACTTTCCGCGCGCGTCACCTCCTTGGCATCGAACACCTGGCCCCGGAGGAGATTCGCACCGTCCTCGATCTCGCCGAGAAATATGTCGCGCTGAACCAGCGCACGGTGAAACAGGCCGACTCGCTGAAGGGCATGACCCAGATCAACATGTTCTTCGAGGCCTCGACCCGCACCCAGGCCTCCTTCGAGCTGGCCGGCAAGCGGCTCGGCGCCGACGTGATGAACATGGCGATGCAGCACTCCTCGGTGAAGAAGGGCGAGACGCTGATCGACACCGCGCTGACCCTGAACGCGATGCACCCGGACCTTCTGGTGGTGCGCCACCCCGCCTCGGGTGCCGTCGATCTCCTCGCCCAGAAGGTCAACTGCGCGGTCCTGAACGCGGGCGACGGACGCCACGAACACCCCACCCAGGCACTGCTGGATGCTCTGACGATCCGCCGCGCCAAGGGCCGGATCCAGCGCCTCACGGTGGCGATCTGCGGCGACATCGCCCATAGCCGGGTCGCCCGCTCGAACCTGATCCTTCTGGGCAAGATGGAGAACCGCATCCGCCTCATTGGCCCGCCGACGCTGATGCCCTCCGGCGTCCGCGACCTCGGCTGCGAGGTCTACGAGGACATGCGCGAGGGGCTGAAGGACTGCGACGTGGTGATGATGCTGCGCCTCCAGAAGGAACGCATGGACGGCGGCTTCATCCCCTCCGAGCGGGAATACTACCACCGCTACGGGCTCGATGCGGAGAAACTGGCCTATGCCAGGGAGGACGCCATCGTCATGCACCCCGGCCCGATGAACCGCGGGGTGGAGATCGACGGCGAACTCGCCGACGACATCAACCGGTCGGTGATCCAGGACCAGGTCGAGATGGGCGTCGCGGTGCGCATGGCCTGCATGGACCTCCTGGCGCGGAACCTGAGGACCGAACGCGGCCGGCAGGCGGCGGGGGTGATGGCATGACAACCCTCATCACCAATGCCCGCCTGATCGACCCCGAGGCCGGAACCGACGCGCTCGGCGCGGTGCTGATCGAGGACGGCGTCATCGCCCGCGTCTTCGACACGCCCGACGGGATGCCCGACAAGAGCCCGACACTTCGCCGACTGGATGCCGACGGCAAATGCCTCGCCCCCGGTATCGTCGACCTCGGCGTCAAGATCGGCGAGCCGGGGGAGCGTCACAAGGAGTCGTTCCGCTCCGCCGGCCTCGCGGCGGCGGCGGGCGGCGTCACCACGATCATCGCCCGGCCCGACACCCATCCCGCCATCGACAATCCCGAGACACTCGAATTCGTTACCCGCCGCGCCGCCGAGGCGAGCCCGGTCCGGATCCGCCACATGGCGGCGCTGACCAAGGGTCGCGAAGGGCGCGAAATGACCGAGATCGGTTTCCTCCTCGACGCCGGCGCCATCGCTTTTACCGATTGCGATCATGTGGTTACCGACACCAAGGTGCTCTCCCGCGCGCTCACCTACGCGCGGTCGCTCGGTGCCCTGGTGATGGGCCATCCGCAGGAGCCGATCCTGTCGGCGGGTGCCGCCACGACCAGCGGAAAGTTCGCCTCCCTGCGCGGCCTGCCCGGCGTCTCGCCGATGGCCGAGCGGATCGGCTTCGACCGCGACATGGGCATGGTCGAGATGACCGGGGTGAAGTACCACTTCGACCAGATCACCACCGCCCGCGCCCTGCCGCCCCTCGAACGCGCCAAGAAGAACGGCTTCGACGTGACGGCGGGGACCTCGATCCACCACCTCACGCTCAACGAGTTCGACGTCGGCGACTACCGCACCTTCTTCAAGGTCAAGCCGCCCCTGCGGTCGGAGGACGACCGTCTCGCGGTGGTGGAGGCCGTCGCGTCCGGCCTCATCGACATCATCTCGTCGATGCACACGCCGCAGGACGAGGAATCGAAGCGCCTTCCTTACGAGGATGCGGCCTCCGGTGCCGTGGCGCTGGAGACCTTCCTGCCGGCGGCGATGCGGCTCTACCATGCCGGGCAGCTGACGCTGCCGCAGCTCTTCCGGGCGATGGCGCTCAACCCGGCGAAACGGCTCGGCCTGCCGCAGGGGCGGCTCGCGGAGGGCGCGCCGGCCGATCTGGTGCTCTTCGATCCCGACACGCCGTTTGTGCTCGACCGCGCGAAGCTGCGCTCGAAGTCGAAGAACACGCCGTTCGACGGGCAGAGGATGGAAGGCAGGGTGCTCGCGACCTTCGTCGGCGGGCGGCAGGTCTTCGGGGCGGAGGATTGGAATGCCTGAGATCACCAGCGGCGCGGCGGCGCTCATCCTCGCCGGAGTTCTTGGCTACCTGCTCGGCTCGATCCCGTTCGGGGTGGTGCTGACCCGGCTGATGGGGCTGGGCGATCTGAGGAAGATCGGCTCGGGCAATATCGGCGCCACGAACGTGCTCCGGACCGGCAACAAGGGGGCGGCGCTTGCGACGCTGATCCTCGACGGCGGCAAGGGCGCGGCGGCGGTCCTCGCCGCCCGCGCGCTGGCCGGCGAGGATGCGGCACAGCTTGCCGGCCTCGCGGCCTTCCTCGGCCATCTTTTCCCGGTCTGGCTCGGCTTCAAGGGTGGCAAGGGCGTGGCGACCTTCCTCGGCACGCTCCTCGCGCTCGCCTTGCCCGTCGGCCTCGCGGCCTGCGCGACCTGGCTCGCCACCGCCGTCGTCAGCCGCATCTCGTCGCTCTCGGCTCTGGTCGCGGCGGCGCTGGCGGCGGTCTGGGCGGCGCTCCTTGGCCATGGCGACATGGTGGTGCTGATCGTCCTCCTCGCGATCCTCGTCTTTGTCCGTCACGCGCCCAACATCGCGCGGCTGAGGGCGGGGACCGAGCCGAGGATCGGCGGCAAGAAGTGACCCGTGACCCGTTCCGGGCGGCGCTGGACGCGATCCCGGAGGGCTACAGCGAGGGCTGGTTCGAAGGCCGCCGCTACCGGATCGAGAAGACGCTTCTCGCCGGTGGCCGCAGCGTGAAGCTGGTGGCGCGGGAACTGGGCGGGCAGGATTACATCAGCCTCAACCTTTACGCGCTTGAGAACGGCGACCGGCTGAAACCTTGCGAGATGGCCGAGGCCAAGGTGCGCGCCTTCGTCACGGGCGTCACGGTCGAGCGGGACTGACCCCTTTACAAGCGATACCTCCCGAGAGAGGCTTCGCGCGTCAGGAAGGGTGCTCGATCATGGATTTTCAAACCGCCGTTCGCACATGCTTTTCGAAATACGCGACCTTCTCGGGCCGCGCCCGTCGGGCCGAGTTCTGGTGGTTCACCCTGTTCAACTTCCTCGCCAACATCGTCCTTGGCGTGGTCGACGGGATCGTGTTCGGCTTCGGTCACGGCATGATGGAAACGGCGCCTATGCAGCCGCTCTCCTCGCTTTACGGGCTCGCCGTGATCCTGCCGTCGCTGGCCGTCGGCGCACGCCGGTTGCATGACACCGGCCGGTCGGGCTGGTGGCTTCTGATCTGGCTGATCCCGATCATCGGCTGGATCATCCTGATCTGGTGGTTCGCGACCCAAGGCGAGGAGGGGCCGAACGATCACGGCCCCGATCCCCTCGGCGGCGGCTACGGTCCGTCCTCGATCCCGCAGGTGCGGCGTCAGTAGCTGTATTCGGCGTAGATGCGGTAAAGATCACCGCCCCATTCGCCGTGATACTTCTCCAGAAGCTCGTCGGCCGGCACCTTGCCGGTCTCGATGCTCTCCTGCAGCGCGTTGAGGAAATGGGTCTCGTCCGGCACCATGCCGCCGGCGCCGGGCCGGGCACGGGCCTTGAGCCCGGCCTCGGCGATCGCCACCACCTCGCGGGCGAGGTCGTGCATCCGCACGCCGTGGGTTTCCGCCTGCAGCCCGTCGACCGAGGCCGCGACGCGCAGAGCCTCGCGCGTCTGCGTGTCCCAGCCCTTGGCGATATCCCAGGCGGCATCCAGCGCCGTGCCGTCATACAGAAGCCCGACCCAGAGCGCGGGCAGGGCGCAGAGCCGGCGCCACGGGCCGCCGTCGGCGCCGCGCATCTCGATGAACTTCTTCAGCCGCGCCTCGGGGAAGATCGTGGTGAGGTGGTCGGCCCAGTCCGAAAGCGTCGGCTTCTCGCCCGGCAGCGCGGGCAACTCGCCGTTCAGGAAATCGCGGAACGACTGGCCGAGCGCGTTGATGTACTTGCCGTCGCGATAGACGAAGTACATCGGCACATCGAGCGCGTAGTCGACATAGCGCTGGAAGCCCATGCCGTCTTCGAAGACGAAGGGCAGCGTGCCGGTGCGGGCCGGGTCAAGGTCGCGCCAGATCCGGCTCCGCCAGGACTTGTGGCCGTTTACCTTGCCCTCGAAGAACGGCGAGTTGGCGAAGAGCGCGGTGGCGACGGGTTGCAGCGCCAGCGCCACGCGCAGCTTCTTGACCATGTCGGCCTCGGAGCCGAAGTCGAGGTTCACCTGAACCGTGCAGGTGCGGTACATCATCTGTGTGCCATGCGTACCGACACGGCCCATGTAGTCGGTCATCAGCCGATAGCGCCCCTTGGGCATCATCGGCATCTGGTCATGCGTCCATTCGGGCGCGGCGCCGAGGCCGATGAAGCGCGCGCCGATATCGTCGGCGACGCTCTGGACGTCGCGCAGATGCGCGTTCACCTCGTCGCAGGTCTGGTGGATCGTCTCCAGGGGCGCGCCCGACAGCTCGAACTGGCCGCCGGGTTCGAGGCTGATGTTCGCGCCGTCCTTGGTCAGGCCGATGATGTTGCCCTGCTCCTCGATCGGGTCCCAGCCGAAGCGGTCGCGGATGCCTTCCAGCATCGCCTTGATCGAGCGCGGCCCGTCATAGGGCAGGGGCTTCAGCGTATCCTTGCAATAGCCGAACTTCTCGTGCTCGGTGCCGATGCGCCAGTTGTCTGTCGGCTTGCAGCCGGCTTCGAGGTATTCGGCAAGCTGCTCGAACCGCTCGACAGGGCCTCCGCCGGATTGGGGTATGGACATGGGGGCCTCGATCTTCTGGCTGACAGGGACGCATAGACCTGTAGTGCCATGCGCGCCGAGTCAAGCCTACGGCGCGCGGATTGTCTGTGCGAAAACATGACATTTCGTGATCGCTTACCGACTCGGCAGCGATAGGTCGGCGCGTTTCCACAGGGGCAGGGTCTCGACGCCGCGGTCGAGCGCGGCGGTGAGGGCGGCCATGTCGATGCCGGGAAGGGCCGCGAAGGCATCGTAGAGCTTCTCCGCCCCGGCCGCGTCCACCGGCACCGTCAGGACCTCGCCCGAGGCGGTCCGGAGCCGCCATTGCCTCGTGCCGTGGAACTCGGTGAGCCGGACCTCGACCAGGTCGGCCAGCGCCACGAAGCCGCCGAAGCTCGGGCCCCAGTAGCCGACCTGCCCCTCGTCGACCTCGACCACGCCGGGGGCCGCGACCGAGCGCAGGAACCGCAGCCGGCGGAGCGCGATCACCCCCCAGCCGAGCGCCAGTGCGGCGCCGATCACCCCGAGCCCCTGCAGGAACCAGCCGCCGAGCCAGAAGAGCCAGAGCGCGAAAAGCCCCGTGGCGGCGGCCGAGATCACCTCGCGCCAGCGGCCGAACTGCGCACGGACTTCGGGCCGGATCAGGCTCATGAGCCCTCTCCGTCGAGCGGGTGCCAGGGCTGCGGCTCCGCCGCGCCCGGCTCGCGCCGGTCATAGGGGGCGCGGATGGGCTCGAACGTCATCTCGGTGAAATCGCGGATCAGCACCAGGTCATTCCCGCGGCGCCGGTGGAGCCGGCCGCCTATCGTGTCGTAGAGCGACAGCGCGGGATCGGGCGGCAGCTCGCGCAGGAAGGCGCGTTCAGCCTCGGCCTTGGCGATCTTCGCCGGGCGCCCGTCCGCCGTGCGAAGCCCGGTCGGGCAGTCCTTGTCCGGTGTGCGCTGGTAAAGCCGCACGAGCCCCTCGTCGCGGCCGATCACGTCGGCGCCGCCGATGGCGACATAATGGACATTGTCAAGAAACCGCCCGCCGCCGCCCCAGGTGCTGCCCTCGGGAAAGAGCGACAGCGCGGTAAAATAAGGCGGCCGCGACAGCGCGGAATAGGCGCCTTCACTCACGCCCGACCAGTCGCCGTTCAGCGCGAAGTAGAGGAAATGCCGCCCGTCCGGCGAGAGGTCGCAGTGTTCGGGATAAACCTTGTGCTTCAGCCACTGGCCGTCCTCGAACCTGTCGGTGTCGCGATGCCAGAGGATCAGCCGGAACTGCTTCGACGGCCCCTGCCGCAGGATCACCGCGCGGTCGTTGTCGCGGGCGAAATAGAGGTGCAGCCGGACGACCGGATCCTGGGTCACCGCCAGTCCCCCAGATGCGCCTGCCAAAGCGTGATCGCCGCCAGCGCGGCCGTCTCGGCGCGCAGGATGCGCGGGCCGAGCGCGACCGGGCGGATGTAGGGCAGCGCCCGGAGCCGTGTGCGCTCGGTCTCGGAGAAGCCGCCCTCGGGCCCAGTGAGGATCGCCCAGGGACCGGGGGCGAGGCCCGCGAACGTCGTCGCGGCGCCGGCTTCGGATTCGTCGGCCCAGAGGATGCGCCGTGCCGGGTCCCAGCCGGCCAGCACGCGGAAGAGCGGCGCCGCGTCCTCGACCGCGGGCAGGGAAAGCGCGCCGCATTGCTCGGCCGCCTCGCGGACATGCGCCTCGGCCTTGTCGCGGCGGAAGCGTTCGGAATTGGTGAACCCGGTCAGCACCGGCTGGAGCCGCGCGACGCCCAGTTCCACCGCCTTCTCGACGATGAAATCGGTCCGCGCCTTCTTCACCGGCGCGAAGAGGAGCCAGAGATCGGGCAGTCCGGTCTGCGCCCGTGTCGCCTCAAGGCAGAGAAGCGTTCCGCGCTTCTTCGCGGCCTCGCTGACCTCGGCCAGCCATTCGCCGTCCTGCCCGTTGAAGAGCAATACCTGCGTCCCGACGCCCTCGCGCATCACCCCGAAAAGGTAATGTGCCTGGGCCTCGGTCAGGAGAACCGATTGCCCCGCCCCGAGCGGCTGGTCTACACAGATCCTGATCTTCGCCAATGCCATGAGGCCGACCTTATGAGTGCGCCCGACGAAACGCCAGAGCCCGCCGGACAGGTCGCCGACGCGGTGAAGGGCAACTGGGTCGACCGCCACGCGCCGGAATTCGCGCGCCCCTATCTGAGGCTCTCGCGCGCCGACCGGCCGATCGGCACCTGGCTCCTGCTGCTGCCCTGCTGGTGGGGTGTCGCGCTCGCGGCGGCGCAGGATGGCTGGCGGCCCGGGGATCTCTGGATCATCCTCGGCTGCGCGCTCGGCGCCTGGTTGATGCGCGGGGCGGGCTGCACCTGGAACGACATCACCGACCGCGACTTCGATGCCGCCGTTGCGCGCACCCGGTCGCGGCCGATCCCCTCGGGGCAGGTCAGCGTGAAACAGGCGCTGGTCTGGATGTTCGCGCAGATGGGGCTCGCCGCGCTCATCCTCTTTTCCTTCAACTGGGTTGCGGTCCTGCTCGGGGTCTCGTCGCTCGGCCTTGTCGCGATCTATCCCTTCGCGAAACGGTTCACCTGGTGGCCGCAGCTCTTTCTCGGCCTTGCCTTCAACTGGGGCGCAGTCCTCGCCTATGCCGCCCATTCGGGGCGCGTCGAATGGCCCGCGGTCCTGCTCTATGCCGCGGGCATCGCCTGGACGCTTTTCTACGACACGATCTACGCCCACCAGGACAAGGAGGACGACGTGCTGATCGGCGTGAAGTCCACCGCCCGGCTATTCGGGGCGGCGACCGGCAAGTGGCTCGGACTGTTCCTGATCTCGACGGTGGCGCTGATGACCGCGGCGATTCTCGCGGCGATCCTGCCGGCGGCGGGGCCGGTGAAGCTTGCGGTCGCCATGGTCGCGCCCTGGGCGATGGGGTGGCACCTCCTGTGGCAGATGCGGCGGCTCGACATCTCCGATTCAGGCAACTGCCTGACCATTTTCCGGGCCAACCGCGACACCGGCCTGATCGCTGCGCTGTTTCTTGCCGTGGCCGCGTTCCTGTGATTGATCCCGCAGGCCTCGGCGCTTAAGGAAGGCGGGTCCTGCTACCGGTACCCTGGTCCGATCCCATGCGCCTTTCCCAGATGACGCGCTTCACGAGCCTCGCCATCGCCTCGCCAAACGTTCTCGCGACGGCCGCGTTCACGCTTGCTGGCGCGCTCAGCATCCTCACCGCCAGCTGGACCGCCTCGGTGATCGAGCGCCGCTCGGCCGAGGGTGTGGGGGCCGCGCTCGCCACTGCCGGCCACAACTGGGCAGACGTTGCCACCGACGGTCTACGGGTGATCCTCTCCGGCACCGCCCCAACCGAGGCCGCCCGGTTCCGCGCGCTTTCGGTCGCCGGCACGATCGTCGATGCCGACCGGCTGACCGATGCGATGGACGTGACCCTCGCCGCCGCGCTGAAGGCGCCCGACTTCACGATTGAGATCCTCCGCAATGGCGACGGGATCTCGCTTATCGGCCTCGTGCCCGAAGCCGAGGACCGCGACGCGATCGTGACCGATCTCGGCGAGCTCGCCGGGGCCGGCGCGGTGACCGACATGCTCGAGACCGCCGACCACCCGGTGCCCGACGGCTGGGACGAGGCGGTGAAGTTCGGCATTTCGACGCTCGCCAAGCTGCCGCGTGCCAAGGTCTCCATCAGCGCCACACGGGTCTCGGTCACCGCGATCAGCGACAGCGCCTCCGAGAAGGCGCGGCTCGAGTCCGAACTGGCCCGCAAGGCGCCGCGCGGCCTGAAGCTGGCGCTCGACATCTCGGCGCCGCGTCCGGTGATCACGCCCTATACCCTGCGCTTCCTGATCGACGATGCCGGCGCCCGGTTCGATGCCTGTTCGGCCGACAACGAACGTGCCCGTGACCGCATCCTTTCGGCCGCGACCGAGGCCGGGGCGACCGGCAAGATCGCCTGCACGATCGGCCTCGGCGTGCCGACGCCGGCATGGACGGAGGCGGTGACGATGGGCATTTCCGCCCTGCGCGACCTTGGCGCGGGCTCGATCACCTATTCGGACGCCGACATATCGCTCATCGCCGCCGAGACGGTCAGCGCGGATGCCTTCGACCGCGTCGTCGGCGAGCTCGAATCGAACCTGCCGGAAGTGTTCTCGCTGCATGCCGTGCTGACACCCAAGCCCGCGGCCGAGGCCGACACGGGCGGCGCCAAGGAATTCTCCGCCGTGCTGTCGCCCGAGGGCCGGCTCGAGATGCGCGGCCGGCTCGGCGACGAACGCTCGCGCGATGCGGTCGAGAGCTTCGCCAATGCCCGGTTCGGCTCCGGTGACGTCCATGCAGCGACCCGGCTCGACCCCGACGTGCCCGCGGGCTGGCCGCTGCGCGTTCTCACCGCGCTCGAGGCCCTGGGAGAGCTTGACAGCGGCTCGGTCACGGTCCGCCCGGAGATCATCCGGCTTTCGGGCGTGACCGGCTCCACGTCGGCGAGCGACACCGTGGCGCGGATCCTGTCGGGCAAGCTCGGCGAGACGCAGCAATACGACCTCGAGATCCGCTACGACGAGGCGCTCGACCCGCTTCTGGGCTTGCCTACGGCTGAGGAATGCGTGACCGAGATCAACGCGATGCTCGCCGCCCGCAAGATCAACTTCGAGCCGGGCTCGGCCCAGTTTGCCCCCGATGCGGCCAAGACGCTCGACCAGATCGCCGAGCGGATGAAGGACTGCGCCGACTTCCCGATGGAGATCGGAGGCCATACCGATAGCCAGGGGCGCGAGGAGATGAACCTCGAACTCAGCCAGGACCGCGCCCAGGCGGTGGTCGCGGCGCTGCAGTCGCGCCGGGTACTGACCGGCAACCTGACGGCGGTGGGCTTCGGCGAGACGGTGCCGATCGGCGACAACGGCACCGAGGCGGGCCGCGAGACGAACCGCCGGATCGAGTTCCGGCTGATCGGCGCCGCGGCGGATACGGCCGTCGCCGGCGCCGGCGAGGGGACGGCGGAGGAGGGCGCGGTCACGGTCGCGGTCCAGACCCCCGACGACAAGACCGTGCGGCCGAAACCGCGACCGGAGCAGTAGGCGCGACGTGGACTTGACCGGCAGTTTCTGGCGCGGCAAAGGGCAGACATGAACAGAACCGAATTCATCATAGCGACCGCCATCATCCTGTTCGTGGCCTTCGCGCTCGGCTGGTTCGCGTGCTGGCTCCTGCACCGGCTGAGCCAGGTCACGCAGGCCGACATGGGCGAGCTGGAGAAGATGGCGCGCGACCTGCATGATGCCGAGGAAGCGCGCGATGCGGCGCTCGTCACGCTGGAGGAGCGGGAAGCCCAGCTTGTCAGCCAGCTCGGTCAGAGTCAGGCGGAGCTGAAGGCGGCCATGGACGGGCTGCGCGACGCCCGCCACGAGGCCGAGGAGCTGCGCGCCTATATCGAGAAGCTGAACGCCGGGTGAGCTGTCGCCATGGTGCGATCGCGTTACCTTTCGGGCGGCGTCCATTCTGCGGGTGGCGCGGCGCGCCGGCGAAGCCGTATCGCGAGCCCGGCAGCTACGCCCACACCGATTGCGACCGTCAGATCCGAAACCACGGTCAATACGAGAGTAACAATCAGCAGGAGCTTGTCAGAGCTCCGCAATGACAAGTAGCCGCGCCACTTGTGCGGCTCACTCATGTTCCATGCGGTCAGGATCAGCAGCCCGGCGAGTGCGGGCATCGCCAGATAGCCTGGCAGCGGTGCGGCCACGGTCATGACCGCCAGGATTGTCAACGCGTGCACTAGACCCGCGACCGGAGTCCGCCCTCCCGCCCGCACATTGGTGGCGGTCCGCGCGATTGCGCCGGTCGCAGGAAGTCCACCGAAGAGTGCCGATCCGATATTGGCGAACCCTTGCGCAAGCAGCTCGGCACTGGGCCGGTGCGCACCGCCGAACATCCGGTCGGCGACAATCGCCGAAAGGAGCGATTCCACGCCAGCGAGAAATGCGATCGTCATTGCGGATGGCAAAAGCTCGACGATCCGCCCGAACGTGATTTCGGGAAAAGCCGGCGCTGGAAGGCGGTTGGGCAGGGGCCCGAACCGCGACATGACCGTGTCGACATCGAGCGCGCCGAATGCGACGACCGCCGAGATAAGGGCCATAACAACCATGATCCCCGGGAGCCGCGGAAACGATCTTCGCGCAAGAACGATCAGCGCCATCGCGAGCAAGCCGATCGACAGGCTTTCGACGTTCACCGTGCTCCGCGCTTCCCAAAGCACGGGAATCTTGTTGACGAAATCTGCCGGAACCTCGGTGACCGCGAGACCGAACAGATCCTTGATCTGGCTCACTGCAATGATGACCGCGATGCCTATTGTGAAACCGTGCACAACCGCTTCGGGAACAAGCGCGATCAGGCTGCCTGCGCGGAAATAACCCGCGACGACCAGCATCAGCCCAGCCATGAGCGTCGCGAGCACCAGGCCGTCGTAGCCATGCTGCGCGATCACGCCGTAAACGACCACGATGAACGCGCCTGTCGGACCGCCAATCTGGACACGGCTACCGCCGAGCATGGATATGAGGAATCCCGCGACGATGGCAGTGACAAGCCCCGTCGATGGCGAGGCGCCCGATGAGATCGCGATTGCAAGGCTGAGAGGTAGCGCGACCATTGCAACGGTAACTCCGGCAAAGAAATCCGCCCGGAACGCCAGCCATGTATAGGTGCGAAGAGTCGTCAGTAGCTTGGGCTTCCGGATGCCATGGTGGTTGGGGTTGTTCTGCATCCGGCGTCATCATCCCCAACAGAACGCGGCCCGCTCACCAGCGCCGCAGCGCGTCCTCGTCCGCGTCCTTCGCGGCGACCCATTCGGCTCCGTCCGGGCCGAACTCCTTCTTCCAGAAGGGGGCGCGGGACTTCAGGTAGTCCATCAGGAACTCCGCCGCCGCGAAGGCGGCGGCGCGGTGGCGCGCCGCGGTCGCGACCATCATGATCGCCTCGCCCGGCACGAGCGCGCCATGGCGGTGGATCACGAGGACGTCGGCGAGGGTCCAGCGCGTCCGCGCCTCCTCGACGATCGCGGCAATCGCCTTCTCGGTCATGCCCGGATAATGCTCGATCTCCATCCGCGCGAGCGTGCCCTTGTCGTCGCGCACGACGCCGAGGAAGGTCACCACGGCGCCGACATCGCGCCCGCCCTGTCCGAAGCTTGCGCATTCCGCGCCGTAGTCGAAGGGCTCGGCCTGGACCCGGACGCGCATCCTCAGCCCCCGGTCATCGGCGGGAAGAACGCGACCTCGCGCACGCCGTCGAGCGGGGCGGAGAAATCGGACAGTTCCTGGTCGAGTGCGACGCGCAGCGCCGAGACATCGGCGAAGGCCGCAGCATACCGGTCCTCGCGCGCCTTCAGCTCCTCGACGAGGTCGGCGACCGTCGCGGCATCGGTGTCGACCCGTTCGCGCGGGCAGCCGATCCGTTCCCGGACCCAGGCGAAATAGAGAACGTCGATCATGCGTCGTCCTTGAGGAAGGGCAGCGCCTTGCGGAAATAGTCCCATCCGGTGAGGAATGTGAGCACCGCCGCGATCCAGATCAAGGTCAGGCCCGCCATCGTCGCATAGGACGAACAGCCGCGCACCCCGCAGGAGCGGATCGGATCGGCGAGGCCCGCGGTCACCAGCTCGGCATATTCCTCAGGCGTCAGGCCGCGCCGGGCGATGCCTTCGAGATGCTCTAGCCCGGTGCCGAGAAACAGCACCGCGATCGCCACCATCTGCGCCAGCGTCTTCCACTTGGCGAGCTTGGTGACCTTAAGGAGACCGGCCGAGGAGCCGAGATATTCGCGCAGGCCAGAGACGAAGACCTCGCGGAAGAGGATCACCGCGGCGGGCAGGATCAGCCAGGGATTCATGCCAGAATAGCCGGTCAGGACCATGATCGCGATCACCACCATCGCCTTGTCGGCAATCGGGTCGAGCATCGCGCCGAGCCGCGATTCCTGGCCCCAGGCGCGGGCGAGATAGCCGTCGAAGAAATCGGTGATCGCGGCGGTGACGAACAGGGCGAGCGCGAACCAGTCCGCCCAGGGGCGGTGGAAATAGAGGAACATCACCGCGACGCCGGGCGCGGCGAGAAGACGGAGCACCGTCAGGGTGTTCGGGATCGTCAAATTCATGGCGGCACCCTAGCGGCAGGCGCGCCGTTGGAAAAGAGGGATAACGCAGGCTGTCCCTTCCGCAGGCCATTCGCGGTCTTGTGTGCAACTGTTTGAAATAAATGAATATGATGGGAGATTGACGCGCCCGGTTGCCACTTGCCGTGCCCTGCCGGATGAGCGGAGAAAGCTGAAACGCGGTGCCGCGCGCGGTCCGCGCCGTGACCTGACCCGAGGTGGGAGCGGCGCTCGCATGTATCGCTGTCGCGGGCGCTACAAACTCCTGCTCGCCGGCACGGCGGTGTGGTAGATTGCCGCAGTCCGTTCCCCGAGTCGTCGATACGGGTCGGACAGATTTGGAGGGACCAGCATGAAACATGCGATTTTGACCGTCGCCGCACTGGCCGCGAGCCTGCCGTCGGTTGCTTTCGGCGACGATTACGATCTCGACGCGCTCCGCGCCTCGACCGAGAAATACAAGGATGTCAACGTCGCGCTGGCCGAGGGCTTCATCCCCGATCCCAGCGGCCATTGCGTCTCGGCCGCGCACGAGGGGCTGCCGGCGGAATGGGGCGCGATGGGGATCCATTACCTGCGCCCAGACCTGCTCGGGATCATGCAGGGGACCGAGCGCGTGGACGGCACCGGCACCCATACCGACTTCAATCAACCCGCGATCCTGCTTTACGAACCGCAGGCCGACGGTTCGATGGAACTGGTGGGGATCGAGAACCTCGTGTTCGAGAAGGCCTGGATGGAGGCCGGAAACACCGAGGGACCGTTGCTCAACGGCCGGCCTTGGGATCACATGTCGGACGATCCGAACACGGCGGCCGATGAGGCCCACGGCTTCATGCCGCATTTCGACCAGCATGTCTGGCTCTTCCGCGAAAACCCGAGCGGCGAGTTGAATCCGTTCAACCCGAACGTGACCTGCGACCACCATTCCGGCTGATGCTCCGTTGACCGGGCGGCGGCGATGCGTCCGCCCGGCCACACCCTATCCCTGCGCGTGAAAGAAATCGTAGACCGTCTGGGCGATGGTCTCGGAAATGCCATCGACCGCCTTCAGATCCTCGAGCCCGGCGCGGCTTACGGCCTTCGCCGAGCCGAAATGCTGAAGCAGCGCGCGTTTCCGCGCAGCGCCGATCCCCGGCACTTCGTCCAGGGGCGTCGCGCCCACCGATTTGGCGCGCTTCGCGCGGTGGGCGCCGATCGCCCAGCGGTGCGCCTCGTCCCGCATCCGCTGGACGAAATAGAGCACCGGCGAATTGTGCGGCAGCGCGAAGGGCGGCTTGCCGGGGCGGTGGAATTCTTCCTTGCCCGCGTCGCGGTCGATGCCCTTTGCGACGCCGATCATCGCGATGTCCTCGACCCCCATCTCCGCCATGATCCCGGCCACGGCCGAGACCTGCCCGGCACCGCCGTCGATCAGCAGGAGGTCGGGCCAGGCCTCGCCCTCGCGGTCCGGATCCTCCTTCAGGAGCCGGGCGAAACGCCGGGTCAGCACCTCCTTCATCATGCCGAAATCGTCGCCGGGCGTAAGGTCGGTGCCCTTGATGTTGAACTTGCGGTACTGACCCTTCACGAAGCCTTCCGGACCCGCCACCACCATGCCGCCGACGGCGTTCGTGCCCTGGATATGGGAGTTGTCGTAGATCTCGATCCGGCGCGGGGGCGCGTCGAGGTCGAAGGCCTCGGCGAGGCCTTCGAGGAGCTTCGACTGCGCCGCGCTCTCGCTCATCCGGCGGCCGAGGCTCTCGCGGGCGTTGCGGGCGGCGTTCTCGACAAGCTCCGCCTTCTCGCCCCGCTGCGGCACCGCGAGTTCCACCTTGCGGCCGGCGCGGTCGGAGAGAAGCTCCGTCATCAGATCGGCGTCCTCGATCGGATGGCTGAGGAGGATGAGCCGCGGCGGCGCCTTGTCGGCGTAGAACTGGCCGAGGAAGGCCTCCAGCACCTCGGCCTCCTCTGCGCCTGAGCCCGTCTTGGGGTAGAAATCGCGGTTGCCCCAGCTCTGGTTGGCGCGGATGAAGAAGACCTGCACGCAGGCCTGTCCGCCCTCCATGTGCAGCGCCACCACATCCGCCTCGGCCACGCCGCGCGGGTTGATCCCCTGCACCTGCTGGACCTGGGTCAGCGCCTTGATACGGTCGCGAAGCGCGGCAGCGCGCTCGAATTCCAGCGCCTCGGATGCCGCCGCCATCTCCTCGGCGAGTTTCGCCTGCACCTGGGTCGAGCGGCCCTGCAGGAAGCGTTCGGCATCGGCGACGAGCGCGCCGTATTCGGCCTCGTCGACGTAGCCGACGCAGGGCGCGGCGCAACGCTTGATCTGGTAAAGGAGGCAGGGCCTCGTGCGGCTGGAGAACATCGCGTCCGAGCAGTTCCGGAGCAGGAACACCTTCTGGAGCTGGTTCAGCGTCCGGTTGACCGCGCCGGCGCTCGCGAAGGGGCCGTAGTAGTCGCCCTTCTCCTTCTTCGCGCCCCGGTGCTTCTTGATCTGGGGGAAGGGATGCTCCTTCGAGACGAGGATGTTCGGGAATGACTTGTCGTCCCTGAGCAGCACGTTGAAATAGGGCTTAAGCTGTTTGATCAGGTTCTGTTCGAGAAGCAGCGCCTCGGTCTCGGTGCGCGTGGTCAGAAACATCATCGCGTGGGTCGCGTGGATCATGCGCTGGATCCGCGCCGAGTGGCCCGAGGGGCGGGCATAGTTCGAGACCCGCGCCTTCAGGTTGCGCGCCTTGCCGACATAGAGAACCCGCCCCTCGGCATCGAGCATCCGGTAGACCCCCGGTTGTGCCGTCAGGGACTTGAGGTGGGACTGGATCAGGGCGTGGCCCGAAAGTTGCCCCGACGTCACTTCAGCCATGTGCGTGCGCCTTTCCTTTCCGCCTTCGATTCCCTCTGCCGGGCTGCAATCTTAGCCCGTCCGGATCAAGAGAAAACATGTCCACCGATTTTGTGGATAACTCTGGTGACAAGTTTCAAGCGCTCCGGAATTTTCCTTGTTTTCGGCAGGGTTCGTTGGATTGCCCAAATTTTAGGCGCTCATCAAGAAACTGAAAATAAACAGATTTTTTCGTGATCTGGGCAAATCGCTGATAGCATTGAGAGAATCGTAACGCCGCCGTTACCGGTCTGTTACGGGTGGACAAGTCAAGCCCGTGCGCCACGATTTTCCGCTGATAGTTGCTAGTCCACACCCAGAATATCGGGTGTTTTCCAGCCCAGGTGCTGGCCGCCATCGGCGCAGATCAACTGGCCCGTGACGGCAGGCGCATCAAGGAAATACCCAAGCGCCGCGCAGATATCCTCGGGGTTCGCGCCACGCGCGAGGATCGACCCGGCGCGCTGGGCGCGAAACTGGGCCTCGGTCTGCTTGGCGCCCTGCAGGGTCGAGCCGGGTCCGATCGCGTTGACGCGGATATCGGGGCCGAGCGCCCGTGCGGCGGTCTGGGTGAAGGCCCAGAGCCCCATCTTGGCAATCGTGTAGGACATGAACTCGGGCGTGAGCTTGCGCACCCGCTGGTCGAGCATGTTGATCACAAGTGCCTGCGCGCGCAGTTCGCCATCGGCGTCGCGCAGCGCCTTCGGCGCCTGGGCCGCGAAGTCCTGGGTCAGCGCCACCGGCGCGCGCAGGTTCGACTCGATGTGGCGGTCCCAGCTTTGCCGGGTCGCGGTGCGGATGTTGTCGTATTCGAAGATCGAGGCGTTGTTGACGAGCACTGTGAGCGGCCCGCCGAGCGCGTCGGTGGCGCGGCTCACAAGCGCCCGCGTCTCGGCCTCGATCAGGAGATCGGCCTGGAGCGTGGCGGCCTTGACGCCCAAGGCGCGGGCCTCGTCCGCCAGCGCCTCGGCGGCCCCGGCCGAACTTGCATAGTGGATCGCCACATCGTGGCCACGGCCTGCGAGGTAGAGCGCCATTGCCCGGCCAAGCCGGTGCGCCGCGCCGGTGACGAGCGCGTGTTTCATGCCTTGCCTCCACAGTCGCAGGGGCCGCGGCCGATCATCGGCCGGCCGCAGGACGGGCAGCGCGCCGCGCCGCGCTTCGGGCCGATGCGGGGGAACCGCAGCCGCCCGAAGATCGCCAGGATGGCCATGCCGATCAGGAAGAAGGTGACGATCTTGACCATGTCAGAGCCCGTAGCGCGCCCAGAGCGCGCGCTCCTCGATCTGGTCGAGCGCCTCGCCGAGGACCCGGCCGCCGATGCGCTGGAAGATCGACCGCTTCATGCCGTACGGCACGAGCTTCACCTTCTCTCCGTAAAGCGCCTTCAGCTTCGGCACGAGATGGGCGACGCCGTCGGCGAGCCCCTCGTCGACCGCCGCCTGACCGACCCAGACATCGCCGGTGAAGAGGTCCTTCTCACCCGCCAGCCGCGCCCCGCGCCGGCCGCCGACCTGGGCCTTGAAGGCGTCGTGGATCGGGGAGAGGATCGCGTGCAGCCGCGCCACGTCCTCGGGCTTTTCCGGGCGGAACGGGTCGAGGAAGCTCTTCGACTCGCCCGCGGTGTGGACGCGCCGCTCGATCCCGTGGCGGGCGAGGAATTCGGGAAAGCCGAAGCTCGCCGAGATCACGCCGATCGAGCCGAGTACCGAACTCGCATCGACCCAGATGTCGTCTCCCGCCGTCGCCAGCCAGTAGCCGCCAGAGGCCGCCACGTCCTCGACGAAGGCATGGACCGGGATCTTCTTCTCCTCCGCCAGCCGGCGGATGCGAGCGGCGATCAGCGCCGATTGCACCGGCGAGCCGCCCGGCGAGTTGATCGCGAGCGCCACGGCGGCGGGCTTGCCGCGGCGGAAGGCCTTCTCGATCACCGGCGCGAGGGTGGCGTCGTTGAGCCCCGCCCCCATCCGCCCGGCGGTGCTGATGATGCCCTGGAGGCGGATCACCGCGACCTTCGGCGGCGACTTGAGAAAGGGGAGCAAGCGTTTCATGGGCTCCGATGTAATCCGCGCCGGGCCGCGGAACAATAGTGGATGCTCGCCCGGCACGCGGCCTCAGGCCGAGAGCGTCGCCGCCACCGCGAGCTTCCAGCGGTCGTATTTCGCGCGGCGCGTAGCCTCGTCCATCCCGGGCTCGAAGCGCCGGTCGCGTGCCCAGCCCTTCGCGAAGCCCTCGGCGTCGGGATAGAGCCCGGCCCGCGAACCGGCGAGCCATGCCGCGCCGAGCGCGGTCGTCTCCAGCACGCGGGGCCGGTCCACCGGCGCGCCGATGATGTCGGCGAGGAACTGCATCGTCCAGTCCGAGGCGGTCATGCCGCCATCGACGCGCAGAACGCCCTCGCCCCCGCCGTCGGCGCGCATCGCCTCCAGCAGGTCGCGGGTCTGGTATCCGACGCTTTCGAGCGCGGCGCGGGCGACCTCGGCCGGTCCGGAATTGCGAGTGAGCCCGAAGACCGCGCCGCGGCACTCGGCGTTCCAGTAGGGTGCGCCGAGCCCGGTGAAGGCGGGCACGAGCACGAGATCCTGCGCCGGATCGGCGGCCTCTGCGAGGGCCTGCGTGTCGCCCGCCGCGGCGATGATCCTCAGCCCGTCGCGCAGCCACTGCACGACCGCCCCGGCGATGAAGATCGAGCCTTCGAGCGCGTAGGTCGGCCTGCCGCCGAGCTGGTAGGCGATGGTCCCAAGGAGGCGGTTCTTGCTCTCGACCAATGTCGCGCCGGTATTGAGAAGCGCGAAGCAGCCGGTACCGTAGGTCGATTTCATCATGCCGGGCTGGAAGCAGGCCTGGCCGATGGTCGCCGCCTGCTGGTCGCCGGCGACGCCGAGGATCGGCACCGCGCGGCCGAGCAGCTCGGGCATGGTCATCCCGTAATCCGCGGCGCAGTCGCGGACCTCCGGCAGCATTTCGAGGGGAATGTCGAGAAGGCCGCAAATCTCCTCGTCCCAGCGCCCCTCGCGGATGTTGTACAGCAGCGTCCGCGCCGCGTTGGTGGCGTCGGTTGAATGAACGCGCCCGTCCGTGAGCTTCCAGATCAGGTAGCAGTCGACCGTGCCGAACAGGAGATCGCCCCTCCTTGCCTTTTCCCGCGCGCCTTCGACATTGTCGAGCAGCCAGGCGAGCTTGGTACCGGAGAAATAGGGATCGAGCAGCAGGCCGGTGCGGCGGGTGACCATGGCTTCGTGCCCGTCGGCCTTGAGCCGCTGGCAGATCGCGGCGGTGCGCCGGTCCTGCCAGACGATGGCGCGATGGATCGGCGCGCCGGTCTTGCGATCCCAGACCAGCGTCGTCTCGCGCTGGTTGGTGATGCCGATGGCGGCGACCTCGGCTGCGTCGATCCCGGCCTTGGCCAGCGCCGCGCGGGCGGTCACGATCACCGTTTTCCAGAGGTCCTCGGGGGCGTGCTCGACCCAACCCGAGGCGGGGTAGTGCTGCGCGAACTCCTCCTGCGCGATGGCGGCGACCGCAAGCGCCTGGTCGAACAGGATCGCCCGGCTCGACGTCGTGCCCTGGTCGATGGCGAGAATGTAGCTCATGCGCCCTCCGGTCCTATGGTCCCTGCACATCCTGCCCGCGCTTCACACGCCGCGCCAGCCCTCCGAGAGCCGCGCCCAGGCGGTGTCGAGCGCCGGGGCGGAGGCGCCGGCGAGCCGGATCATGCGGATGTCGAGCTTTTGATCCGGCAGTTGGTCATCAAGCGCCACGAGCCTTCCGTCGGTGAGTGCCCCGGCGACCATCGAGCGTGGCAGCCAGGCGATGCCGATCCCGGCGAGCGCGTATTCGCAGGCGGCGAGGGTGAGCGCGGTCTCGGCCCGGCGGGCGAAGCGGATCTGCTCCGGCACCCGCGGCAGGATCGCGCGGTCCATGATCTGGCCGAGGAAGACGTCGGCGGGATAGGCGATGAGCGGCCAGTCGCCCGCGCCCCCGGTGATGCCCGGTGCCGCGACCGGCAGGAACGTGTCGGCGCCGAGCGTCACCGCGTCGAAGCCGCGTTCCTCGGGCAGGGCGGGTTCTCCGGGCAGTGCGTACATCACCGCGAAATCGACCTCGCCCGCGAGCAGCTTCAAGAGGCATTCGTCGCGGTTGCCCGAACGGACCCGGACCGAATGGCCGCCTTGTGCGGTGAGAAGCGCCACCAGCCGCGGCGAGACGGTGGTGGTGATCGCGTGCTGGCAGGCGAGCGAGATCGCACCGGCCCCGCCGGTGCCCGACCGCCTGAGCGTGTCGCGGAGCCGCCTCAGGCCCGCGGCCAGCGCCCGCATCTCGGGTTCCTGCGCCCGCACCGTGGGCAAGAGCGCCACCGGCTTGCGGTTGCGGTCGAAAAGCTCGGCGCCGATGCTGTCCTCGATCGCGCGGATGCGCCGGGTGAAGGCCGACTGCGTGAGGTGGCGCGCCTCCGCCGCCCTTGCGAAGGAGCCGGTGTCGAGCACCGCGAGAATGTCGTCGAGCCAGTCGAGCCGCATCGGTCAAGTCTAGGCGCTGCGGGTGTAACTTGCAATTCAGGAAAGTTGTGACGCGAATAACGCATTTGATGGCGGATCATGCGCCCTGTATGTGTCGAACAGGTCAATTTGAAGGAGCCCGGCCCATGCATCTCGCCCGCTTCCCGCGCCATTTCCTCGCCCATCTGCCGACGCCGCTCGAACGGCTCGACCGGCTGACGAAGGAACTCGGCGGCCCCGAAATCTGGATCAAGCGCGACGATTGCACCGGGCTTTCGACCGGCGGCAACAAGACCCGCAAGCTCGAATTCCTGATGGCCGAGGCCGAGGCGCAGGGCGCCGAACTGGTGATGACGCAAGGTGCGACGCAGTCGAACCACGCTCGCCAGACCGCCGCCTTCGCGGCCAAGCTCGGGATGAAGTGCCATATCCTGCTCGAGGATCGCACCGGCTCGAACGACGCCAACTACAACAACAACGGCAACGTGCTTCTCGACCACCTGCACGGTGCGACGACCGAGAAGCGGCCCGGCGGCGGCGACATGAATGCCGAGATGGAAGCGGTCGCCGACCGGCTCCGCGCCGAAGGCAAGAAGGTCTACACGATCCCCGGCGGCGGCTCGAACGCGACCGGCGCGCTCGGCTATGTCAACTGCGCCTTCGAGATCCTGCAACAGGCCAATGCCGGCGGGCTGAAGATCGATCATATCGTCCATGCCACCGGCTCCGCCGGCACACAGGCCGGGCTGATCACCGGCCTCAAGGCGATGAACGCGCAGATCCCGCTTCTCGGCATCGGCGTGCGCGCGCCGAAGCCGAAGCAGGAGGAGAACGTCTTCAACCTCGCCTGCGCGACCGCCGAGAAGCTCGGCTGCGCCGGGGTCGTGAAGCGCGAGGACGTGGTCGCGAACACCGACTACGTCGGCGCGGGCTACGGCATCCCGACCGAAAGCGGGCTCGAGGCGATCCGGATGTTCGCCGAACTGGAGGCGATCCTGCTGGACCCGGTCTATTCGTCGAAGGGTGCGGCGGGCTTCATCGACCTGATCCGCAAGGGCCATTTCAAGAAGGGCGAGCGGGTGGTCTTTCTCCATACCGGCGGCGCGGCGGGGCTCTTCGGCTACGACTTCGCCTTCGACTTCAAGTCGCGCTGGCAGGCCGCCTGACCGTCGCGCGGGGCGCGCGGGCGGCCTCAGGCCGCCCCGTTCTCCTCCAGCACCTTCCGCGCCACCCGGAAGCATTCGAGCGCCTGCGGCACGCCGCAATAGATGCCGACGACATGGATGATGGCGCGGATCTCGTCCTTGGTGACGCCGTTGTTGATGGCGCCGCGGCAGTGCACTTCCCATTCGTGCATCTTGCCGAGCGCGCCGATCATCGCGAGGTTCATCATCGAGCGCGTCTTCGGCTCGATCACCTCGTCGCCCCAGCCGAAGCCCCAGCACCAGGCGGTCATCGCCTCCTGGAACGGCCGCGTGAAATCGTCGGCGGCGGCGAGGTTCTTCTCGACGTATTCCGCGCCGAGCGTCGCCTTGCGCTGGGCGAGGCCCTTTTTGAAGAGATCGTCGTCGAATGCAGTCATCTGGCCCTCATGTCCTGTGTTCCGTTTCTTCGAGCATGGCGCGCAGCGACCGCTCGATCTGTCCGCCGCAATAGGCCGCACCGGTCCGCGCATCCTCGCGGGCGATCATCGCGGCGATCTCCGGCAGGGCCGCGATCCGCTCGGACAGCGCGGCGACGCGGGGCGCGTTTCGGCGCAGCATCCCGCCCAGCCGGGGCAGCTTCGCGCCCATCGTGTGCCAGAGCGCGGCGGTCGCGAGGTCCGCGAGCCCCGGCGCATCGGTTCCGAGCATCGTGCCTGCCCCGGCGGTCAACCCGTGGCGGCGGCCGGTTTCCTCGAAGATCGCCATCCAGCGCGGCAGGCGGGTCGCGGCGAAATCGTCCCAGTCGGCCCTCGCCCACATCGTCCGGCCGCAGTTGCAGGTGATCTCCTCCAGGACGTCGTTGGCATCGCAGACGAGCTTCAGCGTCAGCGCGGCGCGGGCGGGATCCTCGGGAAGCAGGCCGTGCCCGCGCCCGAGGTGAAGAAGGATCGCCGGCAGTTGCGACAGCCAGAGACCGGCCGCGTGATCGTGGAGGAACGGCGGGGCCATGAACGGCACCGGCTGCTCCCCGACGGGAAGCGCCTTCAGACGTGCCAGGTCCGATGGATCGCCCTCGTCCCACGCCGCGCCGGCATGGGCGAGCACATAGCGCACGAAATGGCCCCGGAAGGGCAGTGGCCAGTAATAGAGCGTGTAGTCCATCGCCGCCTCCCGGCGCTACCGCAGCCTGATCGCGATGTTCTTGGTCTGGACGTAGTTCCACAAGGCCTCGCGCCCCTTTTCGCGACCGTAGCCGGATTTGCCGTAGCCGCCGAAGGGGGTTTCCACGCCGCCCGCGTACCATTCGTTGACGAAGACCTGGCCCGCGCGGAGCTTCCGCGCCGCGCGCGTCGCGCGGTCGAGATCGCGGGTGAAGACGCCGCCGACAAGGCCGTAGTCGGTCGAGTTGGCGATGGCGATCGCCTCCTCGTCGCTGCGGAACTTCAGGACCGAGAGCACCGGGCCGAAGACCTCGTTCCGTGCAATGGCCATGTCGGGGGTGACCCGCAGCACCGTCGGTTCGAGGAACGCGCCGGGGCGGTTGAGCTTGCGGCCGCCAGTCACGACGGTCGCGCCCTCGGCCTCGGCGGCGCGGACCATGCCCTCGGCGCGGTCGCGCTGGGCCTCGGAGACCATCGCGCCCATCGTGGGGCCGAACTCCGGCTGCTCGATGCCGGGGCCGACCTTCAGCGAGGCCGCGAGCCCGGCGATGCGGTCGACGAGCTCGTCATGGATCCGCTCGGAGGCGATCACCCGGCTCATGGCGGAACAGACCTGGCCGGCGTTGAAGAAGATGCCCCAGCGGACATCCGACAGGAAGGCGTCGAGATCGGCGTCGTCATGGACGATGGCGGCGGACTTGCCGCCAAGCTCCAGCACGCAAGGGACCACGTTCTTCGCCGCCGCCGTGGCGATGGCGATGCCGGTCGGGACCGAGCCGGTGAAGACGATCTGGTTGACGCCGGGATGGGCCGAAAGAGCCGCGCCCGCCTCGGCCCCGAGGCCGCAGAGCACGTTGACCGCGCCTTTCGGCAGGCCAACCGCCTCGGCGGTGCGGGCGATCCAGGCATTGGTGAGCGGCGTCAGTTCCGGCGTCTTGATCACGCAGGCATTGCCGGTGGCAAGGGCCGCCGAGAGTGACCGCGCGGTCATCTCCAGAGGATAGTTCCAAGGGATGATCTGCGCCGAGACGCCGTAGGGTTCATGCGTGGTGAAGTCGAAATAGCCCGCGCCGAGCGGGACCGAGCGGCCCTCCACCGTCTCGGCCTGGTTGCCGTAATACTCGAAGTAGCGCGCGGCCCCCCGGACCTCGATCTCCGCCTCCCAGAGCGGCTTGCCCTGTTCGAGCGTCAGGAGCCGCGCGATCTCGCCCAGATTGTCGAGAAGGTAGCGGCCCATCGCCTGCACCATGCGGCCGCGTTCGACCGGGCGGAGGTCGGAGAGCGCGCCGCTCTCGTGGCAGACCCGCGCCGCCGCGACCGCGCGGGCGACATCGGCGGCATCGGCGAGCGCCTGTTCGGCGAGGGGCTCGCCGGTGCCAGGGTCGGTGACGGCGATGCGGCCGGCACCGCCGTCGACCCAGTCGCCGCCGATCCAGTTCTGCCAGAAGGGTGCCACGTCACGCATCGACGGCCTCGCGCATCCACTGCTGCAGCGTCTGGATCGAGTGTTCGGAATTCAGCCCGCAATCGGGGTCCAGCACCAGCGGACCCGGCCGGTAGCCGCGGCTCTTCAGCCCTTTCGACACGCTTTCGACGAGGCGGATATCCTCCTCGACCGTCGTCGCCCGGTCCTGAATGGCCAACCGCCGGATCACCTCGCTGTCGACGCCGCCGGGCGTGTACCAGCCGCGCCAGACGGTGCAGCTGTCTACGTCATGGGCGCGCCAGTGGTAGGTGTTCAGCACATTGCCCGGATAGACCTGGAACGAGAACATCGGCCAGAGGAAGAACGACCGGTACTCGCCGCCGTGCGGCACCGTGGTGTCGATCGGATAGGTCATCTTGGAGAGGTCCTGGCACTCGGTCGTGTGGCGCAGGACGTAGCCCCGGTTCATCGGCTGGATGTCGTAGGTTTCGGGCCGGATCACGCCGGTCGCGAAGGTCGGATGGTTGATCGAGCAGTGGTAGCATTCGGAATAGTTCTCGACCGAGACCTTCCAGTTGCACTTCTCGGGGATCTCGACCCATTCGAGCGGTTCGAGTTCGGCGATGTTCGGGACATATTCGCCAAGCTCCTCGCGCACGCCGGGATACCATTCGTCCATCGGTGCAGCGTTGTCGTCGAGATTGACGAAGATATAGCCGTGGAAGCTTTCGGTCCGGACCGGGGTCAGGCAGATCTTCTTGCGGTCGAAGCCCGGCACCGAGTTGACATTCGGCCCGGCGCGCAGCTCGCCCGAGAGTTCGTAGGTCCAGGCGTGGTAGGGGCAGACGACGACCCGCGTGGTGCCGGAGCCCTCGACCATCTGGTGGGCGCGGTGCTGGCAGACGTTGTAGAAGGTGCGCAGTTCGCCGTTGCGGCCGCGGATGCAGAACAGGCTCTCGCCCGCGATCTCGAAGGTGAAGTAGTCGCCGGGATTGCGCACTTGGCTTTCGTGGCCGGCGAACTGCCATGTGCGGGCGAGAAGCCCCTTCATCTCCTTCTCGAAGATCGCGGGGTCGGTGTAATAACGGGCGTCGAGCGAATGGACGAGTGGAGCGTTCATTCGGGATCCTCCAGATAGAGACCGAGCTGGTGCCGGCGTTTGTGAAACTTCTCGACCCGTTCGACGATCTCGGGGCTGGCGACCGCGATCACGAAGCTGAGGAGCGTTTCGAGAAGCGCGATCGTGGAGACCGACGAGGGGAAGAACTGCGGCGTGTCGACGGACACGGTGAAGCGGTGCTGGGCGGCCGTGACGATCGGGCTCGCCGGGCTGTCGGAGATGGCGATCACGTTGACGCCCTGCTCGCGGGCGATTCTGACGGTGTCGACGACCTCGCGCCGGTAGGGGCGGCAGGTGATGGCGATCAGCACGTCGCGTTCGTCCGCCCAGGCAATGTCGTCGGCGGCGTTCGAGCCCGCCTGCGGGATCGCGTGGAACTCCACCATGCCGGTCGAGGCGAGGTAGGTGAAGTTGCGGGCATTGGCGTTGTTGACGCCGACACCGAGCGTATAGACCCGGCGCGAGGCCCAGATCGCCCCGGCCGCCGCCTTCAGCGCCTCGGCGTCGATCTTCGCGAAGGTCTCCTCGATGTTGCGAATCGCGGAACCGACCATCTCGGCATAGAGTCCGCCGAGGTCGCCCGTTTTCGAGACGTCCTGCAACCAGCGCACCCGGTCGGGGAAGCCCGCCGGCCCGCTGCGGATCGCCTCGCGGAAGGCGGCGCGGAAATCCTCGTAGCCCTCGAATCCGACCTGGCGCGCCATCCGCACCACGGTATTGGGCTTCACATTGGCGAATTCGGCGATCTCGCGCACGGTCGAGACACCCACGCAATGCGGGTTCTCAAGCACGTAGCGCGCCGCTTTCTGCGCCTCGGGCGTCAGCGTCTCGAACTCATCGGTGAGGCGGTTCAGGACGATTGATGTTACATCTGTGCCATTCATGGTTGACGATGGTATAGTTGTCCCATTAGCCTGTCGAGAGGAAACACGACTCATCTCGGGAAAAATCAATGTCGGAACGCGCTCTGCCCTCCACCGCCCGCGTCGTCATCATCGGCGGCGGGATCATGGGCTGCGGCCTTGCCTATCACCTTGCGCATGAGGGCTGGACGGATGTCGTCTTGCTGGAAAAGTCGGAGCTGACCTCTGGCTCCACCTGGCATGCCGCCGGTCAGATCACGCATTCGACCAGTAGCTTCGCGCTCGGCAAATGCGTGGGCTACAACATCGACCTCTATTCGAAGGTGCTGGAGGCCGAGACCGAACAATCGGTGACCTGGCATGGCTGCGGATCCCTGCGCCTCGCCTATACCGAGGACGAGCTTGACTGGCTGCACCAGACGATTTCGGTCGGCAAGGGGCTCGGCTTCCCTATGGAGATCGTCGGGCCGGAGCGGATCCGGGAACTGCATCCGTTCTACAATCTCGAGGGCGTGAAGGCGGCCTTGCACACGCCCGACGACGGCCATGTCGACCCGGCGGGGGCGGCCTTCGCGCTCGCCAAGGGGGCGCGGCAGCTTGGCGTGAAGGTGATTCGCCGCTGCAGGGCGACGAATGTGACCCAGCAGGAAAATGGCGAGTGGCTGGTCGAGACCGAAGAGGGCAACATCACCTGCGAGCATGTCGTCAACGCCGGCGGCACCTATGCGCGGCAGGTGGCGCTCTGGTCGGGCTACGATCTGCCTGCGACCTCGATGACGCACCATTACCTGATCACTGACACGGTTCCCGAGTTCCAGGCGCTCGACAAGGAACTGCCCGTCGTGCGCGATGACCGGCTGGTTTCGGGCTACATCCGCATGGAGCAGAAGAAGGGCCTGATCGGCATCTACGAGAAGGCCAATCCGAACACGGTGTGGGAAGACCACTGCCCTTGGGAGGCCGAGAACGAGCTCTTCGAGCCGGACTATGACCGGATCATGCCCTGGCTCGAAAACGCGATGGACCGGATGCCGATTCTCGCCGATCTCGGGATCACCCGCGAAGTTCACGGCGCGATCTCGCATCCGCCCGACGGCAACCCGCTGATCGGTCCGGCGCCGGGTCTGAAGAACTACTGGTGCTGCTGCGGCACCCAGATCGGCATCGGCTGGGGGCCGGGGCTGACGCGGGAACTGGCGCGCTGGATGGTCCATGGTGCCGCCGACATCAACATGCGCGAGTTCGATCCGCGCCGCTTCGGACCCTATGCCGACAAGGCCTACCAGATCACCAAGGCCAAGGAGGACTACCTTCTCCGCCACGAGATCCCTTTCCCGTTCTTCAACCGCCTCGAAGGGCGGCCGGTGAAGCCCTCCGCGCTCTACGAGGACCTCAAGGCCGAAGGCGCGGTCTTCGAAGAGGTCTACGGCCACGAGCGTCCGCGCTGGTTCGCGCCGGAAGGCACGGAGGCCAAGGACATCTACGGCTTCCGCCGCACGAAACTGCACGACATCGTCGGCGCCGAGGTCCGCGCGGTGCGGGAGAAGGCGGGCATCATGGACATCTCGGCCTTCTCGAAGGTCGAGGTCTCGGGCCCGGACGCGGCGGCGTTCCTCGACCGGCTGGTGCCGAACAAGCTGCCCGCCGTGGGCCGGATCGGCCTCACGCATCTTCTGAACGACAACGGTCGGATCGAGCTTGAGACGACCGTTGTCCGGCTCGCGGAAGACCGGCTCTACCTCGTCTGTGCGGCCTTCTTCGAACAGCGGCTGGTCGATTACCTGACCTTCGCGAGGAAGTCAGAGAACGTCACAATCACCAACCGCTCGACCGGCTGGGGCGCGCTGGCGCTGAACGGTCCGAAGGCGCGCGATATCCTCGGGGCCTGCACCGGTGCGGAGCTCAGCAATGCCGGCTTCAAGTGGATGACCGCGCAGGAGATCGCGGTCGGCGGTCACAGGCTCTGGGCCTTCCGCATGTCCTACGCGGGCGAGCTTGGCTGGGAGTTCCACGGGGACCGCGCCGCGATCCTCGGCGCGTTCCGGGCGCTGAAGGCGGCGGGCAAGGCGCATGGGATGGTCAACTACGGCTCCTTCGCGATGAACGCGATGCGGATGGAGAAGGGCTTCAAGGGGGCGGGCGAGCTCACGAACGAGGTGACACTGCCCGAGGCCGACGTGATGCGCTTCGTGCGTCTCGACAAGGAGTTCCGCGGCAAGGCGGCCACCGAGGCGGCGGCGGCGAAGCCGCTCCGCTGGGTCTGCGCCTATCTGGAAGTGGCCGACGACGGCCGTTCGGACGGCAACGGCGGCGAAGCGGTGATCATTGCCGGCAAGCAGGTCGGCACGGTCAGCTCCATCGCCTTCGGCCACGGCACCGGCAAGCTCCTCGCCTTCGCCTATGTGAAGGCGGACCACGCGAAACCGGGCACCGAGCTCGAGGTCGTGATCATGGGCGAGCCGCGCCGCGCCAAGGTGCTCGGCGAGCCGGTCTACGATCCCGAAAACCTGAAACCCCGAACCGAGGCCAGGGAGGTGGCGGAAGCATGAGCACGATGAAGGCGATGGTCCTGACCGGCCACGGCGGGCTCGACAAATACGTCTGGCACGAGGACTGGCCGCGGCCCGAACCCGGCCCGATGGAGGTGCTGATCAAGGTCGGCGCCTGCGGGCTCAACAACACCGACGTCAACACCCGCTCGGGCTGGTATTCCAAGGCGGTGAGCGAGGCGACGACCGGCGGAGCCTATGCGGCGGTCGGCGACAACGACCCGACCTGGGGTGGCTCGCCGATTGCCTTTCCGCGCATCCAGGGCGCCGACGCGGTCGGCGAGGTCGTGGCCGTGGGCGAGGGCGCCGACCCGGCGTTGATCGGCAAAAGGGTCATGGTCGACGGCTGGCAGCGCGACTGGTCGGACCCGACGAACATGGACAAGGCCCGATATTTCGGCTCCGAGATGGACGGCGGCTTCGCCGAATACGCGACATGCGACATGCGCGGCATGATACCGGTGGAGTCGGACCTGAGCGACGCGGAGCTTGCGACCTTCTCCTGCTCCTACACCACCGCCGAAGGGATGCTTAGCCGCGCCAACGTGACGGCCGGCGATACCGTCCTTGTCCCCGGCGCATCGGGCGGGGTGGGCGGCGCGCTGGTCCAGCTTGCCAAGAGGCGCGGCGCGCGGGTCATCGCCATGGCCTCGGAGGCCAAGCACGAAGAGGTCGCGAAACTCGGCCCCGACCGTATCCTGCCGCGAGCGCCGGAGGACCTGCGCGCGGGGCTCGGGGACGAGAAGATCACCGTCGTCGCCGACATCGTCGGCGGGCCCTACTGGCCGACGCTCATCGACATCCTCGAACGCGGCGGGCGCTACACCTGCTCGGGCGCGATCGCCGGACCGATGGTCACGCTTGATCTCCGTACCTTCTACCTGCGGGACCTGACCTTCACCGGCTCGACCGTTGTCCCGCCGCATGTCTTCAAGGACGTCGTGGGCTACATCGAGCGGGGAGAGATCAAGCCGGTGCTCGCCGCGACCTATCCCCTGAAGGAGCTTCGCGCCGCGCAACAGGCCTTCATCGACAAGAAGCACACCGGCAACATCGTGGTGGCCCCGTGAAGATCACGCGCATCCGCGTCTACAAGACCGATCTTCCTTACGTCGGCGGAACCTATGCCTGGGGTGCGGGCAACGCGATCACCGTGGCCAGGGCCTCGGTCGTGGTGATCGACACCGATGCCGGGCTTCAGGGCTCCGGCGAGTTCACGCCCTGCGGCGAGAACTACATGATCGCCCATTCCGAGGGCGTCGAGGCGGCGGCGCGGCTGATGGCCCCGGCGCTCCTCGGCGAGGACCCGAGGCAGGTCGCGCGGATCGAGCGGATCATGGACCATGTGATCCAGGGCCACGGCTATGCCAAGGCGCCCTTCGACGCGGCGTGCTGGGATATCCTCGGCCAGGCCACCGGCCAGCCGGTCTGGATGCTGATGGGCGGCAAGCTGACCGAAGCCGCGCCGATGTACCGTGTGGCGCCGCAGAAGGCGGTGGACGAGACGGTCGCCGAGATGGAGGTCTACCGCGCCCAAGGGTATCGCCAGTTCCAGATCAAGGTCGGCGCCGACTGGGTCACCGACATCGACCGCATCCGCGCCACCGTGCCGCTCTTGAAACCGGGCGAGAAGGCGATGGCCGATGCCAACCAGGGCTGGCGCGTCGACAATGCGATCCGGGTGGCGCGGGCGACCCGCGATCTCGACTTCATCCTCGAACAGCCCTGCCGGACCTACGAGGAATGCCAGCAGGTTCGCCGCGTGGCTGAACAGCCGATGAAGCTCGACGAATGCGTGACCGGGATGGCTGCGGCGCAGCGCATCGTCGCCGACCGGGGGGCGGAGATCTGCTGTCTCAAGATCTCCAACCTCGGCGGGCTGTCGAAGGCCAAGCGGGTGCGCGATTTCCTCGTCGACAACCGCATCCCGGTGGTGAGTGAGGACACCTGGGGCGGCGAGATCACGAGCGCCGTGGTCGCCCATTTCGCCGCCTCGACACCGGAAGAGTACCTTCAGAACACCACCGACCTGATGAACTACAACACCCGCTCGACCGGTCGCGGCGGGCCGACCACGCGGGATGGCCGACTGATCGCCCCGGACGCGCCGGGGCTTGGTGTAACGCCGGACTTCGCCAGCCTCGGCGCGCCGGTCGCGGAGTATGCGGCATGAAGATCACGCGTATCACGGTCTGGGCGCTCGACCTGCCGCTTGTCCAGCCCTACTGGCTCTCGGGCGGGCGGCTGAAGTTCGAGCGGCTCGATTCCACCTTCGTCCGGTTAGAGACCGACGAAGGCGTCACCGGCTGGGGCGAGGGCTGCCCCTGGGGCACGACCTACCTGCCAGCGCACGGGCCCGGCATCCGCGCCGGTATCGCGACGCTCGCGCCGGCGATCCTCGGCCGCGACCCGCGCTCATTGCGCACCCTCAACGAGGCGATGGACACCCAGCTTCCCGGCCATCTCTACGTCAAGTCGGCGATCGACATGGCGGCCTGGGACATTCTCGGCCAGACCGCCGGAATGCCGCTATGGCAGCTCTTCGGCGGCGCCGAGGCGGTGCCGGTCGCGGTCAATTCCTCGATCTCGACCGGGACGCCCGCTCAGATGATCGCGCTCATCCGCAGCGCCAGCCAGAAGGGCTACCGGGTCCATTCCGCCAAGCTCGGCGGCCACGACATCGGCGCCGACATCGCGCGGATCGAGGCGATATCGGCGGAACTTCCACGGGGCGAGAAGGTCACCTACGACATCAACCGCGCCTGGACGCCCGCCGTCGCGGTGCAGGTTCTCAATTCGGTCGCCGCGCGCGACTGGGTGGAGCAGCCCTGCGAAACGCTTGACCAGTGCGCCCATGTGGCGCGCCGGGTCGCCAACCCGATCATGCTCGACGAATGCCTGCACACGTTCCAGGACCATCTCGACGCCTGGCGGCTCGGTGCCTGCGAGGGCGTGAAGGTCAAGCCGAACCGGGTGGGCGGCCTCACGAAGGCGCTGCAGATCCGCGATTTCGGCGTCTCGGTCGGCTGGCAGATGCATATCGAGGACCTCGGCGGCTCGGCCTTGGCCGACACCGCGGCGATCCATCTGGCGAGTGCCACGCCCGAGGCGAACCGGCTCGCGAGCTGGCTTTGCCACTATCATCTTTCCGTCGATCCGGTGCCGGGGCAGGGTGCCCGCAACGACGGCGGCTTTGCGACACCCCCCTCGGCGCCGGGACTCGGCGTTGTCCCTGAAGTCGAGCGGCTGGGCGATCCGGTCGCGGTTTACGAGGTCTGAACCATGAAGATCACCCGGCTCACGCTCTGGGACGTCCCGCTCACGAGCCACGTCGCCTATCACATGGCGGGCGGCAAGACCTGCGACACGGTCACCTCGGTCGTCCTGCGCGTCGACACCGATGCCGGCGTCGAAGGCTGGGGCGAGGTCTGCCCGATCCCGCACTACCTGCCCGCCTATCCGGAAGGCGTGCGCCCGGCGCTGGAATACCTCGCGCCGGTGCTGATCGGCGCCGACCCGGTCGGCCCTGAGGCGGTGATGAGCCGCGCCGATGCCTGGCTGCAGGGCCATCCCTATGCCAAGTCCGCCCTCGATCTCGCGCTCTGGGACATCACCGGCAAGGTGGCCGGGCTGCCGCTTCACGCGCTTCTCGGCGGGCGGCAGATGGCCGACATGCCGCTTTATCACTCGATCACCTGCATCGCGCCGGAGGAGATGGCACGGATCGCCAGGGAAGCGCAGCGGGAGGGGATCACCCAGTTCCAGGTCAAGCTCGGCGCCGACGGCGACTGGCGGGCCGACGTGGCACGTTTGAGGATGGTCCGCGAGGCGGTGGGCGACGGCCCCCTCGTCTACGGCGACTGGAACTGCGGTGCCACACGGCTCGACGCGACGCGGGTCGGCAAGGCGGTCGCGGGCATGGACGTGATGCTGGAGCAGCCCTGCGCGACGCTGGAGGAATGCGCCGCCGTCCGCGCCGCCACGGGCCTGCCGATGAAGATCGACGAGAACGGGCATGACACCGCCTCGCTCCTCAAGGCCTACGAGCTCGGCTGCATGGACGCCGTTGCGCTGAAACTCTCGAAGTTCGGCGGGCTTTCCCCGATGCGGCGGGCGCGCGACCTCTGCCTGCATCTCGGCGCGAAGATGTGCGTCGAGGATACCTGGGGCTCGGATGTCACTACCTCGGCACTTCTGCATCTCGCCGCCGCGACGCCCGAGCGGATGCTTCTGAACACCTGCGACCTCTCGGGTTACGTCGGCCCGCGCCTCGACCGCGAGGCGCCCGCCCGCCGGGCGGGCCGTATCGCCCCGCCGGAAGGGCCGGGGCTCGGGGTCGCGCCGGACAGTGACATTCTCGGCCAGCCCATGGCCGTCATCGACTAGGAGACCGAAATGCTCGACAAGACCCCGATGCAGACCCTCGCCGAGCGCGCCCGCGCGGTGCTCCCGGCCGGTGGCTTCGGCAATTTCGACCCCACCGTGTTCATCCGCGAGGGCAAGGGTTCTCGCGTCTGGGACGAGGACGGGCGCGAATATGTCGACTACCTGATCGGCTCCGGCCCGATGCTTCTCGGCCACGGCCACCCCGAGGTGCTGGAGGTGGTGGCGGAGCAGTTGCCGAAGGGCATGACCTTCTTTGCCAACAATGCCCCCGGCGTCGAACTGGCCGAGGAGATCTGCCGCGCCGTGCCCTGCGCCGAGCAGGTCCGCTTCCTCTCCTCGGGCGGCGAGGCCGACATGTACGCGATGCGGCTCGCCCGCGCCCATACGGGGCGCGACAAGATCCTGAAGTTCGAGGGCGGCTATCACGGCATGTCCGCCGAGGCGCAGATGAGTCTTGCGCCGACGCGGCTGGTGAACTTCCCGCAAGCCGTGCCCGACAGCGCCGGGATCCCCGAGGCGGTCCGGGCCGAGATGCTGATCGCGCCCTTCAACGATCCCGACTACCTCGAAAGCCTGCTGAAGGAGCACGGGGGCGACGTGGCGGGTATCATCGTCGAGCCGCTGCAACGGATCATCCCGCCGGCGCCCGGTTTCCTGCAGGCGGTGCGGGAGCTTTGCGACCGCTACGGGATCGTTCTCATCTTCGACGAGGTCGTGACCGGGTTCCGCTTCGCCTATGGCGGCGCGCAGGAGGCGTACGGCGTGACGCCCGACCTCTGCACGCTCGGCAAGATCATCGGCGGCGGCTTCCCCCTGGCGGCGGTGGCGGGCCGCAAGGACATCATGGACCATTTCGACAAGGCCATCGTCGGCGCCGACAAGTGGCTGATGATGCTCGGCACGCTCTCGGGCAACCCGGTCGCCGCTGTGGCGGGGCTGAAGACGATGGAGATCCTGCGCCGCGACGGCGCCTATGCCACGCTCCGCGCCCATGGCGAGCGGTTGCAGGCGATGTTCGCCCGCCATCTCGACGCCGCCGGGGTCGCGCACCGGATCGTCGGCCATCCGACGCTCTTTGACGTGGTCTTCACTGACCGGGACGTGCGGACCTACCGCGACGTGTTGGCGGCGGATGCGAAGAAGAGCGCGGCCTTCAACGCGGTCCTGCGCGCGAACGGGGTCTTCAAGTCGCCCGGCAAGGTCTATCCCTGCCTCGCGCTGACCGAGGCCGATTTCGACCTCACCGAGGCCGCGATCGAAAAGGCCGCCGCCGCGATCGCCTGAGCGCGCTCAGAGGATGCCGTCCTCGGCATCCTCGACCGAGATCCCGAGCGCGTCGAGCCCGTCCTCGAGATAGTCGGCGAGCAAGGGCTCGCCGAGCAGATAGGTCGCGGTCGGCGAGGTCGCCTCGAGCCGGGCGGTGTCGATCGCCTCTTCGAGCTCATCCGGCCCGAAGGTCTCGCGCCCGATCCACATCAGCGCGACGAGGCTCGTCTGCTCGTCCTCGTTGAGCGCGCCGATGAAGGCGCGCAGCTCGCCCTCGGTGGCGTCACCGGCACGGGCTTCGAGGATCGTGTCGGCATCGCGGACGTCGCCGGAGGAATCCCAGGGGCTGACCTTTGCGTCAAGCTCGCGCGCGCGGATGATGACATGGGCGACTTTTTCGGGGGCGATCTGAAGCATGGCTCCTCCTTGATACCGTTAATTCTGCGCCAAACCGGGGTCCCTGGGCAATCGGGCAAAATGGCGCCCCGTGGCGGGTACGGCACACCGGCGCGGCCGATGGACGCAATTGCGCGATCCGCTCTTGCCACCGCTGCGCCGCGCGCGCCTTGTGCGCCCGATCCGGTTTCTTCGAGAACACTCATGCAGATCACATTCGGGTTGCAGGGCCGGTCCGGTCTTCGCTGGCAGCGCCATCTGCGCGGCCTGGTCGCCGCCGCGGCTTCCCTCGCGGGCGTCTTCACCTTCGTCTCGGTCGACCTCGCGCGCCGCGACGCGGTGTTCTCGCCCTCGGTCATGCCGACCTCGCTCGAGAACGGCGACGGGCTCGAGGTCACGCTGCTGAACGAGTCCGATCACGTCATGGAGAATGCCGACATCTCCTTCCGGCTCTACGACCGCTCCGGCGCGATGATCATCTTCGACGAGAACGGCGACGGAACCGGGGATCAGGCCGATCTGGCGGATCAGCAGTTCGAGCCCGAGGCGATGACGATCCCGGCGCGGAGCTCGAAGGTCGGGCTGCTTCTGGACGACAGCGGCGGCCGTGACTTCCAAGGCGTCCAGTTCCTTGCCGTTTGCGCGGTGTTCGACGGGTCGTTCTGGGTCGACCGGGTCCGCACCACCTACCTCCTGGAGCGCCTGCCCATCGGCGGCTTCGGGCAGGTGCGGCACGCGAAGGACGTGCATTTCCTGAGCGAGCCGGACTGCGGCTTCACCGCCTCGGTCCCCGCGGTGCACTGACCGCCGCCGCGGCGCTCAGTCGGCCGAGGTCTTCGCGAGCGGCACGACCCGCGGCGTCTCGGCCTCGGGCGCCAGTTCCTCGAAATCGAAATTGTCGAGCCGCGCGGCGCGTTTCCCGGCGCGCTCGGCCGCCGTCGAGATGCCGTCGAGGTCGTTGCGCGCCTGGTTGAAATGCACCGAGAGCTTGTCGACCCGTTCCACCACCAGTTCGACATCGCGGTGAAGCTGCCGAAGCGTGGTGCGGATCGCGCCCGCCTGTTCGCGCATCCGCGCGTCCTTCAGGACCGCGCGCATCGTGTTCAGCGTCGCCATGCAGGTCGTCGGCGAGACGATCCAGACCTTGGCCGCGAAACCCTCGCGCACCAGTTCGGGAAAATTCGCGTGCAGTTCGGCATAGACCGCCTCGGAGGGCAGGAACATGAGGGCGCCATCGGCGGTCTCGCCGTCGAGGATGTATTTCTCGCCGATCGCCTTGATGTGGGAACGCACCGCGATGCGCAGCATCCGCTGCGCCTCGATCAGCTGCGACTGGTTCTCGGCCCGGCGCAGCGCCTCGTAGGCCTCGAGCGGGAACTTGCTGTCGATGACGATCGGGCCCGGCGGATTGGGCAGGTGGATCAGGCAGTCGGCGCGCTTGCCGTTCGAGAGCGTCGCCTGCATCGAGAAGGAATCCGCGGGCAGCGCCTTGCGCACGATGTCGTTGAGCTGGATCTCCCCGAAGGCGCCGCGGGTCTGCTTGTTGGAGAGAATGTCCTGCAACGAGAGCACGTCGCCGGAGAGCTTCTCGATATTGGACTGCGCCTTGTCGATGGTTTCGAGCCGTTGTTGCAGTTCACCCAGCGAGCGCGCGGTGCGGGTGGCGCTGCCCTGCAACGTCTCGGTCATGCCGCGCGAGACCTCGGCCAGCCGCCGCTCCATCAGCTGCAGCACGCGGGTCTGCGAAGCCGCCTGCGCCTCGGACACATGGGTAAGGCCGCCCGAGAGCCGCTCCTGCCCGGCCGAAAGCGCGTCGACGCGGTTGCCGAGCCGGTCGAGCGAGTAGAACATCGGCTCCGCCATCCGGGCCGAGCGCGAGGCGGCGCGGAGCGTGACGATGAGGAGGACGAACAGCGCGAGGACCAGCACTGCGCCGCCGAGGACGGCAAGGACCATCGGGTCGTCAAGCGCATAGATTTGTCCGTTCAGCGTGATCATGTGCGCCCGAAAAGCCTTTCGATATCGGTCAGCTTCAGCTCGACATAGGTCGGCCGGCCGTGGTTGCACTGGCCGGAAAGCGGCGTCCGCTCCATTTCCCGCAGGAGCGCGTTCATCTCGTCGGCCTGCATCCGCCGGCCGGAGCGTATCGAGCCGTGGCAGGCCATGCGGCTCAGGACCGCGTCGATCCGGCCCTGCAGGCGCTGGCTGTCGCCGGCATCGTGCAACTCGTCGAGGATGTCTTTCAGAAGTGCCGTGGCGTTCACCTCGCCGAGAAGGGCGGGGGTCTCGCGCACCGCGACCGCGCCGCCGCCGAAGGGCTCGATCGTGAGGCCGAGCCCGGCGAGCGTCGTGGCGTGGTCGAGAAGAAGCTGGGCATCACCCGGCGAGAGCTCGGCGATCTCGGGGATGAGAAGCGCCTGCGCGGCGACGCCGCTCTCGGCGCGCTGGCGTTTCAGGCGCTCGTAGACCAGCCGCTCGTGCGCGGCGTGCTGGTCGACGATGACGAGGCCGGTCGCGGTCTGGGCGATGATGTAGTTCTCGTGCACCTGCGCGCGGGCGGCGCCGAGCGGGTGCTGCTCGGCGGATTCTTCCACCGGCAGCGGCGCGGTTGGACGCTCGAACCGGGCCGTGGCCTCGGCGAGCTCCGGGGCGAGAGGCGCCTGCGCCGCGTGGGCCATGCGCAGCGCGGTCTGCGAGGGGCGGTCCATCTGGTAGATGCGAGGGACGCCGCCGGCGGACGGTTCGGGCCGCATCGCGCCGAGCGTGGCGCCGGCGACGGTCGAGGAGGCGCGGTGCCCGGCTTCGGCCAGTGCGTGGCGCAGGCCCGACACGATCAGCCCGCGCGCCACGCCCGGCTCGCGGAAGCGGACCTCGGCCTTCGCCGGATGGGCGTTGACGTCGACCCGCTCGGGATCGCAGGTGAGGTTCAGGACCGCCGCCGGATGGCGGTCGCGCGAGAGCACGTCCATGTAGGCGGCCCGAAGCGCGCCGATCAGGAGCTTGTCGCGCACCGGGCGGCCGTTGACGAAGAGGAACTGCTCGATCGCGGCGCCGCGCGAATAGGTCGGCAGTGCGGCGAAGCCCGTGAGCCGGATGCCTTCGCGCTCGGCGTCGATGGCAAGCGCGTTGTCGGCGAACTCGGCGCCGATGAGGGTGCGGAGCCGCTGGCCGAGCGCGTCGAAAAGCTCGCCCTGCTCGGCGTCGGCGCGCAGGATCGGCTTGCCCTCGCCGCCGCCGGTCACGTCGCGCAGGGTGAAGCCGACATGCGGCTCGGCCATCGCGAGGCGCTGGACGACATCCTTGATCGCCTGCGCCTCGGCCCGGTCGGAGCGCAGGAACTTCAGCCGCGCCGGAGTGGCATAGAAGAGGTCGCGCAGCTCCACCACCGTGCCGCGGGTCAGCGCGGCGGGCCGGACCGGCGCAATGCGGCCGCCCGCGACGGCGATGCCTGCCGCCTCCGCGTCTTCGGCGCGCGAGGTGATCTTGAGCCGCCCCACCGCGCCGAGCGAGGGCAGCGCCTCGCCGCGGAAGCCGAAGCTGCGGATGTTCAGAAGGTCGGAGCCGTCGATCTTCGAGGTGGCGTGGCGGGAAAGCGCCAGCGGCAGGTCGTCGGCGGTCATGCCGCAGCCGTCGTCGCTGACGCGGATCAGGGTCTTGCCGCCGTCGGCATAGGCGATGTCGATCCGCCGCGCCCCGGCGTCGAGCGCGTTCTCGACCAGCTCCTTGACCGCCGAGGCTGGGCGCTCGACCACCTCGCCGGCTGCGATGCGGTTGATCGCCGCCTCGTCAAGCTGGCGGATTACCGGGCGTCCGGGCAGGATTTTGGGGTTCATGGCGGTCATGCTACAAGAACTAGCATGGCCCGCGCCGATTCGGCCAGTTGGCTCATGGGGGTGAAGGCGCGCGCGGCGCTAGTTCGACGGCTCCAGCCCGACCGGCTGACCGACCACGACGAAGCGCAGAGCATCGGGCTTCATCAGACGCTTGGCGACCCGCTTGACATCGTCAGACGTCACCGCCTCGACATAGGAGTTGCGGTCGCGCAGATAGGTCGTCGGCAAATCCTCCATCTGCATGCCGACAAGGATGCCCGCGATACGCCCGTTGCCGTCGAAACGCAGGGGATAGGCTCCGGTAAGGTAGGTCTTCGCGGCCTCGAGCTCCTCGTCGCTCACGCCCTCGGCGGCAATCTGGGCCCATTCGTCGCGCACCACGCCGATCGCCTCGGCGACCTTCTCGTTGGCCGAGGCGAAGCCGCCTTTCCAGGTCCAGGCCAGGTCCATCGGTACGAGGTCGGTCGAGATCCCGTAGGTCAGCCCGCGCTTCTCGCGCACCTCCTCCATCAGCCGCGCCCCGAAGCCGTGGCCGCCGATGACCTGGTTCAGCACATAGGCCGCGAAGAAATCAGGATCATGGCGCTCGATCCCCTCATGGCCGAAGGCCACGACCGATTGCGGCGAGGCGAAGTCGATCACCGTTACCCCGCCGGTGAGCCCCAGCTCCGCTTTCGGCGGCATCGGCGCGCCGGTCTCCGGCAGGTCCCCGAGCAGATCGTCGAGAAGCACGCCAAGCTCGGCCTCGGTGATGTCGCCCACCGCCGAGACGTAGAGCCGGTCGCGCGCCATGACATTGGCCTTGGCGGCGAGGAGGTCGTCGCGGGTGAGCGCCGCCACCGACTTAAGCGTGCCGTTGCGCGAGGACGCGTAGGGATGCGTGCCGAAAGCCTGCCGGTCGAATTCCCGCCAGGCGATGGCGCTGGGATCCTTCTCCTCGGACTGGATGATCGACGCGACCTGCGCCCGTACCCGGTCGACGGCGTCCTGATCGAAGCGCGGCGCGGTCAGCGCCGTCTTCAGCAGCGAAACCGCCGCGTCGCGGTTCTCGCTCAGCATCCGCACCGACACCGAGACGCTGTCGTCGTTCGCGTCGAACTCGAAACCGGCCGCCAGCGCCTCGCGTGCCTCGGCGAAGCCCTGAGAGTCGAGATCGCCCGCGCCCTCCTCGAGGGTCGCCATCATCAGCAGCGTCGCGCCGCGCTTTTCCGGCAGATCGAGGCTCGACCCGCCGCGGAAGCGGATCTCGAGCGCGGTGAAGGGGATCGAATGCTCCTCCACCAGCCATGCCTTGATGCCGCCGGGCGAGGTGAGTTCCTTGATCTCGACCGCGCTGGCGGGCAGGGCGGCGAGGAGGGCGACGAAGGTCGCCGCGAGCAGCCGGATCATTGCATCACCTCTTCCTCGCCGGTCTTCATCATCCAGCCGGTGACCGAACGGCGGCGGTCGAAGACCTCCGCGGCGGCGGCCTTCACATCGGCCTCGCTGACCGCATCGACGATATCGGGCCAGGCTTCGACATCTGCGACGGTGAGACCGGTCGTGAGAGCCTCGCCGTAGCGGCGGGCGAGGCCGCTCACGTCGTCCTTGGCGTAGATCAGGCCGGCCCGCAGCCGCGCCTTCACGCGCTCGAACTGGGCCGGATCGACGCCGTTCTCCTGCACCTCGGCCAGAACGGCGTCGAGCGCCGCCTCGGCCTCGGCGAGGGTCACGCCGTCGGCGGGCACCACGGCGAGGTCGAAGCTCGTGTCGTCATAGGAACTGCCGTCGTAGTGGGCAGAGGTATAGATCGCCTCGCGGCTCTCGAATTGCAGCTTGCGGGCGAGGATCGAGGTCTGGCCGTCGCCGCCGAGCATCTCGGCTAGCACCGTGAGCGCCGCCGCCTTCTCCTGCGCGCCCGGATCGCGTTCCGGCGCGAGGTAGCTGCGCGTCACATAGGGGCGCGAAACCCGCGGATCGGAGAAGCTGAGCCGGCGCTCGGCAAGCTGCGGCGGTTCTTCGGGCCGCGCGCGCGTGGCGATATCCGGGCTTGGGTCAAGCGGGCCGTAGTATTGTTCGGCCAGCGCGCGCACCGCATCGGGATCGACATCGCCGGCAACGACGAGAACCGCATTGTTCGGGGCGTAATAACGCCCGTACCAGTCGAGCGCGTCCTGGCGGGTGAGCTTCTCCATCTCGTGGCGCCAGCCAATGATCGGGCGGCCATAGGGATGGTTGAGATAGAGCGCGGCGCGGCGCTGTTCGCCGAAGATCGCGCCGGGGTCGCTGTCGATGCGCTGGTTGCGCTCCTCGATCACCACCTCGCGCTCGGTCTGCCAGTCGTCCTCGGTGAGCTTCAGGTGGCGCATCCGGTCGGCTTCCATCTGCATCATCAGTTCGAGCCGGTCGGCGGCGACGCGCTGGTAGTAGCCGGTGAAATCCCAGGAGGTGAAGGCGTTGTCGGCGCCGCCATTGGCCTCGACGATCTTCGAGAACTCGCCCGGCGCGAGCGTGTCGGTGCCCTTGAACATCAGGTGTTCGAGATAATGCGCGATTCCCGATACGCCGGGCTCTTCATCGGCGGCGCCGGCGCGGTACCAGACCATCTGCACCACGACCGGGGCGCGGTAATCCTCGATCACGACGGCTTCGAGCCCGTTCGGCAGCGTGAAGGTGGTGACCTCTTCGGCCAGCGCCGGTGCGCCGACCGTCGCGGCAAGGATCGTCCAGCGCAGGATGCGGAACATCGTGATCTCCCTCGTTACCTGCAGAGAGGTAAGCGCGCGGGGGACGACGTCAAGGGTGCCGGCCGAGCGGCTGGGAGTCCTGGTACTGGTAGGTCGTGGTGCTGCCCGAGGTCGCCGCCGTCGGCGGCGCGGTCTCTGTGCGTGCCCCGGCGGCGCGCCAGCGCGCGAGTTCGGCATGCTGGTCGAGCGACATCGGCTTGTAGGCTCGGAAGTAGACGTTGACGTTGAAGGCGCGTTCCAGGAACAGGCCATCGTTGCGGCGGCGGTAGTCGAGATCCTCCGCGGCCAGAACCCGGCGGATGTCGGACGCCGTGCCATAGCGTCCGGCATAGGAGACCAGCGCCCCGTTCGATGCCGGCACCGAGCCGCCGGTCGCAAGCGCCGCCGGATTGCCGCCGAGGGCGGCCACGGCGTCGGCTTCCGGCGTCGGATCGGTGATGTTGCTGCCGCCCGGCGTCGGTTCGGGCAGGCTCGCGAGGTTCTCGGGCATCTGCAGCGGCTTCGACGGCAGGACGGTGAACTCGTCCGGGCTGCGGCTTTGCGAGCGGATGTTCAGGAGCTTCGGATCTTCATTGCCGCCGCAGGCCGACAGCGCGAGGACCACGCTCGCCAATGCGATCCCGCAGATGCCACGTCTCGCCGCCATCGGTTTCTCCTTCACCGTTCCGGGCCCGGTTTAACGCATGTCCCTTCGCCCGTCACGGGGTCTTCTCCCGCCCGGTGAAGAGGACCAGCCCGAAGGCGCCGGCAAAGATCGCGATGTCGGCGACGTTGAACGAATAGGGATTGTCGAACCCCGGGACCGACATGTTGAGAAAATCCGCGACCGCGCCGTAGATCAGCCGGTCGATCACGTTGCCCATCGCGCCGCCGATCAGCAGGCCCGCCGAAAGCTGGACGATTCGGCTGTGGCGCTCGCGCCGGACCCAGAGCCAGACCCAGCCGGCGATCGCCAGCGCGAGCGCGATCAGCGCCCAGCGGCCAAGGTCCTCGGAGCTGGAGAGGAGGCCGAAGTTGATGCCCCGGTTCCAGGCCATGCGGAAGTTGAGCCACGGCGCGAGGACCGCGATCTCCTGTCGCGAATAGAGGTCGAGGACATGGACGACGAGCACCTTCGACACCTGGTCGAGCGCAAAGGTCGCCGCCGCCGCCTGGATCACCTGCCGCATGTTGCCTCAGTGCCGGAAATGCCGCTGGCCGGTGAAGACCATGGCGAGCCCCGCCGCGTCGGCGGCCGCGATCACCTCGTCGTCGCGCATCGAGCCGCCGGGCTGGATCACCGCCGTGGCGCCCGCCTCGGCCGCGGTCAGAAGCCCGTCGGGGAAGGGGAAGAACGCGTCCGACGCCACGACCGAACCCTTGACGGTCGGCTCCGCGAGGCCAAGCGCCTCGGCCATGTCGGCGGATTTGCGCGCGGCGATCCGGGTCGAATCGACCCGGCTCATCTGGCCCGCGCCGATGCCGACGGTGGCGCCCGCCTTGACGTAGACGATCGCGTTCGACTTGACGTGCTTGGCGACCTTCCAGGCGAAAAGGAGGTCCTTCAGTTCCGCCTCGGTCGGCGCGCGCCTGGTCACGACCTTGAGGTCGGCCGCGTTGATCACGCCGTTGTCGCGATCCTGGACGAGGAAGCCGCCGGCGACCTGGCGGAAGGCGAGGCCGGGCGATTTCGGGTCGGGCAGGCCCTCGGTCGTCAGAAGCCGCAGGTTCTTCTTGGCGGCAAAGACCGCCTTGGCCGCGTCGTCGGCGCCCGGCGCGATCACCACCTCGGTGAAGATCTGGCAGATCTCCTCGGCCGTCGCCGCATCGAGCGGCCGGTTCAGCGCCACGATGCCGCCAAAGGCCGAGGTGCGGTCGCAGTCATAGGCGGCCTTGTAAGCCTCCACAAGTGTCGCGCCGCGCGCCACGCCGCAGGGGTTGGCGTGCTTGATGATCGCGCAGGCCGGGGCTTCGGCCGGATCGAACTCGGCGACCAGTTCGAACGCCGCGTCGGTATCGTTGATGTTGTTGTAGGACAAGGACTTGCCCTGATGCTGGGCGGCGGTGGCGACTCCCTCGCGGGTCGAGCCGTCGGTGTAGAAGGCCGCCGACTGGTGCGGGTTCTCGCCGTAGCGCAGCGTCTGGGCCAGCGTCCCTGCGAAGGCGCGGCGGCGCGGCGCCGCATCGCCGATGGCAGCGGCGAGCCAGGTCGAGACCGCGGCGTCATAGGCCGCCGTGCGCGCATAGGCGCGCTGGGCGAGCTTGCGGCGGAACTTCGGGCAGGTCCGGCCCTCGTGCTGGTCCATGTCGCCAAGGACCTTGGCATAGTCCTCGGGGTCGACGACGACCGCGACATGGGCGTGGTTCTTCGCGGCCGCACGGATCATCGCCGGGCCGCCGATGTCGATGTTCTCGATGCAGGTGTCGTAGTCGGCGCCCTTCGCCACGGTGGCCTCGAACGGGTAGAGGTTGACGACGAGGAGGTCGATCGGCTCGATCCCGTGGGTCTCAATTGCCGCGACATGCTCGGCATTGTCCCTGAGCGCCAGAAGCCCGCCATGCACTTTCGGATGCAGCGTCTTGACGCGGCCATCCATCATCTCGGGGAAGCCCGTCACCTCGGCGACGTCGCGGACCTTGAGCCCCGCCTCGCGCAAGATCGACGCGGTGCCGCCGGTCGAGAGAAGCTCCACCCCCCGTTCGGCCAGTCCCTTCGCGAAGTCGAGAAGCCCGGTCTTGTCGGAGACGGAGATCAGGGCGCGGGCAAGCGGGGCCAGGTCGGCGGTCTGGGCGGTCAAGCGGGGCATCCTCTGCTAGGCGGTGACGTCTTCGTCGCGCATCGTGTCGCGGATCGCCGTTGGGGTATCCTGTGCCTTCGCCAAGGTCCAGCCCAACTGGCAGGCATAATCCATCACATGGGCGGAAAGCACGATCTGCCTGGTCGCGCGCGGCTTCAGTCGCCCGGATTCGAGATAGACCGAGGGTTCGAGCGTCAGTTCGCCCACGCCGTCATGGCGGAAGATCCAGATCTCGCCCGACTTCAGCGCCATCGACACGGCGGTGCCGCCGAGGTCGAGTGCCGCATCGACATCCGGGTGCAGGTGAAAGCGGAGCTGGAACGGAACGCCCTGGTACTTCGCCCGCTCCATCACCTTGTCGAAGCGGCGCCGGTCGGCCACCGTCATCGCGCCGAGCGTGTCCTCGCTGGTGAGCGTGCGGCCGTCGAGCGAGAGCATGAGCTGGCGGATGTGGCTGAGCCCGTGGGTCGGCACGTAGCCGTTGTGCCCGGCGATCAGCCGGTGGCCGTCGCTGTCGTCCTCGGGCTGGGCCCAGACCATGTCGGGCACGTCGGTGAACTGGCCGGTGCCGGACTCGGGCAGGAGCCCCTTGGCCGTGAAGCGTGACGAGGAATAGCCCTTCACGCAGAGCGTGGAATGCGAGGGCGTGGCGCGGCCGGCGCGGCGCCATTCCGGGCCGAAGCTCGCGCCCGAGCCGCAATTGACGATGACCGGGCGGCGGCCCGAGGTCAGTTCCATCGCCAGCGTCGAGGCATGGGCGTTCGTCGACTCCCGGCCCGTGGGCGGAGGTGCTGCATCGACGATGATCGTGGTGCGGCCCGCGCTCATCCGCGCGTAGCCCATCGCGAGGCCATGCGCGGTCACCGCGCGGCCGCCCGCCGTCGCCAGCGCCTGGTCGAGCCGGCCCTCGGGCCCGCGTCCGCCGCCATGGAACCGCGCAAGCCCGCCATCGGCATGGCGGAGCGCCCTGAGCGTCGGCGCGATCCGCTCGATCGCGGCGAGATGGGCGGCCGGCGGGGTGCGGCCGGCATCGGTCAGCGCGGCACTGGCCCAGGTGAGGAGCGTGAAGACCTCGAGCAGTTCCTCGGGGTTGCGGGTCGGGATCCCGCCCTCGGTGTCGATCTCGCGGTCGCATTCGCGCCCGAGCGCGGCGGCGGCGCGGGCGACGTGGCGCTCCATGCCAGTCAACGCGAGGCCCGCGTAGATGAGCCCGGTCAGCGCCTCGAACCGCGGCAGGCCGGGCCGGGCCGCGCGCCAGCGGCGGGAGATAAAGATCGTCTGGCGGCCAAGACAGCGGAAATAGGCATCCGAGGCGGCGCGGTCCTGGTTGTTCAGGAGCAGGATCGCATGGTTGATCCAGCGGATCAGCCGCCGCCCGGTGCAGTCAGGGGTCCAGCCCGGCCCGCCGCCGCGGCCATAGCGCCGGATCCAGTCGAACACCCATTTCTGCGCCCGATCGCGCGCCGGAAGGTCGGCCACCGCGGCGAGGTCGTCGAGCCAGGCGCAGCCGTGGATCTCCTCCTCGAAGCGTGGATCCGGCACTGGAAGATCCCAGATCGAGGCGGCCTTCGATTCGATCAGGAAGCCTGCGAAGAGGAAGTTGCCACCGGTAAGCTGGCGGCCGCGGGCGAAGGAGCCGATCGTCTTCGGTTCGGGCTGGCTTACGAATCCGCCCGCCGGCCGCGCGAGTGCCGCGAGCCGCGCATGGAGCCGGTTTGCCGCCCCGACCCCGGCCCTGCCTGGGTTTTTTCGTCCTGCCACGCCTCGACGTCCTTCGATCCTGCCGCGCCTTGTCCCGGGTTGGCTCCCGGGAATCTGCGCTGGCCGAGATTACCGGCAGCCCCGGCCCGTGTCACCCGGCTAAAGCCGGGTCAGACCCCGCGTCGCAGGCAGGCGATGAAGAAGCCGTCCATGCCGCCTCGCTCCGGCCAGTGGTCCGGGCGGAGCCGCAGCCCGCCCTCGGCGTCGATCCATTGGGGTTCGACCCCCGGCAGCGCGAGCGCGTCGCGGTCGGCCACGAGCCCGGAATGGCGCTCGATGGCGGCGGAAACCTGCCGCTCGCCCTCCTCGGGCAGGAGCGAGCAGGTCGCGAAGATCACCCTGCCGGCGGGGCGGAGGAGCGTCAGCGCCCGGTCGAGGAGCGCCGCCTGAAGGGCGGCGATCTCCTTTAGCCCCGAGGCGTCGCGGAGGTGCGGCAGGTCGGGGTGGCGGCGGATCGTGCCGGTGGCCGAGCAGGGCGCGTCGAGGAGCACCGCGTCGAAATCCGCCGCGCCCTCCCAGGTGAGCGCGTCGGCGACCACGGTCTCGGCGGCGAGTTGGCAGCGGGCGAGGTTCTCCTCGAGCCGCGCCATGCGGGGGCCGGAAAGGTCGAGCGCCGTGACGCGGGCGCCAGCGGCGGCGAGTTGCAGCGTCTTGCCGCCGGGCGCGGCGCAGAGGTCGAGCACCCGCTCGCCCGGCCGGGGCGCGAGCGCCCTCGCGGCGAGCGCGGCGGCGGCGTCCTGCACCCACCAGTCGCCCTCGGCGTAACCGGGCAGATCGGACACCTGAACCGGGCCGGTCAGCCGCACCGAGCCGGTCGGCAGCGCCTCGCCCCCAAGCCGGGCGGCGAGCGCTGCGGCGTCGCCGTCCTTCGGCGTGAGGTCGAGCGGCGCGCCAGCGGCGTGCGCGGCCTCCATGGCCAGCGTCGCGGCCTTGCCGTAGGCCGACATCAGGCGCCCTCGGAGCCAGCCGGGCAGGGGCGCGGGCGGCTGCTTGGCCCAGGCTTCGGCCGGGGTTTCGGCGGCGCGACGCAGGACCGCGTTGACCATCGCCGCGAAGCCTTCGGTCTTGCGGCCCGAGCGGCGGGCGAGATCCACCGCCTCGCTCACAACGCCGTGGGCGGCGGCACCCTCGGCGAGGATCTCGGTCACAGCGACGCGCAAGGTGGCGCGGATCGCGGGCGGCGGGGGTTTTCGCAGAAAGGGCTTAAGCACCGAATCGGCGCGGTTCAGGTTCCTCAACGTGACGAGCGCGAGGCGTTGCGCCCGTGCCCGGTCTGGGGGCGCGAGGCGCGAGAGCGCGCCGGACTGGATCTGGTCGCCGAGCGACTGCCGTTCCTCGGTCACGCCGAGGACGAGTCGCGCCGCCCCACCCCGTGCCGTTTCCTCAGCCATGTCGCCTCCGGTTGTCGTCTCGCTGGGGGCGCCGTATATCATGGGCCGGAGCGAGACAAGGAACCGCCGATGAGCGAGAATGTCCGAGACAACCTGCCCGAGGCCGCGAAACGCGCGCTGGCCGAGGCCGAGGCGCGCCGGCGCCGGGCGCTGGCGCCCGAGTTGCCGCCGGAACTCGGCGGCCGCGACGGGCCGGAGCCGGTGCGCTATGGCGACTGGGAGAAGAAGGGCCTCGCGGTCGATTTCTGACCGCGGCCGGGCTCAGAGCCCGAGCACGTCGATCATGTCGTATTCGCCGGGCTTGCGGTCCTGGCCCCAGAGCGCGGCCTTGAGCGCGCCGCGGGCGAAGATCGCGCGGTCGGTGGCGATGTGGCGCAGCACGATGCGTTCTCCGTCGGCCGCGAAGATCACATCATGCTCGCCCACCACGTCGCCGCCGCGGATCGCCGCGAAGCCGATGTCACCGCGCTTGCGGGCGCCGGTGATGCCGTCGCGGCCGCTGTCGCGGTGGTCGGCCAGCGCGATGCCGCGGCCTTCCGCGGCGGCCTCGCCCAGCATCAGCGCCGTGCCCGAGGGTGCGTCGACCTTCATGCGGTGATGGGCCTCGACGATCTCGATGTCCCAGTCGGCGTCGAGCGCCTGTGCCACCTTCTTCGTGATCCGGGTCAGGAGGTTCACCCCGAGGCTCATGTTGCCCGCGCGCACGATCACCGCATGGCGGGCGGCGGCCCTGATCTTCGCCAGATGCTCCGACTCGAGTCCGGTCGTGCCGATCACATGCACCGCGCGGGCCTGTGCCGCGAGCGCGGCGAATTCCACCGTCGCCGCCGGTGCGGTGAAGTCGATCACCGCCTGCGCTTTGGCGAAGGCCGCGAGCGCATCGTCGGTCACCGTGACGCCGATCGCCGCGCCGCCCATCGCCTCGCCGAGATCGCGGCCGATCCAGGCGTGGCCCGGACGTTCGACCGCGCCCGCGAGATGCGCCCGGTCGGAGCCGAGGATCAGCCGCACCAGCATCTGGCCCATGCGGCCGGAGGTGCCGGTTACGACGATGCCGGGTGTGTCGTTCGTATCGCTCATCGCGGCCTCCGCTGGTTCACCGGTTTCCTTTAGCTCGCGGCGGCGGCCTTGGCAAAGCCCCGTTGCGGGGCGCGCGCGCTTGGCCTACATCGGGGCCATGGCACAGAACCGCTTTTCCAAGGCCTCGGGCCCCTCGAACCGCCAGCTCCGCGTCGGCGAGCTGATCCGCCGCACGCTGTCGGAGGTGCTCGCGCGGGGCGAGGTCCACAACGACGCGCTGCGCGGCATGTCGATCACTGTCGGCGAGGTGAAGGTCTCGGCCGATCTTCGGGTCGCGACCTGCTATGTGCTGCCCCTCGGCGGCAAGGACGCGGAGGCGGCGCTAAAGGCGCTCGCCCGGTCGCAGGGCGAGCTGCGCCATCATGTGGCGCAGGCCCTGACGCTGAAATTCGCGCCCGAGCTCAGGTTCCGTCTCGACGAGACCTTCGACCGGATGGACGCGACACGGCGGCTTCTGGCCGATGAGCGGGTACAGCGCGACATCGCGCGGCGGGATGACGACGAGAATGGCGACGACGATCTGGGCTAGGGTCTTCCTCGCGGCCGCGCTACTCTGGCCCGCTTCCGGCTGGGCCGAAACCTGCCGCACCGTCGAGCACGAGGCGCGGTCCTACGCCGTCTGCGAGGTCGCGGCCGGCGCCGACCTGAGGCTCTTTCTGACCGGCGCGGACGGAAAGCCGATGGCCACCTTCGACCGGTTGCAGGCGACGGTCGAGGCCGAGGGGCACCGGCTCGTCTTCGCCATGAATGGCGGCATGTACCATCCCGACCGCCGCCCGGTCGGGCTTTTCATCGAGGCCGGGCAGGAGGTCGCGCCGCTGGTGACCTCGGCCGGGCCGGGGAACTTCGGGCTTCAGCCGAACGGGGTCTTCTGCATCGGCGAGGACCGCTTCGCCGTGGTCGAGACGCTGGCCTTTGCCGCGGCGCCGCCAGCATGCCGCGACGCGACCCAGTCGGGGCCGATGCTTTTGATCGGTGGCGCGCTGCATCCGCGGTTCCTGAAGGATTCGGATTCGCGCTACATCCGCAACGGCGTGGGGGTCAGTGCGGACGGCAAGACCGCGTATTTCGTGATCTCCGGCGGACGGGTCAATTTCGACGAATTCGCCCGCTTTTTCCGCGACGCGCTGAAGGCGCCGGATGCGCTCTATTTCGATGGCAAGGTCTCCAGGCTTTACGCGCCGGAGATCGGGCGCGACGATATCGGCTTTCCGATGGGGCCGATCGTTGGGCTCGCGGCGCCCGGGCGTTGACGGGGGCGCCCGCATTCGGTAGCAGGCGGCCTTCTGTCTTTGGGGGCGATGCATGGGACGCAAGAAGGGCCGCGACATTTCCGGGTGGCTCGTGGTGGACAAGCCGGCGGGAATGACCTCGACATCGGTGGTCAACAAGGTGCGCTGGGCGCTCGACGCCAGGAAGGCGGGCCATGCCGGGACGCTCGATCCCGATGCGACCGGAGTGCTGGCGGTGGCGCTCGGCGAGGCCACCAAGACCGTGCCCTTCGTCACCGACGCGCTGAAATGTTACCGTTTCGCGGTGCGCCTCGGCGCGGCGACAAAGACCGACGACGCCGAGGGCGAGGTGATCGCGACGTCCGACAAGCGCCCCACCGACGACGAGATCGGGGCTGCCCTGGCGCAGTTCCGGGGCGAGATCATGCAGGTGCCGCCGCAGTTCTCCGCCGTCAAGGTCGAGGGCGAGCGCGCCTATGCTCTGGCCCGGGCCGGCGAGGAGATGGAGCTTGCAGCGCGCGAACTCTGGGTCGAGAGCCTGGAGATGGTCGCGCGGCCCGATGCCGATACGGTCGAGCTGGAGATGGTCTGCGGCAAGGGTGGCTATGTGCGCTCGGTCGCCCGCGATCTGGGGCAGGCCCTGGGCTGCTTCGGCCATGTCGCCTGGCTCCGGCGCGAATGGTCGGGGCCGTTCGAGGCGGCGGACGGGGTGACGGTCGAGAAGATCGACGCGCTGGCGAAGTCGCCGGAGCTTGACGCGCTCCTCCTGCCGCTCGAGGTCGGTCTGGCCGAGCTTCCGGAACTCAGGGCAACGGCGGAGGGCGCTGCGCGCCTCAGGAACGGCAATCCGGGCATGGTCCTCGCCTCCGATGTCGACTGGGGCGAGGAAGCCTGGGCAAGCTATGAGGGGCGGCCGATCGCGGTCGGCACCTACAAGTCGGGCGAACTGCATCCGAGCCGGGTGTTCAACCTCTGATTCCCAGTGCCGCGCGGCTGTAAATCGTGGCGGGACGGGCTAGAACAGGATCGGATTAGACGGAGACGCGCCGGGTTCAGGCGCCTCCCCTCCCCCTCGTAGGGAGGGGATGGGGGTGGGGGCAGCCCCCCTCCCTCTCCCAAGAGGGGGGAGGGAAGCGACCGGCCTCGAACGGTCTCTTTTGATCCGGACACGCTCCATGCAGTGGGGCAGGAAGGAGCCGTGCATTGCTGATCCAGATCACCCTAGGAACCGCGTTGATCTTCCTGTCGATCCTCGTCGCGGGGCTCGCCTTCTGGGCGATGGAGGTGCTGCTCGCGCGGCTTAGGCCCTGGCTCTTGCGCGAACCGCACCGGCCGAAGCTTGCGCTCATGCTGTCGGTCTCGGTGGTCTGGGTGCTCGCGGTGGTGACGGCGGGGGTCTGGATCTGGGCCTTCACGCTCCGCGCACTGGATATCTTCGTGACGATGGAGGCCTCGGTCTACTTCTCGCTCGTCGCCTTCACGACGCTCGGCTTCGGCGACATCCTCCTGCCGGTGGAATGGCGGCTTCTCGGCGGCATGGCGGCGGCGAACGGGCTTCTGAGCATGGGACTTCTCACCGCGATGCTGATCGAGGTGCTGCGCCATGTGCGGCTGAGCCAGATCGAGGACCGGCGGCGCAAGCACTGAGCCGCGTCAGGCGCGGTGGGTGACCTTGCCGCCGCAGATCGTGAGCGCGACCGACAGGCCGGCGACGGCCTCGGGCGGGGTCGTCTCGATGTCGCCCGACAGGAGGACGAGATCGGCAGCGAGGCCGGGGCGGAGCATTCCCGTCACCGCCTCGAGATGGGCGGCCCAGGCGCCGCCGGCGGTATAGGCGCGCAGGACCTCCATCAGACCGACCCGCTCGTCGCGGGCGCCGGGCGCGTCGAAGGCGGTGCGGGTCAGCGCCGCGCCGATGCCGCGCAGGACCGAGATGTTGGCGACCGGCCAGTCCGAGGCGAAGGCGAGGGGCGCCCCGGCTGTCGCAAGGCTGCGGCAGAGGAAGGCATCCTTCAGCCGCGCCCTGCCGATCATGCCGAGCGTCGGTTCGAGGCCGAAATCCATCGCGCCCGGCACATGCGGTGGCTGCAGCGAGGCGGTGATGCCGAGCGGGCCGAGCCGCGCGATGTCGGCCGGGTCGATCAGCTCGATATGCTCGATCCGGTGGCGGCTGTCGCGGGCGCCGTTGGCCGCGCGCGCCGCCGCGTAGCCGTCGATCACAGCGCGCACCGCGCCGCAGCCCACCGCATGGACGGCGATCTGCAAGCCGCGCCGGTCGATCTCGGTCGCGATCTCGTCGAAGCTCGGCCCGGCGAAGAGCGGCGTGCCGTGGTGGCCGGGACGGTCGGGATAGGCATCGGTCCGGAACGCGGTGCGGCTGTCGATCACCCCGTCCATGAAGAGCTTGACGAAGCCCGACGAGAGCCAGTCATCCGCGAAATCGCGCGCCATCGCCTCGGCGCGGTCGAGCGCGTCGAGCTCCATATGGGGCTTGAAATGGAACGGCACCTTGACCCGGGCGGTCAGCCCGCCGGCCGCCCGGAGCGCGGCGAGGAGGTCGAGCGTGTAGCGGTTGCCGTCCATGTTGACGATCGAGGTGACGCCGTGCCGCGCGGCATGGGTAAGCCCGGCCGCCGCCTTGGCGCGGTCGAAGGCCTGGCCGGCGTCGTCCGGCCAGGGATCGGGCTCCTCGCCGGTGGCGATGCCGAGGTTGAGCCGCGCCTCGCCCGAAAGCGCGATGACCGCGGCGAAGGCCTCGAACTCCCTCAACTCGCCGGTCGCGAGCCCATCGGCGCCGATCAACACCTCATGGCCATGCGGCATTGCCGCGCCCTTCAGGAGCCCGGCAGCGGTGAGCGCGGCGGTGTTGGCCCAGACCGTGTGAAGGTCGTGCGCGGTGATCGCGATCGGGCGGTCCGGGAGGATCGCGTCGAGGTCGTGTCGGGTCATCGGCGCCCCGAGCATCGCGTAATCGCCGCCCTGCGCCATCAGCAGGGTGCGCTCGGGATGCGCCTCGGAAAAGCCGCGAAAGGCGCGGGCGAGCGCCTCGCGCCCCTCGAGGCCGCCGACATGGAGGTGGCCGAGCTCGGCGCCGCCGAGAAGAAGGTGCATGTGGCTCTCGACGAAGCCGGGCAGGACGGTTGCGCCGTTACAGTCGATCACCTCGGTCTCGGATACGGCGAGCGCCTCGATCTCGCGCCGCCGGCCGACGGCGAGCACGCGGCCCTGCCCGAGCGCCACCGCCTCGCCGCGCGGATGAGCGGGGTTCATGGTCAGGACGCGGGCATAGGTGAGGATCGTCTCGGGGGTCATGGCGGAGCTCCTCGGGCTCGTGATCGGTTTGCTGCCCCACCGGGGCAGGGTTCGACAGATACCGCCCGCCTGAGGTGGACGGTGGCGCGTCTCAGGCCGTCAGTCCGGCCTTGAGGACGCGCCGCAGGATCTTGCCCGAGGCGGATTTCGGGATCGCCTCGACGAAAGTCACGTCGCGCACCTGCTTGTAATGGGCGAGCCGGCCTTCGAGGAAGGCAATGATCTCCGACGCGCCGGCCGTGGACCCGGCCTTGCGGACGATGAAGGCGACGGGGACTTCGCCGGCCTCGGCGTCCGGCCGTCCGACCACGGCGGCATCGAGGACATCGGGGCAGGCGAGCAATTCCGCCTCGACTTCGGCGGGCGCGACCTGGAAGCCCTTGACCTTGATGAGTTCCTTCAGCCGGTCGTGGATGTAGAGGTAGCCGTCCGCGTCGTAGGAGGCGATGTCGCCGGTACGGAGCCAGCCGTCCGGCAGAAGCGTTTCGGCCGTGGCCGCCGGGTTGTTGAGGTAGCCCTTCATCACCTGCGGCCCCCTAACCCACAGCTCGCCCTGCTCGCCCGGCGCGGCGTCCTCGCCCGATACGGGGTCGACGATCCGGCATTCGGTGCCGGGCGCGGTCTGGCCGGCGGACCCGGCACGCCCCCTGCCGAAGCCGGAGATGTGGCTGACCGGGCTCATTTCCGTCATTCCATAGCCCTGTTCGCACAGGATGCCGAGCCGCTTGCTCAGAGCGTCCGACAGCGGCGCGCCAAGCGGCGCGGCGCCGGAAAAGACGCATTTCAGCGCCGAAAGGTCGAACTGGTCGACGAGCGGATGCCTGGCGAGGGCGAGGACGACCGGCGGGACGCAGAAGGCCTGCCTGGTGCGGTGGTCCTGGATGAGCCTGAGGAACAGTTCCAGATCGAAGCGCGGCATCGTTATCACGCCGCCGCCGGCGCCGAGATAAAGGTTGGCGAGCACGGTCATGCCGTAGATATGAAAGAAGGGCAGGAAGCCCACCGTCCATTCCCCCGGTTCGACCGGGCGCGAGGCCATGATCTGGTCGAAATTGGCGACGAGGTTGCGGTGGGTCAGCATCACGCCTTTCGGCAATCCGGTCGTGCCCGAGGAATACGGCATGACGAGCACGTCGTTTTCCACGTCGACCGGCACCTGATCGGCGAGGGGCGGTCCCATCAGGTCGGCGAGGGGCGTCGTGCCGGGCGCGCCGTCGAGGGTCACGATCTCGCGCAGGCGGGTGCCTTTCGCGGCCTCTGCCGCGACCTCCGCGAGGGCTGCGACGGTGATCAGGAGCTCGGCACCGGAATCGGTCAGCTGATGGGTCACTTCGGGCGCCGTGTAGGCCGGGTTGATCGTGGTGATCGTCGCGCCTGCCCATGCGGTGCCGTGGAAGGCGATCACGAATTCCGGCAGGTTCGGCAGCATGATCGCCACGGTACGACCCGGCCCGATGCCGCGCAGGGCGAGACCGCCGGCCAGCGCCTCGATCCCCTTCCGCAGTTCCGCCACCGTCATCTTGCGCCCCGAGGCGCCGTCGATCAGCGCGACGCGCTCGGGCGCGCCGATCCCGGAAAGCACGCGCTGGGTGATGGTCATGTCGCTGGGTTCGATCCCGCCGAACGGGCTTTGATATACCGTCATGCTGCGCCCCCCTTCCGCAAAGGAGGATACCACGGCCGGACCGTTGATCGTTAAGGGATTTCTGCCGGTCAGCCGAGGTTCTTCGGCCAGTCCGCGATCACCGCGTCGACCTCGAGTTCGACGAGCCATTCGGGGTTCACGAACCGGGTCACCGCCATGATCGTGTCGACCGGGCGGACGTCGCGGAAATACTCCTTGCGCACGTCGATCGCCTCGCGCCAGCGGTCGATATCGGTGAGGATCACGCGGGTGCGGACCACGTCGTGAAGCCCCGACCCGGCGCGGACCAGCGCGTCCTCGATGATCTCGATGCAGCGCCGCGTCTGCGCGCCGACATCGCCGATGCCGACGGTCTTGCCGTCCGGCCCGACCGGCGCGGTGCCGCCGACCGAAATGTAGGGCCCGACCCGGACGGCGCGGGAAAAGCCGACCACCGCCTCCATCGGGTTGCCGTTCGAGATCAGCTCGCGGTCATAGCCGGCCATGCCATCCTCCCGTTTCTCGCTTCGGCGGAGTTCCGCCGCTTGCCGGGGCAATGCTACACGAATCCGGGCCTGATCCGTCATCGGTCGGATTGGCGGGGGGGCAATCGCGGCGCAGGCTCGGCGCTGCAATCCCGCTGGATCTGGAGCGATGAGATGATCCGAAGACCCGCTGTCCTGGCCCCCCTGGCGCTCGCCCTCACCCTCGGCCTTCCCGGACTGGCCGAGGCCAAGCCGAGCCTGCCCAAGTTCGAAGCCGCGGATTTTTCCACGTCGAAGGCCAACCCCTACCTGCCGCTCAAGTCCGGTGCCGAGCGGCGGTTCGTCGGCGTCAATCGCAGGACCGGCCAGCAGGAGAGCTTCGTTCTGCGCATGGTCGGACCGGGGCCGACGATCCTCGGCGTGGCCACGACGACACAGCTCGACGAGGCCTATGTCGGGAAATGGCTGGTGGAGCGGACGCTGGATTATTTCGCCGCGGATGCCGAGGGCAACGTCTGGTATTTCGGCGAGGATGTCGTGAATTACCGCTATGACAAGACCGGCAAGCTGATCGGAAAGGACAATCACTCGGCCTGGCGGGCCGGCGTGAACGGCGCAAAACCGGGGATCACGATGCCGGCGGCGACCTCGCCCGGCCTGTCGCTGTTCCAGGAGCACGCGCCTGCCAATGGCGCGATGGACTGGTTCGAGATCGTGGCGCGCGACCTGTCGGTCAAGGGACCGGCGGGAACGTTCACAGGGGTGCTGAAAGTCTACGAGAGCAGCACCGTCGAGCCCGGTCTGCGCGAGTTCAAGTACTACGCGCCCGGTGTCGGCCTGATCCGCGCCGACGAGGAGCTGTCACGCCGCCTCGATTCACCCGCGATCGTGGTCGAGCTGCAACGCTGAAGCGATGGGAGCATGACCCACAGCCGGGGCGGGTGGTGGGTCATGCGGTGTTCTCAGGGATTCAGTTGATCAGCCCGGCATGGCGCATCGCCGAATCGATCCTGGCCTTGGTCTCGGGCAGGAGCGTCGTCAGCGGCATCCGCACCTCCTCGGCGCAGAGGCCGAGCTGCGAGAGACCGTATTTCGCCCCCGCGAGTCCGGGCTCGATGAAGATCGCCTCATGCAGCGGCATCAGCCGGTCCTGGTATTCGAGCGCGCGGGCGTAGTCGCCCGCAAGCGTCGCCTCCTGGAACTCGGCGCAGAGCCGAGGCGCCACGTTCGCGGTCACCGAGATGCAGCCGACGCCGCCGTGGGCGTTGAAGCCGAGCGCGGTCGCGTCCTCGCCCGAGAGCTGGATGAAGTCGCGCCCGCACGAGGCGCGCTGCTGGCTCACCCGCTCGATCTTGCCGGTCGCGTCCTTGACGCCGACGATGCGCGGCAGCCTGGCAAGCTCGCCCATCGTCTCGGGCGTCATGTCGACGACCGAGCGGCCGGGGATGTTGTAGATGATGATCGGCAGTGTGCAGGCGTCGTGCATCGCCTTGAAATGGGCGTACATTCCGCGCTGCGTCGGCTTGTTGTAATAGGGCGTGACCACGAGCGCGGCATTCGCGCCAACGGCTTCGGCGGCGCGGATCAGTTCGATCCCCTCCTCGGTCGAGTTCGACCCGGCGCCGGCGATCACCGGCACCCGGCCGGCGGCGGCCTTCACCACCTCTTCGATTACCCGGATATGCTCCTCGTGGCTGAGCGTCGGGCTCTCGCCCGTGGTGCCCACCGGCACGAGGCCGTGCGAGCCCTCGGCGATGTGCCACTCCACGAGTTTCTTGAGCGTGTCCAGATCCAGCGCGCCGTCCTTGAACGGCGTGACGAGGGCTGGGAAGGACCCTTTGAACATGACACGCTCCTTTGGTGTGAAGGGCCGACCGGCCCCGTGAGAATCGCGCGGAACCTATAGCCAAGCGCGGGCCTTGCCAAGTTTCCCTGTTGCGGGCGGCACCGGCCGCGTTATCCTTCCGGCAAAACATCGAAGCAGTGACAAAAATGATCCGCGATCTCGTGCGTGCCGCGCCCCTTGCGCTGGCGATGCTACTTCCCCTGACGACGACCGCCCGCGCCGACGATCCGGCGGGCCTTCGCGCCGCGCTCGCCTCCGGGGCGTCCGGCGACTGGGCGAAGGCCGCGGCCGAGGCGCGTGCCGCCGGGCCTGTCACCGCGACGGTGATCGAGTGGCAGCGGCTCCGCGACGGCGAGGGCAGCTTCGGCGACTACGTCGACTTCCTTGCCCGCCATCCCGACTGGCCCGGCCTGCCGCTCCTGCGCGACAAGGGCGAGACGGTGATCGCCGCCGATCAGGACCCCACCGCCGTCATCGCCTATTTCGGCGCCGAGCCGCCCCGGACCGGATCGGGCAGCCTCGCGCTCGCCGCGGCGCTGCGCGTCACTGGGCAGGGCGAGGCGGCCGAGAAGGAAGTGATCCGCGCTTGGCGGAGCCTTCCCCTGACCGACGAGGAGCACAAGCGTTTCCTCGCCGGATACGGCAAGCTTCTCGCCAAGCATCACGATGGCCGCACCGCGGCGATGCTACGCGCGGGCCGGCTTGCCGACGTGCGGCGGATGCTGGTCCTCAACAGTGCCAATACCCGTGCGGTCGCCGAGGCGCGGGTCGCGCTGCAAGCTGTGGCACCCGGTGTCGACGGGCTGGTCGCCAAGGTGCCGGCGGCGATGGCGGGATCGACCGGGCTTGCCTATGACCGGTTCCGCTGGCGGATTCGCAAGGACCTCTACGACAGCGCCTCCGAACTCATGCTCGATCGCTCGGCGAGCGCCGAGAGCCTCGGCGATCCCGAACAATGGGCCGACTGGCGGCGCAAGCTGGCGCGGCGCGAGATGCGGGTGGGCAGCTCGAAGCGGGCCTACCGGATGGCGGCCTCGCATCATCTGACGAGCGGCGCCGACTATGCCGACCTGGAATGGCTCGCCGGTTACATCGCGCTTCGCAAGCTTGGCGATGCCGAGACGGCGCTGGTGCATTTCGATCGCTTCACCAAGGCGGTGAACGGGCCGATCAGCCGCGCCCGCGCCGGTTACTGGACCGGACGCGCCTACGAGGCGCTGGGCCGGACCGCCGAGGCGCAGGCTGCCTATGCAGAGGGCGCACGCTACCAGACCGCCTTCTACGGCCTTCTCGCGGCCGAGAAGGTCGGCCTGCCGCTCGCCCCCTCGATGGCCGGCGGCGAGCCCTACCCGGACTGGCGCCAGTCGCGCTTCTCGGGCTCCGAAGTGCTGCAGGCGGCGCAGCTCCTGCAGGCGGCGGGCGAACGCGACCTCGCGCTGCGCTTCCTGCTGCATCTCGGTGAAAGCCTCTCGGGCGAAGAGATCGGCGCGCTCGCCGGGCTCGCGCTCGAGTGGAAGGACGCCAATGCCGCGCTGCTTCTGGCCAAGGCGGCGGCGGAGAAGGGCGTCGTCTGGCCCTCGGCCTATTTCCCGACGAATGGCATGGAAGGCGTGGACCTGCCGGTCGCGCGGGAACTCGCACTGTCGATCGCCCGGCGCGAGAGCGAGTTCGACCCGGTCGTCGTCTCCCATGCCGGGGCGCGGGGGCTCATGCAGGTCATGCCGAACACCGCGAAGATGATGGCGAAGAAGATCGGGCTCGGCTACGACGGCGGCAAGCTGACTTCGGACTGGAAGTACAACGCCCGGCTCGGCGCGGCCTATCTCGACGAGCTGATCGACGAGTTCGGCACGTCCCCGGTTCTCGTCGCGGCGGGCTACAATGCCGGTCCGGGCCGGCCGCGCGGCTGGATCGCCGAGCTTGGCGACCCGCGCTCCGACAAGGTCGATGTCGTCGACTGGATCGAGCATATCCCCTACCGCGAGACCCAGAACTACATCATGCGCGTGTCCGAGAGCCTGCCGGTCTACCGCGCCCGGCTCTCGGGTCAGACCGGACCCCTGCGATTCAGCGAGGAACTGAAGGGGCGCTGACCGGCGGACTGTCATGATCCGTTTGCGTCGTCGCGGTCGCAATCGGGCATGACAGGCCCGGCATTGTCGCATTCGCTCTCCCCGAAAGGGAGAAGCGAATGGCGCAGACCAATACGACCGATCAGGCGTCCTTCAGCATCGCCTGTGCCATCGGCGCCTCGCTCGGCTTCTCGATCAGCGACATCACCGTGCGCTCGTTCAGCACGAGCCTGCCCTTGGCAGAGGTGGTGTTGTTCCGGTCCTTCTTCGGCCTCGCCTTCGTCTTCTTGGTCTTCGCGCGCGGTCGCGGTCTCGGCGCGGCATTGCGCACCCGGCGCCCGCTGGCCCACGCCGCGCGGGGGCTCTTCGTCGTGATCTCCAACGTGAGCTACTTCGCCGGCCTCGCTGCTATGCCGCTGGCCGAGGCCTCGGCGATCTTCTTCGTCGCGCCGCTTCTGATCACGGCGCTTTCGGCGGTGATCCTGCGCGAATATGTCGGCCCTTTGCGCTGGTCGGCGCTTGCCGTCGGGATGATGGGCGTGCTGCTCATCATCAAGCCGGGCTCGATCGACTTCCAGTGGGCGGTCCTGCTGCCGGCGCTCTCGGCGCTGGCCTATGCCGGGATGCACACGATGACCCGCAACATGGGGCTTTCGGAATCGGCGCTGACCCTTTCGATCTACATCCAGCTCTCGTTCGTCGTATTCTGCTCGGCGATGGGGCTGGTCTTCGGTCGCGGCGACTGGGCCGGCACCGGCCATCCGGCGGCCGAGTTCCTGCTCAGGGCCTGGGTCTGGCCGACCCAGCAAGATTACATGCTGTTCGCGCTGGCCGGGGCCGCGAGCGCGACCGGGGGCTACCTGATCGGCCAGGCCTACCGCTGCAGCGCGGCCGGGCTGGTGGCGCCGTTCGAATACACCGCGCTGGTGCTCGCGGCCTTCTGGGGCTTCGCGATCTGGGGCGAGGTGCCGGGCGCGGTCTCCGGCCTCGGCATCGCGCTCATTCTCGGCTCGGGCGTCTTCGTCGCCCTGCGCGAGCGGGTGCGGCGGCTGCCGCCCTCGGCCAAGCGCGCCTCGGGCCGGCGCTGACCTCAGTCCGCGGCCTTGACCCTTGCCCGCCAGAGCGTGAAGAGCCCCGCTGCCACGACGATCACCGCGCCGATCGCGACGTTGGTTTCAAGCGTCTCGCCGAAGACTGTCATGCCGAGTGCGGTGGCGAAGACGAGCTGGAGATAGGCGAAGGGCTGGATCGCGCTCGCCTCGGCCACTTCGAGCGCCTTGATCATCAGCCAGTGCGCCGAGGCCGCGGTGCAGCACAAAAGCGCCATCCAGGCCCAGTCGCGCGGCACCATCGGTTCCCAGTGGAAGATGCCGACGGCGGTCATCACCACGGCGCCGGAGATCCCGGTCCAGAAGAAGCTGACCGAGGCGCGGTCGCCCCGCGTGACGTAGCGCGTGAGAAGCCCATAGAGCGCGAACATGAAGGCGGCGAGAAGCGGGATCAGCGCCGCCGGGGCGAAGACCTTGAAGCCGGGTTCGAGGATGATGAGCACGCCGACAAAGCCGATGCCGATCGCGGTCCAGCGCCGCCAGCCGACCTTTTCGCCCAGGACCGGGCCGGACAGCGCCGCGATCAGCAAAGGGTAGCAGGTGAAGACCGCGTGGCTCTCGACGAGGCCGAGTATCGTGAAGGCGGTGACCATCACGCAGATCTCGGCCGCCAGGAGCACGCCCCGGAAGATCTGCAGGAGCGGGTAGCGCGGGCGCAGCGCCGCCGCGATGCCGCCGGTGCGCCGCACCGCCACCGCGATGACGAAGGCGGCGAAGAACCAGTAGCGTATCATCACCACCATGTAGACATTGTACTCGCCGGCGAGGTGGCGCGAGATCCCATCCTGCATCGCGAAGACGAAGGCGGTCGCGGTCATCAGGATCGCGCCGAGGCGGAAGTTCTGCTCGTTCATGTCGCCTCGCGGAGAAAACCGCGGCTCATGTGCCGCTTGTGGCCGTGGCCCTTGGCCCGCTCGACCTGAAACCCCGCCGAAGCGAGGCCGCGCCGCACGAACCCGGCCGCCGTGTAGGTGGCGAAGCTGCCGCCCTGTGCGGTGTGGCGGGCGACCTCCCGCATCAGCGCCTCGGACCAGAGCTCGGGGTTCTTCGCGGGCGAGAAGCCGTCAAGGAACCAGGCGTCGGCGCGCCCCGGCCAGCGCGGCAGCGTCTCGCGCGCGTCGCCCTCGACGATCTCGACATCGACGGGTCCGAGCGCGAAGCGCCGCTGGCCCGCGCCCCAGTGGGCCAGAAGCGGGCCGGCGACCGCCTCCGCCTCGGGGAAGGCGGCGAGCGCGCGCGCCATGTCGGCGGCAGGCATCGGGTAGGCCTCGAAGCTCGTGAACCGGAGGCGCCCCGGCGGCCCCGATCCTTCCCAGGCGAGGCAGGTGGCGATGAGGTTCAGCCCGGTGCCGAAGCCAAGCTCGGCGATGCGGAACCCGTCCCGGAACCGCTCCGGCAGGTCATTGCCGGCAAGGAAGACGTGGCGCGTCTCGGCCAGCCCGTCGGCGAGCGAGAAGTAGGGGTCGTCGAAGAGCGTCGAGACCGGCGTTCCGCCGTCCCGCCAACTCACCCGCTCGCTCTGGTCCTTTGCCGTCATCTGGCTTACCCCTTTGGCCGGCAGTTAGGCGAAGGGCGGGGCCAATGGCAATCGCGGATGTGACGGTGATGGGGGCGGGGATCTTCGGGCTCTCGGTCGCCTGGACCTGCCTCAGGCGCGGCGCGAGGGTCCGGGTGATCGACGCCTACCGGCCCGGCGCCGGGGCGAGCGGCGGCACCGTCGGCGCGCTCGCGCCGCATACGCCGGAGAACTGGAACGCGAAGAAAGCCTTCCAGTTCGAGAGCCTGATCATGGCCGAGGCGTTCTGGGCCGAGGTCGACGCGGTCTCGGGCCGGTCCTCGGGCTACGGGCGCACCGGGCGGCTGCAACCCCTCGCCGATGCCGAGGCCGTCAGTTTGGCTCGGGCGCGCGAGGTCTCGGCGCGCGATCTCTGGCAGGGCAGGGCCGAATGGCGGGTGATCGCGGCAAGCGGTGACCGCTGGGCACCGGATGCGGCAAGCGGCTATCTCGTCCATGACACGCTCACCGCGCGGCTGCATCCGAGGCAGGCCGTCGAAAGCCTCGCCGCCGCGCTTGCCGCGCGGGGGGGCGAGATCACCCACGAGCCCGCGCCGCCCCAGGGTGCCGTGGTCTGGGCCACCGGCTATCGCGGCCTTCTCGATCTTGCGCGCGAGCTTGGCGCCCCGGTCGGGACCGGCGTGAAGGGCCAGTCGGCGCTCCTGGCGCTCGATGCGCGCGACCTGCCGCAGATCTTCGCCAACGGCATCCACATCGTGCCCCATGCCGATGGCACGATCGGCATCGGATCGACCACCGAGCGCGAGTTCGACCGCGCCGAGGCGACCGATGCGCAGCTGGACGCGGTGATCGCGAAGGCCGAGGCGGCGCTGCCGGTCCTGCGCCACGCGAAGGTGATCGAACGCTGGGCCGGGGTGCGGCCGCGCGCGAGAAGCCGGGCGCCGATGCTCGGGGGCTGGCCGGGGCGGCCGGGGCATTTCATCGCCAACGGTGGTTTCAAGATCGGCTTCGGCATGGCGCCGAAGGTGGCCGAGGTGATGGCCGATCTGGTGCTCGACGGTCGCGACGCGATTCCGGCGGGCTTCCGCGTCGAGGACAACCTTTAGGCGGGATCGGGTCGGACACGACCGGGCGCCTCCCTCCCCCCTCGTGGGTGAGGGAGAGGGAGGGGGGGCTGCCCCACCCCCATCCCCTCCCCACGAGGGGGAGGGGAGGCGCCTGAATCGGGCGAGGTCTTGTGCGGTCCGGCGTTGTGTCAGCCGAGGAGCCTGGTGAAGGTGAGCGAGGTCGGCCTCTCATGGCCCTCATGCGCGGTCGCGCCGGTTTGTTCGAAACCCATCGCCGCGAAGGCGGCGTGGTTGGCGGCAAGCTCGACCCTGCTTTGCAGTTCGAGCCGCCCTAGCCCGCGCGCCCGAGCCCGCTCCTCGGCCAGCGCCACGAGCTGCCGCGCGAGGCCCTGGCCGCGAAACGCCTCCTCGACCGCGAGCTTGCCGATGTAGAGCCGGTCGGGCTCCAGCGTCAGGAACAGGCAGGCAATCGGACGGCCCTCGTCCTCGAGGAGCCAGACCTCGCCCGCCTCGGCCTGACGGGCGATCGCGTCCTCGGTCAGGCGGTGGACCGAGGACGGCGGGTCGATCACCCCGTCCATATAGGCGAACGCGCGGCGGACGAAGTTGAGGACCGACACCGTGTCGTCTCCGGGTTCGAGGCGGCGGGGCGAGCGGTGGACGGGCAGGCCGTCGGCGAGCTTCACCCAGGGCAGGCGTTCGTTCCAGTGGACGTGATGGGTCGGCGCATAGCTCGACGGATCATCGAGCGTGGCGGCATAAAGGTCGATCTCGTGCGGCCGGGTCGGGCTCTGGTACGCCATCGGCGTGCCGCAGGCGGCGCAGAAGAAGCGCCGGACGCCGGGAGAGCTTTCGCGTTCGGCGGGAGGCGTTCCGGTCCAGCGGAAGGTGGCGTGACTGACGCCGAGAAAGCTCGTGAACGGCGAGGCGGTCGCGCGCCGGCAGCTTTCGCAATGGCAATGCGCCTGCCAGTTCGGCCCGCCTTCGAAGCGGAACCGCACCGCGCCGCAGAGGCAATGTCCCGAGCCGCCGTCCATTGTGCTCTCCTCGCCCGGCGGCCAGTCTGCGCGCCGGGAAAAAACCGGTCAAGGTCGCGGAAAAGGCGCGCCGTTTTCGATATCTTGTGGAAAACCCGCCCCTATCCGCCATATGCGGGGTTCCAGCATTGACTCGCAGCGCCGTCGGCCCAAGGATGGCAGACCCGTAGGAATCACTCGAAGGCGCCGACGTTGCGTTTCACCCGACTCAGACTGAACGGCTTCAAGAGCTTCGTGGATCCCACGGATCTCCTGATCCATGAGGGGTTGACCGGGGTCGTCGGGCCGAACGGCTGCGGCAAGTCGAACCTTCTCGAGGCGCTGCGCTGGGTGATGGGCGAGAACCGCCCCTCGGCGATGCGCGGCGGTGGGATGGAAGACGTGATTTTCGCCGGGGCCGCGACGCGGCCTGCGCGCAACTTCGCCGAAGTCTCTCTGACGATCGACAATTCCGAACGGCTGGCGCCGGCGGGGTTCAACGATCTCGACCAGCTCGACATCACCCGCCGCATCACCCGCGACGCAGGCTCGGCCTACAAGGCCAACACCAAGGACGTGCGGGCGCGCGACGTGCAGATGCTCTTCGCCGACGCCTCCACCGGCTCGCATTCGCCGGCGCTGGTGCGGCAGGGCCAGATCTCGGAACTGATCAACGCCAAGCCGAAGAACCGCCGCCGCATCCTCGAGGAGGCGGCAGGCATCTCCGGCCTCTACCAGCGCCGTCACGAGGCCGAGCTGAAGCTCTCCGCGACCGAGCAGAACCTCCTCAGGGTCGAGGACGTGGTCGAGAACCTCGCGACACAGCTCGCCCAGTTGGCCCGGCAGGCGCGGCAGGCGGCGCGCTACCGCGAGATCGGCGAGGAACTCAGGCGCGCCGAGGGGATGCTCCTCTACCGCCGCTGGCGCGAGGCCGACCAGGCCCGCGCCACCTCCGAGGCTGACCTGACCGAGCGCACGCGGCTTGCCGCGCAGGGCGAGACGGCGGCCCGCGCCGCGACCAAGGCCCGCGCCGCGCGCGAGGACGCGCTGCCGCCCTTGCGCGAGGAGGAGGCGATCGCCGCCGCCGTGCTGCAACGCCTGCAGGTCCAGCGCGACACGCTGAAGGACCAGGAGGCGCGGGCGCTCCAGACCATCGAGACGCTGAAGGGCCGGATCGAGCAGCTTGCCCGCGATCTGGAGCGCGAGGCGGGGCTCAACCGCGACGCGGGTGAGACGATCCAGCGGCTCGAATGGGAGCAGGCGCAGATCGCCAAGGCGGCCGAGGGCCACGACGCACGGCTCGCCGAGGCGGTCGAGGCGGCGCAGGATGCCGCGCGCGTGCTCTCGGACCGCGAGACGACGCATTCGGAACTGACCGAGGACGTGGCCCGGCTCTCGGCCCGGCACCAGTCCTCGCATCGGCTGTTGTCCGACAGCCGCGCGACGCTGGAGAAGAACGAGGCCGAGGCAGCCCGCGCCAAGAGTGCTGCGGCGGAGGCCGAGGCCGCGCTGACCCGCGCCACCGCCGATCACGACGCGGCCGAAGAGGCGCAGGAGGAGGCCGCCGCCGTCGCCGAGGCCGCCGAGGAGGCGCTGATTGCAGCCGACGAGGCGCGCAACGACGCCCAGGCGCGCGAGACCGAGGCCCGCGCGGTGATGTCCGAGGCCGAGGGCGAGGCCGGCGCGCTCAAGGCCGAGGCGGCGGCGCTGCAGAGGCTCGTCGAGCGCGAGGCGGCGACCGGCAAGCAGCTTCTCGACCGGGTGGAGGTCAAGAAGGGCTACGAGAAGGCGCTGGGCGCCGCGCTCGCCGACGACCTGCGCGCGCCCGAGATCGCGGCGGAAGCCGCGTCGGGCTGGGCGGTGCTGCCGGGTTACTGCCAGCCCCAGATGCTGCCCGAAGGCGTCGCGGCGCTCTCGAACCACGTCACCGTGCCCGAGGTTCTGGCCCGCCGCATCGGCCAGATCGGTCTCGTCGATAAGGCAGACGGCGCGCGGCTCCAGCCGCTCCTGAAGCCCGGCCAGCGGCTTGTCTCGGTCGAGGGCGATCTCTGGCGCTGGGACGGTTTCCGCGCCGGGGCCGAGGATGCGCCGACCGCCGCTGCGCTCCGGCTCCAGCAGCTCAACCGGCTCACCGATCTCAAGCGCGATCTTGAGGAGGCCAACGGCCGCGCCGAGGGCGCGCGGCGGGCGCATGACCTGCTGATCCGGCGCCTCGCCGACGCGACCGAGGCCGACCGGCGCGCCCGTGACGCGCGACGCGAGGCGGACCGGCGCGTGGCCGAAGCCTCGCGCGCGCTGTCGAAGGCCGAGGCGGATCGTTCGATCGCCGGCGGCAAGCTCGAAAGCGCCCGCCTCGCCGTCGCCCGGCACGAGGAGGAGGCACTCGGCGCAAGCGCGCGGCTGCGCGAGGCGGAGGTTGCGGTGCGCTCGCTGCCGAACCTCGATGCCGCGCGCCAGGAGGTCGAGGACGTCAAGCTGACCGTCGAGGCGGCGCGGATGACGATGATGGCCAAGCGCTCGGCTCATGACGAGATCCGCCGCGAGGGCGAGGTGCGGACCAGGCGCCGGCAGGAGATCACCAAGGAGATCTCGGGCTGGAAGCACCGGCTCGAGACCGCCGAGAAGCGTTCGGCCGAGCTTGCCGAGCGCAAGGTCGCTTCCGAGGCCGAGCTGAGGGAAGCCTCCGCCGCACCGGCCGAGATCGCGGCCAAGCGCGAGGAGCTTTCGGATGCGATCGAGACGGCCGAGGCCCGCCGCATCGGCGCCGCCGACCGGCTCGCCGAGGGCGAATCGCTGCTGCGCCAGGCCACCGACGCCGAACGCGAGTCCGAGCGCACCGCCTCCGAGGCGCGCGAGGCCCGCGCCCGCGCCGAGGCCCGCGCCGAGGCCGCGCGCGACACCGTCGCCCACGCCGCCGAACGGATCCGCGAGGAGACCGAGAATGAGCCGGCGGAGCTCTTGCAAAGCCTGGACGCCGATCCAGACCGGATGCCGGCGGCCGAGGCGCTCGACGCCGATGTGCAGCGGCTGAGGCGCCAGCGCGACGGGCTCGGCGCGGTCAACCTGCGCGCCGAGGAGGACGCCAGGGAGGTGCAGGCCGAGCACGACAACCTGGTGATGGAGAAGGCCGACCTCGAGGAGGCGATCAAGAAGCTCCGCGGCGGCATCGCCGGGCTGAACCGCGAGGGCCGCGAGCGGCTGCTGACCGCGTTCGAGCAGGTGAACGCCAATTTCCGGCTGCTCTTCACCCATCTCTTTGGCGGCGGCGAGGCCAATCTGGTGCTGGTCGAGAGCGACGATCCCTTGGAGGCGGGCCTCGAGATCATGTGCCAGCCGCCGGGCAAGAAGCTCGCGACGCTGTCGCTTCTCTCGGGCGGCGAGCAGACGCTGACGGCGCTCGCGCTGATCTTCGCGGTGTTCCTTGCGAACCCGGCGCCGATCTGCGTCCTCGACGAGGTCGACGCGCCGCTGGACGACGCCAACGTCACCCGGTTCTGCGACCTCCTCGACGAGATGACCCGGCGCACCGACACCCGCTTCCTGATCATCACCCACCACGCGGTGACGATGGCGCGGATGGACCGGCTCTTCGGCGTGACGATGCAGGAACAGGGGGTGAGCCAGCTCGTCTCCGTCGACCTCAAGAAGGCCGAGGCGCTGGTGGCGTGATGGTGCCCGGACGCGGACCTGTAGCGAAATCGGAACAGCCCGGCTGTTTCTTCCGCAACCGTATTGAATTTGACTACATTCCCGCGTTTTTTGTGGGTGCAACAGGCGCGGTCGACCCGAAAGAACTTTTCGGGTCACAAATTCGTCCGAATTGACGGTGTAGTAGGGCAAAGACTACCGGAATCGTGGCGCGGGGCGGGTGTTCCGCTGGTTATTTTGTGGAGGCGAACAGGCATGGTAACTTCAGCGACTTTTTGGGCGCGGGCCGACAGTATCACGGCGAACAACTCGACCCTGAACCCGATCAAGTCGAGCGGGGGCTCCGGCGCCTTTCCGGCGACGCAGATCTATTTCGAGAGCGGGACGCTCGGCACAAACACGACGGGCGATCTGAACCTCGAGAATGGAAGTGGGGGTTTCGATCCCGACACGACGGTCTGGATCGGCGGCGTGGAGTACAGGTTTCAGTACGATCTGACCGGCACGCTGCCCAACAACTCGCAGGTTCCGGCGGCGCTCGCGGGCAAGGAGGTCATCCAGATCACCGTGCTCGACTATCCCTCGTCCGGGGGAAAAACCGAGCTGTTCTTCGTGACGGACGGTTCGGGTACGCAGACGCTGATGAACCAGATCGGCAACGGCGCCATCCCGCTTCAGAGTGTCACCACCACGCCCAACCCGGTCTGTTTCCTGCGCGGCACGCTGATCGCGACGCCGAAGGGCGAGGTTCCGGTCGAGACGCTGAAGGCCGGTGACGAGGTGCTCACGACCTCCGGTGCCACCGCCACGGTGCGGTTCGCCGCCGCGCGCGAATTGACGCTGATGGATCTTCTGCTCAACCCCGACATGCGCCCGGTCTGCATCCCGCAGGGCGCGATGGGCGAGGGGCTGCCGCGCGCCGATCTCTGGGTCTCGCCGCAGCACCGGGTGCTGGTGCGCGGCTGGGAGCCGGAGATGCTGTTCGGCCAGGACGAGGTGCTCGTCGCCGCGAAGCATCTGAAGTTCGCGCCGACCCTGCGCCGCCCGGCGCGTCCCGAGACGGTGGAGTATTTCCACCTGATGCTCGACCGGCACGACATCGTGCTGTCGAACGGGATCGAGACCGAGAGCCTCTTCCCCGGCGACACCGCGATCGCCAGCCTGACCGAGGACGCGCGGGCCGAGATGGCGCGGGTGTTCCCCGAATATGCCGGCGACTGGACGCTCTACGGACCCACCGCGCGGCGCACGTTGTCGGCGCGCGAGGCCGAGGCGCTCTGGACCAAGATGGCGCCGCTGGGCGCGGGCGAGGTCAAGGCCGTCGCCTGAGCGACCTTCTGCAAAGAACGACAAAGGGCCGGCTCCGCCGGCCCTTTGTCGTTTCCGGCGACGCCATCAAAGCTGCCCGAGAAGCGCCCGTGTCGGCCAGGCGTCGGCCGGCAGGCCGAGGCGCATCTGCTCCTTCTGCACCGCCTCGCGGGTCTTTTCGCCGAGGATACCGTCGATGCCGCCGACGTCGTGACCGCGGGCCTGCAGCTTCTTCTGAAGCGTCTTCATCTCGCCCGCCGACAGGCCCGGCTCCGGATTGCCGGGGTCGAAGACCGGCGCGCCTTCGAGGCGGGTGGCGAAATAGGCCGCCGTGGTGACGTAGACGAAGCTCTTGTTCCATTCGAAATAGACGCGGAAATTGGGATAGGCGATGAAGGCCGGCCCCCGGCGCCCCATCGGCAGCAGGATCGACCCGTTCAGCCCCTTCGCCAGCGGCGCCGAGCGGCCCTTCACCCCCATCCGCGCCCACTGAGCCACCGAAAGCTGATGGTTGAGTCCGGTCTGCGACCAGTCGAGCCCGTCGGGCACCACCACCTCCTGCAGCCACGGTTCCCCCGGTCGCCAACCGAGGCCGCGCAGCATCTTCGCCCCCGACATCAGCGCATCAGGCGCCGAGGTCTTGAGCGAGACATGGCCGTCGCCATCGCCGTCGACGCCGTTCCTGAGGATGTCCTCGGGCAGCATCTGCACCTGGCCGATCTCGCCCGCCCAGGCGCCGCGGGTGCGGGCCGGGTCGAAATCGCCGCGCTCGTAGAGTTCGAGCGCGGCGAAGACCTGCGGCCGGAACAGATGCGGCCGGCGGCAGTCGTGAGAGAGCGTCACGAGCGCGTTCAGCGTGTTGAAATCGCCCTGCACCGCGCCGTAATCGGTCTCGAGCGCCCAGAAGGCGAGGAGGACACCGGGAGAGACGCCGTAGTCACGGGCAATGCGCCGGAAGGTGGAGGCGTATTTCTGCGCGTTGCGCTGGCCGTTGACGATGCGGTTCTTGCTGATCAGCGCGCGCGAGAAGGTGATGAAGTCCTTCTGGAACACGCCCTGGGCACGGTCGGCGCGCAGCACCTTCGGATCCTGACGGACACTGGCGAAGAAACGCTCCACCGTCGCGGGGGCATGGCCGCGCGATACCGCCTCGGACTTCAGGTCTGCGACGAAGCCACCGAAGTTCCCTCCGCAGGCCGATGCCGGACCGGCGAGAAGACCGAGGATGAGGAGGGCGAGATCGGGGCGCATCGGGTTCTCCTGCTTGGGCGGGATCGGGGCCGCGTTGGAACGGGCGGTTTGCCACCCGTCGCCGGAACAGTTTAGCAATTGCGTTGGAAGTGTTGACGAACTTCTATCGAGAGTCGAGGAACGAGGCGGCGAACCGTCCGTTCGCGTCGCGGGAGGAAACATGCGCGTTCTGATCGTCGAGAGCGACCCGAACCTTGGCTGGCTCTGGAAGCGGCATCTCGAACGCTTTGCGGCAGACGTGCGCCTTGCCGACGGCCAGGCGGCTGCGGTCTCGTTTCTCGATCTGGGGCCGGTCGATGTGATCGTGCTGGACCTGGTGCTCTCCGAGGGCAGCGCGCTGGCGGTGGCCGATTACGCGCGCTATCGTCACCCGACGTCGCGGATCGTCTTCGTCACCAATACGAGCTTCTTTTCGGACGGCTCGATCTTCCGGCACATCCCCAATGCCTGCGCCTTTCTGCCATCAGCCACGCCGCCCGAGGATCTCGCCGCGGTCGTCGAGCACTACGGCACGACGGGTTGAGCCGCCCCTGCGCGTCGCCGGCTTGCAAGCTGCACAATACTGTCACCTTGCCGTGGTAACGTGGCCGCGCGGCGACGCTTCGCGACCCTTTCCTTGTAACTCAAATGGTTAACTTGATTTTCAGCGCCGATGGGTCATGCTGGTTTGGGGGGAAGGTGTGTGATGACCGATTTTTTACCGAAGGAAGTCCGGGCCGGGCTGGAGGAAGCCCGCAAGCGGGATCTGCGCCGGCGCGCGCGACTGCGGGTGTTCGCGGGCGATGATGTCTATCCGATCCTGCGGTTCTGGGAGACCGGATTCGCGCTTGATGCCGATCAGGTTGTGCATCTGAGGGGGCTCGTGGATATCTATGACGGTCCGCGCCACCTCTACCAGTGCCTGATCGTCGCCTCGGGCGTCGAGGAGGGCGAGCTGATCTGCACGATGAAGAGATCGACCGTGGCGCAGGACCGTCCGGCGCTCGACTATGTGCGCGAGGAGAACGCGCCGGTCGGGTATCTGCCGCGCGACTGATCCGTCGGTCGCCCCGCGGTGTGCGGCGGAGGCCTCCGGCGGGGATATTTCGGGCAAGATGAAGGGGCGGTCAGGGTCGGATCTCGACCGCGGTGCCCATCGGCGCGATGCGCCAGAGTTCCACGATCTCGGCATCGGCGAGCGCGATGCAGCCCTCGGTCCAGTCGTGGCGCAGCGTTGCCTTGCCGAAGAACGCATTCGGCTGGCCGTGGATGAAGATGTCGCCGCCGGGGGAATAGCCGCCCGCCGCGGCGCGGATCAGGTCGTCCTGCTGGGGATAGTCGAGGCCGAGCGAGAGGTGGAAGGCGCTTTCCGCGTTGCGCCGGTTGATGCGGAACCGGCCCTCCGGGGTCTTGCCGTCGCCCTGCCGGATCTTGTCGCCCTCGGGCGCGAAGCCGAGCGCGATTCCGTAGCTGCGCAGCGCCTCTCCGTCGCGGAAGACGGTGAGGCGGCGGGCGGATTTCTCGACGAGGATATGATCGATCGTGCCGGTGAGGGGCGGCAGCGGCCCGGGTGGCGCCGGCGGCGTCGGGAACCGGTGCTGGTAGAGCGCTAGCATCCCGAGCGCCAGCGCCGCCGTCAGGATGGCGAGCCGGACAATCCGCCGGAGCCAGGTCATTGCAGGTCGCCGAACGCCCTTTGCATCCGTTCCACGGCGTCTGCGATCCGCACCCGCGGCATGGCGATGTTGAAGCGCAGGAAGCTCTCGCCGCCGAGGCCGAAGACCGGGCCGGGGCTCGCCGCGATCTTCGCCTCTTTGGCCACGCGGGCCGCGAACTCCTCGCGGGCCATGCCGGTGCCGGTGAAGTCGACCCAGGCGAGGTAGGTGGCCTGCATCGGCATCATCCTGAGACCCGGAATCGCGTTGATCCCGACGAGGAAGAGCCGTTGGTTGGCCGCGAGATAGGCGGTGAGCTCATCGACCCAGGCCGCGCCCTCGGGCGAGTAGAGCGCCGGGGTCATGTGCATCGAGAGCGTGTTGGGCGAGACCGAGAGCTGATGGATGCGCTTGGCATAGGCCGCGCGCAGGCCCTCGTCATGGATGATCGCGTTGCCGCAGTGCATGCCGGCGACGTTGAAGGTCTTCGACGTCGCGGTGAGCAGGATCAGCCGGTCCGCGATCGAGGGGTCCACGAGCGGCATCGCGATGTGCTTCTGGCCGGGATATACGAGGTCGTGATGGACCTCGTCCGAGATCAGAATGAGGTCGTGGCGCCTGGCGAAATCGGCCATGCCCTGAAGTTCTTCGCGGGTCCAGACCCGGCCGCCGGGATTGTGCGGCGAGCACAGGATCGCCATCTTCTCGGTCCCGTTCATCTGCGCGTCCCAGGCGTCGAAGTCCATCTGGTAGACGCCGTCGCGGATCGCGAGCGGGCATTCGACGAGCCGCCGGTCATTGGCGCGGATCACGCGGGCGAAGGCGTGGTAGACGGGGGTGAAGATCACCACGCCGTCACCGGGCCTTGTGTAGGTCTCGAGGCACATCGAGACCGCGTTGACGAGGCCGTGCGTGGTGAAGATCGCCTTCTCGTCGACCGCCCAGCCGTGACGCTCGCGCATCCACCACTGGATCGAGGCGTTGTAGTCGCCGGCATCGCCGAAATAGGTGAAGAGCGCGTTGTCGGCGGCGCGCTTGACGGCATCGACCATGCCTTGCGGCGGTCGGAACTCCATGTCGGCGACCCACATGGCGAGCCCGTCCTCGGGGGCGACGCCGAGGGTCTTCTCCATGGTGTCCCATTTCGAGGTATGCTTGCCGCGGAAGTCGATGATCTCGTCGAATTTCATGGAATGCCCCTTTGGTCCGCGCGCGAGGTTAGTGATCGCGACGGCGGACGCAAGGGGCGGCCATTGCGCGCGGCCCGGGCATGGCCTAAATCACCTTCCATGACGATACGCCCGATCCTGATCCATCCCGACCCGCGCCTGAAGAAGCGCTGCGACCCCGTGACCGAGATCACGGACGAGCTGCGCAGGGCTGCCGATGACATGCTGCAGACCATGTATGACGCGCCGGGGGTCGGCCTTGCCGGACCGCAGGTCGGGCTGATGAAGCGCATCCTGGTGATGGACTGCGTGAAGGATCCCGACGCGGCGCCGAAGCCGATGGTGCTGATCAACCCCGAGATCACCTGGTCCTCTGAGGCGGTGAACACCTACGAGGAGGGCTGCCTGTCGATCCCCGAGCAATATGCCGAGGTGACGCGCCCGGCGGAGGTGGCGGTGCGCTGGCTCACGCTCGATGGCACGGCTGAGGAGGAGCGTTTCGATGGGCTCTGGGCGACTTGCGTGCAGCACGAGATCGACCATCTCGACGGCAAGCTCTTCATCGACTACCTGACGCCGCTGAAGCGCCAGCTCATCACCCGCAAGATGCAGAAGCTGAAGCGCGAGCAGGCGCGGCTGTGACGGTCAGGGCCTTCGTTCCCTGGCCCGACAAGCGGCTCCGGACCCCGGCCGAGCCGGTTGCCGCTGTCACCGAGACGATCGGCATGATCTGGGACGACATGGTCGAGACGATGGATGCGATGCCGGGCTACGGGCTCGCCGCGCCGCAGATCGGGATCATGCTGCGGCTCGCCGTCGTCGATTGCTCGGACAAGCGCGGTCAGGCGGTGCGGATGGCCAATCCGGAAGTGCTCCACGCTTCGATTCAGCTTCGCCGCCATGACGAGGCGAGCCCGAACCTGCCCGGCGTCTTCGCCTCGATCGAGCGGCCGCGGGCGGTGACGGTGCGGTTCCTGAACGCGGCGGGCGACTTGGAGGAGCGCGATTTCGTCGGGCTCTGGGCGACCTCCGTCCAGCATCAGATCGACCATCTGAATGGCAAGATGTATCTCGACCATCTCTCGCCCATGCGCCGCAAGATGCTGGTCGCCAAGGCCGAGAAGCTGAGAAAGCGCGGATAGCGGCCGGGGGGCTTCGCGCCCCCCGGACCCCCCGCGGGGTATTTGGGCAATGAAGAAGGGGCGGGGCATGCGCGTCGTATTCATGGGCACGCCGGAGTTTTCCGTCGCCGCGCTGGAGGCGGTGCATGCCGCGCATGAGGTGGTCTGCGTCTACACGCAGCCGCCGCGCCCCGCCGGTCGCGGCAAGAAGGACCGGCCGAGCCCGGTTCAGGCGCGGGCCGAGGCGCTGGGCCTGACGCTGCGTCATCCGGTGAACCTGAAGGGGGCGGACGCGCAGGCGGAGTTCGCAGCACTTCGGGCCGATGTCGCGGTGGTCGTGGCCTACGGGCTGATCCTGCCGCAGGCGGTGCTCGACGCGCCGGCGCAGGGATGTCTCAACATCCATGCCTCGCTCCTGCCGCGCTGGCGGGGGGCGGCGCCGATCCACCGGGCGATCATGGCGGGCGACGCCGAGACCGGCGTCTGCATCATGCGGATGGAGGCGGGGCTCGACACCGGGCCGGTGCTGCTGTGCGAGCGTACCGCGATCGGGCCGGAGGAGACGACGGCGGAGCTGCATGACCGGCTTTCGGCGATGGGGGCGCGGGCAATCGTCGAGGCATTGGCGAGGCTCGAAACGCTCGTGGCCGAGCCGCAGCCGACGGCGGGCGTGACCTATGCCGCCAAGATCGACAAGGCCGAGGCGCGGGTGGACTGGACCCGCGCGGCGGTGGAGGTCGACCGGCAGATCCGTGGCCTTTCGCCGTTTCCCGGAGCCTGGTGCGAGATCGCGGGCGAGCGGGTGAAGCTTCTGCGGTCGCGGCTGGCCGCTGGCGCGGGCGTGCCGGGCGCGGTGCTGTCGGGCTTCACCGTGGCTTGCGGGACCGGCGCTGTCGAAGTTCTCGAGGCGCAGCGCGAGGGCAAGAAGCCGATGCCGGCGGCGGAGATCCTGCGCGGGCTGACGCTTCCCGACCGGCTCGGTTGAACGGCCACGCTCGGACCTGCGGGCCGGCCGTGCTATGATCGCCCCCTGTCATGTCCCCGGGTTCCGGGTCGGAGCCCCGGGCTGACCGATAATGGGAGGGGCCGATGAAGACGACCACACGCAACCTTGCCCTCGTCTGGGCAATCCTCGTTCCGACACTCGCCTGGGCGGATGACGGTGCCGCCATCGGGGAACGCAATGCCGCGTTCGAGGCCGCGTTCAACGGCGGCGACGCGGCTGGGGTTGCCGCACTCTACTCCGCCGATGCGGTGCTCATGCCGCCCGACATGGCCATGGTGAACGGGCGCGAGGGCGCCGAAGCCCTGTGGGCGGGCTTCATCGAGGCGGGGGCCACCGATCTCGACCTGACCACGGTGACGCTCGACCTCGCGGGCGACATGGCCAACGAGATCGGGACGTTCACGCTCTCGGTTCCGGACGGAAACGGTGGCATGCAGTCCGTCGCCGGCAAGTATATCGTTATCTGGAAGCGCGACGAGGCCGGGGCCTGGAACCTTCACTGGGACATCTGGAACGCCGATCCGGCCGGTTGAGCGTCGGAAGCCGGCGCCATTCACTTCCGGCCGGCCGCGCTCCATATTGAAGTGCGTAGCGGGACGGAGGTCGGCATGGCGATTATCGGGTTGATCATCATCGGGGCGGCGGCGGGCTTTATCGCGACCCGGCTGATGGGGATCGAGGCCGATCTCGTCTCGACCGTGGCGATCGGCGTCCTTGGTGCGCTGGCCGGCGGGCTGGTGATCCGGTTCATCCTGATGGTTTCAGGCTGGCTTGGCGGCTTCGTCGGGGCCGTGCTCGGCGCGATGGCGCTGATCTGGCTGTGGCGGAGCTACGGGCCGAAGGGCCGCTAGCGGCGCGGCGGGCGCGACTTGTAGACCGGCAGGCTCCAGCCGAAGATCAGGCTCCCGGCGCGGAGCGTGAAAGTCACGCCGGCGCAGGCCAGGAGCGCGAGCCCGGTCGGCAGGAACGCTGTCGCGAGAAGCGCGGCCGCGGCGCCGGCGAAGGCGGCGGTGACGTAAAGTTCGCCCTGCTTCAGGACCAGCGGCACCTCGTTGCAGACGACGTCGCGCATCAACCCCCCGAAGCAGCCGGTCGCGACCCCCATCAGGAGCACGATCCCCCAATGCTGCCCGAGCGCCAGCGCGACGCCGGTGCCGGCCGGAACCGCGACCGCGAGCGCGCAGGCGTCGAGCCAGGTCAGCACCGTGAGCCGGCTTTCGAAGAGATGGGCGGTGAAGAATACGAGCACCGCCGCGGCGATGGCGACCGCGACGAAGGCGGGCTCGGCGACCCAGAAGATCGGATTGCGGTCGAGGATCACGTCGCGCAGCGTGCCGCCGCCGACGGCCGTCAGGCTCGCAACGAAGCCGAAGCCGACGATGTCGAGCTGCGCCCGGCTCGCCACCAGCGCGCCGGTCAGCGCGAAGATGAAGACCGAGGCGTAGTCGAGAAGCTCAAGCACCGTCATTGGCGGCCTTCTTCTTCGGCTTGAAGGGCTTCATTCCCTCCCGCGCGAGCTCGTCGGCGCGTTCGTTCTCGGGGTGGCCGGCATGGCCCTTGATCCATTCCCAGCGCACCTTGTGGCGCGCCTGCGCGGCGTCGAGCCGCTGCCAGAGATCGACGTTCTTCACCGGCTTCCTGTCGGCGGTCTTCCAGCCGTTGCGCTTCCAGCCGTGGATCCATTGGCTCACGCCGTTCTTCACATAGGCGCTGTCGGTGACGACGGTGATCGCCGAGGCGCGCGTCAGCGCCTCCAATGCCGAGATTGCCGCGAGAAGCTCCATCCGGTTGTTGGTGGTTTCCGGCTCGCCGCCGTTCAGCTCGCGGGTCCTGAGCACGGTCTCGCCGTCCTTGGCGATCATCAGGACGCCCCAGCCGCCGGGGCCGGGATTGCCGGAGCAGGCCCCGTCGGTATAGGCGAAGAGCTCAGGCATGGGCGCGAACGATGATCCAGGGGTCGGGCGTTCCGGCGAGGCCGGTCTCGATGCCCTCGTCGGTGCCGGTGACGGTGAAACCCGCCGCCGCGAGCAGGCCGAGAAGCTCGTCGCGGCCGACATAGGTGTAGAACCGGTCGAGCGCGTCGCGGCCCTCGCCGGTTCCGGTCTTCATGCCGATATGGAGGAGGCCACCCGGTGTCAGCGCCCGGTGCAGCGCGGCGAGGTGGCGCGGCAGGTCGGCGCGCGGCGCGTGGAGCAGCGAGAAGTTCGCCCAGATGCCGTCATAGGCGGCCTGCGCTTCAATCTCGTCGAAGGTTGCCAGCCGGGCGCCGATCGCGTGGCGCGCGTTGGCGAGCGCGACCATCGCCGGGGCGGCGTCGACCGGATCCGGAATAAGGCCGGCCGCGCGCATGAAGGCCGAGGCATCGGCCGGGCCGCAGCCGAGGTCGAGCACCCACGCGCCCTTCGGAAGCGCGGCGATGAAGCCTACGAGGTGCCGGTCGGGCCGGTCCGCGGCGAACCGTGCGGCATAGTCCGCAGCCTTCGCCTCGTAGACCGCGATGGTGCGTTCGTCGGCGCTCATGCCTGCTCCCGCAGCACGCGCGGCACCTTGAACTCGACACGCTCGCGCGCGGTTTCCACGAGTTCCACGGTCACGTCGAAATGGTCGCGAAAGGCGTCGATCACCTCGTTCACCAGAACTTCCGGCGCCGAGGCGCCCGCGGTCACGCCGACCGCGCGGATCCCGGCGAGCGCGCGCCAGTCGATGTCGGTGGCGCGCTGGACGAGCTGGGCATAGGCGCAGCCCGCGGCGCGGCCGACCTCCACGAGGCGCTTGGAATTGGAGGAGTTCGGCGCGCCGATCACCAGAAGCGCGTCGATCTTCGCGGCAATCGCCTTCACCGCCTCCTGGCGATTGGTCGTGGCGTAGCAGATGTCCTCCTTGTGCGGCCCGACGATGGCGGGGAACCGCGCCTTCAAGGCCGCGACGATGCCGGCGGTGTCATCGACCGAGAGTGTCGTCTGGGTGATGAAGGCGAGCCTTTCGGGATCGCGCGGCGCGATCCCTGCCACGTCCGCGACCGTCTCGACCAGCAGCACCTCGCCCTCGGGAAGCTGGCCCATCGTGCCGAGTGTCTCGGGATGGCCCTCATGGCCGATCATCACCATCTGGAGCCCGTTCTGGAAATGCCGTTCGGCCTCGATATGGACCTTGGAGACCAGCGGGCAGGTGGCATCGACGAAAGTCATCGCGCGCCGCTCGGCCTCGGCCGGGACCGATTTCGGCACGCCGTGGGCGGAGAAGATCACCGGGCGGTCGGCGGGGCAGTCGTCAAGTTCCTCGACGAAGACAGCGCCCTTGGCGCGGAGCCCGTCGACGACGAACTTGTTGTGCACGATCTCGTGGCGCACATAGACCGGCGCACCCCATTTCTCGAGCGCCATCTCGACGATCTTGATCGCGCGGTCGACGCCCGCGCAGAAGCCGCGCGGCGCGGCGAGGTAGAGGGTGAGGGGCTCGGGCATGGCAGGGTCCGCAACTCGACGTGCGCCACAGACCTATGCGGCCCGGCGTCTCGCGTCCAGCCCCGGAAAGGCGAAACCGGGGCGCGGAGGCCCCGGTTCCGGTCTCAGCCGTTGGTTGCGGTCGCTTCCTCGCGCTCGAAGCGGGTCTCGCGCGGGGGGCGGCCGATCACCTCGCGGAGCGCGTCGAGCTCGATGAAGTTGTCGGCCTGACGGCGCAGCTCGTCAGCGATCATCGGCGGCTGCGAGCGGATCGTCGAGACGACAGAGACCCGCACGCCCTGGCGCTGCAGGCTCTCGACCAACGGCCGGAAGTCGCCGTCGCCCGAGAACAGCACGATATGATCGACGCGCGGCGCAAGCTCCATCGCATCGACCGTGAGTTCGATGTCCATGTTGCCCTTGACCTTCCGCCGGCCCTGGCTGTCGGTGTATTCCTTCGCGGGCTTCGTCACCATGGTGAAGCCGTTGTAGTGAAGCCAGTCGACGAGTGGCCTGATCGGAGAGTAGTCGTCGTTCTCGAGAAGTGCGGTGTAGTAGAATGCGCGCAACAACTTGCCGCGGCGCTCGAACTCCTGACGAAGGAGCTTGTAGTCGATGTCGAATCCGAGTGCTTTGGCGGCCGCGTATAGATTCGATCCGTCAATGAACAGCGCGAGCCGTTCGTCCTTGTAGAACATCAATGGGTCCTCTCAAATATCGCCGCCGATGATCCGTTAAACGTTTGGGTGGGCAAACTGGACCTACGACGACGTTCTTCCCCTTGCTTAGGACTTAGACAGAGTGACACAAAAAATGGTATCTGTCCAAAAGGATAGGCTAGCAGCAATCGCGCTCGGAGGCAACGAGCCATCGCCGTCCGGAGATCCGTCCGAAACGCTCGTTTCGGCGCTCCGCGAGATCGCCGGGCGGATCGGACCGCTCGCCGCCGTGTCGCGGTTTTTCCGCACCCCGGCCTTCCCGGCCGGTTCGGGTCCGGACTTCGTCAATGCCGCGGCAATCGTCGAAACCCGCCTCGCGGCGGAGGAGGTGCTCGCCGTGCTCCATGAGATCGAGGCGCGCCACGGCCGCGAGAGATTGCGGCGCTGGGGCGCGCGCACGCTCGACCTCGACCTGCTGTGGCTCGGCGACCGGATCGCGCCCGATCCGGAGACCCAGGCCGCCTGGGTCGGGCTGCCGCCCGAGCGTCAGCGCACCGAGGCGCCGGACCGGCTGATCCTGCCGCATCCGAGGCTTCAGGACCGCGGTTTCGTGCTGATTCCCCTCGCCGAAATCGCGCCCGGCTGGCGCCATCCGGCCACGGGGCGAAGCGTGGCGGAGATGGCAGATGCCCTGCCGGAGGCCGAGAAAGCGGAGATTTGCCCGCTTTGACGGGGAAACTTCGCTTGTCAAGGGGGAGCGGAGCGCCTAAATAGCGGGCTCCATATCTCCCAATCCGATTGGAGCTCCGAATGGCCCGCGTGACGGTTGAAGACTGCGTTGACAAGGTTCCGAACCGGTTCGAGCTGGTGATGCTCGCCGCACATCGGGCGCGCGAGATCGCTGCCGGCGCATCGCTCACGATCGACCGCGACAATGACAAGAACCCCGTCGTCTCGCTGCGCGAAATCGCCGACGAGACCCAGGCCGCGGGCGACCTGCGCGAGCGCATGATCGAGAGCCACCAGACCCAGATCGAGGTCGACGAGCCCGAGGAAGACTCGATGGCGCTGCTGATGGGCGCCGAGGTCGACCGGCCCGAGGCGGACGACATGTCGGAGGAAAAACTGCTCCGGGCGCTGATGGAAGCGCAGGGGCAGGGCTAAGCCCACTCTAGCCGAGGCGCGCGGACCGGAATGATCGATGTCGAAGACCTGATCGCGCTGGTCCGCAATTACAATCCCCGTACCAATGCCGATCTGATTCGCCGGGCCTATGACTATGGCCGGCACATGCATGACGGCCAGAAACGCCATTCCGGCGAGGATTACTTCTCGCACCCCGTGGCCGTCGCGGCGATCCTGACCGAGCAGCGCCTCGATGACGCCTCGATCGTTACCGCGCTGTTGCACGACACGATCGAGGACACCAAGTCGACCTATGCCGAGATCGAGGAGCGGTTCGGTACCGAGATCGCCGAACTGGTCGATGGTGTCACCAAGCTGACCAACCTGCAGCTTTCGTCCACGGCATCGAAGCAGTCGGAGAACTTCCGCAAGCTGTTCATGGCGATGTCCAAGGATCTGAGGGTGATCCTCGTCAAGCTCGCGGACCGGCTGCACAACATGCGCACGATCAAGTCGCTGCCGCAGGAGAAGCAGCTCCGCAAGGCGCGCGAGACGATGGACATCTTCGCGCCGCTCGCGGGCCGCATGGGCATGCAGTGGATGCGCGAGGAGCTTGAGGATCTCTCGTTCCGAGTGGTCAACCTCGAGGCGCGCTCCTCGATCATCCGGCGCTTCATTACGCTGCAGAAGGAAACCGGCGACGTGATCCACAAGATCACCGCCGATATCCGCGCCGAGTTGGAGAAGGAAGGCGTCGAGGCCGACGTCTTCGGGCGCGCCAAGAAACCCTATTCGATCTGGCGCAAGATGCAGGAAAAGCAGCTCGCCTTCTCGCGGCTGTCCGACATCTACGGCTTCCGGGTGATCTGCCGCAACGAGGCCGACTGCTACCGCATTCTCGGCGCGATCCACCGCCGCTGGCGCGCGGTGCCGGGACGGTTCAAGGACTACATCAGCCAGCCGAAGTCGAACGGCTACCGCTCGATCCATACCACGGTCTCGGGTCGCGACGGCAAGCGCGTTGAGGTGCAGATCCGCACCCGCCAGATGCACGAGGTCGCCGAGGCCGGCGTCGCGGCGCACTGGTCCTACCGCGACGGCGAGCGGGCGCGGAACCCGTTCGCGGTCGATCCGGCGAAGTGGATCGCCTCGCTGACCGAACGCTTCGACACCGGCGAGGACCACGACGAGTTTCTCGAGAACGTGAAGCTCGAGATGTATTCCGACCAGGTCTTCTGCTTCACGCCGAAGGGCGACGTGGTCCAGCTGCCGAAGGGCGCGACGCCGATCGACTTCGCCTATTCGATCCATACGAGGATCGGCAATTCGACCGTCGGCGCCAAGGTGGACGGCATCAGGGTGCCGCTCTGGACCCGGCTCAAGAACGGCCAGTCGGTCGAGATCATCACCGCCACTGGCCAGCGCCCGCAGGCGACCTGGATCGACATTGTGGTGACCGGGCGCGCCAAGTCGGCGATCCGCCGCAGCCTGCGCGAAGAGGACCGCGAGCGGTTCGTCAAGCTCGGCCAGGAACTCGCGCGCGTCGCCTTCGAGCATCACGGCCGCAAGGCCACCGAAAAGGCGCTCAGGACCGCGGCGAAGACGCTCGGGCTCTCCGACGAAACGGAGGTGCTGGCGCGGCTCGGCAGCGCCGAACTGACCGCGCGCGAGGTCATCGAGGCGATCTACCCCGAGCTTGCCACCCAGCCGGTGGAGGAGGTCGACGCCCGCCGCCCGGTCGTGGGCCTGATGGCCGACCAGTCATTCCGCCGCGCCAATTGCTGCCAGCCGGTGCCGGGCGAGCGCATCGTCGGCATCACCTATCGCGGTCAGGGCGTCGTCGTCCATGCGATCGACTGTCCTGCGCTCGCCGAGTTCGAGGAGCAGCCCGCGCGCTGGGTCGACTTGCGCTGGCATTCGGGCCGCCATGCCCCAGTCCATTCCGTCAGCCTCAACCTCACGATCGCCAACGACGCCGGGGTGCTCGGGCGCATCTGCACCTTGATCGGCGAGCAGAAGGCCAATATCTCCGATCTGACTTTCGTCGACAGAAAGCCGGATTTTTACCGTCTTATTGTGGAAGTCGATCTAAGGGATGCCGAGCATCTGCACATGGTGCTGACGGCACTGGAGGCGGAGAGCGACGTCGCGCAGGTGGAGCGTTACCGCGACCTCGGTCGCAAGCCCTGAGGGGCGGAAGGGAAACGGGAATTGGTCTTCAAGCGCCGCAATCCGAGGTCCTACCTCAGGATCATCGCCGAGGCCCTGTGGCCCCGTGGCGGCTGGACCCGCGCCTTCCATTACGTCAAGCACCGTGTCCGCCGCCTGCCCGACCGCGCCGACCGGATCGCGCGCGGCGTCGGCGCCGGGGTCTTCATCAGCTTCACGCCGCTCTTTGGGCTCCACTTCATCGGCGCGGCGCTCGCAGCCAAGGCGGTCAGGGGCAACATCCTCGCGGCGCTCCTCGGCACCTTCTTCGGCAACCCGCTGACCTTCCCGTTCATCGCCTTCATGTCGATGAAGCTCGGCCATCTGATCCTCGGCACCGATTTCGACGAGACGCAGCATGCGACGCTCTTCGGCAAGTTCGCCGATGCGGGCAAGGATCTGAAGCACAACTTCGTCGCGATCTTCACGCCGGAGACAACGCGCTGGCACGGGCTCTACAACTTCTGGAACGAAGTTTTCCTGCCCTATCTCGTCGGCGGCCTCCTGCCCGGCATAGTGGCGGGCGTGGTCTGCTACTACCTGTCCGAACCGCTGATCGCCGCCTATCAGAAGCATCGCCGCAAGCGGCTCAAGGACCGGTTCGAGAAGCTCAAGGCCAAGCTCCACGCCCGGGTCGAGGAGCGGCACGAGCAGGCGGAGCGGGAATCGTAACCGTTACATATCGGCCGTTCACAGCGTGGGGCCGGGCGGTCTAGTGTCGGGCAGGATCAACGAAGGGGAGGACGGCGCGTGGACCATCTGCGGCTTGGCGTGAACATCGACCATGTGGCGACCGTGCGGAACGCGCGCGGTTCGGCCTATCCCGACCCGGTGCGCGCTGCGAAACTGGCAGAGGAGGCCGGGGCCGACGGCATCACCGCGCATCTGCGCGAGGATCGCCGCCACATCACGGACGCCGATATCGAGCGGCTGATGGAGGCGCTGTCGGTGCCCTTGAACTTCGAGATGGCCGCGACCGAGGAAATGCAGCGGATCGCGCTCCGCCACCGGCCGCACGCGGTCTGCATCGTGCCCGAGAAGCGCGAGGAGCGGACCACCGAGGGCGGGCTCGAGGTCGCGCGCGAGGAAAACCGGCTCGCGCATTTCATCGCGCCCCTGGCCGAGGCCGGCTGCCGCGTCTCGATCTTCATCGCCGCCGACGCTGCCCAGATCGAGGCCGCCCACCGGATCGGCGCCGCGGTCGTGGAGCTTCACACCGGCGCCTATTGCGACTTCCACGCCGAGGGGAAGTTCGCCGAGCGCGATGCCGAGCTGGCGCGGCTTCGCGAGATGTCGGCCTTGGCCCATTCGCTCGGGCTCGAGGTCCATGCCGGCCACGGGTTGACCTTCGACACCGTTGGGCCGGTCGCGGCCTTCCCCGAGGTGCGGGAGCTCAACATTGGTCATTTCCTCATCGGCGAGGCGATCTTCAGCGGCCTCAAGCCCGCGATCGCGGAGATGCGCCGCCTGATGGACGCGGCGCGGCCCGCGGCATGAAGGCCGTCTGGTACGAGGCGTTCGGCCCCGCGGCCGAGGTGCTGACGGTCGGCACGCTGCCCGATCCCCTGCCGGGGCCGGGCGAGGTTCTGGTGCGGCTTCGTGCCTCTGGTGTGAACCCTTCGGACGTGAAGCTCCGCGCCGGCGCGCGGGCGGGCGCGGTCATGGCCTGGCCGAAGATCGTGCCGCATTCGGATGGCGCCGGCGTGATCGAGGCCGTGGGGGCGGGCGTCGATACCGCCCGGATCGGCGAGCGGGTCTGGATCTGGAACGGCGGCTGGCAGCGGCAATACGGCACCGCGGCCGAACTGATCGCACTTCCGGCCGACCAGGCGGTGCGGCTGCCCGAGGCGGCGGATTTCGCCGAGGGCGCCTGCCTCGGCATCCCCGCCATGACCGCCTGGCACGCGGTCTTTGCCGACGGCCCGGTCACGGGCAAGACGGTCCTCGTCACCGGCGGCGCGGGCACCGTGGGACGCTATGCCTGCCAGATGGCCGCGCTCGGAGGCGCACGGGTGATCGCGACCGTCTCGTCCGCCGGAAAGGCCGCGCATTCGACCGCCGGTGAATGGGTCAACTACCGCGACGCCGATGTTGCAGAAGCGGTGAGGGGGATGACGGGCGGCGAAGGCGTCGACCGCATCGTCGAGGTCGATTTCGCCGCCAACCAGGCGGCGTCGCTTGCGCTCCTGAAGCCCGGCGGCGTGATCGCGACCTATGCCTCGGCCTCCCAGATGAGGCCCGTGCTCGACTTCTACCCGTTCATGTTCAAGAACATCACCCTGCGCATGATCCTCGTCTATCTCCTCGATCCCGCGACGCGGCGCAGGGGCGAGGCGCAGCTCACCGAATGGCTCGCCAATCGCGCGCTGTCCCACGCGGTGGTACCCGGCGGCGGGCTAGAGGATTGCGCCGCCGCGCACGAGACGGTCGAGGCGGGCACGAAGCTCGGCACCGTGGTGATGGAGTGGGGCGGATGATCCTCGGCATCGGCACGGATCTCGCCAATATCGACCGCATCCAGGCCACGCTCGACCGCTTCGGCGAGCGGTTCCTGAACCGCGTCTTCACCGAGGTCGAACAGCGAAAGGCCGAGCGACGAATGGATCGCGCCGGCACCTATGCGAAGCGCTGGGCGGCGAAGGAGGCCTGCTCCAAGGCGCTCGGCACCGGGCTTCGGATGGGGATCTCGTGGAGGGACATGGGCGTGTCGAACCTTCCGACCGGCCAGCCGGTGATGCACCTGACCGGCTGGGCCGCCGAGCGGCTCACCGAGATGACACCGCCGGGCCACGAGGCGATCGTTCACGTCACGCTGACCGACGACCACCCCTGGGCGCAGGCCTTCGTGGTGATCGAGGCTCGGCCCGCAGCGGGCGAAACTTGACACCTTCCGCGCGGGCGATCATGTAGCGCGGGGCCAAAACAGGGACAGGCAGGATCATGGCGGCGAAGGCGAAGGCGACCGAGGGTGTCGTCGAAACGATCAAGACGGTATTCTGGGCGCTCGTAATCGCGGGCGTGTTTCGCACGCTCTTCTACCAGCCGTTCTGGATCCCCTCCGGTTCCATGAAGGATACGCTCCTGATCGGCGACTTCCTCTTTGTCAACAAGATGGCCTATGGCTACTCGGCCTATTCCTGCCCCTTCTCCGCCTGCCCCATCTCGGGCCGCCTCTTCGGATCGGAGCCCGAGCGCGGCGATGTCGTGGTCTTCCGCCACCCCGCGAACGGCTCGGACTTCATAAAGCGGCTGATCGGGCTTCCGGGCGATACCGTGCAGATGAAGGACGGCGTCCTTTGGCTGAACGGCGAACCCGTGCCGCAGCAGGATGGCGGCACCTTCGAGGAGATCAAGCAGCCGCAGGGCTCGCAGGGCAACATGCCGCAATGCGCCAACGACCCGGTCGGCCAGGGCGGCACCTGCATCAAGGAGCGCCGGATCGAGACGCTGCCGAACGGTGTAAGCCACAATATCCTCAACATCCGCGACGGGGCGGCGGACAACACGCCGATCTTCACCGTGCCCGAGGGCCATTACTTCTTCATGGGCGACAACCGCGACAACAGCCAGGACAGCCGCTTCGCGCTGCCGAACGGGGTGGGCTTCCTGCCCGCCGAATACCTGATCGGCCGCGCCGACCGGATCATGTTCTCCTCGGCCGGCCGCTCGCTCTTCTTCTTCTGGACCTGGCGGTCCGATCGCTTCTTCAAGGCGGTGGAGTGAGGCTCGGGGCCGACCTCCAGGCTTTCGCGGCCCGAATCGGGCACGGATTCGCGCGCCCCGACCTTCTGGTGCGCGCCGTCACCCATGCCTCGATCGCGACGCCGACCCGACCCGACAACCAGCGGCTGGAGTTTCTCGGCGACCGGGTGCTCGGCCTCGTCATGGCCGAGGCGCTGCTGGCGGCCGACAGGGCGGCGAGCGAGGGCCAGCTTGCCCCCCGCTTCAACACGCTAGTGCGCAAGGAGACCTGTGCCGCGGTCGCGCGCGAGGTCGGCGTCGGCGACGTCCTGAAGCTTGGCCGGTCCGAGATGATGTCGGGCGGCCGGCGCAAGGAGGCGCTCCTTGGCGACGCAATGGAGGCGGTGATCGCCGCGGTCTATCTCGATGCTGGCTTCGAGGCGGCGCGCGGCGTTGTGCTCAGACTTTGGGGCAGTCGCATCGGCGCGGTCGAGGCCGATGCCCGCGACGCCAAGACGGCGCTGCAGGAATGGGCCCAGGCGCGCGGCCTTCCACCGCCCGCCTATACCGAGCTCGGCCGCGAGGGGCCGGATCACCAGCCCGTCTTCACCGTCGAGGTGCGGCTTTCGACGGGCGAGGCCGAGATCGCGAAGGCCGGGGCGAAACGGCAGGCCGAACAGGCCGCGGCAAAGGCGCTTCTGGCGCGGATGGAGAACCCGAATGGCTGAGGCCGAACCCACAACCCGCGCGGGCTTCGTCGCGCTGATCGGCGAGCCGAATGCCGGCAAGTCGACGCTGCTCAATCGCATGGTCGGGGCCAAGGTCTCGATCGTCACCCACAAGGTGCAGACCACGCGCACCCGGATCCGCGGCATCGCGATGGAGGGCGACGCGCAGATCGTCTTCGTCGACACGCCGGGCCTCTTCCGGCCGCGCCGCAGGCTCGACCGGGCGATGGTCGCCGCCGCCTGGGGCGGGGCTGCGGATGCAGATATCGTCGTTCTCCTGATCGAGGCGCACCGCGGGCTGACGCCGGGCGTGCAAGCCATTCTCGACACGCTCCGCGAACGGATGGGCGAGGGCCAGCGCGTGGCGCTCGCGATCAACAAGATCGACCGGGTCAAGGCCGAGGCGCTGCTGGCGCTGGTGCAGAAGCTCAACGACGCCTATCCGTTCGAGAAGACCTTCATGATCTCGGCCGAGCGCGGTCACGGGGTCGATGACCTGAAGGCCTGGCTCGGCGCCGAGCTGCCGACGGGCCCGTGGTTCTACCCCGAGGACCAGATCGCCGACCTGCCGATGCGGATGATCGCCGCCGAGGTCACGCGCGAGAAGCTGACCTTGCGGCTTCACGAGGAACTGCCCTACCAGCTCACGGTCGAGACCGAACGCTGGGAGGAGCGCGAGGATGGTTCTGCCCGGATCGACCAGATCGTCTATGTCGCCCGCGACGGCCACAAGGGCATCATCCTTGGCCACAAGGGCGAGACGATCAAGGCGGTGGGACAGGCGGCGCGGGCCGAGCTCATGGAGTTCCTCGGTCGGCCGGTCCACCTCTTCCTCCAGGTCAAGGTGCGCCCGAACTGGCTCGAGGAGAAGGAGCGCTATTCCGAGATGGGGCTCGAGTTCAAGGATGGCGACTGAGCCGCGGCTGACCGCGGATTTCTGGGTCCGCGCCTATCTCGCGCGGCTCGGCGCGGCGCATATCCCGGCCTATGTCACCGCGAAGGGCGATCCGACGGCAGGTGCCGTTCTGGTCAAGCTCGCGACGCTCGACGGTAACGGCCGGCTCTACCAGCGCAGCTTCGACCTGATGACGGGCGCCCGCGCCTGGGTCGTGCTCGCCGAGGGGCCCGAGACCGAGGTCGATGCCGCCATCGCCCGCCAGCGTCGCACGGATCCCGACCTCTGGGTGATCGAGATAGAGAGCCGCGCGGGGCGCACGCTCCTCGACGAGGACGGGCTCGCGAACTGATCCCGCTCCTTCATCTTGCCGCAAGTTTCCGGGCGGCAGCGCCCCCGGCGCGACATGGACATTCGCACGACGCCCGGGGATAGTTCTCGCAGGCTGACGGGAGGGGCGATGGACTGGCGGGACGAGGGCGCTTTGCTGTCCGTGCGCGGGCACGGCGAGAGCGCGGCGATCATCGAGGTCTTCACCGCCGGGCACGGCCGCCATGCCGGCGTTGTGCGCGGCGGCGCCTCGCGCCGGCTCGCGCCGGTGCTGCAGCCCGGCGCCCAGATCGACGTGACTTGGCGCGGCCGCCTCGAGGAGCATATCGGCACCTTCACCGTCGAGCCGCTGCGGTCGCGCACCGGCCTCCTCGGCGACCGGCTGGCGCTGGCCGGGCTCAACTCGGTTTGCGCGCTCCTGCGCTTCGCGCTTCCGGAACGCGAGGCGCATCCCGGTCTATATGCCGCCTCGGTGGCACTTCTCGACCGCCTCGGCGCCGAGCCGGACTGGGTGCTTTCCTACCTGCGCTGGGAACTCCTGTTGCTCGAGGATCTCGGCTACGGACTCGACCTCGGCAGCTGCGCCGTGACCGGCAGCCGCGAGGACCTCGCCTATGTCAGCCCGAAATCGGGCCGCGCGGTGGCGCGGGCGGCGGCGGGGGAATGGGCCGATCGCCTGCTGCCGCTGCCGGCCTGCCTGCTCGGTCAGGGCGGGGCCACGCCGGAAGAGTTGGGTCAAGGGCTGCGTCTCACCGGCCATTTCCTCGAACACCACCTCGCCCACGACCTCGGCACGAGACCCTTGCCCGAGGCGCGGCGGCGTTTCGTGCAAATGCTGGGCCGTCAGGGCTGAACCCTCTCGAACACCATTTCCGGTCCGTCCGGGTCGGACAGGATCAACACCTCGCCCTGCACCTCGGCAAGGCTCACCCGGCCGAAGGCGGCGAAAAACCGGGTCTCCTCGGCGAGCGCGTCGCAGGCGCGTCGCGTCACGGCAAGCGCCTCGGCCTTGAACCAGGGGTAGGGCGCGCTTTGCCGCCCCGAGAAGGTATTGCAGGGCGCCTCGCCCGCCACCTGCCCGGCTTCGGGGAACCGGATAACCGCGCGCGCCGTGAAGGGCGCGCCGTCGATCTCGACCAGCCGCCAGGCCGTGTCGGTCCCGGCATAGCCCGATATCGTCTCGTCACCCTGGCAGGCGGCGAGGAGGGCAAGGGCGGCGAGGAGGGCAAGGGCGGCGGCGGAGGCGAGGCGAAGACGCATGGCGCGAGTGTTCCGACAAACCCGGCGCCGCCGCAAGCGGTTTCCGGCCCGACCGGCGGCGGAGCGACATCGGTGTCGCATTCGGTCGCGACAACAGGCCCCCGGCTGCGGCTTCTGACCCCGGAGGCTTTCCATGTTCAGTCGCAACATTCCCGACATCCTGCGCCACGCCCGGATTCCCGGCGTGAAGGGATTCGCCGTGCTGAACGGGATCGAGGCCTCGCTGCGCGGACTGTTGGTCTCGATCTGGCCGCTGGTCCTTTACCGGGCGCTCTCCGACGACGCGGCGGCGGTGAGCCTCTATTACTTCGGCATCGGTTTGAGTTCGCTCTTCTTCGGGCTGATGGTGCCGTGGATTGGCCGCTTTCTGCCGCGGCGCTGGGTCTATACCGCGGGCGTCGGCTTCTACCTGATCAGCTGCCCGCTCGCGATCGTCGGCGGACCGGTGCTGACCCCGCTTGCGCTTCTGCTCACGAGTCTCGCCACCGTGACCGTTTCCATCTGCACCAATGCCTATGTGATGGACTACATCGCCCGCCACGACCTCGGCCGCGGCGAGACGCTGAAGATGATCTATGCGGCGGTTTCATGGGCCGCCGGGCCGGTGATCGGCGTCATGCTCTGGAAATACTGGGAGCCGCTGCCGTTCCTCGCTGCGATGGGCTTCGCTGCGCTCCTGCTCGCGACCTTCTGGTACATGCGGCTCGGCAACGGCAAGCTGATCACCCGAGCCCGCGCGCCGGCCCCCAACCCGCTCGCCTATCTCGGCCGGTTTTTCCGCCAGCCGCGGCTGATCGCCGGCTGGCTCTTCGCGGTGCTGCGCTCCTCGGGCTGGTGGGTCTATATCGTCTACCTGCCGATCTTCTGCATCGAGGCGGGGCTCGGCGACCAGGTGGCGAGCGCCGCCTTCTCGGTCTCGAACACCTTCCTGTTCCTCTCGCCCCTGATGCTGCGCTGGATGCAGCGGCGCGGGCTGAAGCGGGCGATCCGGATCACCTTCGCCGCCTGCGCCGCCTGCTTCCTTCTCGCCGCCTTCGGCCAGGTCTGGCCGCCGCTCGCGGTGATCGCGCTCTTCACCTCGTCGCTCTTTCTCGTCATGCTCGACGCCTTCGGCGGCCTGCCGTTCCTGATGGCGGTGCGGCCGGCGGAGCGGACGGAGATGTCGGCGGTCTATTCGAGCTACCGCGACGTCTCCGGCATCCTCTCGCCCGGCGTCGCCTGGCTCGTGCTCTTGGCGCTGCCGATCACCGGCGTCTTCGCCGCCTGCGCCGGGGGGCTCGCCTCAATGATCGCGGTGGCCGGGCGGATCCACCCGCGCCTCGGCGAGCCGCGCGGCACGAACGCGCGTCAGCCCGCCTGAGCCCTCCGGCCGCCCTAGTCGAGCAGCCGCCGCGCGATCACCTGGGCCTGGATCTCGGCCGCGCCCTCGAAGATGTTGAGGATCCGCGCGTCACAGAGCACCCGGCTGATCCGGTATTCCAGCGCGAAGCCGTTGCCGCCGTGGATCTGCAGCGCGTTGTCCGCCGCCGCCCAGGCGACGCGGGCGCCGAGGAGCTTGGCCATCCCCGCCTCGAGGTCGCAGCGCTTGTCGTGGTCCTTCTGCCAGGCCGAGTGGTAGGTCAGCTGGCGCGCGATCATGATCTCGACCGCCATCATCGCGAGCTTGCCGGAGACGCGCGGGAACTCGATCAGGCTCTTGCCGAACTGCTTACGGTCCTCGGCATACTGCATCCCGATCTCGAGCGCCGACTGCGCCACGCCGATCGCGCGCGCGGCGGTCTGGATCCGGGCGCTCTCGAAGGTCTGCATGAGCTGCTTGAAGCCCTGTCCCGGCACGCCGCCGAGAAGGTTCTCGCCCTTCACCCTGAAGCCGTCGAAGCCGAGCTCGTATTCCTTCATGCCGCGGTAGCCAAGGACCTCGATCTCGCCGCCGGTCATGCCCGGCGTCGGGAACGGCGCCTCGTCAGTGCCAGGGGTCTTCTCGGCAAGGAACATGGAAAGGCCGCGATAGTCGGTCGTCGCCGGATCGGTACGCGCGAGAAGCGTCATCACATGGGTTCGCGCGGCATGGGTGATCCAGGTCTTGTTGCCGGTCACGACCCAGTCGTCGCCCTCCTTCACCGCGCGCGTTCGCAGCGACCCGAGGTCTGAGCCGGTATTGGGTTCGGTGAAGACCGCGGTCGGCAGGATCTCCCCGGAGGCGAGCTTCGGCAGCCACTCGGCCTTCTGGTCGTCGGTGCCGCCGCAAAGGATCAGTTCCGCCGCGATCTCGGAGCGCGTGCCGAGCGACCCCACGCCGATGTAGCCGCGGCTGAGTTCCTCGCTCACCACCACCATCGACGCCTTCGACAGGCCGAGCCCGCCGAATTCCTCGGGGATCGTCAGGCCGAAGACGCCAAGATCGGCAAGCTCGGTGATGATCTCCATCGGAATGAGCTCGTCCTTGAGGTGCCAGTCATGCGCGTTCGGCACCACCCGTTCCTCGGCATAGCGGCGGAACTGGTCGCGGATCATCTCCAGATCCTCGTCGAGCCCGGTCGCTCCGAAGGTCGCCCGGCCGTGATTGTCGCGCATGAGCTGGACGAGCCGCGCCCGCGCCGCCGCGGTGTTGCCGCCCGCGATCAGCGTCGCCGCCGCGCCCTCCGGCGCCCAGGACAGCCCGAGATCGGCGAGCCGCGCGGTCTCGCCCTGGCTCATCGGGATGCCGCCGGCGATCTGCGCGAGGTATTCGCCGAAGCCGATCTGCAGGATCAGCGACTCCATCTCGCCGAAGCCGCCCGCCGCCGATATCCGCCCCGCCCAGGCCCGCATCTGCCTGAGCGATTCGACGTAAGTTGCCAGCCACGAAAGCGCGTGGGCGGCGAACTGGTGGGTCTCGAGTGCCGCGCCGGACACCTTGCCTTCGCGGCTGACGCGGGCGCGCAATCCGGCGGTGGCCTCGGACAGAAGCGCCTCTACCGGCGGCAGCGCCGCCTCGGTCAGGTCGAGGAGGTCGGGAAGGGTCACGGCGTTCGGCATCTCAACTCCGTCATGCGCCATCGGGCGGCTCCTTTTCTGCAGTTGCACCCTCATAGGGATTTTGCAGTCGCAGCGCAATAATAATTCGCGAACGATGCAGGTGCAGCACGAAAGTGTCGCGGACGAAATCCGGATGCGGGGTCCGCCGCGACACGGTATAGCAGCCCGAGGAGGGCCCCGGCGCCATGATCGGATACGACCTGACCGTACTCGCCATGGCGCTCGCCGTGACGCTCTTCGCCGCCGTCGTCAAGGGCGCGGTCGGCTTCGCGATGCCGATGATCATGATCTCCGGCCTCGCCTCCTTCCTGCCCGCCGACACCGCGCTCGCGGCGCTGATCCTGCCGACCTTGGCGACCAATCTCGCCCAGGCCTTGCGCCAAGGGCCGGGCGCCGCCATCGCGACCACGGTCGAGTACCACCGCCTGCTGATCGCGCTCTGCCTCGTGATCCTCGTCGCGGCGCAGCTTGTACCGGTGATGCCGCAGGCGATCCTGCTCGCCACGCTCGGCCTGCCGATCACCGCCTTCGCCCTGACCCAGCTCGCCGGCTGGCAGCTCCGATTCGACGCCCACAACCGCGGCCGGGCCGAGATCCTGACCGGCCTCGTCGGCGGCTTCTTCGGCGGCATCTCCGGGGTCTGGGGGCCGCCGACGATCGCGCTCCTCCTCTCGCTCGACATCGACAAGCGCGAGAATGTGCGGGTGCAGGGCGTGGTCTACCTGATCGGCTCGGCGATGCTTCTGGTGGCGCATCTCGGCTCGGGCGTGGCCAATGCGACGACGCTGACGCTCTCGGCCCTGCTGACGCCACCGGCGCTCGCCGGTCTCTGGCTCGGCTTCGCCATCCAGGACCGGCTCGACGCGCGCCGGTTCCGGCGCTGGACGCTCGTCGTGCTCGCGGCGACCGGGCTCAACCTCGTCCGCCGCGCGCTGACGCTCTGATCTTCTTCATTGCCGAAATACCCCGGGGGTGTGGGGGCAGCGCCCCCCC
>NZ_JAWQFN010000006.1:206336-230140 GCF_033436765.1 Defluviimonas sp. D31
GCCTTCACGTCGGCGTCGATGAACGGCACATATTGCGAGAAGTTTTCCGCGAACATCGCGACCAGTTTCTTCGCCTGCGCGTCATAGGCCGCACCATTACCCCAGGTCCGACGCGGATCGAGCAGGATGTCTGCGACGCCGGCCACCTTCACCGGCACATCAAAGCCAAAATTCGGGTCCTTGCGGAACTCCGCCTTGGCGAGCGAGCCGTCGAGCGCCGCGGAAAGAAGCGCGCGGGTCGCCTTGATCGGCATCCGCGAGCCGGTGCCGTAGGCGCCCCCGGTCCAGCCGGTATTCACCAGCCAGCAGGCCGCGCCATGTTCCGCGATCTTCGCCTGCAGAAGCTTGCCGTAGACCTCCGGACGGCGTGGCATGAACGGCGCGCCGAAGCAGGTGGAGAAGGTCGGCTCCGGCTCGGTCACGCCGCGCTCGGTTCCCGCAACCTTCGAGGTGAAGCCCGACAGGAAGTGGTACATCGCCTGCGCCGGGGTCAGCCGGGCGATCGGCGGCAGCACGCCGAAGGCGTCGCAGGTCAGCATCACGATGTTCTTCGGATGCCCGCCGAGCGCGGTCGCCGAGGCGTTCGAGATGTAGTCGAGCGGATAGGCGCAACGCATGTTGGCCGTCAAGCTCGAATCCTCGAAATCGAGATCCTTGGTCTCGGGATCGAAGACCATGTTTTCGATCACGGTCGAGAACTTCTCGGTCGTTGCGTAGATCTCCGGCTCCGCCTCGCGGGAAAGCGAGATCGTCTTGGCGTAGCAACCGCCCTCGAAGTTGAACGTGCCCTTCTCCGACCAGCCGTGCTCGTCGTCGCCGATCAGCGTGCGCGCGGGATCGGCCGAGAGCGTGGTCTTGCCGGTGCCGGAAAGGCCGAAGAATACCGCGGTGTTCTCGGGCTTGCCGATCGCGTGGTTGGCCGAGCAATGCATCGCCATCACGCCCTTGCCGGGCAGGATGTAGTTGAGAAGCGTGAAGACCGACTTCTTGTTCTCACCGGCATAGGCGGTGCCGCCGATCAGGATCATCTTCCTGTCGAAGTTGAGCGCGATCACCGTCTCAGAGCGGCAGCCGTGGCGCTCGGGGTCGGCCTTGAATGACGGGCAGTTGATGATGGTGAACTCGGGGATGAACGTGTCGAGTTCGGCGCGCTCCGGCCGGCGCAGCAGGTGGCGGATGAAGAGGCCGTGCCAGGCCAGTTCCGTCACCACCCGCACGTCGAGCCGGTGCTCGGGATCGGCGCCGGCATAGAGATCCTGAACGAAATAGTCGCCGCCCTTCATGTGGGCCAACATGTCGGCATGGAGCCGGTCGAACGCCTCGGGATCCATCGGCCTGTTGTTGTCCCACCAGATCGAGTCCTCGACCGAGGGGGTGCGCACGACGAACTTGTCCTTGGGCGAGCGGCCCGTATGCTTTCCGGTGGTGACGAGGAACGAGCCGCCCTTGCCGAGCGTGCCCTCGCCGCGTTTCAACGCCACCTCGACCAGCGCCGGTTCGAGGAAGTTGTAATAGACGTTGCCAAGCCCCGCGATGCCCTGATCTTCCAAGCGGTGCGAGGGGTTCACCCGTCCATTTGTCATATGCATGCTCCCGATGCCGTCGCGCGGCGATAACTGGGTTCGAATGTGCACACGCCCCGGCCTGTCGGGACGCCGGCCAGACCCCGGCGCGGGGTCGACGCGGACCCTATATCATGTCGCTAGAAGCTTGGAACAGAAGGCATAGTCCGGTTTAGCGCCACCAGTTCGGGTTTAGCGCAATCATGCGTATCACGGTGGCGATGAAACGGCGGCGATGTCGAAAACTGCGGCAGATCGGTCAGTTTCGTGCTTTTTTCGTCGCGCCTGATTCGCCCCTGCTGCGCAGATTCGCATATATCGGTTGCGTCGAGCGCCCGGAAATCGGACTATGGACCATAAAACAAGGCAATTGAGAGCAGAATAAGGAAATGGACATGTCGAGGATCGCGCTGGTCGACGACGACAGGAATATCCTGACGTCGGTCTCGATGACGCTGGAAGCCGAGGGCTTCGAAGTCGAAACCTACAATGACGGTCAATCCGCACTGGACGCCTTCAACAAGCGCCTTCCGGACATGGCCGTGCTGGATATCAAGATGCCGCGGATGGACGGGATGGACCTCCTGCAGCGGCTCCGGCAGCGGACGTCGATGCCGGTTATCTTCCTGACTTCCAAGGACGACGAGATCGACGAGGTGCTGGGCCTCAGGATGGGTGCGGACGACTACGTCAAGAAACCGTTCTCGCAGCGGCTCCTGGTCGAGCGGATCCGTGCGCTCCTGCGCCGTCAGGAGGCGATCGCCACCGGCGAGGTGGCGACGACCGAGGAAACCAAGATCATGACGCGCGGCAGCCTCGTCATGGATCCCTTGCGCCATTCGGTGAGCTGGAAGGGCCGTGACGTTGCGTTGACTGTGACCGAATTCCTGCTTCTTCAGGCACTTGCCCAGCGGCCCGGCTTCGTCAAGAGTCGCGACCAGCTGATGGATGTGGCCTACGACGATCAGGTCTATGTCGATGACCGCACCATCGACAGCCACATCAAGCGGCTGAGAAAGAAAATGCGGACGGTGGATGACGAGTTCTGCGCGATCGAAACGCTCTATGGTATCGGGTATCGCTACAACGAAGAATGAACGCCGCCACGGGGAACATCTTGCGCGATCAAGCTGAGCCTCGCCGCGCGGATGTGGTCCTCGGCGAGGACTGGACCGCGCCCGAAGGAATCGTCGATTCCGAGATTCGCGCAAGCCGAGAGCGGCGCGGCTTCATATCGCTCAACCGCTCGCCTCTCGCGCGGAAGATCATCACCTTCAACCTGATGGCGATGATCGTCCTGGTCGGCGGGGTGCTCTATCTAAACCCGTTCCGAGACAGTCTCGTGCTGCAGCGCGAGAGCGGCCTCGTCGCCGAGGCGCAGATCATCGCCGACGTGTTCGAGGCGCAGCTTCCGCTCTCCGGCCCGATCAACCTCGCCACCGGCGACGGCGTCGATGCGGCCCGCACCGTGAGCGGGATCGAGCTGCCAGAGGGCGCCGAGATCTTCGTCTTCGACACGATGGAGAACCTTGTCGTCTCGACGGTTGGCATGGAGCGCGCGGCGCCCGAAGAGGTCGCCGGTCTGAGCCGCGACCATCGCTCGACACTGATCACCGACATACTCAACACGGTCTGGGAAGCGATCGCCGGATTGCTTGCCCCGAAAGGCGCGGAAGAAACGATCCTCGCGACCGAGGACAAGGCCCGCGATCTCGTCCCCGGCGCGCTCGCCGGCGAGACCCAGATCCACACCGGCCGCGACCCCGCCGGCGAGGCGATCTTCACCGTCGCCACCCCGATACGCAACGGCGAGACTGTCATCGGTGTCGTCGCGCTCACTTCGGTCGCCGGTGAGATCGACCAGCTCGTCCGGGTCGAGCGCGAACAGGTGCTGCAGATGTTCGTGATCGCGATCATGGTGTCGATCGGCCTGTCGCTGGTTCTTGCCTCGACGATCGCCAACCCGCTGTCCGACCTTGCCGCCGCCGCCGAGCTTGGTCGCGACAAGAACGCCCGCAAGATGAGCCCGAACCGGGTCCGCATTCCCGACCTCACCGCGCGGCCCGACGAGATCGGCCGGCTGTCGGGCGCGATGCGCGGAATGGTCTCCGCGCTTTACGAGCGTCTCGAGGCGAACGAGCAGTTCGCCGCGGACGTCGCCCACGAGATCAAGAACCCGCTCGCGTCGCTTCGCTCGGCGGTCGGAACGCTGCGCGTCGCCAAACGCGATGACCAGCGCGAAAAGCTTCTAAAGGTCATCGACCATGACGTTCGCCGCCTCGACCGGCTGGTCAGCGACATCTCCAACGCCTCGCGGCTCGACAGTGAACTGGTGAGGGAGGAAGAGGAAACCTTCAATCTTCTGAAGATGCTTGGAAACCTCACCGAGTACCTTGGCCAGGAGGCGAAGGCCAAGAGCGTCGATTTCATCTCGGACCTGCCGCCCGAGCCGATCGTGATCCAGGGCCTCGAGGGCCGGCTGGCGCAGGTCTTCGTCAACCTCATCACCAACGCGATCTCGTTCTGCCAGGAGGGTGACGCGGTACGGGTCTGGGCGCGCAAGCGCGAGAACCGCGTGCTCGTGGTGGTCGAGGACACCGGACCCGGCATCCCCGACCAGGCGCTGACCAAGATCTTCAAGCGCTTCTATTCCGAGCGACCCGAAGGCCAGTTCGGCGAGCATTCCGGACTCGGCCTCGCGATCTCCAAGCAGATCGTCGAGGCGCATGGCGGCGTGATCTGGGCCGAGAACATCCGGCCTACCGATGCGGACCTCACCTCCGATCCGCTCGGCGCACGCTTCGTCGTGGGTCTCCCGGTATGAGCGGCGAGGGCGCGGAGGGCGTAATCCTTCACGCCGGCTGCGTCGCGCTGAACGGGCGGGGTGTGCTTATCCTCGGCCCCTCGGGCTCCGGCAAGTCCGCGCTGGCGTTGCAGCTCATGGCCTATGGCTGCGACCTCGTCAGTGACGACCGCACCGAGGTTACGGTGCACGACGACGCGCTTGTGGCCAGTGCGCCGGAGCCGATCCGTGGCCGTATCGAGGCGCGCGGCGTCGGCCTGCTCGCCGCCGAGCCGGATCGCGATGCCCGTCTGGTTCTGGTCGTCGATCTCGCGCATCTGGAGCCAGAGCGGTTGCCGCCCTGGCATGTGCATGAAGTGCTCGGCATCGAACTGCCCCTTCTTCACAGGGTCGAGAGCCCCCATTTTACTGCGGCGATCCTGCAGTATCTTAAGGCAGGGCGGGCTGCCTGACGGAGTATAAGGTGAAAACCGACGATCAAAACGCAGAGGCTGGCCAGCGCGTGGTGCTGGTGACCGGCCCCTCGGGTGCAGGGCGCTCGACCGCGATCCACGCGCTCGAGGATCTTGGCTACGAGGTCATCGACAACCTGCCCTTCAGCCTCATTCCCCGACTGATGGACGGCCCACCGCTGAACCGGCCCGTCGCGCTTGGCATCGACGTGCGCAACCGTGATTTCTCGGCCAATGCGCTGATCGAGCTGATCGACCGGCTGACACGGCTGCCCGAGCTTGCGCCCGAGGTGCTCTATCTCGATTGCCGCGAGGAGGAACTGGTGCGCCGCTACGGCGAAACCCGACGCCGCCATCCGCTGTCCGGCGCCGAGAGCCCCGCCGAGGGCGTCAGAAGCGAGATCGACCTGTTGATCCCGATCCGGGCGCGGGCCGAGGTTCTGGTCGACACCAGCGATCTCACGCCGCACGACCTCAAGGCGGAAATCACGCGCTGGTTCGCGCCGGGCGCCGACGCGCGGCTTTCGGTCTCGGTCCACTCGTTCTCTTACAAGCGCGGGGTACCGCGCGGGCTCGACATGATGTTCGATTGCCGGTTCCTGCGAAACCCCTATTGGGAGCCTGCATTGCGCAGTCGCGACGGCCAGGATGCCGAGGTGGCCTCCTTCGTCGAGGCCGATCCGCGATTCGCCGAGTTCTTTGCACGGATCCGCGATCTCCTGCTCCTGGTGCTGCCCGCCCATGTCGAGGAGGGCAAGAGCCACCTCGTGATCGGGTTCGGATGCACCGGAGGGCAACACCGTTCCGTTGCCGTCGCGGAAAAGATGGCCAAGGCGCTTGCGGCTTCCGGATGGCAGGTGTCTAAGAGGCACCGTGAACAGGAACGGCGGGCGGGTGGGTCGCCCGGAACTTGGCAGGGTGACAGGGCGTGATCGGGATCGTGATCGTCGCACATGGCGGACTGGCGCGGGAATACCTTTCCGCGGTCGAACATGTCGTGGGCAAGCAGCCCGGCATGCGCGCCATTGCGATCGAGGACGACCATGACCGCGCCGCCAAGCAGGCCGAGATCCGCGCCGCCGCCGATGCTGTCGACACTGGCGACGGGGTTGTGGTGGTGACCGACATGTTCGGCGGTTCGCCGTCCAATCTCAGCCTCGGCGCGTGCCTGCAGGACGACCGCCAGATCCTCTACGGTGCCAACCTGCCTATGCTGATCAAGCTGGCCAAGTCGCGCCATCTCAGCGTGCCGCAGGCCGCGGCCTCAGCACTTGATGCGGGACGCAAGTACATCAACACCTATGTAGGTTCTGGGCAGGGCAGCAAATGAGCGCGGGTACGATGGCCGGACGCAGCCTGAAGATCATCAACGAAAAGGGCCTGCATGCCCGCGCCTCGGCGAAGTTTGTCGAGGTGGTGGAGGCGCATGACGCCTCCGCCGAGGTCAGCCGCGACGGGATGAGCGTCTCGGGCGATTCGATCATGGGGCTCCTGATGCTTGCGGCTTCCAAGGGCACGTCGATCGAGGTCACCACCAGCGGCAACGACGCTGCGAAACTCGCCGATGCGCTGGAGGCGCTGGTTGCCAACCGCTTCGGCGAGGATTACTGAGCCCGGATTGGCACCGGAGGACATGCGGATATTGGACGACCGACGCAAGACAGTGACGACCCCGCCCGAATCCAAGCCCTACGAGATGCGGCGGCTGTCCTATGCGGGCACGTTCAAGAATCCGGTCAAGGCGGGCACGATCCGCACCATCGAATGGATGACCGGCAAGTTCCACCTCCTGCGCAAGATCCGCGCGTTCGAACGCTCCGGCGTGCCCTTCGGCCAGCCGTTCTGGCCCAAGGCGATGGCGGCGATGGGGATCGAGATCCGGACTCCGGCCGACCAGATCGCCCGGATTCCCCGGACCGGCCCGGTCATCGTCGTGGCCAACCATCCGCACGGGCTCGTCGACGGAATGGTGATGGCCGAACTGATAGGCCGGGTGCGGACCGACTACAAGATCCTGACCCGCTCGCTTCTTACCGGCATTCCCGAGATCGAGGAATTCCTAATCCCTGTGCCGTTCCCGCACGAGGACAATGCCCGCGAACTGAGCCTCGACATGCGCAACCGGTGCATGGCGCATCTGAAGGCCGGCGGCGTGATCGTTCTCTTTCCGGCCGGAAAGGTGGCGACGACCAAGGGCTTCTTCGGCCCCGCGATCGAGCCGGAATGGAACCCCTTCACCGCGAAGATGGCGACGCGTTCGGCTGCGACGATCCTGCCGATCTACTTTCCCGGTGAGAATACAAGGCTCTACCACGTCGCCGACAAGATCTCCGCGACATTCCGGCAGGGGCTCTTGCTGCACGAGATCCGCCGCGCGCTCTACAAGCCGCAGGCGCCGGTGATCGGCCACCCGATTCCGCCCGAGGCGGTGAAGGCCTGGGCGGGCGACACCCGTGGCATGCTCGCCTGGCTGCGCGAAACGACCCTGGCGCTGAAGGACTGAGCCGCCGGCCTGCTCAGCGCGTCGGCACCGGCACCTCGCCCCGATAGTCGTAGAAGCCGCGGCTCGTCTTGCGGCCGAGCCAGCCGGCCTCGACATATTTGGTCAAGAGAGGGCAGGGCCGGTACTTGGTGTCGGCCAGCCCCTCGTGCAGCACGTTCATGATGGCAAGGCAGGTGTCGAGGCCGATGAAGTCGGCCAGCTCCAGCGGCCCCATCGGGTGGTTGGCGCCGAGCTTCAGGCTCTCGTCGATCGAGCGCACCGAGCCCACGCCCTCGTAGAGCGTGTAGACCGCCTCGTTGATCATCGGCATCAGGATGCGGTTGACGATGAAGGCTGGAAAATCCTCGGCGCTCGCCGCGGTCTTTCCGAGCTTCTCAACGACCTTCAGCATCGCCTGGTAGGTCGGGTCGTCGGTGGCGATGCCGCGGATGAGTTCCACGAGCTGCATCACCGGCACCGGGTTCATGAAGTGGAAGCCCATGAACTTTTCCGGCCGGTCGGTGCGCGAGGCAAGCCGGGTGATCGAGATCGAAGAGGTGTTCGAGGTCAGGATCGTCGTGGGTTTCAGATGCGGCTGCAGATCCTCGAAGATCGCCTGCTTGACGGTCTCGCGCTCGGTCGCGGCCTCGATGATGAGGTCGGTCTGTCCGAGGTCGGTGAGCTTCAGCGTCGTCCGGATCCGCTTCAGCGCCGCCGTCTTGTCCTCTTCGGAGATCTTGCCGCGCGACATCTGCCGGTCCAGGTTGCGGTCGATCAGCGCCACCGCCTTGTCGAGCGCGTCCTGGCTGATATCGGTCATCAGCACGTCGAAGCCTGCGAGTGCGAAGACATGGGCGATGCCGTTGCCCATCTGGCCCGCGCCGACGATTCCGACCGATGTGATTTCCATTGCCCAACCTCGCTGCGATTTGCGCAAGACCATAGGCACCGCCGGCGTCCGGGCGCAAGGCATATCCCGCCGTCACTCCTCTCGCGGAAACGCGCCTTAGGCTTTTGGCAAGGCCTGTGGCGCAAATTGAACCCGGACGAGTCGAAATCAAGGTGCGATCCGATGACCTGCGAGTTCGTGCGCGCTACGGCGCTGGATTACTTCCCCTGCCGCTATGGACAGTCGAAAGTGATGTTCCGGGGGCCACGCCGCCGGCTCGATGGCCGCTACGTCGCCGTGCTCGGCGGGACCGAGACATACGGCAAGTTCATCGAGGAGCCCTATCCCGCGCTCGTGGAGAAGGCGCTCGACCTGCCAGTGGTGAATTTTGGCTGCATGAACGCCGGTCCCGACGCCTTCCTGGCAGAGCCGGCGGTCCTCGCGGCTTGCGCCCGGGCACAGGTCACCGTGATCCAGCTCTTGAGCGCCCAGAACATCACGAATCGATTCTATGCCGTGCATCCGCGCCGCAACGATCGGTTCCTGCGCGCCTCGGCGCAGATGAAGTCGATCTTCCCCGATATCGATTTCACCGAGTTCAACTTCACTGGCCACATGCTCGGTGCGCTCAAGGAGGCGGCGCCCGACAGGTTCCGGCTCGTGGCGGAGGAGCTGAAGGCCGCCTGGACCGCGCGGATGCGGCTTCTCCTGCAGAAGATCGACACGCCGACGGTGATCCTCTGGCTGCAGGCCGAGAACTCCGCTGACCCGCTAGTGCTGAATGACGCCATGATCGCGGCGATCCGGCCCTTCGCGACCGACTTCCTTCGTGTCACGCCGAGTGCCGCGGCGCGCATGAGCGGCACCGAGGGGATGCATTTCGCTCCGCTGGAGGAACCCGCCGCCGCGACGATGCCCGGTCCCCTGGTCCACCGCGAACTCGCCGAGGCACTGGGGCCGGTCCTGCGCCGGCTGCTCTGACCGGGCTTGCCGCGGGGCGTGGTCCCCGCGTCATATAGGCCAGTTCCGGCCCGTCCTCCGCGATAACGCAGGTCTGTGCTATCCTGCGGGCCACGCGGCTTTCAAGACCGCGGCCGGAGGCCCGCCGAGCAGATCCGATCAGCAGCGGGAGGGACATCTCATGAAACGCGCAACCGACCATCCCTCGGTCCTCGACCATGTCGCGGGCGGCGGGCTCCTCAGCCGACGGCTCTTGCTCCAGGGTGCCGTCGCGGGTGGCGGTGCGGCCCTTGCCGGCGCCGCCATAACGGGATCCGCGCGGGCGCAGGAAGCGATCCCCGAATGGGCGACCGTCGCGGGCGAGCGGGCCCGCGGCTACGGCATGCCCGCCGAGGCCGAAGCCCATGTCCAGCGCGCGATCCTCGAGCCCTACGCCGACGTCGCGCCGCAGTTCAGCCTCTCGGGCACGCCGCATCACCGGCTGCGCGGCACGATCACGCCGAACGGCCTGCATTTCGAGGTCCATCACGGCGGCCGGCCCAATGTCGACCCGGAGCGCCACCGGCTGATGATCCACGGCCTTGTCGAGCGGCCCCTGCAGTTCGACCTCGCCGCCCTCGAGCGCTATCCGATGGTGACGGCGACGCATTTCCTCGAATGCTCCGGCAACAGCCTTTTCAACGCGATCATGCCGGAGCCGATGCAGGCGGGGTGCGACTTGCTGCACGGGCTTCTGTCGAACACCGAATGGACCGGCATCCCGATGAACGTGCTCCTCGACGAGGCGGGGGTGAAGCCCGAGGGTCGCTGGCTCGTCGCGACCGGCGGCGACGGGCCGAGCCTCGCGCGCTCGATCCCCATCGAGAAGCTGATGGAGGACGCGATGCTCGCGCTCTACCAGAACGGCGAGCGGATCCGCCCCGAGCAGGGCTACCCGATGCGGCTCCTGCTGCCGGGCTTCGAAGGCAACATGAACGTCAAGTGGCTCACGAGCCTCTGGGCCACCGACGCGCCGGCCCATACCAAGCACGAATCCGGCGAATATACCGAGATCCTCGCCGATGGTTCCTCGGTGAAGTTCACCTTCGCGATGGGGGTGAAATCGGTCATCACGCATCCCTCGGCGACGATGACGATGAGCGGTTCGGGCTTGTACGAGGTCTCCGGCATCGCCTGGTCGGGCGCGGGGCCGATCCGCAAGGTCGAGGTCTCCGCCGATGGCGGGGCGAGCTGGGCCGAGGCGGAGCTTCAGGGGCCGGTCCTGCCACGCGCCCTAACCCGATTCCGCTTGCCCTGGGCCTGGGAGGGAGCGCCCGCCGTGCTGATGAGCCGGGCGGAAGATGCGACCGGCGCCGTCCAGCCGACGCGGGAGGCGTGGAAGGCGCGCTACGATCCGTCGAACTTCCTGCACTACAACGCCATCCAGCCGTGGCAGATCACGGCCGAAGGGGAGGTGCAGAATGTCTATGCGTAAACTCCTTGCTGCCGCCCTTCTCCTGGTCCCGGCCAACGCCGCCTCCGCCGAGGGGCCCGGCCTCGGCCAGCCGCTCGCGGAGGAGGAGATCCCGTTCTACGCGCGTTACGTCATGCCTGACGGGCGCGGCCTGCCAGAAGGCAGCGGCACCGCCGCGGCGGGCTCCGCGATCTGGGGGGAGAAATGCGCCACCTGCCACGGCGCGACCGGGATCGAGGGGCCGGTCATGCCGCCGGTCGGTCCGAACGATGTCTGGGCCAAACCGGCCGGGCGCTATTGGCCCTATGCGACAACGCTGTTCGACTACATCCGCCGCGCCATGCCGCTCGACGCGCCGAAATCCCTGAGCGACGACGAGGCCTATGCGCTCGCCGCCTTCATCCTCGCCGCCAATGGCGTGATCGGCGAGGGCGATGAGATGAACGCCGAGAGCCTGCCCAAGGTCGTGATGCCGAATCGTGACAACTTCCTCGACGTCTGGGCCAAGCAGGGCGCGACGCCCTGGTGACGAAAAAGGCCCGCCGGAGGGCGGGCCTTTCGAACCTTTGCCTGCGCAGCCGAGGGCTCAGAGCTTCTCGGTCAGTTCCGGCACGGCGGTGAAGAGGTCGGCGACGAGGCCGTAATCGGCGACCTGGAAGATCGGTGCCTCTTCGTCCTTGTTGATCGCGACGATGACCTTGGAGTCCTTCATGCCGGCGAGGTGCTGGATCGCGCCCGAGATGCCGACCGCGACGTAGAGCGCCGGCGCCACGACCTTGCCGGTCTGGCCGACCTGCCAGTCGTTCGGCGCGTAGCCCGAGTCGACCGCCGCGCGCGAGGCGCCCACGGCCGCGCCGAGCTTGTCGGCGAGCTTCTCGATCAGCGCGAAGTCAGACTGCGAACCGACGCCGCGGCCGCCCGAGACGACGATGCCGGCCGAGGTCAGTTCCGGACGGTCAGAGGTCGCGACCTTGTCCTCGAGCCACTCCGAGAGGCCCGGATTGGCGGCGGCCGAGATGGTCTCGACCGCGGCCGAACCGCCGGCGCCAGCCGGATCGAAGGTCGCGGTGCGGATCGAGACGACCTTCTTGCCGTCCGAGGATTTCACGGTCTGGATCGCGTTGCCGGCATAGATCGGGCGATCGAACGTATCGGCGTCGACGACGCCGGAGACGTCCGAGATCACCATCACGTCGAGAAGGGCCGCCACGCGCGGCAGTACGTTCTTCGCATCGGTCGTCGCCGGGGCGACGATGTGCGAATAGTCACCGGCGAGCGAGACGATCAGCGCCGCGGTCGGCTCGGCGAGACGGTGGCCGAGCGACGGGTCCTCGGCGCAGAGCACCTTCTTCACGCCGTCGAGCTTGGCGGCCTCGGCGGCGGCCTCGGCGGCCTTGGCACCCGCGCAGAGCACGGTCACGTCGCCGAGCTTCTTCGCCGCCGTCAGCGCCTTCGCGGTGGCATCGACCGACAGCTGGCCGTCGGTCACTTCGCCCAGAAGAAGAACAGCCATCAGAGCACCCCCGCTTCGTCTTTGAGTTTCGCGATCAGCTCGTCGACCGAGCCGACCTTCACGCCCGCCTTGCGGCCGGCCGGCTCCGACGTCTTGACGACGGTGAGGCGCGGCGAGACGTCGACGCCGTAATCGGCGGCGGTCTTTTCCTCGAGCGGCTTCTTCTTCGCCTTCATGATGTTCGGCAGCGAGGCGTAGCGCGGCTCGTTGAGGCGCAGGTCGACGGTCACGATGGCCGGCATCTTGACCTTGATCGTCTGCAGGCCGCCATCGACCTCGCGGGTCACGACGGCGCTGCCGCCCTCGAGCTTGAGCTCCGAGGCGAAGGCCGCCTGGCTCCAGCCGAGAAGTGCCGACAGCATCTGGCCGGTGGCGTTCATGTCGTTGTCGATCGCCTGCTTGCCGCAGATCACCAGGCCCGGGCCTTCGGCTTCGACGACGGCCTTGAGGAGCTTCGCGACCGCGAGCGGCTCGATGTCGGTGTGGACGTCGTCGGCCGCCTCGATCAGGATCGCGCGGTCGGCACCCATGGCGAGCGCGGTGCGCAGCGTTTCCTGCGCCTGCTTCACGCCGATCGAGACCACGACGATCTCTTCGGCCTCACCGCGTTCCTTGATGCGGATCGCCTCTTCCACGGCGATCTCGTCGAACGGGTTCATCGACATCTTGACGTTGGCGAGATCGACACCCGATCCGTCCGCTTTCACGCGAACCTTCACGTTGTAATCGATCACCCGCTTCACAGGCACGAGCACCTTCATGGCCAGCAATCTCCCTTAACCGGACACCGCCCCCGTCGGGAGCGGCAAGACAAGCTCTCGGAGGACCCCTTAGCGATTCTGCGGCAAGGAAAACAGTGCAAAATCGACACGAACGGTCGCGGGGACGCCACGATATACCTTGGCGCGGCGAAATGTCGTAGTCTCGGGGCAGCAAGCGGAGGGTCTGCACGATGGAAAAGGTTCTGGGCTTCGGCGGGTTCTTCTTCCGGTCCCGGGATCCGGCGGCGCTCGCAGCGTGGTACGAGACCCACCTCGGGATCGCCCCCGCGCCGACGGACATGGAGACGCCGCCGTGGCGAAGCGCCGAGGGAGTCGTCGTTTTCGCGCCCTTTCCGAAAGATACGGATTATTTCCCGCCCGACCGTGCATTCATGCTGAATTTCCGGGTAGCCGACCTCGCCGCGATGCTGGCGCAACTCCGGCAGGCGGGAATCGCCGTCAGCCACGAGATGACGATGGAGGGAATCGGCAGGTTCGCCCGCATCCACGACCCCGAGGGCAATCCGATCGAGTTGTGGGAGCCGGCCTGACGGCTACCGGTTCGGCCCCGCCGTCCGCTTCGCTACCGGTTCGCGCCCGGAACCCAGAGCACGTCGGCGCGGCCGTCGTCATTGGCGATGCGGGCGGCGACGAAGAACCAGTCCGAGAGGCGGTTGAGATATTTCACCGCCGCGGGGTTCACCGATTCCGCATCCGCGAGTTCCACCACCATCCGCTCGGCCCGGCGCGACACCGTGCGCGCAAGGTGCAGATGCGCGGCGAGCGCCGAGCCGCCGGGCAGGATGAAGCTTCTGAGCGGCGAGAGCTTCGCGTTCATCGCGTCGATCTCGGATTCGAGCCGGGCGACCTGCGCGTCGACCATGCGCAGCACCGGATAGCCCGCCTCGCCGTCCTTCTCCATCTCGGGCCGGCAGAGATCGGCGCCGAGGTCGAAGAGGTCGTTCTGGATCCGGGCAAGCGCCGCGTCCATTTCGCCTGTCGCGTGCAGACGCGTAAGGCCGAGGACCGAGTTCACCTCGTCCACCGTGCCGTAGGCGGTCACGCGGGCCGAATGCTTGGCGACCCGGCTGCCATCGCCGAGCGCGGTTTCGCCCTTGTCGCCGGTCCTGGTGTAGATCTTGTTGAGGACGACCATCAAAGACCTCCCCGGCCGCTGAAGATGACGAAGGCGAGGATCAGCGCCACGGCGATCGCCTGGGCGATGATCCGGTAGCGCATGATGCGGTTGGCATGCTTGCGGTTGAACTCGCCGCCCTTCGCGAAGCCGCCGATCCCGATCATCAGGATGACGAGCACGGCGAGGCACGCGAATGCCGCGATGAGAAAGAGCGGGTCCTTGGTCATGCTGCCTCCCTGGGTCGAAAGTGTTCTAGCGCGGGCGCGCGCCGCACGCCAGCGCCGCGCAAGCTGGCCGCGCGCATCTTCTCGTGATCAGCCGCGGCCGATCAGCCAGTGCAGCGCGCGCGTCGGCAGGAGCCGGCGCGCCGCGTTCATCAGGTAGGTCGGCGTCGTCACGAAATAGCGCGGCGCGGGATTGCGCGCCTCGACCGCCTGCCGGAGCTTCGCCGTCACCGCCGCGGCCGGAAGCTCGAACCGGTCGGAGCCGCGGCCCTCGTAGAGCCGTTTGAGCAACGTCGTCCGGTACTGTTCGGCCCGCGGCGAGTGTTCCCAGTCGATCCAGCGCTCGAAATGCGGGATCGAGTTGACGCGGATCCGGCTGGTGATCGGGCCGGGCTGAATCAGGATCACCTTGATCGGCGTATCGGCCATCTCGATCCGGAAGGTCTCCGTCAGGCCTTCCATCGCGAACTTGGTCGCGACATAGGCGCCGCGCCAGCGCATCGGAACGAGGCCGAGCACCGAGGAGCAGTTGACGATCCGCCCGTGGCCCTGCTTGCGCATCACCGGCACGATGCGCCGGGTCAGCTCGTGATAGCCGAAGAGGTTGGTCTCGAAGATCTCACGCAGGGCGCCCGTGGGCAGATCCTCGACGGCGCCGGGGCAGCCATAGGCGCCGTTGTTGAAGACCGCGTCGAGCGTGCCGCCGGTGCGCTCCAGAACCTCGTCCACCGCCGCGCCGATGCTCGCCTCGTCGGTGTAGTCGAGCCGGAAGCTCTCCAGCCCCTCGGCGCGGAGCCGCTCGCAATCCGCCTCCTTGCGGCAGGTCGCGAACACCCGCCAGCCGGCGCGCTTCATCCCGTGCGCCGCGTCGTAGCCGATCCCGGAGGAACATCCGGTGATGAGAATGCTTCTAGTCATGCCTGTCCCCTGCCGCCGCCTCTGGCTAGGCGGTTTCGGCGGCGCTGGCAATTCGCGATCGGCAGGGATCAGTTCGCGGCGGCGTCGACCGGCTCCAGATAGCGGCGCGAGACGAAGCCGGTGCGCCCGCTGACGCCGAGCCGGACTTCGAGCCAGGCGCCGTCCGTGGGGCCGTGCACCCAGACCGTGTCGCCGCCCGCAAGCGCCCCGAACACGGGATGACGCGCCGACGGGCCCGCGCGGATGTTGAGCCGCCGCGCGGTGACGCGCCAGAGTGTCGGCAGGTCGACCGGAATTGCCTCGAGCGTGGCGGCGCTCGGCGCGGGCGCGGCAGGCAGCGTCGCGGAGGTGTCCACGACCTGGATCTGCTCGACAGGTTCCGGGAGCGAGTCGGCAGGCGAGACCTCGGGCACGACGGTTTCGGTCGCGACCGGCACGACCAGATCGGCCGGGTCCGGGGCGTCGGGAACGGGTGTCTCGTTAAGGTCCGTCGGTGCGGTGACCCGCACCGCGTCCATCCTCTGGCCGCCAATCAGCATCGTCAAATACATGGCGGCGCAGAGGCATAGGCTCCAACGGAGCATGTGCCTTCCCCCCGCAAATCAATGACAATCAGTCTACACTGGAACGGGTGAAAAGTGGACGCGATTCGCGCGTCGCGGGCTTGCTTCCGGGAAATTCCGGCTGGACCGGATGGCGCCCGCGATTTACACCACATGCATGAGTGACGATACCGACGACCGCAACATCCTGCCCGCAACCCTGTCCGAGCCGCTGTCGCGCGCGATCGGCGAGCGCTACCTGACCTATGCGCTCTCGACCATCATGCACCGGGCGCTGCCGGATGCGCGGGACGGGCTGAAGCCGGTCCACCGCCGCATCCTCTTCGCGATGCGGGAGCTGAAGCTCTCCTCGACCGGCGGCTTCCGCAAGTCTGCGAAGATTTCGGGCGACGTGATGGGGAACTACCACCCGCACGGCGATGCCGCGATCTACGACGCGATGGCAAGGCTCGCGCAGGATTTCAACGTCCGTTATCCCCTTGTCGATGGGCAGGGCAATTTCGGCAATATCGACGGCGACAACCCGGCGGCCTCGCGCTACACCGAAGCGCGGCTGACGGCTGCGGCCGAGGCGCTGATGGAGGGGCTGGCCGAGAACGCAGTCGACTTCCGCCCGAACTACGACGGCACGCTGGAAGAGCCGGTGGTGCTGCCCGCCGCCTTCCCGAACCTTCTCGCGAACGGCGCCTCGGGCATCGCGGTCGGCATGGCGACGAACATCCCGCCGCATAACCTCCATGAGCTGATCGAGGCCTGCCTGCATCTGATCAAGGCGCCGGAAGCGCGCGACGAGACGCTGGTGGGCATGATCCCCGGGCCCGATTTCCCGACCGGCGGCGTGATCGTCGAGCCACGCGAGTCGATTCTAGATGCCTACCGCACGGGGCGCGGCTCGTTCCGCCTCCGCGCCCGCTGGGAGGTCGAGGACCAGGGTCGCGGCACTTGGCAGATCGTGGTCACCGAGATCCCCTACCAGGTGCAGAAGTCGAAGCTGATCGAGCGTCTGGCCGAGGTGATCCAGACCAAGAAGGTGCCGCTGCTGGCCGACGTGCGCGACGAGAGCGCCGACGACATCCGCATCGTGCTGGAGCCGCGGTCGAAGAACGTGGACCCCGAGATGCTGATGGGGATGCTGTTCCGCAACTCCGACCTCGAGACCCGCTTCAGCCTCAACATGAACGTGCTGATCGACGGCCGCACACCGAAGGTCTGCTCGCTGAAGGAGGTGCTGCGCGCCTTCCTCGACCACCGGCGCGACGTTCTGCAGCGCCGTTCGCGGCACCGGATGGACAAGATCGATCACCGGCTGGAGGTCCTCGAAGGCTTCATCACCGCCTTCCTGAACCTCGACCGCGTCATCGACATCATTCGCTACGACGCCGATCCCAAGGCCGCGCTGATGGCCGAGGACTGGAGCCGGAAGCGGGGCCGTGCCGCGACCGAGCAGGACTATATCTCGCCTCTCTCGTTGCCGCATACTGCGGACGGTCTCAGCGAGGTGCAGGTCGAGGCGATCCTCAACATGCGCCTCAGGAGCCTGCGCCGGCTCGAAGAGATGGAGCTTCTGAAGGAACGCGACGCGCTGATGCTGGAACGCGCCGGGCTCGAGGACCTTCTCGCCTCCGAGACGCTGCAATGGGCGCGGATCGCCGAGGAACTGCGCGAGACCCGCAAGGCTTTCGGCCGTGACGCGCCGGGCGGCGCGCGGCGCACGACCTTCGCCGACGCCGCCGAGGTCGAGGAGGTGCCGCTCGAGGCGATGATCGAGCGCGAGCCGATCACGGTCATCTGCTCGAAGATGGGCTGGATCCGGGCGATGAAGGGGCATCAGCCCTTGGATGCCGAGGTCAAGTTCAAGGACGGCGACGAGGGCCGCTTCGTCTTCCACGCCGAGACGACCGACAAGATCCTGCTCGTCGCTGCCAACGGCCGCTTCTACACGCTTCTCGGCGCCAACCTGCCCGGCGGGCGCGGCATGGGCGAGCCCGTGCGGCTCATGGTCGACCTGCCGAACGAGGCGGAGATCGTCGATCTCCTGATCCACCGGCCGGGCGAGAAGCTGATCGTCGCCTCGACGGCTGGCGAGGGCTTCACCGTGCCGGCCGACGAGGTCGTGGCGCAGACCCGGGCGGGCAAGCAGGTGATGAATCTCTCTGAGGGCAACCGGATGGCGGTCTGCAAGCGGGTCGCGGGCGATCACGTCGCCGTGGTCTCGAAGAACCGCAAGTTGCTGGTCTTCCCGCTCGAGGAACTGCCGGAGATGACCCGCGGCAAGGGCGTGCGGCTCCAGAAGTACAACATGGCGCGCGGCCGGCAGGGGGTGCTGGAGCTTGACGGCGGGCTTTCCGACGTCGCCACCTTCACGCTGGCCGAGGGCCTGACCTGGGCGATGCCGAACGGCCAGACCCGGCGCGAGATGGGAATTTCCGAGTGGATCGGCCGCCGCGCCGGGGTCGGCAAGACCCCGCCGCACGGCTTTCCGCGCGACAACAGGTTTACCTGACCCGTAACCAGAAGGACCATTTGATGAGTTTCAACGACCGATTGACGGCAAGTTATTCGGGCGGCCGGGGGCCCTTGTTCGGCCTCGCCTTAAGGACCGCCCTCCTGACCCTTCTCACGCTCGGCATCTACCGGTTCTGGGCCAAGGCGCGGATCCGCAAGTACATCTGGTCCTCGATCCGGCTCGGGTCCGACACACTGGAATACACCGGCACCGGGCTCGAGAAATTCCTCGGCTTCCTCGTTGCGGTGGTGGTGCTCGCGGTCTATCTCGGCCTCGTGCAGCTCGTCCTTTTCTATTTCGGCCTGCATTTCGTGATCGAGCCGCAGACCGAGGCCGAGATCCTCATGCAGATGTCGTTCTTCTACCTCTCGTTCTTCGCGCTGGTGCCGCTGATGCTCTTCGCGCGCTACCGGGCGCGGCGCTACATGCTGGCGCGGACCCGGTTCCGGGGCATCCGCTTCGGCATGGACAAGGCCGCCTGGGGCTATGTCTGGCGCGCGATCGGCCACGGCATCCTGACGTTCCTGAGCCTCGGCCTCCTGTTGCCGCGCCAGACCTTCTGGCTCGAGAAGTACAAGACCGACCGCAGCCATTACGGCGACACGCGATTTGTGCAGGGCGGCAAATGGACGGCGCTCTATCCGGCAATGAGGGGCTATTTCCTTGGGATTGCTCTTCTCGTCGCGAGCATCGCTTACATAGCCATGTCGGGGCTGGGTTCGGCCGATCGGATCGCTCTCGTCCAGTTTTTCCCTCTCGGATTCATAGCCGTATTTGGGTTTGGCTTTGTCTACTACCGGGTTCACAGCTACCGCTACCTGACGACGCAGAAGACGCTCGCCGGCGCGGTTGGCTTCCTCGCCCTGCCACGCACCGGACGGGTTCTCGGCATCTACATCGTCGGCGCGCTGGTCGTCGGCCTCGTCGTCTCAGTACTGTTCGGCGTCATCGGCGGCGTGGTCGCCGTGAGCGTGGCCGCGGCGGAGAACGGCGCCACGCCCGGAGTGGGGTCCGTCCTCGTCATCGCCGCGCTCTATCTCGTGGCGCTGGCGATGCTCGGCGCGCTCGCTCTGGTCTTCATCATCCAGCCCGTCATCGCCCATTTCACCGAGACGATGACCGTCCTCAACCCCGCCGCGCTCGACGCCGTGCGCCAGCGCGCCCATGACGCGGGCGCCGATGCCGAGGGCTTCGCCGAGGCGCTCGATCTCGGTGCGGCGGTGTGAAGGGGCCCGAGGGACCGGTCGAGGCCGCCTTCTTCGACGGGATGACCGCGCGGCGCTGGGCCGCGCGGATCGCCCCGGCGCGGGACGGGCTCTCGCTCGTCATCCTGCGCGAGGGGGCGGCGCCCCTCAGCTGGCGGTTCGATCGGCTCCGGGCGCTCGCCGACCAGTCCGACGCGACGCGGCTGACGCTGACGGTGCTGGCCGAGACCGAGGACGAGGCGCCGCGCGATCCCGCGCGGCTCGTCGTCACCGATCCGGCCGCCGTCGCCTGGCTTCTTCGCACGCGGCCCGGGCTGATGCGCCGAGACCTGCGCGCGGGCACCTTCCGAAAGGTGGCACTCTGGCTCGGCGGCGCGGTCGCGGCGGTCGTGGTGATGCTCTACGTCATCCTGCCGGGGCTCGCCGACTACCTCGCCGAGCGCCTGCCGCGCGAGACCGAGGTCGCCTTCGGCCGCTCGGTGATGCGCCAGGTCGAATGGATGGTGAGCGACGAGAACGGCGCCGACCTTGCCTGCACCGATGCCGAGGGGCTGGCCGCGCTCGAGGCGATGAAGACGCGGCTCGTCGGCGGGCGAGACCTTGGCTACGAGATCGAACTCAGGGTCTTCGACCACGAGATGGTCAATGCCTTCGCCGCGCCGGGCGGCCAGATCGTGCTCTTCCGCGGCCTCATCGACGAGGCCGAAAACGCCGAGGAGGTCGCCGCCGTCCTCGGCCACGAGATCGGCCATGTCGTGGCGCGCGACCCGATCCGGCTCACGCTCCGCGCGGCCGGTTCGACGGGGATCCTGTCGCTGATACTCGGCGACGTCACCGGCGGCACGGTGATCGCGGCGGCGGGCGAGCATGTGCTGCAGACCGCCTACACCCGCGAGGCGGAGGCGGCGGCGGATGATTTTGCCTACGGGCTCCTGAACGAGGCCGGTATCAGCACCGCGCCGATGGCGGGTTTCTTCGACCGGATCGCGAAGATGACGGACCTCCTGCCGGAATACCTCTCCTCGCACCCCCTGAGTGCCGGCCGCGCCGAGGCCGCGCGGATGAATGCCGCCGCCCATACGGCGACGGCGCCGGTTCTCAACGCCGCCGAGTGGCAGGCGCTGCGCGGCATCTGCAAGGACTGAAGGGGCGGCTGAGCCCCCCTTCGATCGCGAAGAACGCCGTTCACTTAAGCCCGTAGGCGGCAAGCTCGATCTTCGCCGCCGCGACGAGCAGCATGCCGGCATCGCCAAGGCTCCGCCCCTCGGGCGAGACGCCGGGCAGCGCCGGAGCGATCTCGTCAAGCGCTGAAAGAGCATTCGCGCCGAACGCCTTCTCGCCCGCGGCGGATTCGGCGGCCATGTGCTCGGCCATCGCGCGGGCAACCTGAACGAAGCCCCAGGCATCCTGGTATTCGTGCAACTCCTTCACGGCGCCGTCAGCGACGCCTTCGCCGTATTCGTCGGCCGCCGTGCGGACGAGCGCCAGCATCGCCTGCGCCTCGCCCGCGGCGCCGGCTTGGGCCGCGCCGCGCGCCTCCTCGACCTTCGTCATCACCGCGGCGAAGGCCGCTTCGACGTCGCCCGCGTCGGCACGTTCCTCGACCGTCGCGGCGAGCGCGGTCAGCTCTTCGGCGAAGCCCGCGATCCCGGCATCTTCGAGATGTGCGGCGAGGTCGGCGTAGATCTCGTCTTGGGGATGCTTCATGTGGCCGACGGCCTGATCGGCGAGCCCGGCCTGATAGAGCGCGACGCCCGCGCGCAGATGGCCCTCGACGAGCCCGAGATCGGTGAGGATCTCCACTGCCATGCCGCTTTCGCCGCCCTGATTCACGGCGAGCCAGAACTTCTCCGGCCCGGTCGCGTCGAAGCCCTGCGTGCCAGCCGCCTGCGCGGCACCGGCCACGGCGAGCCCGAGCGCGGCGCCCGCCGTCAGCGTTGCCAATTTGCGCGGCGCGATGCGGCGCGGGGAAGGGGATGAATCGACCATGTTCGTCTCCTGTTGGTCCGTCGTTCGGGACCGGATTAGGCCCCTCGCCGAAGACCGTCAAGATAAGTCTGACTATTTTTGTCGGAAATTTGCGATCGAATGTACGCGCTCAGTCCGGCTCCACGTTGAGCCAGACCCCGCCCTCGGGCCGGAGCGTCAGGATAAGCACCGGTTTCGGATCGCGCCCTGGAACTGGGGTGAAGCGGAACCGGGCAAGTAACGTCGCGAGGATGATCACCGCCTCCTGCAACGCGAAGGAGGCGCCGATGCAGATCCGCGGCCCGCCGCCGAAGGGCAGGTAGGCGAAGCGGTCGATCGCCTTCGCATCGGCGAAGCGATCGGGGTCGAAGCGGTGCGGGTCGGGCCAGAGCGCATGGTTGCGATGAAGTGCGTAGATCGGCAGCATCACCGTGTCGCCGGGCCGGATCTCGCGGCCGCAAAGCGTGTCATCCGCGCGCGCGGTGCGCGACAGGAAGGCCGCCGGTGGATAGAGCCTGAGCGCCTCGTCGACGATCTGGCGGCAATAGGGCAGGGCGGCGAGGTCCGCCACAGTCGCGGCACGGGCGCCGAGCGCGGCCTTCGCCTCGGCCCGCGCGCGGTGCTGCACCTCCGGGTCGAAGGCGCAAAGATAGAGCGACCAGGCGAGCGTCAGCGCCGTCGTCTCGTGGCCGGCGACGATGAAGGTCAGGAGATTGTCGCGCAGCTCCGTCGTCGTCATCTTGCGGCCGGTTTCGGGATCGGCGCCGTCGAGGAGAAGGTCGAGAAGATCGGGCACGTCATGCGCGCCCTCTGCGCGCCGCTCGTCGATCACGCGGTCGGCCATCGCCTTCATCTCGCGCATCGCCGGGGCCGAGAAGAGCCGCGAGGGCCGCGGCACCCACATCGGCGCGCCGATCACGTCGAGAAGCGTGATCCGCGCCGCCGAGGCGATGTAGGCGTCGAAGGCGGCATGGATCGCGCTGCGGTCGAAGGCCCTTCCGCCAGAGAGCGTGACGTCGGTGATCACTTCGAAGGTCGCCGCGATCGTCTCGATGAAGAGGTTGGCGGCGCGCCCCGCCTGCGCCGCGATCCGCGCCGCCGAGCGTTCGGCGGCCGCGGTCATCACCGGCGCCAGCGCCTGGACATGCCGCGCCGAGAAGGCCGGCGCGGCGGCGCGGCGCTGCCAGAGCCAGTGCGCGCCTTCGGCGATGAACAGGCTCTCGCCGATCGCCGGGCCCAGGATCAGCTTGGTCACGTCGGATTTCGGGTAATCCTCCACCGCTTCCTTGAGGATCCGCCGGTTGGCACCGGGATCCATCACCATGTGCCAGCGCTTGACCGTGCGGCCCGAGACCATTGGCTGCCGGGTGGCGATCTCGGGGATCAGTTCCAGAAGGTTGCGCTGTCCGGTCTTCATGCTCGCCCAGACCCCGAGCGGCCGGGTCGCAAGCGGCACCTGCACCGGTGTCCTTTCGGTCTGCGCCACCTGATCCATCGCGCTCCTCCCGTTGCCAATATAAGTCACTCCGGCGCCGCGCCAAGCGCGGCGGATTGCCCGCACGGGCGGGCTCGGCTATGGCAGGGCAGATGCCAGAGGAGAATACCCCGCCCATGCGCCGTCTCATTGCCGCCCTTTCGGTGCTCCTCCTTGCCGCCTGCGCGGCCGAGGATCTGAGCCGGCCACCCGAGCCGATGGGCAATTTCGCGGTCGGGTATACCATCGTCGTGGCCAAGAACGCCCAAGCCGCGGGGCCGTCGCGCAAGGCCACGGCCGAAGAATGGGAATATGTGCTGAAGGACGCGCTCGAGAAGCATTTCGGGCGTTACGACGGCGACAAGCTCTACCATATCGGGGTTACGGTCGACGCCTATGCGCTGGCGATTCCAGGTGTGCCGGTGGTTCTGAACCCCAAATCGGTGCTCGCGATCACCGTCAACGTCTGGGACGACACCGCCGGGCGCAAGATCAACGCCGAGCCCGAGCAACTCACCGTGTTCCAGAGCCTTTCGGGCGAGACGATGATCGGCTCCGGCCTGACGCAGAACCGGAAGGAGCAGATGGAGGATCTCGCCGCCAACGCGGCCGACGACATCAACGACTGGCTCTTGCGGAACAAGGCCTGGTTCACGCCCGAGGCGGTGGCTGCGCGCGCCATGCTCGCCGCCGCGAATGGCACCGCGCCAAAGCCCCCCGCGGCGACCAACTGACGCTTGATTTTTCCAACACCAGCCGATACGCAGCCGGCGATGTTGACACGGGGTCCCGGTCGGGCCCCCCCAGAGCATGAGGCGCCCGCGATATGGCAAAGGCAAAATTCGAACGGACGAAACCGCACGTGAACATCGGGACCATCGGTCACGTTGACCACGGCAAGACGACGCTGACGGCGGCGATCACGAAGTATTT
>NZ_JAWQFN010000060.1:0-1641 GCF_033436765.1 Defluviimonas sp. D31
CAGGTCGACTTCGGCGAGGCGGTCGGCGTGATCGGCGGCGCCAGGCGCAAGCTGCACTACCTCGCGATGGCGCTGCCGCATTCGGACGCCTTCTTCATCAAGGCCTATCCGGCCGAGACGACCGAGGCGTTCTGCGACGGGCATGTCTCTGCTTTCGCGTTCTTCGGCGGCGTGCCGCTGTCGATCCTTTACGATAACACCACCATCGCGGTGGCGAAGATCCTCGGCGACGGAACCCGCAAGCGCACCCGGATCTTCTCGGAGCTGCAGTCACATTACCTGTTCGAGGACCGGTTCGGCCGGCCTGGCAAAGGCAACGACAAGGGCAATGTCGAGGGTGTGATTGGCTTCGGGCGCCGGAACTTCCTGGTGCCCATGCCCCGGTTCGAGAGTTTCGAGGCGCTGAACGCCTGGCTGGAGGAGCAATGCCTAAGGCGCCAGGATGCGGTTCTGAGGGGCCACACGGAGACGATCGGCGAGCGGCTCATGCGGGATCTCGACGCGCTGATGCCGTTGCCGGCGGTGCCCTACGATGCCTGCGAGAAGGTCAGCACCCGCGCCACGTCGATCTCGATGGTGCGCTACCGCTGCAACGACTACTCGGTACCGGTGGGCTATGCCCATCACGAAGTCCAGGTCCGCGGTTATGTCGGCGAGGTCGTCATCGGCGCGGGTGCCGAGGTGATCGCCCGGCATCGGCGGTCCTACGAGAAGGCCGACATGGTCTTCGACCCGCTGCACTTCCTGCCGCTCCTGGAGCAGAAGGTCGGCGCCCTCGACCAGGCAGCCCCGCTTCAGGGCTGGAACCTTCCGGTAGAGTTCGCCACGCTGCGCCGGTTGCTCGAGGCCCGGATGGGCAAGCCCGGCAAACGCGAGTACGTCCAGGTTCTGCGGCTCCTCGAGACCTTTGAGATGGAGCATGTCCACGGCGCCGTGCGCCAGGCCCTCGACCTCGGCGCCATCGGCTATGACGCGATCAAGCACCTCGTGCTTTGTCGCATCGAGCGGCGTCCGCCACGGCTCGATCTCGACATCTATCCCTACCTGCCCCGGGCGCGCGTCGAGGCCACGAAGCCGGCCAGCTACATGAGCCTGATGCCCGGGGCGGCGACATGACCGACACGCCCCAGTTGCTGCTCCAGCATCATCTCAAGAAGCTCAAGCTGCCGACCTTTCAGAACGAGCATGCCAAGCTGGCCCGACAATGCGCATCCGAAGGCAAGGATCATGTGCAGTACCTGCTCAGGCTCTGCGAGCTCGAGCTGATCGAGCGCGAGCGCCGGATGATCGAGCGCCGCATCAAGGCGGCGAAGTTCCCCGCCACGAAGAGCCTCGACAGCTTCGACTTCAAGGCAATCCCCACGCTCAACAAGGCGCTGGCGATGGAACTCGCGCGCTGCGAGTTCGTCGATCGTCGCGAGAACGTTATCGCCTTGGGACCGAGCGGCACCGGCAAGACGCATGTTGCCCTCGGGCTCGGCCTCGCCGCCTGTCAGAAGGGCCTGAAGGTCCGCTTCACCACCGCCGCAGCACTCGTCCACGAACTCATCGAGGCCGCCGACGACCGCCGGCTGCAGCGCCTCCAGAAGGGCCTCGCCGGTCAGGATCTGCTGATCATCGACGAACTCGGCTTCGTTCCCC
>NZ_JAWQFN010000061.1:0-1583 GCF_033436765.1 Defluviimonas sp. D31
TCTGCGACCTGGAGCTTCTGATGAACGGCGGCTTCCATCCCTTGAAGGGCTTCATGACCGAGGCCGACTATGACGGCGTGGTCGCCGACATGCGGCTCGCCGACGGTTCGCTCTGGCCGATGCCGGTGACGCTCGACGTCTCGGAAGCCTTCGCCGAGAAGGTCGAGCCCGGCCAGGACATCGCGCTCAGGGACGCCGAGGGCGTGATCCTCGCCATCCTTTCGGTCACCGACAAGTGGGTGCCGAACAAGGCCCGCGAGGCCGAGGGCGTCTTCGGCGCCGACGATCTTGCCCATCCGGCGGTCAACTACCTGCACAACACCGCGGGCAAGGTCTATCTCGGCGGCCCGATCACCGGCATCCAGCCGCCCGTGCATTACGATTTCAAGGCCCGCCGCGACACGCCGAACGAGCTTCGCGCCTATTTCCGCAAGCTCGGCTGGCGCAAGGTCGTGGCGTTCCAGACCCGCAATCCTCTGCACCGCGCGCACCAGGAGCTGACCTTCCGCGCCGCCAAGGAGGCGCAGGCCAACCTTCTCATCCACCCGGTCGTCGGCATGACCAAGCCGGGCGATGTCGACCACTTCACCCGCGTGCGCTGCTACGAGGCGGTCCTCGACAAGTACCCGGCGGCGACCACGCATCTCAGCCTTCTCAACCTCGCGATGCGCATGGGCGGCCCGCGCGAGGCCTTGTGGCACGCGATCATCCGCAAGAACCACGGGCTGACCCATTTCATCGTCGGGCGCGACCATGCGGGCCCCGGCAAGAACAGCCAGGGCAAGGACTTCTACGACCCCTATGCCGCGCAGGAACTGGTCGCCAAGCACCAGGAGGAGATCGGCATCGAGATGCTCGATTTCAAACAGATGGTCTATGTGCAGGAGAAGGCGCAGTACTTCCCGGTGGACGAGGTGCCCGAAGGCTCCACCGTCCTCGACATCTCCGGCACCGAGCTTCGCCGCCGCCTGCGCGAGGGGCTCGAGATCCCCGACTGGTTCTCCTTCCCCGAGGTGGTGCAGGAGCTGCGCCGCACCTCGCCGCCGCGCGCCAGGCAGGGCTTCACGGTGTTCTTCACCGGCCTGTCGGGTTCCGGCAAGTCGACGATCGCCAACGCGCTCATGGTCAAGCTGATGGAGATGGGCGGGCGGCCGACGACGCTTCTGGACGGCGACGTGGTGCGCAAGCATCTGTCGTCGGAGCTCGGCTTCTCGAAGGAGCACCGCGACCTCAACATCAAGCGCATCGGCTATGTGGCGAGCGAGATCACCAAGAACGGCGGCATCGCGATCTGCGCGCCGATCGCGCCCTACACCGCGACGCGGCGCGCGGTGCGCGAGATGATCGAGGCCTTCGGCGCCTTCATCGAGGTCCATGTCGCGACCTCCCTCGAGGAATGCGAACGCCGCGACCGCAAGGGGCTCTACAAGCTCGCGCGCGAGGGCAAGATCAAGGAGTTCACCGGCATCTCGGATCCCTACGAGGAACCGAAGAACCCCGAGCTCAAGGTCGAGACCGAGAACGTCGACGTCGACAACTGCGCGCACCAGGTCATCCTGAAGCTCGAGCAGATGGGCCTGATC
>NZ_JAWQFN010000062.1:0-1579 GCF_033436765.1 Defluviimonas sp. D31
ACATCATCACCGCCAGGCGGATGATCGCGCGGCTCGTCTTGAAGTATTTGAACGGGTCAGGTTTCGACATCAAGCGACGCTAGTCGGCGCCCTGCCTCGCCGCAAGCCAGGTTCCTCTGACACCGCCGTCTGGCGACCTTCTGGCTCGTGCAGCGGGTCGCAGGGTTCTGAAACGAGCCTATGCAGTTTGCTCGGTGCCAAGTATAGCTGAAGCTGGTTGCCGACAAAGCGTCTGAATTGTTCGAGTCTAAGTTAATTGCTCGCCCTCTGTCCCGAACAGAATTTGAAGGAAAAGGAAAATAGAAGTGCCAATCCCGCAACTATTTCTCATTTCCTTCTTGAGCAGCCTCGCTTTGCTTACAACAGCCGCGCAGTCTTTCGGCCAGGAATTGGAGCCTAGGAGATGGGCACATTTGCCGACCAAACTGAACTACATTGTTGGCGCATATTCCCACGGAGATTCTGATATTTATTTCGACCCGGTTCTGCGTATCGAAAACGCGACAAGCAACAAGCAAACCTTAGCTTTGGGTTACATCAGAACTTTCGAGGCCTTTGGAAAGTCAGCCCGGATCGAGGTGCTACAGGGTTGGCAGAAGGCCCGCTGGGCAGGTTTGCTGAATGGCGCGCCAGCTTCGACTACGCGTGAGGGGCTGACCGATACGGCGATGCGGTTGTCGATGAATCTGATTGGTGCACCGCCGTTGCGAGGTGAAGAATTCACCAGATATCGCGCGAGCCGAAAGACTGAGACAATCTTGGGAGCGTCCCTCGCCGTCCAGTTTCCAACTGGGCAGTATGATGACAGCAAGCTCCTCAACATCGGCGGAAATCGTTTTGTTTTTCAGCCGCAGATGGGTGTGCTGCGCAATCAGGGCAGCTGGTCGTTCGAGACCACCTTGGCGGCATTGCTGTTTCAGGAAAACAGCTCGTTTTTCAATGGTAACCGTTTGCAGCAGGAACCATTTTACTCGATTGAGGGCCATGCCACGTATTCGTTCAGCAATGGCATCTGGGTTTCTGTGGGCACCGGCTATGGCGCTGGCGGGCGCACGCAATTGAATGGTATCGGCAACGACGATCGAAGAAGTCAAAGCGGTTGGGGAGCAACCGTCGCCTATCGTCTTTCGAATAAGACCTCCATCAAGGCCACCCTGAGAAGCACTTCGACCCGCGCCACGATAGGGGAGGATAATCAGATATTGACAATAGGAATCAACTCTTTCTGGTAAACTAATCAGTGGCACTTCTGCTCGCTCGGGCAGGCGCTTTCGTAGCGGCTGGAGACAGGAGATGCACTTCCACTTTTGCAAACGGAAAAGAAGTACCCTCTTTGTCAAAAGCTTCTTTGACAGCGGCCGTGAGCCTACGCGCTTCTCCTTGGCTTCGGCATCGTCCATTCACCAGACTGGATGGCCTCGTCCGGCAGGTAGTATCGAGCGGAAAGGTGGTGTCAGACCAATTCGAACCCTTCTCCACAAGGGCAGGATCGCTGTCCCTTATGACGCGCCGAGGCCGCGCCACTCGGCGAGAGCGGCGGCGCGGTTGAGCTTGAAGTTTTGTCGCGAATAGAGGTGGC